>CAVPEX010000067.1:0-37014 GCA_963703585.1 uncultured Solirubrobacterales bacterium | reverse complement strand
TGGACCGAGGCCCACTACCATTTCGCCGGCTACGTCACCGGCTTCGACCCAAAGGACGTGGGCGACCACGGAGCGCTGGGCTACCGAGACGACGAGCGAGTCTGCATCGTCACCGTCGGCGGCTCAGGGGGTCGGCGCCCGCCTCCTGCGGCGGGTGATCGCCGCCTTTCCGGAGGCAAAGGAGCGGGTGCCGGAGCTGCGGATGATCGTCGTCGCCGGTCCGCGGATCGATCCTCTGAGCCTGCCCCAGGTCCCGGGCCTGGAGATACGGCCCTACGTGCATGACCTCTACCGCCACCTCGCCGTCTGCGACCTGGCCGTCGTCCAGGGCGGGTTGACGACGGCAATGGAGTTGACCGCCAACCAGCGCCCGTTCCTCTACTTCCCGCTCCGCCACCACTTCGAGCAGAACTTCCATGTACGCCACCGCCTCAAGCGCTACGGCGCTGGGCGCTGTATGGACTTCGATTCGGCCGGCCCGAGCAACACGCGCAGGCGATCGCCGAGGAGATCGGGCGCGGGGTGAGCTATCGCCCAGTGGAGAACGACGGAGCGGCCCGTGCCGCGGAGCTGATCGCGGAGCTGATCTAAGGAGCACTTTTCGCTCAAGAGGCTCAGCGCGAAGCGCCGGGGGGAGGACGGCGTACGATTTGGCGCGATGGCCGACCTCGGGGAGAAGCTGCGACCGGTGGCCCAGTCCCTGCTCGATCCCGGCGAGGAGCTGCTGGCGTGCTGCGTGGCGACCCAGTCGGCCTGTTCAAGGGTCGGATGGTGGCGATCGTCGTCGCCGACGGGCGGCTGGTCGTGCAGGGGATGAGTCGCCGTTTCGAGCCCGGACGGGGAGCCTCTTTCGTTGCCGCCGGACGACGCCCGCGGCCAGCGCCGAGGGTGGGGGCGGCGGCTCGCCGGAAATCGGCGCCGCGATCATGGACGGCGCCAGCGTGGCGCTGAAGCTGCGGACCGTCAAGGGCGAGAAGCTGAAGCTGCTGATGATGCGCGGCGACGGGCCGCTCGGCGGCCTCGGCGGGGGCGAGACGCAGCGCCAGGGCGTGCAGGCCCTCGGTGAGTGGTTCGCTCGCCACCAGAGCTCGCGAGCGGCCGGGCCGGATACCACCCGTCTGGACGTTTATACAGTCGGGTTTGCAACTAGTCGCGTTTGGCGCGATCGCGTCGATATTGAGGCAGCATGAATACCGGGCGACTCCATCGAACGAGCCGTTACCGAGCGCGCTGCCTTTGAAACCGATCGGCAGCTCATCGTCGGCGACGTGACCCTGCCGCCCGCCGCTCCAGAGCCGGTTCTCGGACTCGCTCAACCGCGGCGACCTCGGATTCGTCGCTGACCAACATCGAGGTGGCGCCTCGCTGGTCGACGGCAAGGTCGACGAGCGCCTTCGCCGTCATCGCCAAGAGCCACATCCGCTACGCCTACCCGATCAACGGCGCCTGAGCGCCCGGCCGCCCGCGCGACGGGTCAGTCGCGGGCGCTGCGGAAGCGGTCGCGGCTGGCGTAGGAGCCGAGGTCGAAGCAGAAGGCGAGGACGACGATGAACCACTCGAAGCCGAAGACGCCGTCCGAGCTGCTCCACATCACCGCGTAGGCGAGGGTCGTCCAGGGCAGCAGGAAGAGGCCGAGGAAGGGGACGAACCAGCTGTCGAAGGCGCGGCTGAGCAGGTCGGAGAACAGCCACAGCAGGAACAGCACCAGGCGTGGCGAGATGAAGGCGAGAAGGAAGAGCAGGCAGCCGATGCCGGGACCGTACCCGCTGCGGCAGCAGGCAGGCGGGCCAGGCCGGGCTGCCGGTTCGTCGTCCTGTTATCTCGCTGCCGTAACGTCTTGGTCAAGAAAAACGAGAACGGACTCGGAAGAAGGCTGAATCAGCGGATTTGGAAGGCTGATGACGATGCTGAGCCCCAGAAGCCGACTGCCGCGCCCGAGGAGGCGCTATGCCGGGCCGCAGCGAGCGCGCCTTCGAGGTTCCCGACACCCATGCCGTCCTGGGCACCCCGATCAAGCCGCCCTTCCCCGACGGGGTCGAGGTGGCCTACTTCGCGCTGAGCTGCTTCTGGCGCGGAGCGGCTCTTCGACGCTCGACGGGTCTACACGACGGCATCGGCTACATCAACGAACCGCGCGAACCCCACCCACAAGGTCTGCACCAGGCCGGCCCGAGCACGCCAAGGCGATGCTGGTCGCCTCGAGCCGGCGAAGTCTCCTACGCCGACCTGCTCGAGGTCTTCTTCGAGGAGCACGACCCGAGCCAGGGATGCGCCAGGGCAACGACGTCGGCACCCAGTACCGCTCGGGGGTCTACACGACCAGTGACGCGCAGGTGGCAACGGCGGAGATGGCGAAGCGGACCTACGACGAGGCGCTGCGGGAGGCCGGCCACGAGCCGATCACGACCGAGGTCGAGCCCGCGGGGCCGTTCTACTACGCCGAGGACTACCACCAGCAGTACCTGCACAAGGTGCCGAACGGGTACTGCGGCCTGGCCGGGACCGGCGTCTCCTGCAGGATCCCCACCGCCGCGTCCTGAGCGGCGCGGGGGCGCGTCCTGACCCCCGCCGGGCGCGGCGAATAGCATCCCGCGCTTCGTGGCGCCCTCCTTCGGTTCCTACATAGGCGGCTGCCTGGCCGTGATCGGCATCGTCGCGGCCGTCGGCCTCGGCGGCTATTGGCTGCGCCGCTGGATCGTCCCCGAATTCACGGGCGCCCTGGCGCGGCTCGCCGACGCCACGATCGCCGTCGCCCTGCTCGTGCTCTCGCTGGAGCTGCTGGGGACGCTGAGCATCCTCCGCTTCGGCTGGATCGTCTTCGTCTGCATCGCGGTCGGGCTCGGCGCCGCCTGGCTGGGCTGGTGGATGGCGCCTATCGACGCGCGGGCAAGTGAAGGCGCCGAGGGTGCGAACGATCGCCCTGCTGCTGGCGGTCGGCGTCGCCTCCTTCACCGTCGCCGAGTGGACCTTCCCGTCCCAGCTCAGCCTCGACCAGGGGATGTTCGGCGGCGACACCACCTGGTACCACATGCCCTTCGCGGCGACGATCGCCCAGGAGCACTCGACGGTCCACCTCCACTACACCGACCCGCTGCGGCTGGCGGCCTGGTTCTACCCGCAGAGCACCGAGCTCGTCAACGGCGCCGCGATCGTCCTCTTCAAGAGCGACTGGCTGGCGCCGCTGCAGAACCTCTTCTGGCTGGCGATCGCCCTGCTCGCCGCCTGGTGCGTCGGCCGTCCCTACAAGGTCGGCCCGGCGACCCTGGTCGCGGGGGCGATCGTCCTCGACGCCGGGGTGATGATCGAGACCCAGCCCGGCGAGGCGCGCAACGACATCATGGGACTGGCCTTCCTGCTCGCCTTCGTCGCCTTCCTGATCAACGGCCACCAGCGGCGGGCGCCGGCGGCGGGAGCGGTGCAGGACGCGCCCGAGCGCGACGCGCCGCTGCTCGACAAGGGGCCGCTGGTGCTGGCGGGATCACCGCCGGCCTCGCCGCCTCGGTCAAGTTCACCTTCCTCGTGCCGGTGGTGGCGATCACGATCGGGATGGTCGTCTTCAGCGGCAAGGCGCGCTGGACCACCGCCTGGGTGATGGCCGTGCCGATGGTCGTGGTCGGCGGCTACTGGTACCTGCGGGCGATGATCAAGACCGGCGGCAACCCGATCCCGATCACCAGCTCGGCCCCCGCAACCTGCCGACGCCCGACCAGATGCCGCTCGACCCGCGCCCGCGCTTCGCCGTCGCCCACTACCTGACCGAACCGACCTACCGCCGCTGGTTCTTCCCCCAGCTCGACAACGCCTTCGGGCCGCTCGCCGCTGATCCTGATCATCGCCGTCGCCGCCGCGATCTACATCGTCTGGCGCTCGCGCAACGTGATCCTGCGGGTGATCGCCGCCGCCGCCCTGGTCACCGCGGTCGTCTACCTGGTGACGCCGCTGACCGCCGCCGGCCAGGAGGGCGCGCCGACCGGCTTCTTCACCAACACCCGCTACCTGGTGCCGGGGCTGGTGCTGGCGATGGTGCTGCTGCCGATCGCCAGGCCCCTGCGCGCGCCCGACCGCCGCGCCTGGCAGACGCTGCTCTTCCTGGTCGGCGTCTACGCGATCACGGTGCTGGCGACGCCGCGCTGGTACCCCGGCTTCATCGTCGGCACGATCTTCATCACCCTGGCCCTGGTCTGGGCGCCGGCGGCGCTCGGTCTGGGACGGGTGCGCGGCCAGGTCAGTCGCGGGATGGTGGCGTTGATCGGCGGCGCGGTGCTGCTGCTGGCGGTCGTCCTCGGGCGCGCCCAGGAGGTCCAGTACGCCGACCACCACTACACGAAATCGACCCTCTTCCTGCAGGAAGGCGGGCCGCAGAAAGCCTACGACTTCGCCCGCAGGCAGCGCGGCAAGAAGATCGGCATCGCCGGCTCCAGCGAGATCATCTTCGGCCAGTACGGCTTCTACGGCGGCCACCTCGACAACGAGGTCCAGTACGTCGGCGTCAAGGGGCCGGACGGGACCTACCGCCTGGCGACCAGCTGCCGCCAGTTCCGCCGCGCGATCAACGAAGGCGACTACGACTACCTGATCCTCAGCCAGTACACGCAGGACGTCGGTCCCTACAACTCCGGGGTCCCCAACCCGTACCAGTTCCCGGTCTACGCCTGGGTGAAGAACGACCCGGCGCTGAAGCTGGTGATCGAAGAGCCGGACATCGTGCCCGAGCCCGATTATGTCTTCAAGGTCAACGGCAGGCTCGACCCGGCGGCCTGCCTCCCCGAAAAAGGCGAGGGCTAGGAACCCGTCTCGGCGAGGGCGTGCCGGCGGACCAGCTCGGCCGCGCGCTCCGGGTGCTCCCACCAGAAGAGGTGACCGGTCCGCTCGAAGATCTCGAGCCTGGAGCCGGGGACGAGCGAGGCGATCTGGCGGCCGTTGGCGACGCCGAGGATGCGGTCTTCGGTCCCGTGCAGGACCAGGGTCGGCAGGGTCAGCCCCGGCAGCCGGGCGCTGGTGTCGTGGGCGACGATCGCCTGCAGCTGCAGTTCGACGGTGCGTCTGGCCACCGGCAGCGCCGAGGCCATCTCGTGGAACTCGGCGTAGCGGCTCTCGTCTGCGCGGAAGCCGGGGGAGAGGTTCAGCTCCCACATCGCCCGGTAGACGCGCTCGCGGTCGCCCGAGGCCAGCGCCGCGGCGAGCACCTGAAAGTCGGTCGGGTCCATCAGCTGCGAGCCGGGTCCGCCGCAGTAGCTGCAGCCGATCGCCAGCGAGCGCACCCGCCCGGGATGGGCCAGCGCCAGCTCCTGGGCGATCATCCCGCCCATCGAGATGCCGAGCACGTGGGCGCGCTCGACCTCCAGCGCGTCGAGCAGGCCGAGCGCGTCCGCCGCCATCTCGGCGATCGTGAACGGCTCCTCCGCCGGGCTCGAGAGGCCGATGCCGCGGTTGTCGAAGGCGACGCAGTCGAAGCTGCGCTCGAGCAGCGAGCCGAACGGCCTGCCCCAGGCCAGATGCGTGCCGCTCATCCCCTGGATCAGCAGCAGCGGCTCGCCGTCCCCGGCGCGCTCGTAGTGAAGCTCGGTCCCCGCAACCGGCAACTTCGGCACGTGACGATCGTATGCGATCGGGCGGGTGGAACCGCCTTGCGGAGCCATAATCTCTGTCACGGCCCCCGTAGCTCAGTGGACAGAGCACCGGACTTCTAATCCGACGGTCGCTGGTTCGAATCCAGCCGGGGGCGTTTCGTGCGTGAGGGACTCGACGGCCTTACGGTGGTCGAACCGCCCGGTCGCTCGCCATCGGTCACCCTCCGGCGATGGGATCGAGGCGCTCGCGTAGCGCCGGCGCCGAGATCGAGGGAGATGCCGGGCCACTCGCGCCGCTCGAGCTCATCTGCGTGCCTTGCCCGTTACGAGCCCGACCGTAACCGACTGGACCTTTGAAGTCTGCCTTGGCCCCGTCTGGCCCTCGGCTACGGTTCCGCGCGTGAATATGCAACGGGACATCGCTGCTCGATCGGGCGAGTTTCTGCTCTTCGCCGTGACGCCGCCGCGACTGACGACGAGCCCCGAGGAGGCCGCGGAGATCGGCCGGGTCACCCTGGAGCGGCTGCGGTCGTTGGCGATCGACGGCCTTGTCCTCTACGACATCGACGACGAGAGCGACCGCAATCCCGACGAGCGCCCGTTCCCGTTCCTGCCGACGATGGACCCCGCCGATTATCTCGCCCGTGATCTCGTCGGGCTGGAGGTCCCCGACATCGTCTACCGCGCGGTGGGCAAGTACCAGGAGGATCGTTTTCGCTCCTGGCTGGAGGAGCAGGATCCGTCCCGGGCGCTCGCGGTGTTCGTCGGGCCCTCCTCCCGCGAGAAGGAGGTCCATACCTCGCTCGCCCGCGCCTACGAGCTGCGCGATGAGGTCCAGCCGGAGCTGCCGCTCGGCGGGGTCGCGATCGCCGAGCGCCACGCACGCCAGGGCGATGAGCACCAGCGGCTGATCGCGAAGCAGGCGACGGGTTGCTCCTTCTTCATCACCCAGATTGTCTACGACGTCAACGCGGCCAAGAACCTGATCTCCGATTACCGCCACGAGTGCGTCGCGCAGGATCTCGCGCCGGTGCCGATCGTCCTCAGCTTCTCGGTCTGCGGGTCGCTCAAGACCCTCGAATTCCTCCGGTGGCTCGGTGTGACCGTCCCGCGCTGGATCGAGAACGAGCTGCGCCACGCCGACGACACCCTCGACGCCTCCTACGAGCAGGCGGTCGCGACGGCCCTGGACCTAATCGCGTTCTGCCGCCGGTTGGGGGTCCCGTTCGGGCTCAACGTCGAGAGCGTCTCGATCCGCAAGGTCGAGATCGATGCCTCGGTGCGGCTAGCCGCCCGGCTGAGAACCGAGCTGCGCCGCTGAGCGTGCTGTGACAATCAAGCGTTGACGTCAGCGGATGGAGATCGGGTGGATGTCGATCCGAGCTCGCAGGTTCGTCTTGTGTATGGCCGGGGGCGTTGCGGAATCGCTCCCCTGGCCTGGGTGAATTGCACCCAAATCTCGTCCGTGTCTCCTCGACCCGTTAGTAGCCTGCGCGCATGTCTGGCCCGCGATGGAAGCTCGCTCCGCTTCTCCTCGTCCTTATCGGGCTCCTCCTGCTGCCCGGCTCGGCGGCTGCAGAAGACCCATCGACCACTTTCACCGATTCGACCTCGCACCACCGCTACGACGTCTACCTCGGCACCGTCGACCTAGTCCGGCCCGGGGCGGCTGCGCCCTATCTGAGCAAGAGCGTCTTCGAGTCAGAGATCCGCTTCGACCAGCAGGCGGTCGACCAGATCGGTGGCGCGCTTCCGCCCGATTCGGGCTTCTCGTCGGGCATTGCGACGCCGGCACCCGATGGCGGGTCTTGGATCACTGCGGCCCCCAAGCCGGGCTGGTGGGAACACCCCGGTGGTGGCGCCAAAGATCAGCCGCTCTTCGCGGCGGCCGATCTGTTCGCGGCGGGAATGGGGCCGATCTGTTCGCGGCGGGAATGGACCCGGCGCGGCTGCTCTCGCCGGGGGAGAGTGTCAGCTACACGGACTCCGCTGCCCAGATCGTCCTCAGCGAGGTGATGGTAGGGGTCACCAGCACCGTGGCAGTCGGCCCGGCGACGATCTGGGTCGGCGAAGATATGAGCGAAGAGTTCGAAGTCGTTGCGGGAAGCGTCAACGTCAACACCGAGCTCAGCTTCCTCAATCTGACCGTCCATCGCCTGAAGCGCACCTGCGTGGTCACTAACCCACCACCGCCGGTCGACCGCTGCGCCTCGGGCAAAGACAAAGACCGCGACGGCATCGCCGACGCCTGTGACGAGGATCCCTCGATCCCCGATTCATGTGTCCTGCGGGTCGCCCGCTCCCGCGTCTTCGTCTACAACTCGAAGCCGAAGGTCCGCCTCGTCGTCAAATACAAGACCCGCACCCCGGCCGAAGTAAAGACGGCCTATACGGCCAAGCTCGCCAACGGCAAGAAGCTCGAGCTCGGTTCCCTGAAGCAGCGCTTCAAGGCGAGCGGCACCTTCAAGCTGCCGGTCTCCTTCGACGAGGAGACGGCGGCCAAGGTTCGCTCCGCTAAATCCTTCGCCGTCTCCTTCTCGATCCCCGGTGCACCCAAAGCCTGCGCTCGCGCCTACGCCAAGGCGCTGACCAAGAAGCAGAAAGTCGGCAAGCAGACCGTCTGGTTCCAGGCCGACGCGGTGCTGGGCGGGATCTTCTAGACACCTCCGGCTCGACCTCAGGAGGTCGAGGTCAATCTCGGCAAGGGCGAACCCTCGCTGGCGCAATCCTCAGCGGGAGAGGGAAACGACGTCAGAATCGATGCGAGCCACAAGGTTCGGATTGTGTTCTACTGGGGCACTGATCCTCAGTGGAGTGAAGGGCAGCCGCTGGCTACGGCGGATTGCCGACGCCCGCCGGCCGGGCTCAACTGCCGCGCTGCTCAGCGGTGGCTGTGGTGGGCGCCCGCGAAGCGTCCGGTGCCATCGGGACGGCGGCGGTCGGCCTTCCGGAGTTCAGGCAGACGGTCGGCGAAGTATCCGAGGGCGGCACCGCCTGTCACCGCAAGGAGACCGAGTGCGGCGACCGCTATGCCCGTGCCGGCATCGAGGCTGTTGAGCAGCAGGACCAGTGCGACCACGGCCGCGAGTGGAACGGCTGCGAGGGTGATTCGAAGCGCCATGAGTCCAGTGTAGATCACGCCATGGCGTCGATCACCAAGGCGAGGGCGCCGAGACCAAAGCCAAGGAAGAAGCCGATTCCGGTCGCACGCTCGACCTCACGTTCGGAGCGGCCAGCGAGGACGGCAGCGTAGTGCGCCGCGCCGCCGAACAGGCCCGTGACACCGATGAGGACCGCAACGGCACCCGAGAGCGCATCGGTGAATATCCCAGCCAGACTCAGATCGAACATACGTTCTTGACCTTATCCTTCGATCCGGATGGGAAGCGAGGTGCTTTGTCTGCAGCACCGGCGCCTACGCAAGCGAGATTACGTGGTTCGCATTGTGTTCGGCCGGGGGCGTTTGATCCCGGCGAAACTGACGCGATGCTGGTGGATCGTGACCGCCGCCCCCGACGGTTACGATTTCGGGCATGACGGACGAAGCTCTGATTGCTGAGGCTGGCCGCCGTCTCGCTGCGGCCGCTCCTGACGCCACCGTGATCCTCTTCGGCTCTCGCGCCCGGGGAGAGGGTCGCTCCGACAGCGACCTGGATTTGCTTGTCATCGAGCCGGACCTGAAAGCCGCCGCTCGGAGTTCGTGCGACTTCGTGAAGCCCTCGGCGATCTCGGCGTTCCGATCGACCTCGTAGTTCTCAGCGCCGACTATGCAAATGAGAGAGGTCGGATTCGCGGGACCATGGTCAACGAGGCGATGCAGCGAGGCCGCGTCCTTGTCGGAGCGTGATCCGAGGGCTGAAGCGGAAGTTCTCGTCCGCAAGGCAGAGGACGACCCAAACGCAATGCGGTTGCTGGCCCCCGACGCGGGGATCAGCGACGAGATCATCGGCTTCCACGCCCAGCAGGCAGTCGAGAAGTGGCTCAAGGCTGTGCTCGGGTCCCGGGGGATCGAGTTCGAGTACACGCACGACCTGCCTCGTCTGATCGCGGAGGTGACAACGGCCGTCGGGGAGTTCCCCTTCGACAACGCCCAGGTGGTTGCGCTCACCGAACACGCGGTGCCGTTGCGCTACGACGAAATCCTGGATACGAGCCGATCGACCGCCAGGCCACCCTTGCGTTGGTCAATGACGTCGGCGATTGGGCGGCCGCCCAGCTTCCTCGTCGGGCGTAGTTCAGGCTGAATCGGCGGCAAGAAGGCACATGCGTTGATCCGCTGAAAAACTTGGTCCCGAAATTGGTCCCCGACTCCAGCGAACTCAGCCGAACTCCTTGGACAGAATCGAGCCGCTCGGACTAGATCCGCCCCCTCGGACACCTTCCGGCTGAACTTCTAATCCGACGGTCGCCGGTTCGAATCCAGCTGGGGGCGCTTTGCGTCGAGAATCAGGATCCGAGGGCGGTGATCGGGATCACCTGAACGCCGTCGTCCCGCGCGTAGCCGTACCCGCCGGCGACGATCACCCCGAGAGCCGACGGTTTGCCGCTGCGCCTGGAATCGACTTCGCCGGCGAACTTGAGCAGGTTCCTGGCAGCCTGCTCGATCGGACCTTCCCCGCCGAGCTTGACCTCGAATGCCGCCCAGCTGCGATCGGACTCGACGATCGCGTCTATCTCCAGACCCTTGTTGTCCAAGTACTGCCTGACCTGACCGCGCCCGCGCTGCGCGTAGATCCGCAGGTCTCGGACGACCAGGGACTCGAAGAGGAAGCCGAGCAGGTTCAGGTCGCGCAGTAGCGCCTGGGGGACGGCCCCCAGCGCGGAGGCAGCGAGCGATGGGTCGACGAAGTGCCGCTTGACAGACTTGCGGAGGATCGAGCGGGAGCGGAGATGCGGCGCCCATGGAGCTTGGTTCTCGATGACGAAGAGGCGCTCGAGTGCCGAGAGATACTCGCCAACGGTGTGTTTTTTCAGTGGGTTGCCTCCGCCCTCGGCAGAGTCGGTCGCAAGGGTCGTCATCGCGACGTGGGTGGCGACGTTGCGGGCCAAGCTGCGCAGGAGGCGCTGCACGCGAGCCGGATCTCGATGCACGCCGTCGACCTGGTTGATGTCGGTGCGACAGATCTCGTTCAGGTAATCGGAGACGCTCTCCGATGCGACGTCGACTGGGAGCCGCTGAAGGGCGGGCCAACCACCGCGAACGATCGCCTCGGCGAGATCCGCGAGTTCGACGCCCCCGTCCTTCGACTCGGCGCTGCCGCCTGCGAGCAGGTCATGAAGGGATATCGAGCCGTCGCTCAACCCGGACTCGAACAGCGACATCGGTCGCATCCGTAGGCGGCTCATTCGCCCCGCCCCGGAGTGACGGGTTGCGTCATCCGCCGGAACGGCGGAGCCGGCGAGGATGAACTGCCCGGGCTCCTTACGCTCGTCGATCGCCCGGCGCACGTGGTTCCAGATCTTCGGCTCCACCTGCCACTCGTCGATCAAGCGGGGGGTGGCACCGGCGAGGATCAGGCCAGGATCCACGGCTGCGGCGGCCCGGGCCCCCTCGTCGACGTCAAGAAGGACCTCGCTCGCCGCCCGTTGGCGCGCCGTCTCGGTCTTTCCGCAGGCCTTTGGCCCCTCGATCAGGACGGCACCGCTGGCGTCGAGCCTTTGGCTCAGCTCCTCGTCAACGACGCGCTCTCGGTAGGTCCAGTCTGCCATCGGCACGATTGTAGGATATCTAGCGGCACAATACCATTACTCGACTTTCGTGACCTACGCCGCCGCCCGCGGGCGTGACGGTGGGCGGGCCGATATTTGTCGCGGTGAGGGCGCCCGCCCCGCTCCTTGTCGAAATTCAGCCCGGATCAGCTCGCGGCGCAGGGCGGCGAGGATGTCGAGCATCGAGGGGTCGCGCTTCTGGGAGTACCACGGCGCCTCTCGCCGGCGGCGATCGACATCCGCGGCGGGGTCGGCGTGAAGCGCGTACCAGGCGATGGCGAGGCTCTGGCAGATGAGGCCGAAGGGAACGGTGCGCTCGACCGCCCGCCGCACCCGGTTGCGCGCCTCGCCGACCCCGACCGTCTGCTTGGCGTCCTGGAAGGCGACCTCGATCGACCAGCGGTCGGCGTAGCGGGCGACGATCTCGGCCACTCCCGCCTCGACGTCGGTCGAGATCAGCGCGACCCGGTAGCCCTCGGCGTCGGTGGGCTCGCGCACGATCACAACCCGCACCGCCCGTGGGCCCAGCACCGAGTGCCAGAGGCCCTCCACGACGAGCGCCATGACCTCACCGCGACCCGGCACCGAGAGGCGCCGCCACTCGCCCGCCTTGGCCCGCGCGGCGATCTCCGCAGGCGTGCCGAGTCGGCGGCCCTTGACCCGCGGGCGCCCGCGGCGGCCGGTCGGCGGCGGCTTGGGGGCGTGGATCACCGCGTTGGATCGCAGCCTCGAGGTCAGGGTGATGCGATCCGCGCTCGGAGCCATCGCCCTGCAGGCGAAGGCGGAGTCGCCGAGGACGTCGATCCGCCGCTGCGGAAAGCGCTCTGCGACCAGCCCCACGAGCGCCGCGGCCAGGTCCTGCTGGGAGGGCCGCCGGCCGGGATTCGGGTTCGCCTCGGTGGGCTTCGGCGTGGGCAGCCAGAGCCGAAACAGCACCGGCAGACACCAGGCGCGCTCGCCCAGCGCGGCGATCCGCACCACCAGGCCGACGACGACGAAGCAGTTGCCGAACTTGAAGCCGCCGCCGGGGGCGGTGGATGAGTCGTGGTGCCAGCTCGTCCCGTGCACCTTGCGGCCCGAGCGGCGGAACACGGAGCCGTCGACGGCGAGCGTGATCGGCGCGTCGGGACCGACGAAGCGCTCGATCAGGAAGTCGAGCACGAGCAGGCCGAGGCGGTCGGGGCACCAGGCGGCGCGGGCGAAGAAGTCGTGGGCGCGGGAGTGGTGCAGGCGGCCGGCGAGTCGCGCCGCCTGCCACATCCCGGTGACCGTGTGCTCGCCGACGCGGCCGATGAACCCGCGCCACGAGCGCCTCGAAGATCTGGAAGGTCGGCGCGGTGAAGGCGGGCTGGAGCAGGGACAGGATCGCGGTGAGCGAAGATGGCAGGGCGGGCATCGGCGGTGACCTCCTCGAGGATGTTTGGACACATCCCTCGTTCGAGCAAGCCGCCGTTGCTCCCTGCTCCTATCGCACCCTCGACGTCGAGAGTCGATCTCCTTCAAGTCGGCCAGAGGTCACGAAAGTCGAGTACCATTAATAACAGCGGCATAATTGTAAAGAACTGGGAGGCACGAATGGAAGGCAAAGTCGCTCGCTTGCCGGGGCCTGTCGGGATTCGGGCGCGGGATGCCGAGGTGTAGCGTGGTCTTTGCAGATTGCAGATCGCGATCCTCTTGGAGGATGGATGTCTCAGGCCACGCGACCTACCGGGGCAGTGGGAGCCCGCGTTCGCGCTGGAGCTTCTGCTTCCAGGGCAGGACCGGGATTCCCTCACGGGCGCATCCCAGGCCTTCTGCCTTGGGCAGCAACCGCCACCTGTGCGGTCCGAATTGCCAGACGCCACTCGGCATCGACTTCACCAGCTTCAAGAGCGTTTCGGGATAGCCGGCTTCCTTCTCGATCTGACGCACGATCGGCCAGCGCTTGACGGTCGCCATCGCCCTCACGGCTTCGAGCTCTGCCGCTCGGTCGCCGGCCCTGCGGGCCTCTCCCCACTGTCGGAACCAGAGGCAGGAGACGGTGTTGGTGACCGAATCGGCCACCCGGGAGCGGTCGGTGTTGAGGCCTTCGTCGGGGACCAGCGCCGGCGTGAAGTCGCTCGGAACGGGGACTCCCCTCAGCATTTCGCGGACCACGGCGTCGTGGTCGCCGGCTTTGACGACGTCAGCCGGCATCGCGTCGAGCCAGGTCTGCAGGTCGACTTCGGTCAGCCAGCTGAGCCGTTCTTCGAAGGCCGCTTGGTCGGGAACCGCGGCCCTCATTTCGAGCACGTAGCCGTCTTCGGACCACAGCGCGACCATCATGCGGTTGCCGGGACCGCCCTGGTTGGGGTAGAACTCGGCCCGGGTGTCGACGTGGGCGGTGGTGCCGAGGACGGGCAGCTCGATCCAGCGTTGCCCGTGCGGGTGGAGCGTTTCGCGCCGCATCGAGATCCATTCCTGAAGCGCGCCCTGATGCCAGAAGAGTTCAACCCGGCGCTGGCGCACCGCGGGCGGGAACATCCCCGACTCGTAGGCGAGCTTCTCGTTGCCGGTGACGCTGATCGATTCGTAAGGGATCGGCCTGCCGGTGACGAATTCCATCGACCCTTCGACGCCTTCGCGCCGCCTTTCTTCGTTGACGTTCTGCACCCGCCAGCCCGGCCCTTCGAGCAGCAGCAGCGGCGACGATTCGGCGAAGCGGACGAGGTCGGCCCCGTAGGCGCGGGACGGGTGCTCCGAGGTGCCTGCGGCGAGGATGACGATGGCAGCGGCGACTGCGGCGAGGACGGCGGTGCCGAGGGCGAGCGCGAGCCGCCGCGGGCGGCGCCGAGAGGGTAGGTCGGCCCCTAGCGGCCGGGCAGCCGGCTGCTCGCCGTCGAGATCGGCGAGCAACTCGGCTTCCATCGCCTCGAGGTCGAGCCCGTCGAGCCGGCCCTGGCCGACCGGGTCGGCTGCCGCGAGCGCCATCTCGAGCCCACGCGTGTTCATCGTGCTTCCTCCGTGTCGAGTTCCGGATTTCGTCTTCCCGTCGCTTCGCAATCCTCGATCAGTGCCCGCAGCCGGCGCCGGGCGCGATGGAGGCGGCTGCGGGCGGCGAGCGAGGAGATTCCGAGAACCTCTGCCGCTTGACCGGGGGAGAGCTCCTCCCAGGTGACGAGCAGGAGCAGCTCGCGGTCGTCCTCGCCGAGGTCGCGCATTGCCCGCAGCACGGCAGCCGCCTCGCCGCTGCGTGCGGGGTCGGCCACGGCCTCGCTCCGCAGCGACTCGGCGAGGCGTTCGGCCAGCCGCGTCCGGCGACCTTCGGCCCGACGAAGGTTGGCGGTCACCCGGCGCGCCACGGCGTAGAGCCAGAGTCTCTCCCTCGTGCCGATCGGCACCTCGTCGAGGCGTCGCCAGGCCACCAGGAAGGTTTCGGCGACGACGTCCGCGGCGTCCTGCGGATTCTCGACCCGCCGCAGCGCATAGGCGATGACCGCTCTTCCCTGCTCGCGGTAGAGCTTGCCGAAGCGCACCTTGGCGAGCTCTTGGCCAAGCGCTCCCCGCTTCTCGGTTTGTCCCGGGGCCATCTATCTATATAGGTGTCCGGTTCAGGCCAGGCGTTGCAGCAGGTGCCATGCAGTAAACTACTGCTGCAGGTGAATGCATCAATTGCATGCACGGGAGATGACGGCCATCAAAGCACTGACGATCAGGAATCTGCCGCCCAGCATCGCTGAAGCCCTGGAGCGCGAGAAGCGCCGTAGGGGGAAGTCGCTGAACCAGACGGTCATCGACATTCTCGGCCAGGGGCTCGGCGCGGAGGGCGCGCGCTCCAATGGGCTGGGCCGTCTTGCCGGAGGATGGAGCGAGGACGAGTTCCGCGATTTCGAGCGGGCGACCGCGCAGTTCGAGGCCGTCGACGAGGAGCTCTGGCGTTGAGTTCATATTGCCTCGACACCTCCGCCTACAGCAACTTCCGGCGGGGGAACGAGGAGGTGGCGTCGCTCCTGGACCGAGCCGAGCTGGTGGGCGTGCCGACGGTTGCGCTCGGCGAGCTGCGCACCGGCTTCCTGCTCGGTGGCAGGCGACGGCGCAACGAAACCGAGCTGGACGCCTTTCTCAACAACCCCGTGGTGGAGGTGCTGCCGGTCGACTCCGAGACGAGCCGCCAATACGCGGAGATAGTCGCCGAGCTGCGCAAGGCGGGAACGCCGATTCCCACCAACGACATCTGGATCGCCGCCACCGCGGCTCGCAACGGAACCACGGTCCTGACCTGCGACGATCACTTCGAGCGCATCGGGCGCGTCGGCTCCGTCGTCATCGGCGCCTGATCGTCCCGACCTGGAGCCAGACGCGGTCGCCTTCGATCCTCGCTGAGTGGTTCGTCTTGTGTTCGGCCGGGGGCGCTCAGAGGCCCGGCGGGTGGCGGACGGCGAAGCCGGAGCCCGAGGCGGTGGCGAGGTGCCAGCGCGGGCCGGTGCCGTTCTCGTCGCCGACGGTGTCCCAGCGCAGGCCGGCGATCTCGGCGTAGACGTGGCCGGGGTTGGCGTAGACGGTGATCCACTTGCCGGGGCCGGGGGCGCCCCAACGCATCAGGTCGCCGGAGGTGAGGGGGCGCGGGATCAGGCCGCCGCCGAAGAGGGCGAAGCTGACCGAGCCGGAGCAGTCGTAGCCGCTGGAGTACCAGGAGCCGTGGCCACCGCCCCAGACGTAGGGGCGGCCGACGATCGTGTTGGCGGCGTTGATCGCGCCCTTGACGGCTTCGGGCGCGTTCGGCGGCGCCAGGGCGATGCCGGTGAGGAGGATCGCGGTGGAGCCGTCCTCGGCGGCGGCGCGGGTGTGGGCGAACAGCTCCTCGTCGCGCAGCGAGGAGGCGCGGGGGACGTGGGAGCCGTTGCTGCCGGCGGAGGCGGGGGGCAGCTCGGAGGGGTCGCTGACGACTTCCTCGCTGAGCGGCGGCGCGGCGGGCTTGGGCTCGGGCTCGCTCGCTTCGTTCGCCGCCGGCGACTCGACCCGGTAGCGGGCGCCGAGCAGGGCGAGGCTGTTCTCGAGGGTGTCGACGGCGTCGTCGGCGCCGGCGCTGCCGATCGCGGCGAGGACGGTGCGGCCGATCAGCGCGAAGCCGTCGCCGTCGCCGTGCTGGGGCGCCGCGGCCGTCGCCGCCCCGGGCGCGGAGCAGAGCAGCAGCGCCAGTAGGGCGAGCGTGGAGGCGAGCGTTCCCGTTGCCCGTCGCATCCGCCAAAACGATAGTCGCCGGAAAGCACCGCGAAATGACAGTTTTGTGAAGATCGCGCCGCCGCTAGAGTGCCCGACCGTGGCTGAGGGCTCCAGGACGTGAAACTTCTCCTCGTCCCGCTCGCGATTCTCGGCTTCATCGTCTTCCTGATCGTGCTCGGGGCGATCGGGCTCGGGATCGCCTTCCTGGTGATCTACCTCGTCGGCCGCCTCTGGCGGCTGCTGGTCTACGGCGGCGGGGCGCCGGTCCGCCTCGGGCGGCGGCTCAGCAGGCGTGGGCGCGGGCGGAGCTCTTGACGACCTCGAAGGCGCGGCCGGGGATCCGCTTCAGCTGGCTCAGGTTCTCGTCGTCCCAGCGGCGGTCGCTGCTGCCGGAGAAGAACCAGTTGGAGCCGTTGTCGGCGACGATCAGGCCGTAGCTCTTCATCGCCAGCGCGATCGCCTTCGCCGGGCCGCTGAACCTGCCGAGGCCGTAGCCGGCCTTGAGCCGCAGTCGCAGCCCCATCGGCGGCGCGTCGCGGCTGGAGGTGTCCCCGGCGCAGTGGGAGGCGGGGTGGACCCAGGCGTTGCGGGTGCTCTCGACGGTGACCCGGATCGCGTGTTCGATCTGCGCCGAGGCGGCCTCGTCATAGCGGACGAGGCCGGGGAAGATCGGCAGGCCGGCGGCGTCGGCGGAGGTCCAGCCCTCCGGCCGCAGCGCCGTCGAGCTGAGGTCCCAGGCGACGCCGGCGTCGGCGTTCCAGTGGGGCTTCGGCCTGGCCGAGTAGAAGGCGCGGTAGAGCTCGTAGAGCTTGCACTCGCCGCGGTCGACGACGAGCACGTGGCGGTCGCCGTCGCTGCCGTTGCCGCCCTCGACCGGGGCGCCGGCCGGGACCGGGAAGGGGCCGGGGTCGCTCTCCTCGCCGTAGGCGGTGTAGCGGACCGGCAGCTGGCGCTGGCCCGGGCCGACGACCGCGTAGGGGAAGCCGTAGGGCCGCGGCGAGCCGAAGTCCGGGTGCAGGCGGTCGCCGCCGTGGGCGTTGATGTAGGCGAGGTAGGCGGCCGAGCGGGGGTCGCGCGGCGCCTTGGAGATGTCCTGGTTCCAGGCGGCCTGGTTGGGCAGCGACGGGGCGCTGGGGGAGAGCGAGGCCGGCGGGTCGGGGAAGACCTGGCAGGAGCCGAGGTCGGGATAGGGGCCGACGGCGCCGGCGGGGGCGGCGAGCGCCCAGGCAAGCGCGCCGAGGGTGGCGACCGCGGCGAGGAGCGCCGCCGCGTCGATCAGGCGCTTCCGACTTTGCCCACACCCCGCTGGGGTCGAAGGCGGATGCGTCATTGCGGGGCGCTTGGGCGCGGCGTTTCCTCGCGGATGGCGAGGCGGCCGATCTCGAGCTCCTCGATCTCGAGCCGCTTGACCGAGAGGCGGCCGATCGCGGCGCGGCCGATCGCCAGTCGTCCCACACTGAGGCGGCCGATCGCGAAGCCGCCGATCGCGGCGGCGCCGACGGCGAGGGCCCCGATCGCGACCGCGCCGCGCGCCTGGGCCCCGGTCGCCGTCATCGGGCGGGCCTCGGGGCGGAAGAAGGCGATGCCGCGGCGGGTTGCCATCGACGCAACCGTAGCGCGGATGCAACCGGCACTCTTGTCGGTGTGCGGAACCCGACGAGAGGAGCGAGATGGACGTCTGCCTGATGATCGAGGGCCAGGAGGACGTGACCTGGGAGGACTGGCTGGCGCTGGCGGCGGCCTGCGAAGAGCACGGGGTGGGGACGATGTTCCGCTCCGACCACTACCTCTCTGTCGACGACCGGCGCGAGCGCGGGTCGCTCGACGCCTGGGCGACGATCGCGGCGCTCGGCGCGGTGACGGAGACGCTGCGGCTGGGGACGATGGTCTCGCCGGCGACCTTCCGCCACCCGGCGGTGCTGGCGAAGATGGCGGTCACCGCCGACCACGTCTCCGGCGGCCGGGTCGAGGTCGGGATCGGGGCCGGCTGGTGGGAGCGCGAGCACGAGCTCTACGGCTTCGAGCTGCCGCCGGTCGGGCCGCGGATGGACGCGCTGGAGGAGCAGATGCAGGTGGTGCTCGGTCACTGGGGCGAGGGGCCGTTCAGCTTCGCGGGCGAGCACTTCCGAGCGCGGGACCTGAACGCGCTGCCGAAGCCGGTGCAGCGCCCGCGCCCGCCGCTGATCCTCGGTGGCAAAGGCGGGCCGCGCAGCCTGCGGCTCGCCGCCCGCTACGCCGACGAGTACAACACCGTGATGTCGACGGCGGCGGAGATCGCCGCGGTGCGGGGCGGGCTCGACCGCGCCTGCGAAGCCGAGGATCGCGACCCGGCGACGCTGCCGCTCTCGATGATGACCGGCTGGCTGGTGGGGGCCGACGAGGCGGACCTGCACGACCGCGCCGCGCGGCTGGCGGAGTGGAAAGGGACGGGCGGCGACGGCGAGGCGTTGCTGGCCGAGCAGCGGCCGAGCACGATCAAGGGGACGGTCCCCGAGGCGATCGAGCAGCTGCGGGCGCTGGAGGAGGCCGGCCTCTCCCGGATCATGGGCCAGCACCTGCTGCACCGCGACCTCGACGCGGTCGCCCTGATGGGGCGCGAGATCGCCCCGGCGCTGCGCGACTGACCCCGAACTGCATCAGATTCTGGCCCTATTGAGGCCAGAATCTGATGCAGTTCGGGCAGACCTAGCCGGGCTCGGCGCTGCCGTAGATCGCCCGCAGCCAGATGTCGACGAGGACGTCGAGCACCCGCTCGTCCTCGAGCGAGGGGGACTCGCCGGCGAAGCTCGCGTACTGGACGCGCTCGTTCATCTGCACCAGTGCGATCGCCAGGTCGCGGGCGGGCGGGCCGGGCGGGGCGGCGCCGCGGGCGCGCTCGGACTCGATCACGCCGGTGACGTCGGCGACCCAGCCCTCCATCACCTCGGCCCAGAGGTCCCGGGCTTCCTCGTTGGTCGTGCGCAGTTCGGCCGCCGCCAGCGCCACCTGCCGCCGCTCGCGGAAGGCCGCGTAGAGGTCCTCGAGGGCCTGGCGGAGGCCGGCTCGCGGTCCGCCCTGGGCAAGGGTGGCCAGCGCCTCCTCGCGGCTGCCGGCTGCCGCCGCGACGAGGCGGTCGATGATCGTCAGCACCACCGCGTCCTTGGAGGGGAAGTAGAAGTAGAAGGTGGGGCGGGAGATGCCGGCGCCGCGGGCGAGGTGGTCGACCGAGATCTCGCTCAACGGCCGTTCCTCCAGCAGGCGTTCCGCCGTCTCCAGGATCGCCCGCTCGCGGTCGTCGCCGCTCGCGCGGGCGGCGCGGCGGCCACGGGCCTTGGGCGTGGCATCGGTCTTGGCGGCGGCTGGCATTCCGCCCACCGTACATCGTGTCGAGCATTTCGACAAACTGTTGACCAACTCGACATGGTGTTGATAGGGTCCCTCGCGATGAGCGAGCAGTCGCAAGCGACGAGCCAGGAGGACGGGATGCGAGACGACCGGGAGACCCAGAGCGAGCACGTCGACGTGCTGATCGTCGGCGCCGGCCTCTCCGGCATCGGCGCCGCCGTCCACCTCCAGCGCGAGTGCCCGGGGAAGAGCTATGCGATCCTCGAGTCGCGCCAGTCGCTCGGCGGCACCTGGGACCTCTTCCGCTACCCCGGCATCCGCTCCGACTCCGACATGTACACGCTCGGCTACGCCTTCAAGCCCTGGCGCGGGGACAAGTCGCTCGCCGACGGCCCCTCGATCCTCTCCTACATCCGCGAGACCGCCGAGGAGAACGGGGTGGACGAGCGGATCCGCTTCGGCCACCGCGTCGTCGGCGCCGAGTGGTCGAGCGAGGAGTCGCTGTGGACGGTGCGGGCCGAGCGCGGCGGCGAGACGGTCGAGCTGACCTGCGACTTCCTCTACGGCTGCACCGGCTACTACCGCTACGACGAGGGCTACTCGCCCGAGTTCCCCGGGGTCGAGAGCTTCCAGGGCGAGCTGGTCCATCCCCAGCACTGGCCCGAGGACCTCGACTACACCGGCAAGAAGGTCGTGGCGATCGGCAGCGGCGCGACCGCGGTGACGCTGGTCCCGGCGATGGCCGACGAGGCCGAGCACGTGACGATGCTGCAGCGCTCGCCGACCTACGTCCTCTCGCTGCCCGAGCGCGACGCGATCGCCGTGGCGCTGCGCCGCTGGCTGCCGGAGAGGGCGTCCTACGCGCTGACCCGCTGGAAAAACGTCGCGATGGCGACCTTCATCTACCAGTTCGCGCGCCGCGCGCCGAAGCTGGCGCGGAAGCTGATCCGCAAGGGCGTCGAGCGCCAGATGCCGGCCGGCTACGACGTCGACCGCGACTTCGAACCGAGCTATGACCCGTGGGACCAGCGTCTCTGCTTCGTCCAGGGGGGCGACCTCTTCCGGGCGGTGCGCAAGGGCAGCGCCGACGTCGTCACCGACGAGGTCGAGGCCTTCACCGAGCACGGCATCCGGCTGAAGTCCGGCCGCGAGCTCGAGGCCGACGTCGTCGTCACCGCGACCGGCCTCAACGTGCTGCTGCTGGGCGGGATGAACGTCGCCGTCGACGGCGAGCAGGTCGACTTCTCCGAGGCCGTCGCCTACAAGGGGATGATGTTCGCCGGGGTGCCGAACCTGGCGATCGCGCTCGGCTACACCAACGCCTCCTGGACGCTGAAGTGCGACCTCGTCGCCCAGTACGTCTGCCGCCTGCTCGATCACATGGACGCGCACGGCTACCGGGTGGCGACGCCGCGGGCGCCCGACCCCTCGCTGCCGACGGAGCCCTTCATCGACCTCAAGTCCGGCTACGTGCAGCGGGCGCTCGACCAGCTGCCGAAGCAGGGCGCGCGGCGGCCGTGGCGGTTGCACCAGAACTACGCCAAGGACGTCCACCTGCTGAAGCGGGGGCCGGTCGATGACGAGATGGAGTTCGCGCGCGGGCCGGGCGGCGGCGGCGAGCGCGCCGAGCCCGCGGAGCCCGTCGGCGCCGCGGCCTGAGCGCGGCGCTTAGAATCGCCGCGTGGCGACGACGAAGTACCTGCTCGACGAGTCGCGGATCCCGACCAGCTGGGTCAACCTGCTGCCGGACCTGCCCGGCGAGCCGCTGCCGCCGCTGAACCCGGGGACCGGGCAGCCGGCGGGGCCGGAGGACCTGACGCCGATCTTCCCGATGGGGCTGATCGAGCAGGAGGTCTCGGTCGAGCCCGAGGTGGAGATCCCCGAGGAGGTGCGGGAGATCTACAAGCTCTGGCGCCCGACGCCGCTGATCCGGGCCCGCCGCCTGGAGCGCGAGCTCGATACCCCGGCCCACATCTACTACAAGTACGAGGGGGTCTCGCCGGCCGGATCCCACAAGCCCAACTCGGCGGTCGCCCAGGCCTACTTCAACAAGCAGGCCGGGGTCAACAAGCTGGTGACCGAGACCGGCGCCGGCCAGTGGGGCTCGGCGCTCTCGCTCGCCTGTCGCCTGTTCGAGATGGAGTGCGAGGTCTTCATGGTCGGCGTCTCCTACGACCAGAAGCCCTACCGGCGGGCGATGATCGAGACCTGGGGAGGGACGGTGCACCGCAGCCCGACCGACCTGACCGAGGCCGGCCGCTCGCAGGCGAGCCACCCGAGCGGCAGCCTCGGCATCGCGATCTCCGAGGCGGTCGAGATCGCGGCCAAAAGCGACGACACCAACTACGCGCTGGGCTCGGTGCTGAACCACGTCTGCCTGCACCAGACGGTGATCGGCCAGGAGTCGATCGCGGCGATGGAGGATGCGGGCGAGTATCCCGACGTCGTCGTCGGCTGCGTCGGCGGCGGCTCCAACTTCGCCGGCCTGATCTACCCCTTCGTGCGCGCCAACCTGCGCGAGGGCAAGGACACCCGCTTCCTCGGCGCCGAGCCGGCGGCCTGCCCGACCCTGACCCGCGGCACCTACGCCTACGACTTCGGCGACACCGTCGGGATGACCCCGCTGATGCCGATGTACACGCTCGGCCACGACTTCGTGCCGCCGCCCGTCCACGCCGGCGGCCTGCGCTACCACGGCGACGCGCCGAGCCTCTGCGCCCTGGTCAAGGAGGGGATCGTCGAGGCGACCGCGGTGAAGCAGACCGAGGCCTTCGCCTCCGCGGTCCGCTTCGCCAGCTGCGAGGGAATCATCCCCGGCCCCGAGCCCGCCCACGCGATCAAGGCCACCATCGACGAGGCCCTGGCGGCGAAGGAGGCCGGCGAGGAGCGCGTCATCCTCCTCGGCCTCTCCGGCCACGGCCACTTCGACATGAGCGCCTACGCCGCCTACCACGCCGGCGAACTGGAGGACCTCGAGTTCTCCGAGGCCGAAATGCAGGAGGCCCTCGGCCACCTCCCCGAGGCCCCCGGCATCGCCTAGCCCGCGAGGTTGCCGAAACCTGCCTATATGGCAGATTTCCGCAACCTCGCCGCCCGGCGGCGGCGACCGCCCCCGCCCGCTAGATTGGGAGGCTGCGAGGTGGCTGTAGCTCAGCTGGTAGAGCTCCTGGTTGTGGTCCAGGCGGTCGCCGGTTCGAATCCGGTCAGCCACCCCTAAAGGCCCTGCAAATCGGCATCTTGGATCACCTCAATGGCCGCCTGGGCAGAACCAGGCGGTCGTCATTCGTGCCTGAAAGCCGCGCAGTTCCGCCGCCGTGGATGCGGAGTGCGCCGAGGCCCGGTGAACGTCCCTGCAAATCCCCGCCTTTCTCACCGGCTTGAACCAGGGGCGCCTTATTTCCTGTGCCCGAAACTCACTCGACTTTCGTGACCTCCCGCCGGTTTGAAGGAGATCGGTCCTCGGTGGCGACGGTGGGGTAGCGGCAGGGAGCAGCGACGGCTTGCTCGAACGAGGGACGTGTCCAAGCGTCCTCGAGGAGGTCACCACCGATGCCCGCTCTGCCATCTTCGCTCAGCGCGATCCTGTCCCTGCTTCGCCCCAAGAGTTCGGATCTCGGCGCCTCCATCGACGGAAACCCGGAAACCCGCTCCAGCAGCGGGTTTCCGGGTCATTTTGAGAAGCTGAGGTACCAAGCTGGTACCAATTTCTCCGTGCCGCTCGGGGTTGCTGGGCTGGTCTCAGCCAACCGGCCAGTGCTCAACCGACAACTCAGGCATGGGGAAGTCGCGGGGATTGCCGGTTGCCAGGCGTGCACCGACCCCATGCGCAGCAGCCGCGATCATGCAGTCAGCCTGGCTCAGCGTCGTCCCTTGGGCCGCGAATTCCGCGCGCCAGCGCCCGGCTCGCTCGCCCTCGGCGCGGCCGAGTGGCGCGATCCGGAGCGCTCCGAGCAGTTGCCCCGCCGCCCGAGCCTCTCCGGCGCGCACGCCGCGCCAGATCTCCTCTACGTTCACAGCGCAGACGTAGGGGGGCGGCCCATCGCCGCGCAGCGCCCGCAGCCGCTCGGCGGCCGCACGGCCGCGCAGCGCGTCGATCAGCACGGTCGTGTCGAGCAGCAGGTCCGCCACGCGGCCTAGATGACCTAGCCGAGCCGCCGCGCGTCGGCCCGTCGCTCGGCCCTCACCCAGGCGGCCGGATCGGCGTCCCACTCGTGACCGCTGTCCGCGATGGATCCCAGCGAGGCCTCGATCTCTTCCCAACGCTGCTGGTCGCCGAGCGCCCTTTCCACGGTGCGGGCGATGAAGGCGCTGCGCCGACCCTTGCCGGCACGGCGGTCCAGTTCGGCCACCAGGTCGCTGTCCAGCGTGATGTGCACTCGCATGTGCTTACGGTAGCACACACACCCAGCGCGGCCCCGCCAGCGCATCGGAGTCGTTGCGGCGGTCGTCGATCTGGCATCTGCTGCCTGACTCGGTGGTCGAGCCTGCCCTGGATCGACTCCGGCGTGACTTGGGGAGCGGCGAGTGGGATCGCCGTTACGGATCGCTGCGGACCCAAGCCTCGCTCGACGTGGGTCTACGCCTGGTCATGGCCGAGGTCGGTTGAAAGGGCGCGGCGGATGAAGTCTGACTTGGCGTGCGTATAGGTCTCGCATCACTCGCGAAACGGTTCGCGAGGCTGCGCTTCAAGGCGAGATATTGCCTGGCGAGCTCCGCGTCCTCCCGTAGCCGGTCGCGGAAGGCCAGCTCATCGACGTAGCGCTTGGAGTCGACCGGGACGAGGTGGAGGTGATGCTTGGCCTTCAGTTCCGGTACGGCCGTGCTGCCGACGTGGTGTACGCCACAGACCATCCACTCGCCGATCGCCTCGGCTATCGCGGAGCGCTCGGCCTCGAAGCGAGTGGGCCAGATCGGGTCGTAAGGCACAAGCCGAATCGGCTCGTCGCCACGCAGGCCATCTGCGGACGGTTGGGGGTCGATGGTCCGAATCCTCTCCCACCTTCTCTCGGGTGATAGACAATCGCCCGTGCCACAAGATCAATGGACGGCGGTCGACGATTACGTGGCGGGACTCCTGGCTCGAAATGACTCCTTCCTGGAAGCTGCCCTGATCGCCAGCGAGGAGGCCGGCCTGCCGTTGATCCAAGTATCACCGGCGCAGGGCAAGTTGCTCAATCTCCTGGCAAGGTCGATCAGGGCAAAGGCGATCCTCGAGCTCGGGACGTTGGGCGGATACAGCACGATCTGGCTGGGCCGGGCGCTGCCTGCCAGCGGCCGCCTCGTCACCCTGGAGGCTGACGCCGGCTACGCGAAGGTCGCCCGCGAGAGCATCGCTCGCGCCGAGCTGGCTGACGTCGTCGACCTGCGCGTGGGGCCGGCGCTCGACGTTCTGCCCAAACTGCATGCCGAAGGGGCCGGTCCCTTCGACCTCACCTTCATCGACGCCGACAAGGAGAACAGCCCCGCCTACTTTGCCTGGTCGCTGGACCATTCCCGACCGGGCAGCTTGATCGTTGCCGACAACGTCGTTCGCGACGGGAGTCTCGCCGATGCCGAAAGCGACGATCCCAAGGTGCAGGCCCAGCGTCGGTTGCATGAGATGCTCGCCACCGAGGATCGTGTCAGCGCGACGACGATCCAGACGGTGGGCAGCAAGGGCTACGACGGGTTCACCGTCGCCTTGGTCGAGCAGTAGGGGCCGGCTCCTTCACAGCGACCGCCAGGGCGAGCTCCAGCCACTTGAAGTGGCGGTCCACCTCGGCAAAGCCGGCCGCTCGAAGCCAACTCATCTCAGCAACCCTTCCCCGGTCAGACCACTCGTCGGTGACCCTGGGGCTGGAGCGCGTCGCATTCCGCACCGACATCCGCAACGAGAGCTCGCAGCGCGCGATCGAGAGGCTCGGAGCCGTCAAGGAGGGGGTCCATCGGCATGAGATGCGGCGACGGGACGGCAGCTGGCGCGACAGCGTCCACTACTCGATCCTCTGCTCCGAGTGGCCGGCGGTCCGGGTGTCTGGGGAGGGTACGAGGTAGCAATTGGGCAGCAACTGCGGAGAATGAGATGCGCCTCTCCGGCACCGCGGTCTGCTCGGTGCTCACTCTTCCTCTCCCGCGGGCGCGTCGGGCAGGGCGAGGGGCACTGCCCTCCCTTTGCGCCTACGCGGTGCTCGCGGTTGGCGGCTATCTCGTGTAGCGCTCGGGGTCGGCGGCGAAGCGGCCGGCGCACTCCAGCGAGCAGAAGAAGTAGACGGTGCCGCAATGCCGCAGCGAGCCGGCCGCGCTCTCGGGCTCCACGGCCATCCGGCAGACGGGATCGACCGGCAGCTCGCCGGTCGCGATGACGCCGCGCCTCAGCGCGGCGAAGAGGAGGACCGGCTCCGGGACGTTGCGGAGCTGGACGCGGCCTCGCTCGCGCAGGTTGAAGCTGTGTCCGGAGCCGATCGCGGCCCGCGTCGCACCGGTCAGCAGCACCTCGCCGCCTGCCGCTTGTCCGGCAACCCGCGCCGCCAGGTTGACCGTGGCGCCGAACCAATCGCCACCTCGCTCGGTCGCGGGGCCGCTGTGCATGCCTGCGCGGATCGTCGGGAATCGATGCTGGCCGCCTACTTCGTGGACGATTTCCAGGCCGAGCCTGACCGAGTCGGCGGGGTCCTCGCCGCGGATCATCAGCGCGTCGCCGATGCTCTTGACCTCTTCAGCCCTGCGGCTGCTCAGTCGGGGCGCGACCGCCTCCGAGAATTCAGCGGCAAGATCGGCAGCGGCATCGTCGCCGTGGGCTTCCGTGAGCGCCGTGAAGCCGGACATGTCGGCGAAGATGAAGGTGTGGGCGGCCAAGGCGGCTAGAGGTAGCCGAGTGGGTCTTGGGGTTCGCCGCTGACACGCACCTCGAAATGTAGGTGGGGTCCGGTGCTGAAGCCGGTATTCCCGACGTAGCCGATCACTTCGCCCTGGCTGACGCTTGCTCCCGAGGACGTCGCGAAGGAGGACTGGTGGGCGTAGCAGGTGGAGAGGCCGCCGCCGCCGTGGTCGACGCAGGTGAAGTTGCCGTAGCCCCCGCTTTCGGCCTCGGACTGAAGAAGGACGACGGTTCCCGACGCCGCGGCGTAGATCGGCGTCCCTTCGGCCGCACCGATGTCCAATCCAGGGTGGAAGCTGCCCCAGCGCGGCCCGAAGCCGGAGGTGATGACCCCCTCCACCGGCCAGATCAGGCCACTCGAGCTCGCCCCGCCGGCGGGCGGCCCGGCCGGCAGCGGTACCGAGGAGGAGGCCTGGTTGATTTCTTCGGCGATCTGCTGCTGGATCGACGCGACCCTGGCGCCGAATTCGTCGCGCTCGAGCTTCACTCGTTCCAGAGCCTGCTGTCGCTCTTCCCTGACCGCGATCAGCTGTGCCTGGCGGGCCTCAGCCGATGCTCGCGCCTGGGCCAGTTCCTGCTCTCGGGCGGCGATCTCATCGCGTGCGGCCTCAACCCTTTCCTCCGCTGCTCGCAGGCGTTGCACGGTGCGCTTCGCCTCATCGCGGAGGTCTCGCACGCGACCGGCGACCGCCTCATCCTGGCCCTGGATCGCGGAGACGTATTCGCTACGGGCGGCGAAGTCGGCGTATCCCTCGGAGGAAAGAAGCATGCTGACGACGTCGGGGCTGCCCGACTCATACATCGCCACCAACCTCTCGCGGAAGACGATCAAGGCTCGCTTCAGATGCGCCCGAGCGCTGGCCAGTTCCTGCTTGCCGACGTTGAGTTCGGCGGTGGCGCGATCGAGCTCGGCTTCTTTGGTGCTGAGCTCTTCGCGGGCTACGGCCTCGCGGCTGCGCAGGGCGGCGACCTGACCCTCGAGCTCATCGATTTCCGAGCCGTACTGCGAAAGGGTGCTGGTCAAGACGCCTTCGCGCTCTTCGGCTCGTTCGAGCTTGGTCTCGGCGCTGTCCAGGCGATCCCGCGGGGATGCGGCGCCCGCCTGGCCGGAGACGAAGAGGGGGGCGGCCAGCAGGAAGACGACGCCTGCCGAGAATCTGGCGAGAGCGGAAAGCACCGACTCCTCTGGGCGTCTCTTTTTCGTCATGAAAGGGGGCGCCGCGCCGCCGGCCCGGGTCGCTGATCGATCCAAGCCACGGGCGAAGCCGGCGCAAACGCCTACGGACTGTAGGAAGAAGCCGGATCCGCTGTACCCTCCAGACGACGGCTGCAACCCGGCTTGCGTACCCAGCCCACGAACGCCGGCGAGGAGCGCCCACAGGCGACTGTAGGCTCTGGCACACATGGCGCGCGATACCAACACGCATCTTCAGGGCGAGTTGCAGATGGAGGTGATGCGATCGCTCTGGCGCCTGGGCGAGCCCAGCAGCGTCGAGGATGTTCGTCAAGCATTGCCGGCGCGCCATCGCGGCGCCTACACCACCGTGCAGACCATCCTCAACCGCCTCGCCGAACGTGGATTGCTCGGTCGCAAGCGCCGGGGCAAGGCGATCTTCTACGAGCCGAAGATCAGCGAGGCCGACTACTACTCGCGCTCGCTGCGCCGGACGCTGGCGACGGCCTCCGACGATGCCCGCCGCACCGCGCTCGCCCAGGTCGTCGGCGACATGGCCTCAGGGGAGCGCGACGAGTTCGAAGCGCTGGCGCGGGAAGTCGCCGAGAGGAGAGGCGGGCGCAAGCGGTGACGGTCGTGCTCGGGGCGCTCCTGCTGGCAGGCACGGCGGCCCCCTATCTGCTGCCGCGCAGCGGCCTCTCGCCGATGATCGGCGCCTCGCTCTGGCTCTCGGTCCTGCTGCTGCGGGCGATTCTCGTCCTGCTTGCGGTGCTGGTTGTCATCCTCTACCTGCCGGCTACCGCCCTCTTCCAGTTGACGACCCACTGGTGCTTTCACGCGGTGATCCCGTTCTTCGCGACCCACCTCGGCTTCTCCGGCCACCGGATCGGCGACGCCGCGACCTTGCTTCCCGGTCTGGTGCTCGGCCTCTCGGCCATCTCGGCGCTCTTCGCCATCTGGCGCACCGCCCGTGCGATGCGGCGCTGGGTCAGGCGCAGCTCCCTGGGGCCGGGTCCGAAGGAGAGCGTCATCGTCGGCGGTCAGGAGGTCGTCGTGGCGGCGGCAGGGATTCGCGACGCGAAGATCGTCGTCTCGACCGGCGCCCTGATGCAGCTCGACGAGGATGAGCTGGCGGCCAGCTTGGAGCACGAGCGAGGGCACATCGCTCGCCGCCACCCTTACCTGGTCGTCGCGGCCAATCTCGTCTTCGCCATCGCTCGCCCATTGCCGGGGAGCAGGGACGCCCTGCACCGTGTCCGGTTCTGCCTCGAGCGCGACGCCGACGAGTACGCGGTCGAGCGCACCCGCGACCCGATCGCCCTCGCGAGCGCGATCTGCAAAGCGGCCGCCGATGCTCCGGCCCCCAGCCCCGCCCTCGCCACTCTGGCGGGATCGGGCGCCGCTGCCCGCCTCCGTCTGCTGCTCGATCGCTCCGCAGCACGTCCCAGCGCATGGGCCGATCTTGCGGCGCGGGGCCTGGTCACGGCGCTGGTCGGCATCGTCATCGCCGCCGCGGCGTTCACCCCCACCTTGGCCCAAGCGGGCGTCGCCTCGCTGGGGTCCGGCAACGCGTCGCCCGCCTGCCAGGGTTGACGGCGGCGCGGGGGGCGCGCGGATCTAGGAGCCCTTAATCCTACGCGGTGTAGGATCGCTGCAGAAGAGCCAGTTGCCGCCTGAGCCACAGTGGAAGCGTCCTCCCTCCAGATGAGATCGATCGGTACGCAGCCAAGCCTCGGCTCGCTGCTGGGTCCGCGCTTTTTCGCCGGCGCGGTTCTGGGCACGGCCCTGGTCGCTGTCTTGATTGGGATCCCGACCGACGTCCTTCCCAATCCGTGGTTCACCAGGATGACCCCCGCCACGACCGGCAACTACTTCTTCTGGGTCGCGAGCAGTGTTCTAACCGGGGCGCTGCTCGCGACCTACGTCCTCCCCCGTGGCGCCCGCGACAGGATCGCCGCCGCCAGCGCCGGCAGCGGCTACCTGGGGGTGCTTGCGGTCGGCTGCCCGGTCTGCAACAAGCTCCTCGTCGCAGTGCTCGGCGTCTCCGGGGCCTTCAACTACTTCGCGCCGGTCCAGCCGCTGCTTGGCGCAGCCGGCTTGGCGATGGCCGGGGTGGCGCTGGCGATTCGCCTCCGTGGCGCCCGCCGTGCCTGCGCGGTTCCTCCTCGGGCGCAGGGCCGGCCCCTCGGCGCATAGCGCTTGCCCACGCTCGCCACCATCACGATCGGCATCCCGCCCAACCTTCCACGTCGGCCCGCTGGAGATCGCCTGGCACGCTGCTGCGGCCAGGTGAGTGGTTCCACAAACGTGGGCTTCGCCTTCTACGGAGCGCTGATCGCGGGTGCCCTGGCCGTGGGTGCCTACCTGTGGCGAGCGAAGCTCAGCGTCCCCTACCTCGACGCGCTCGCGGCGGGATTTCCGCTCGGGATGGCGGTGGGGCGGATCGGAGACGTGATCAACGGCGAGCACTACGGTCCGCCGAGCGCCGATCCCTGGGGATTCCGCTACACCGACCCCGCACATCCGCCCCCTTCTTCCCACGTTGATCCCTCCTACACTGAGTAGGGACGCGGCACGATGCGTCGGTTTATGACCAGAGCAGCCCCGACACCGATGACATGAGTCCTCCGGTCGAAGGCGGGACGGCAACCGCCGTGCTCGAGGCGAGCGGGATGCTGCGGGCCTCCGAAAAGGCGGTGGTCGAGACGGTGCTCGCTCGCCGGTCCGGTGTCGTCAGCGTCGAGGCCAATCCGGTCGCCCAGACCGCGACCGTCACCTATGACCCCGAGCAGGCCTCGGTCGAGGAGCTTCGCGACTGGATCGTCGAGTGCGGCTACCACTGCGCCGGCCAGTCGGTGCCCGAGCACATCTGCGATCCGCTGATGGAGCCCGATCCGCCCTCGCCTGCGACCGCGGTGGAAACCCCGGAGCACGTTCACGCTCCGCCCGCCGAGGAGCGAGCGCCCGACGCCGAGCCCGAGCGCTCCCCGGACGAGGTGATGGGTCACGGCGGCCACGGCGAGATGTCGATGGCCTCGATGGTCGCCGACATGCGCAACCGCTTCCTGGTCGCGGCGCTGCTCTCGATCCCGATCCTGCTCTGGTCGAAGATCGGCAGCGATGTCTTCGGCTTCCACGCCGGGGTGCCCTTCGGCCTGCGCGAGGACGTCTTCACCCTGATCCTCAGCCTGCCGGTGATCTTCTACTCCTGCTCGATCTTCTTCACCGGCGCGGTCCGCGCCCTTCGCGCCCGCACGCTGGACATGATGGTCCTGGTCGCCGTCGCCGTCGGCGCCGGCTGGGGCTACTCGGTGGTCATAACCGTGACCGGAGGAGGCGAGGTCTTCTACGAGGCGGCCAGCGTGCTCGCCTCCTTCGTCCTGCTCGGCCACTGGTTCGAGATGCGCGCCCGCGGCGGCGCCAACGACGCGATCCGCACCCTGCTCGACCTCGCCCCGCCGAAGGCGCTGGTGATCCGCGACGGCGAGACGGTCGAGGTATCGACGGCGGACGTCGTGGTCGACGATCTGCTGCTCGTGCGGCCCGGGGCGAAGATCGCCGTCGACGGCCTGGTCGAGGAGGGCGAGAGCGAGGTCGACGAGTCGATGGTCACCGGCGAGAGCCTGCCGGTTCACAAGCAGCCCGGCTCCGAGGTGATCGGAGCGACGATCAACTCGAACGGGACGCTGCGGGTGCGGGCGACCAAGGTCGGCGCCGACACCGCCCTGGCTCAGATCGTCAAGCTCGTCCAGGAGGCGCAGAACTCGAAGGCCCCGGGGCAGAAGCTCGCCGACCGTGCCGCCTTCTGGCTCGTCTTCGTCGCCCTGATCGGCGGCGGCCTGACCCTGGCGGCCTGGCTGCTCCTCAGCGACGAACCGGCCTCGGCGGCGATCCTCTTCGCGATCACGGTCGTGGTCGTCACCTGCCCCGACGCGCTCGGGTTGGCGACCCCGACCGCGATCATGGTCGGCACCGGCCTCGGCGCCAAGCGGGGCGTCCTGTTCAAGAACGCGATCGCCCTCGAAACCTCGGCGCGGATCGACACCGTGGTCATGGACAAGACGGGCACCCTGACCAAGGGCGAACCAGAGGTCACCGACGTCGTCGTCGACGGCATCGGCGAGGCGGAGCTGCTGCGCCTCAGCGCCGCGGTCGAGCGCCTCTCCGAGCACCCTCTCGCCGAGGCGATCGTGAGGAGAGCAGATGCCGGTGGCGGCTCCGAGTCGGAGGCCGAGCAGTTCGAGAACGTCCCCGGACACGGGGCGATCGCGACCGTGGACGGCCATCGGGTCGCGGTCGGCAATCGCCGCCTGATGGATCAGCAGGGAATCGGGCTCGACGGTCTGGCGAGCAGCCGCGAGGAGATCGCCGCGGGTGGGCGAACCGCCGTCATCGTCGCCGTCGACGGCCGCGCCGCGGGCCTGGTCGGGATCGCCGATGCCGCCCGCCCGACCTCGGCGCCCGCCGTCGCGGCGCTGCACGAGGCCGGGGTCGAGGTGGTGATGCTCACCGGCGACAACGAGGCGACCGCAAGACGGATCGCCGAACAGCTCGGCATCGACACCGTGATCGCCGAGGTGCTGCCGGGGGACAAGGCGGCCAAGGTCGCCGAGCTGCAGGACGGTGGTCGCAGGGTGGCGATGGTCGGCGACGGCGTCAACGACGCCCCCGCCCTGGCCCAGGCCGACCTCGGCATCGCGATCGGGGCCGGCACCGACGTCGCGATCGAGACCGCCGACCTGGTTCTGATGCGCTCCGATCCCCTCGACGTGCCGACCGCCCTGGCGGTCGGCCGCGGGACGCTGCGCAAAATGCACCAGAACCTGGGCTGGGCGATCGGCTACAACGCGATCGCGCTGCCGATCGCGGCCGGCGTCTTCCAACCCTCGCTGGGGCTCGAGCTACGGCCGGAGATCGCGGCGCTCTCGATGTCGGGCTCCAGCTTCATCGTCGCCGTCAACGCGCTGATGCTGAAGCGGCTGCGTCTGCCGGCCGAGCCCGGCGCGGACGACTCGCCGCCAAGCTAGCCGGGAGTGGCTACCGCGAGTCTTCGAAGTCGACGGCGATCGGCGCCCGCTCGCCCCATCCTCGACGGCAAAGAACTCTCTGGGCTCAACCCGCTCGGCTTGGCAACGAGCGCGTTGGGAAAATCTGGATCTTCGTGTTGTAGGCCTGCACGTCGGCGTTATAGACGTTGCGCGCAGCCTGGATCTGGCACTCGATTTGCGCCAGCAAGCTGTTGGAAGTTCTCGGTGGCGCGCAACTGGGGTAGTTCTCCGCGACCGCTCGCAGGTCGGCCAGCGCCGCGCCGAGCTGCCCCTCCGCCCAGATCACGTCCGTTGCCTTGGGCTCAGGCGTGGGAGCCGACCGCCCGGCGCAGGACGAAGTAGACGGCGGCGCCCACGGCGGCCAGCCAGCCGAGGCTGAGCAGCAGCTCGGCCCCCGCGTCAAAGCTCGTTGAGAAAGCGCCGTCGTACATCACCCGCGATGGCCCGTAGCCCGGCAAGAGGAACGCTCCCGGACCGGGCGCGTCGCGGAACATCGGGCTCTGCACGATCCCGAGGTCGGTGAGGACGAGGAAGAGCATCAGGTAGGTCGCCCCGAGCTTGTCGAGCAGGGCCCCCGCGAGGGCGCCGATCCCGGCGTAGATCAAGCCGAGCAGGGTGAGCGCGACGAGCAGCGGCCCCCACGAATCCGGCGTGAAGTTCAGGCCGGTGACGAGCGCCGAGACGGCGACGACGATCGCGGTCGCGGCGGCGAGGACGACGAGACGGGCGACCACAGTCTCCCCCGGCCGGTAGCCGGCGAGGACCAGGCGCCGGTCGCCCTGGAGCGCCGACTGCATCACGAAGACACCCAGCAGGGCGGCGGCGAAGCCGATCACGACGCCGCCCATGCCGGCGCCGTGCAGTTCCTTCATCGTCGTCGTCACCACCACTCCCCCGGGCAGCTGCAGTTGTTCAGGGGTCGAGAGGGTTTCGGCGATGCTCTTGGTGATCACGTAGGCCGGCAGCAGCACGAGGACGATCAAGACCAAGGGCCGGCGCCGCTGGTCGCGTAAGGCCATCGTCGTCGCGCCGCGCGCCCGAGCCAGCATCGCTATTCCCTCGTCCGCGCAGCGAACCAGAAGGCCGCCATCGCAACCGTGATCGAGGCAACCGCGACGACCGCCATCCCCAGCCAGTCGGCACTCGGAGATCCCTGCCCGCCGCCGGCGTCGATCAAGAGGTTGGCCGCGGCCCGCGTCGGCGTCCAGGCGAAGGAGCCGTTGGAGGTCATCTGGGGACTGGAGAAGGCGTCGAGGGAGAAGAGCAGGACCACCAGCAGCGAGCCCTCCAGGGCGCCCTTGACGAAGGCACCGATCAGAGCACCGAGGCCGATGTAGATACCGGCGAAGCTGGCAATCGCCACCGCCGCGTGCAGCGGATGGCCGACCCCGCTTCGCAGCCACAGCGTGAGGAAGGCGACGGCGCTGACCGTTAGCCCGATCGCGAGCGCTGCGGCGATGCGGGCGCCGGCGACGCGCCAGGGCCCGAGGCCGGCGGCCGAGAGGCGGCGGTCGGCGCCGCGTGAGGAGGAGACCTGGAAGAAGGCGAGGGTGCCGGAGAGGAACGCCGCCGCCCAGCCGGCGCTGATCGCGGTCGCCGACTGCGCCGCGAGGGTGCCCCCCAGTGCCTGTGCGAAGTCGCCGAGGACGCTGGCGAAGATCAGCACGAAGAAGACCGGAATCGCAACGAGCAGGACCAGCGTCAGCGGGGCGCGCAGGTGCTCGCGGGTGAAATCGACGCTCGGTGCCAGCGCCGCGGTCAACAATTGCAGACCTGCCCCTCACACAGTTCATACATGCGGTCCAGTCGCTCGCGCTCGGCCAGCAGGTGGGAGACGATCAGAATCCCCATCCCAGCATCGCGGCGACGCTCCGACATCTCCCAGAAGCGTAGGTAGGTCTCCCAGTCGAAGCCCGAGTAGGGCTCGTCGAGCAGCAGCAGTTCGGGCTCGTGCATCAGCGAGATCGCCAGGTTGAGCTTCTGGCGAGTGCCGCCGGACAGCTCCTCGATCCGGTAGGAGCGGTACTTGGCGAACTGCAGCTCCGCGAGCAGCGCCGTGATCGATCGCTCGCGCGCCTCGTTGTCCAGCCCGTAGGCGAGGGCGAAGAGCTCGAAGTGCTCGTCGACCGTCAGCTTCTCCCACAGCATCGGCGTCTGCGGGCAGTAGCCGAGCCGCTCGGGTCGATCGACCTCGCCGCCGTCGCGCTTCAGCAGACCGACGACGATTTGCATCAGCGTGCTCTTGCCCGAGCCGTTCTCGCCGACCAGACCGACCAGCTCGCCCCTGCGAACCTCGATGCTGGCGCCGCGCAGCACCTCGATCGCGCGGCGCCGCGGCCAGATGCCGCGGTGGAAGCTCTTCTCGATGTCGCTCGCGGCGAGGACGACCTGACCCGCCGGCCGGCCGGCCGTGCCCTCCCGAGGCCGCATGGTCACCGGGGCGGGCGCCTCGCCGCTCACTCCCCGGCCCCGCCCGAGAGCCAGGCCAGCGGCCGGTAGGGTGGCAGCAGCCGCACGGCTGCGATCAGCACCACGGTGAGGCCGAAGTAGGCGAAGAGGCTGGCGACGCTCTCATATTGGGCAGTCATGCTCTCGCCGAACACGAGCAAGGCGAAGACAAGCAGGGAGAGCGCCAGAGCGCTCAGCAGCACGGACTTGGCGCGCTTCGGCAGGAACTCACCACGGACCAGGCTGGCCAGGAGGAGAAGCACAATCACCCCCTGCAGGAGGCCCAGGGCTCCCCAGGCCACGCTGGTGCCGGGGAAGCTGTCGACGAGGCTGCCCGCGAACTGTTCCCTGACCGGTGCGGGCGCGGTCAGGCCGTCGTCGAACACCTTCTCCTTGAAGGGGTAGTACCAGAGCGCGGCCTGCAGAACGTAGATGCCGACTACACCCAGCCAGTAGATCGTGCTCGCTGCAAGCCTCAGCTCAGAACTCTCCCGCATCGCTGCTCCCTGCTTCGAGTAATCACCTCCGGTCGGACTCAACGGCCACCTCCCTGCGACATGCCGATCATCATCATGGCCATCATCGCCGTGCACGCGACGGCGACGACGATGAAGCCGGCGCCGACGACGCCGGTCGCGACCAAGGCGATCGCGATCGCCAGCATCGGGACGCAGCAGGCGACCATCATCCAGTGACCATGGCCTCCCTTCGCCTTCTTTCCCTGGGGAGCGGAGGCATCAGCCCGACCCTGCTTGGGCCGGCCCTCTCTCTCCAGATCGGTCCTATGAGGGTCGAGGGTGCTCATGGCGACCTCCTTTCAGACCTAAATCGGTGGGTAACGCCGATCCTGCACCCGAAACGGTGTCAACACCCCGACGATGAGCGACGAGGGCAAGATCTGGCGAGCGATCCGGTCGCCCTCGGCCGCGCTCGGCGGTGCTCGCCATCTTGACGCCTGCCGGGCGGGCATGCTGACGCGCTCCCCTTCGCCCTGCTCGTCGTCGGCGGGGGGAAGGTGCGCCCTCACGGTGGCGCCAGCGCCCAGATCGCCGCGTAGGTGGCGGTGAAGGTCTCCGCGTAGCGGAACCCCTCCGGCAGGCGCAGGGCGCTGCGCCTGCCGGAGCGCACCACCCGCGCCGGGACGCAGACAAGCATCCGCCGCAGCGCCTTGGCGGCGCGGCGCGCGGGCGGCTCGCGCTCGGGATCCCGCCAGGGGGCCGGCTGCCCCGAGGCGCCCGCCGCCGGGCACAGGTCGCAGGTCATCGCGGCGATGTTCATCGCGGTGAGCGCCGCGTGCAGCCAGACCCGGTTGGCGTTCATGTCCGCGGAGGGCAGGTGGCGCAGCGCCTGCCCGAGCTTCGCCTCGCCGAGGCGCTCCTCGACCTGGGCGCGGTGGCGGTGGTGGCGCTCTACCCAGGCGGCGTCGCGCTCGGGCGCGTGGTCGGTCACGACGAACGAGTAGCCGTAGACGGTGTCGAGCTCGCCGCCCAGGGCCAGGGGCAGCTGGGCGGGGTGGATCGTCCGCAGCCGCCTCGCCCGCGGGTCGGCCGAGAGCGAGGCGGCGCGGTGGGAGACCCGGCGGACGATGAGCCGCAGCGGCTCCGCCTGCCAGCTCGTGGGCACGTAGGTCGTCTCGGCGACCTCGGCGCCGGCCATCCCCTCGGCCTCTTGCCAAGCCGAATCGGGGATCCTCTCCAGCGCCCT
>CAVPEX010000066.1:0-4008 GCA_963703585.1 uncultured Solirubrobacterales bacterium | reverse complement strand
GGTCAGCTGGCGCTCGGTGTCGCGCAGGTTGGCGGCCTTTTCGAACTCCTGGGCCTCGATCGCGGCCTCCTTTTCGCGCCGCGTCGTCTCGATTTCCTCCTCGAGCTCGCGGTACACGGGCGGCGTGCTCATCGACTTGATCCGCATCCGCGAGCCGGCCTCGTCGATCAGGTCGATCGCCTTGTCGGGCAGGAAGCGGTCGGAGATGTAGCGGTCGGCGAGCTCGGCGGCGGCGGCAAGCGCCTCGTCGTTGATCGTCACCCGGTGGTGCTGTTCGTAACGCTCGCGCAGGCCCTCGAGGATGCGGACCGTGTCCTCCGGGGAAGGCTGGTCGACCTTGATCTGGGCGAAGCGGCGCTCCAGCGCCGAGTCGCGCTCGAGGTACTTGCGGTACTCGTCGAGCGTGGTCGCGCCGATCGTCTGCAGCTCGCCGCGGGCCAGGGCCGGCTTCAGGATCGAGGCGGCGTCGATCGCGCCCTCGGCGGCGCCGGCGCCGACCAGGTTGTGGAGCTCGTCGATGAAGAGGATGATGTCGCCGCGCTGGGTGATCTCTTTCATCACCTTCTTGAGCCGCTCCTCGAACTCGCCGCGGTACTTGGAGCCGGCGACCAGGGCGGCCAGGTCCAGCGTGTAGATCTGCTTGTTCTTCAGCAGCTCCGGCACCTCGCCTTTGTTGATGCGGGCGGCCAGGCCCTCGACCACAGCGGTCTTGCCGACCCCGGGCTCGCCCAGCAGCACCGGGTTGTTCTTGGTCCGCCGGGAGAGGATCTGCATGATCCGCTCGATCTCGGTCTCGCGACCGATCACCGGGTCGAGCTTGCCCTCCTCGGCGAGGCGGGTGAGGTTGCGCCCGAACTGGTCGAGCAGTTTCGAAGACTTTTTGCCCTCGCCCTGGCCGCCGCCGCTGCCGCCACCCTGGCGGCGCCCGCCGGGGCCGGAGAGCATCCGGATCACCTCGTTGCGGATCTTGTCGGAGTCGGCGTCGAAGTCGAGCAGGATGCGGGCGGCGACGCCCTCGTTCTCACGCACGAGGCCGAGCAGGATGTGCTCGGTGCCGATGTAGTTGTGGCCCAGCGAGAGCGCCTCGCGCAGCGCCAGCTCGAGGACCTTCTTGGCGCGCGGCGTGAACGGGATCTGGCCGGAGGTGACCTCCTCGCCGGAGCCGACGATGCGGACCACCTGCGAGCGCACCCTTTCAACCGTGATGTCGAGGGACTCGAGCACCCGGGCGGCAAGGCCCTCCTCCTCGCGAAGGAGACCGAGCAGGATGTGCTCGGTGCCGATGTAGTTGTGCTTGAGCGTCCGGGCCTCCTCCTGCGCTAGGACGACGACCTGGCGAGCCCTCTCAGTGAATCGCTCGAACAAATGAATCCTCTTCTTGGTCGAACCCGGCCGAACCGGGTTAGTACCGGCAGACGCCCTATCGATATCGGTAGGCGCCCTTTGTGCCCTTAACTCTACCGGGAGCGGATGTCCGGCTTGCGGCCCCGCCCAGCCGCTAAGAGCGGCCTTTCCACGTGAGCTGCGCAGATTGGGCGCTCCAGAGCCGTAGCGGGCGCGGATAGGATCGCCTGACTGTCACCGTCGGCCCCAAGGTCGGCGGCAGCGTCCGACCCGGTCGGTTGGTTCTCGGGCAGGCGGCGAGCGGGCTCAGCGCCAGGGCCGGTGGCGAGGACATGGCGCCGATCGACATGAGCAAATCGGAGGTGCTGAAGAAGGCCAGCGCCTACGCCTACGAGGGCACCCGCGAGAGCTGGCTGGCGCAGCTGCTCTCGCGGGCGATGGTGCATTGGCTGGAGCGCTGCGAGGAGGACTTCGGCTTCGAGCTGGCCAACGGCGTCCTCGTCGTCGGCCGCGACGGCTACCTCTCGGTCGAGACCGAGTTGACCGCGCTCTGCGAGGACGCCGCCCATCTGGCGGCGGCGATCCGCGAGGAGTCGCTGGAGGAGGTCGGCACCAGTGGCCAGGCCGAAGCGGCGAAGGACCCGCACGCGGTCGACCCGAAGATGGAGGCGGCGCCGGCCGAGGTCCGGGTCGACTCGCCTGCCGACGTCACCGCCGCCGGAGCGGACTTCAAGTCTCACGTGCGGGGGTCCGCCTCGACCTTCTTCGGCGCGCTCCGACCGCGTCTTCAGCGGGCCGCTGCCCGGCGGCATGAGCGGCTCCCTGGCGCTGAGCGGCGACGGCTCCAAGCGCTCCGACCGGGTCGCCGTCATCGCCGGCCCCAGGGGCCCGGTCGCCGAAGCCGAGCTGCAGGCCGAGGCCCCCGGCCTCTCCGCCACGACCCTCGACGGCTACGCCGAACGCCTCGCCAAGGAGGTCCAGGAAGACATCGCGACCCGGCCGGGCTGAGTCCGGAGCGTGGCAGAGCTTTCCATACATAGCGCGGAGAAGCTCTGCCACACGCTTCGTCCCTCGGCGGGGGACCCCTACGAGCGCATCGCAGGGAAGAGCAGGACTTCGCGCAGGGTGCTGGCCCCGGTCAGCATCATCACCAGCCGGTCGATCCCGAGGCCGGCGCCGCCGGTCGGCGGCATCCCCTGTTCGAGCGCTTCGATGAAGAGCTCGTCGTGGGGCTGGGCCTCTTCGTCGCCGCGCTGCAGCTCCTCGGCCTGCTGTTCGAAGCGGCGGCGCTGCTCGTCGGGGTCGTTCAGCTCGCTGAAGGAGTTGGCGATCTCGACGCCGCCGGCGAAGGCCTCCCAGCGCTCGACCAGGCCCGGCTCGGAGCGGTGCGCCTTGGCGAAGGGCGAGAGCTCGGTCGGGTAGTCGAGGATGAAGGTGGGCTGGATCAGGCCCGGCTCGACCTCGCGCGAGAGCAGCCCGTCGACCAGCTTGCCCCAGCCCTCGGCCGGGTCGGGCTCGGTGCCCATCGCCGCCGCCAGCGCCTCGCGGGTCGGGTGCTCGGCGATGTCGATGCCGGCGCGCTCGAGGATCGCGGCGCGCAGGGTGATCCGCCGCCAGGGCGGCGCGAAGTCGATCTCGACGTCGCCGCGCTGGACCCTGGTCGTGCCGAGGACGCGCTCGGCGACCTCGGAGACGAGCAGCTCGAGGTCATGCGCCGTCTTCCCGTAGTCGGCGTAGGCCTCGTACCACTCCAGCATCGTGAACTCGGGGTTGTGCTTGTGCGAGACGCCCTCGTTGCGGAAGTCCTTGCCCAGCTCGTAGACGCGGTCGATGCCGCCGACGACGAGGCGCTTGAGGTAGAGCTCGGTCGCGATCCGCAGGTAGAAGTCGCGGTCGAGCGCGTTGTGGTGGGTGACGAAGGGACGCGCCAGGGCGCCGCCGTAGAGCGGCTGCAGGACCGGCGTCTCCACCTCGACGTAGCCGTGCTCGTCGAACCAGCGGCGGATCTCGGAGACCGCGCGGGCGCGGACCCTGAAGATGCGGCGGCTCCCCTCGTTGGCGATCAGGTCCAGCTCACGCTGGCGGAAGCGGGTCTCGGTGTCCTCCAGCCCGTGGAACTTGTCGGGCGGCGGGCGCAGGCTCTTGGCCAGCAGGCGCCAGTGGTCGAGCGCCAGCGAGAGCTCGCCGCCGCGTCGGGTCGCCAGCGCCGTCCCCTCGACGCCGATGATGTCGCCGATATCGAGATGCACCAGCAGCTCGTAGGCCTCGGCGCCGAGCAGATCCTCGCGGGCGTGCAGCTGGATCTGGCCGCTGCCGTCGCGGAGGTCGAGGAAGCAGGCCTTGCCGTGGCCGCGGCGGGCGACGATGCGGCCGGCGACGCGGTGGCGCGACTCGGTCTCGATCCCCGGCGCCAGCCCCTCGTGCGCCGCCCGCACCTCGGCGATGTCCTCCCGCTCGGAGAACTCGTGCGGGAACGGCTCGATCCCGGCCTCGCGGATCCGCCCAAGCTTCTCCCGCCTGTCGCGGAGGACGTCGGAGAGTTTCGGCTCGTCGGCGGGCTCGCTCATCGCCGCGCGAGCCTATCGACCGTCAGGCCGTCTCGATCTTGGTGATTTTCAGTTTCCTCTTCGGCCCGCGCGGCACCTCGACGGTGACCACGTCGTT
>CAVPEX010000065.1:0-72040 GCA_963703585.1 uncultured Solirubrobacterales bacterium | reverse complement strand
CGCCCCAAACGCATCTTCGGGTCAAGTCTGAGGGGGAGAATGGACCCGGAGATGCGTCGCTTGCCTCATCGCAGCGATGCGCCACCGGCGGTGTCGGCAACCGCGCGGCGAGCGAGGCTCGGGCGACCCTCGTTGGCCTCGAGGCACTCGCGGATGTGGCGGACGTAGGCGTGCACGTCGTCCTGGCGGTTGGCGTGCAGCTGCATGAGCATCAGCATCCGGTTGGTGCGCTCGCGGTTCTTCAGCCCGTAGGCGCGCGGGCTTGATCGCGGCGCGGATCGGGTTGGTGAACGCGTCCAGCGGCGAGGTCGACAGCGGCATGTCCGCGGGCCGGCTGGAGCGCGGCCCGCGCCGGTCGAACTGCTCGGCGACGATCCGCCCGGTGGTGTTCAGCCACTCGCTCACGCGCGGGATGCCGGCGGCGTGGCAGCGCTTCGACGAACGGGCGCCCAGAACGAGGGGCCGGCGAACGCCGCCTCGACATCGGGCAGCAGCTCGTCGATCGCCTCCCGGTGCTCGGGCTGCTCGGCTGCGGAGCTTGCCCATCAGCCGCTCGAGCGCGTGGCGCAGGTGCCACTCGCACAGGTACAGGCTCGGCGTCGGGGAAGCGCGCGCGCGACGGCCTTCGTGAGGCCGTCGTCGTTGTCGCACACGACCCGCGGCGGCGCGCCGGGAAGCGCGTCCAGGAACGCCTTCCAGTCGGCCTGCGACTTGCTCGTGCGTGCCTCCAGGCGCCACAGCCGCGGGCGCCCTGCCTCATAACCCATCGCGGCGAAGACCCGGAACGCGATCCGATGGCGGCCGGTGTCCGGGCTACGCACCCTGAACGGCAGGTCGTCCAGCAGCAGCGAGCCGCTGGCCGGCCAGGCGTGCGGCCGGCAGGGCTCGAAGACGACCGGCGCGAACACCTCCACCCAGTCCATCACCAGCGATCCATGCCGCGAGAATCGCTGCTCCCCGTCGGGGCCGGCCCGCAGCCGCTTCGCTCGCTCGCGTGCGACCAGCGCCGCCTCTCGATACGTCGAGCCGGCCCCGACCATCACCAGCGCCTCAGCGATCCCCCGCGCGACGAACTGGTAGTGGCGCGCCGCGTGCGGACCCTCGTGAACGTCCACGTCGCGCTCGCAAAGCTCGCAGGCGTCATGCCACGACTCCTCTCGCGGCAGCGACTCGGTGAACCGGTGCGGCCGATCGCCGTTCGCCGGGACGCACCAGTAGCGCTGCCGGCGATGCCCCTCGGGACCGTGACGGCCGGCGAGCCGCACCCGCGACCCGGCGTGCTCGGGCCTCGAACAGAGCACCTTGGCCTTGCTCCAGCTCTTGCCCTGAGTCGACATCGGGCGCCAACATAGACGGCGCGCCGGACAAACTCACGCATCTACGGGATCGTTCTCAGCGCGAGAATGGACCCGGAGATGCGTTTGGGGGGACTGGCCTTGTGTCGTTGCCTGGCAACGAAGACCTTCATGTAACTATTCAGGTCACCTGAGCCCCTGATCATCGCCCTCCGACCCGATCGGCAGGATTCCTCCCCCTTGGAGGGAATCCTGCATTCGTGGAGCGCGAGCAGATTGAGACCTTGGTCGCCGGCGGCGTCGATTCGGTCGCGGCAGTGATCGCGACCTTCGAGGCCCGGATCGCCGCACTCGAGGCCGAGATGTCCGAGCTTCGTGCCCGACTCGACAAGAGTTCGCGCAACTCCTCGAAACCGCCGTCCTCGGACGGCTACTCGAAGCTGCCCGCGAAGCCGAAGAGCCTTCGCAAGCGCTCGGGCCGAAAGCCCGGCGGCCAGCCGGGCTCGCCGGGCCATCACCTCGCCGTCGCCGACGAGCCCGACGAGGTGATCGTCCACGTCCCCGACGACTGCGCGGGTTGCGGGCGCGAGCTCGCCGCCGCCGAGGTCACGGGCTCAGAGCGGCGCCAGGTCTTCGACCTGCCGCCGCCGGCCGGCCTTTGGGTCAGCGAGCACCGCGCCGAGCGCCGCCGCTGCGAGTGCGGGTGCGAGACCGCCGCCGCCTTCCCCGACGGCGTCGGCGCCCCGACCCAGTACGGCCCCTGGGTCCGCGCTTACGCGATCTATCTGATCTGCCACCAGCACCTGCCCTACCTGCGCGCCGCTCGCCTGCTCGGCGACCTGTTCGCAGCGCCGATCTCGACCGGGACGCTGGCGGCGATCGTCTCCCGCGGCGCCGACGGCCTCGAGCCGTTCATCGCGGCGGTCCGCTCCCAGCTCGGCGGCTCCGCGGTCTTGAACCTCGATGAGACCGGCGCCCGGATCGAGGGCCGCCTGCGCTGGGTCCACTCTGCCTCGAGCGAGGATCTGACCCTCTATGGGGCGCACGAGCGCCGCGGCGTCGAGGGGATCGACGCGCTCGGGGTGCTGCCGGGCTTCACGGGCGTCGCCGTCCACGACGGCTGGACCCCCTACGGCCGCTACGAGCAGGCCTCGCATGCGCTCTGCGGAGCCCATCACCTGCGCGAGCTGCAGGGGGTGATCGACGCCGGCGGCGAGCGCCAGTCCTGGGCGGCCGAGATGGCGGCGCTCCTGCGCGAGGCGAACGAGGCGACGACCGAGGCCAGGGCCCGCGGCGAGGCTCGCCTCGACCCCGAGACGCCGGCCGCGATCGAGGACCGCTACACCCAGATCCTCGCCACCGGTCATGCCGAGAACCCCGAGCCCGAGCCGACCGGAAGGCGCGGCCGGCCGAAGCGCTCGACGGCGCTCAACCTGCTGCGCCGGCTCGACTCACAGCGCGACCAGGTGCTGCGGTTCGCCCGCGATCTGCGAGTCCCGTTCGACAACAACCTCGCCGAGCGCGACCTACGGATGGTCAAGCTGCAGCAGAAGATCTCGGGCTCCTGGCGCACGATCGCGGGCGCGCGGGCGTTCCTCGCCTACCGCTCCTACCTGTCGAGCGGGCGCAAGCAGGGCAAGAACCCACTGGATCTGATGCGCAGGCTGCTCGCGGGCGATCCTTGGATTCCCGTGGCCGAGCCCTGACCGAACCAGGCCTCCGATGAGCCCAGCCCGCCAACCCGACACCGAGCTCGACGGCCTGATCGAAGAGATCACGGTCGACTGTCACGACGAATCCGTCGTCGGTGAGCACGTCGATGTTCTCTCGGTCGCCGGCGAGGACGAGCGGCACGAGCTGATCGCCACCTGCGAACGCAACGCGCGCCGCTACGAGATCGCGCTGCTCGACATCGAGCTCACCGCAGACCCTGACACCTCACGCCTGATCGCCGCCTACCGCCGCTGGATCAGGGCCTGAGCCGCCGACACCTGAATAGTTACACCTTCATAAGGATCTCCTCACCGCGAAGGAACGGGATCTGAGCCCGCTGGTGCAGGAGAGCGCCGAGTCCCTGGAGCTCTACCCGGGCCAGGTGGTCCAGGTCGAGACATTCCTCAACGAGGCCTGGTTCTCCGGCACGCGCACCGGCCACGCGCAGATGACCGTTCGCGCCCTCGAGCGCAAGGTCGACGTCAAGCCCGTGGGGCTGGAGAAGATCGAAGCCGACTTCCAGGCGCTGATGGAAGAGTCCGCCGACACGCTCAACCTCACCGTCGACCACACGATCGATCTCTGGGACTTCCTCGGCCGCGCCTGGATCGCCGGCACCCGCAGCTGCGAAGCCGAGATCATCGCCCGGCTGATCGAGTCGCGCTCCGACGTCGCCCAAGAGGCGCTCGACTGGCTGGAGGAGAGGCCGAACTAGAGACTTGATGCGGGTTGCGCCCGAGATATACCCAGATGTTGTGGATGGCCCTGAGAACGAAGGCGGCGTACCTTCCCGGTTGATCAAGACCGACCGCCGCAAGGCGGGAAAGGAAGGCACGCCATGGGGGATGTTCGCAGGATCGACGGAGACCGTGTCGAGGAGGACGCGGTCACGCTGGACGACCTCGCCAGGGAGGGCGCGCGGCGGATGATCGCGACCGCGCTGGAGGCCGAGGTCTCCGAGTACGTCGCCTCCTTCGCCGAGGAGCGGGGCGAGGACGGCAAGCGCATGGTCGTGCGCAACGGGAAGGCCAAGGAGAGGCGGGTGACGGTCGGCTCGGGCACAGTGGGCATCCGCGCCCCACGCGTGAACGACAAGCGCGTCGACGAGGACGGCGAGCGGCAGAAGTTCAGCTCGAAGATCCTGCCCGCCTACGCGCGGCGCTCGCCGAAGGTCACCGAGGCGCTGCCGGCGCTCTACCTGCACGGCCTCTCGACCGGGGACTTCGCGCCGGCGCTGCGCGACCTGCTGGGTGAGGATGCCTCCGGGCTCTCGCCCAGCTCGATCAGCCGGCTGACGACGCAGTGGGAGGCCGACCACGCCGCCTTCAAGCAGCGCCGTCTGGAGTTTCACCGCTACGCGTACCTGTTCGTCGACGGCGTCCACGTCTCGGTCCGCCTCGGCGAGGACGACCGCCTCTGCCTGCTGGTCGTGATCGGCGTGCGCGAGGACGGCTGCAAGGAGCTGCTCGCCGTCGAGGACGGCTACCGCGAGTCGACCGACTCCTGGGCCGCGGTGCTGCGCGACCTCAAGCGCCGTGGGCTCGGCTGCCCGAAGCTCGTCACCGGCGACGGCGCCCTCGGCGCCTGGGCGGCGCTGCGCGACGTCTTCCCGCAGGCCAAAGAGCAGAGATGCTGGGTCCACAAGACGGCGAACGTCCTCGACGCGCTGCCCAAGCGGCTGCAGCCGAGGGCGAAGACACTGCTGCACGAGATGGCCGAAGCCCCGGCCCGCGCTGACGCGAGGGCGGCGCTCAAGCGCTTCCGCGAGGAGTTCGACGCCAAGTACCCCAAGGCCGTGGCGAAGCTCGACCGCGACTGGAAGCAGCTGACGGCGTTCTTCGACTTCCCCGCCGAGCACTGGCGTCACCTACGGACGACGAACCCGATCGAGTCCGCCTTCGCGACCGTGAAGCTGCGCACCCGGGTGACGAAGGGTGCCGGCTCCAAGAAGGCAGCGCTGGCGATGGCCTACAAGCTCCTCGACGCCGCCCAGGAGCGCTGGCGGCGCTTCAACGGCCACGAGCTCATCGCCGACGTGCTCGACGGAGTCACCTTCGAGGATGGAGTCAAGGTAGAAACAACGGACAACGAGAAAGAGATCGAGAAGGTCGCCGCCTGACGGATCTCAGGGGCCGTCATCCACAACATTTGACAGTTGCTCCCCTTCGCCCTCCCGGCGAGCCTTTCGGAGGCGATCCACGGCGCAGGCGCGCTTCCTACCCGCAGCACAACCACGGCGCGGCCGCGCTACCGACGCACCACCCGGAACCAGGCCGAGCGCGGCTTCGACCGTGCCCCCGCGGAGTCGAGGGCGATAGCCGTGGCCCGATAGGTGCCCAGCGACAGCTTGACGCGGCTGCCGTTCCTCGCCCGGACCTTGCCGGCGAACTCGGCCGTGTTGCCGCCCTGCTCCCCGGATCGCTTGAAGAGGCCGATGTAGCGGTAGCGGAGGGTGCACGGCCTGTGCTCGCGGTTGGCCCTCGTGGGACGCTTGCACTCGCCGCCGACCCGACGACCGGTCACCTTGCGGTGGATCTCGAAGGTCACGCTCGCCGGCTCCGAGAGCCAGTAGCTGAAGGTGGTCGAGCCCTGGTTGACGCGGCGCCGGACCCGCTTGCTCGGCCTCGTCGTGGCGAAGCGCCGGTCGGTGACCCGCAGGTGCTCGAGCCGGGGAGCCGCATTGGGCGACGGGCCCGTGGTTGAGGACGCCGGAGGTTCGAACTCGTCGGCCCCGATGTCGACCACTCCCTCTTGGACCCGCGCGTCGCCGTTCAGGTCGAGTGATCCCTGGGCGAGCGTCGTGGCGCCGGCGTTGCGGGTCGAAGAGGCTTCCAGCTGGTCGAAGTAGGCGTTGGCCGGGTCGAGCAGGGAGGGCGCTCCGGATTGGTTGCCGGGCCCTTCGGTCAGTTCGGTGGCTTCGGACGACTGGACCTTGGCGGGATCGAAGTTCGAGTAGCGTGCGTCGATGCCCACCGCCCCCCCGGCCGGGCAAGGCTGGGAGAGCACGAAGTCGTGTTGGGCGCCGCTGACGATCGAGTTCTCGACCAGGATCGAGTTTTCCCCGTAGCAGTTGTTGGACATGACGCCGACGTTGACGCTGTAGACCGGGCTGGCCGGATCGGAGATCGCGGTCACGTTGACCAGCGTCGCCCCGCCCGTGCTTCCGGCGACCGCCACGCCATCGACGCTGCCCGTGTAGATCGCGGAGTTGCGGATCGTGAGTCCCCCGCCTCCGATGAGCGCGTTGCTCACATCGTCGCCGGCGATCACGATCGTGCGGTCGATCAGCCCGCCGCCACTCGGATAGGTGACCCTGACGACCCCATCGCAGCAGCCGAGTTCCGAGGCCCTGAGCAGTAGCCCTTCCAAGGTTGCGCCCGGAGCGAAGAGGGCGACGGGGGATTGCACGGTTCGACTGGAGCATCCAGCCTGTGCCGGAGTTCGACTACGACTTCGTGCAGACCGGACTTACCGACGACACCGGCGTACCCACCGAGCCGGGCTACATCGGCGGCGGCATGTTCCAGCGCCAGGAGGACATCGGCCGGCCGATCATCACGATGGAGGTCGATGACGTGACCACGGCCCTTGCCGCGATCGTCGAGCACGGCGGCGCCGCGGTCGGCGAGCCACAGCAGGTCGGCGACATGGGCATCGCCGCCTATTTCACCGACAGCGAGGGCAACCTCATGGGGCTCTGGCAGACGCTCAGCCCGAGCTAGTGCCACGCTATCGACCATCCGGCGCCGTTCTGGCGTCACCTTTCGCATAGACGCCGGCTGCGAGACTCCCCTCTATGCGATCGGCGAGCACGATTCGTGCCCCCGGAAAACGTGACCCGGCAGCCGGGAGCAAATAGCCGGACGGGCATGCCGATACTCGGTAGGCTCGGAATCCCGACCGAGAGGAACGCGATGAACCTCAAGAATCTCTTCAGTAGAGGCAAGAAGACCGTGGAGGACCGCGGTGGCGCCGAGAGCCTGAAGGCGGACGCAGCCGAGCTCAAGGACATTGCCGGCGGCGAGGGCGGCATCGCCGATAAGGCCAAGGACGCCGCCGAGGCGATCAAAGAGCCGGGCGCACCCGGAGATGTCGGAGGGTCGGCGGACAACCGATCGGTCTGAAGGGCCTCTGATGCGCTCGGGACCCCCGGTGGCTCGCCGTCACCGAGCGCTCAGCCGGGGCGCAAACGCGAGGCGGGCAAGCCTGCCGGGACGTGCGGCAGCGGCCTTGCTCGTCCTGGTCGCGGCGTGGATCGCGTTGCCGGCGGGCGATGCGTCCGCCGCCACGTTCAAGTTCGAGCGGGACTGGAAGCATCCCGGCCCTGACGGCATCGGCGTCTCGAAGGGCGGCAATGTCTACGTGACCGATGGCGACACGATCATCCGCTACAACCGCAGGGGCAAGCGGCTCGGTCGCTGGGCCACCCCGGGCGAGGGGCCGGGCGAGCTGGGTGACGCGAAGGGAATCGCGGTGCACACCAACGGTCAGGTGCTGGTCGCCGACTACGCGAACGACCGCGTGCAGGTGTTCGGGCCGGCGGGCGGCTTCGTCCGCGCCTTCGGACTGCCCGGCGGGGTCGAGTGGAGCCCCTGGGACCTCGACCTCGCCGGCGACGGGACGGTCTTCGTGCTCGACGTGCGAAACAACCTGGTCCACCGCTTCACGCTGACCGGCGCCTACGGAGGGGCGATCGGCGGATCCGGTTCCGGCAACGGCGAGTTCGACTCGCCCTGCGGCCTTGCCGCCGACCGCCAGGGCCGCGTCTACGTGACCGACAGCGGGACCGACCGGGTCCAGAAGTTCAGCCCGTCCGGTGCCTATCTTCGGAGATGGGGCGGGGTCAAGAACCCGTGCGGCATCGCCGTCGACCACCGGGGCGCCGTCTTCGTCGGCGACAACCCGGCGGCGGCGCCGCGGATCCAGCAGTTCAAGCCGAACGGCAAGCGCGCCGGTCCCACGATCAAGTCGTTCGGCCGCCGCGATGAGTTCAACGCCGGCCCGGGCCTTGACTTCGACTCCCGGGGGAACCTCTACGCGAGCGAGAAGGCGATCGGCGAGCAGCGGATCGTGAAGTTCAGGCGCCGCTGAAACGCAGAGCAGCGAGAACGGCCCAATCGCCGTGCGGCGCCAATCGCCCAAACACCGACGCATCGATCGGCTGGGGGTGCCGGCGGCCGACCGTCTCTTGGTTAGCCTCGAGCCAGATGGCACGCTCCGGCTGCAAGCTGCAGATCTTTGCGCTCGACGACGCGGAGGAAGGGCGCGACCGCGCACTCCTCATCGTTGACGCCCTGGCTTCGAAGCGACCGATGGACGGATGCGGCCCGTGGATCGCGACCTATCCCGCGGCCACCGTGTCGGAGGCGTTCGCGAGCTGCGTCGAGGACTTGGACGCGATCGATCCCCGCTGGGTCGAGGTTCTCGATTTCGTCGTGATCCAGGCGCGATCGAGGGCCGCGCGGGAGCGCGGCCGGCCCGCTCCCTGAGCCATGTCCCGCAGGTTCGCGGCGAGTATGTTGAGTCGGTGGACCGCCACCGCACCCGACGTGCCGGGATCCGCTGATCCAGGTCAGAGGGCGGGAGTCGTGTAAAGGTAGTCCGATGGATGCCGACCGAGTCCTCGCCTTCCGCCTGGCCCGCTCCGGGCTGGCGGCGCGGGAGGCGCGTGACCTGGCCGAGGCGGCGTCGTGCCCGGCCTCCGATTTCGCTCCCGGCGCGGCGCTCCTGGCGCTCGGGGCACGGACCGACGGCGTGTCTCGGCAGGCTTACGAAGACGCGGTCGACGCCGGCGAGGTCGTCGTGGCCCACACCCTCCGCGGGGCGATCCACGTGCTGGCGCCCGGCGACCACGCCCTCTACGGGCGTGCCCTAATCGCCCGGAACGACAAGGAGTTGGGCGCCCAGCTCGGCCGGCAGGTGCAGCGTCTCGCCGCTCAGAAGGGACTTGCTCCAACCGAGGCTCTGGCGGAGGTGTCGGGCGCCACCAGGGACGCCCTGGCGCGCGGCCGCGCGCTCGACAAGAACGAGCTGCACGAGGAGCTGCGCGGCCGCGTGCGCGACGAGCTGACGCCCTGGTGCCGGGGCTGCAAGAGCCACCACGTCGCACCGATGCTGTGGCGCTACGCGACGGTGCAGGCGGGCGTTCGGCTCGACTCCAAGCGCCGATACAGACTCGCCGAGCCTGGCCGCGCCCCGGCCGCGCGCGAGGCGCTCCGTCGCTTTCTCGCCTTCTACGGCCCGGCCCGGTCTGCCGACTTCGCGGGATGGGCCGGCCTGGCGAGCTCCCACGCTCAGCGCCTCTGGGACGAGGTGGCAGACGAGCTCTCCGAGGTTCGCGTCGGTGAGAGCGGCGCCTGGCTCCTGCGCGGTGACCTCGACGCGCTCGAATCGCCCCCGGCTGGGGAGGGCGTCCGCCTGCTGCCGCCCGGTGATCCCTACCTCCAGAAGCCAAACCGAGAGCTGCTTGTCCCCGACTTCGCGCTGCGCAAACGGCTCTTCCGCCCGGTGGCTAGCCCAGGCGCGGTGCTGTGCGACGGCAGGCTGGCCGGGTTCTGGCGGGCCAAAGCAAGAGGGAATAGGGCTGAGATCACGGTCGAGAGGCTTGGCCGCCTCCCGCGCGCCGACCTCAAGGCGGAGGCGCAGCGCGTGGCGGAGCTCCGCGGTGCGGCCGCGGCAAGGGTCGTCTTGACCTGAAGCCGTGTGATGGACTCGCAGACCGACCCAGTCGATGACGATGCTTGTGCCGTGACAGCAAGGCTGATCGGGCGGCCTTCGGAGTCTCGCTTGAGATCGCGCAGCGCCGAGCGAGACCTCAGGTAGCGGTGACGACACCAACGGGGTTCTGATCGATGGCGCCGATGTTCCCCCTTCGCACTTACCGTCCGATTCACTCGCGGGCGGTGAGTGGCTCTCCAGTCGGACGTGCTCGACGTCCAGACCTCGAACGACTCTGCCAGCAAGAAGACCGACCGCCTGCTCGTGCACGGCCTGGTCTATCCCGGCAAGACGACCTGGGGCCGCGATCACCGGCGCTGGCTCTCGCGGCAGGCCTTCGAGCACGAGCCGACCGAGCTGGCCTTCGTCGACCTGCTCGCCGCCGTCGACGGGCTCACCGCCCGCCGCGAGGCGCTCGACGAGCGGCTCTCCAGGCTCGCCCCGACGAGCGGCTGTGGCCGACGATCGCCCGCCTGCGCGCCTTCCGCGGCATCGACACGCTCACGGCGCTGATGCTCCACCTCGAGCTGGGCGGCGACTGGCGGCGCTTCTCCTCGCCGCGCAAGCTCTCGAGCCGGCTGGGGCTGACTCCCTCGTTGCAGCAGTCCGGCGAGTCCGAGAGCCAGGGGCAGATCGCCAAGACCGGCTCCTCCCTCGCCCGGCGGCTGCTGGTCGAGTCGGCCTGGCACTACGCCAGGGAGCCGCGGATCGGCGCCACCCTGGCCAATCGCCAGGCCGGCCGGCCCGACCACGTCCCGCGGATCGCCTGGCGCGCCCAGACCCGCCTGCACCGGGTCGGCAAGCGGCTGCGCGAGCGCGGCAAGCCCCACAACGTCGCAACCGTCGCGGTGGCGAGGGAGCCGGCGCCCTGGGATAGCCAACTCCCGCATCGTCAGACTGACACCGAGCGACGTCGAAGTCGCGCCCGGGCCCGGGAGCCGAGCCACACCACAACCGGCCGCCTGCGGCCGCGATCGGTGCTGGGCACTTGACAAATCGACGGCCATATCAGTAGTTGAGTGACGCGCCTATCGGCCGCATCACTGCTGGCCATTAGTGCCTGGAATCCGGCGGGGTGCGCCGCGATTGACTTCTATCTCGGCCCGTGCTCGTGGTGATATCATTGCTATCAAATGGCTCAGCTTCTGGTCCGCGACATAGAGAGCGACGTGGTGCGCGAGCTGAAGGTTCGTGCCGCTCAGCATGGCCGCTCGGCTGAGGAGGAGCATCGGCTGATTCTGCGGGAGGCGCTGCGGACCCCGGGGCCGGTCCGGTCCCTCAAGGAGCTATTGCTCGAGATGCCCGATGTCGGCGAGGACAGTGACTTCGAGCGCCCCGAGGATCGTGGCCGCCCGGTCGAGCTTTGAGCTACCTGCTCGATACCAACGTCATCTCCGAGCTGCGCAAGGGTGACCGGGCCGACAACCGCGTCAGGGCCTGGTTTGCCGGTCTCGCCGAGGAGGAGATATTTCTCAGCGCCCTGACGATCGGTGAGATCCGCTGCGGGGTCGAGAGCGTGCGTCGCCGCGATCCCGATTCGGCGGCCGCGCTGGAGAGTTGGCTCTCTCGTCTCGGCGAGTCCCACCGCGGCCGGATCGTCCCGATTGACCGCGCGATCGCCGAGGAGTGGGGGAGGATGAACGTGCCTGACCCACTGCCGGTCGTCGACGGTCTGCTGGCCGCAACGGCGAAAGTCCTGGGCTTGACGCTTGCTACTCGCAACGTCACCGATGTCATGAGCACGGGAGTCGACCTGCTCGACCCTTTCGCAAGCTAGGCCCACAGGTCTGATCCGGCGACTCGTTGGGCTACATAAGGGTTCGTTATCGGGCGGGCCACACGCGCGGCGGCGGAGGAGACCTCGGTCCCAAGGATGCAGGTCGGCCGAGGCAGGAGCCGGCTACCTCCCGAGCAGCTCTTCCAGACGCTCGTAGGTTTCGCCGAGCCCCTTCTCCATGCCGGCGGAGATGATCCCGTCGCGTTCGGAGCCGTGGAAGAAGGTGGAGGTCGTGACGACCTTGGTGCGGCCGTCGCCGAGGTCCTCGAACTCGGTCGCATCGACCGAGACGTAGCCCGGCATCCCGTCCCATTCGAAGGTCTGAACGACCCGCTCCGGTGGCGTCACCTCGCGGAAGGTGCCGCGGAAGACGATCGTCCCCTCCGGGCTCTCGCAGCGGTATCGCCAGTCGCCGCCGGTGCGTGGCTCCATCAGCTCCACGGTCGTCTTGTCGGACCGTCGTCCCCACCACTCGGGGATCAGCTCCGGGTCCATGTAGGTGGCGAAGACCCGCTCGCGCGGCGCCGGGAAGACTCGCTCGACGTGGATCTGGCGCTCGCCGACGGTCTCGACCGCCAGCTTCGCCCCTTGCTGGGTGCTCATGATCGCTCTTCTCCTTGTGCTTGTTCGCGGTCCTGTCGTTCGAGCAGCTCGCCGAAGCGGTCGAGGCGTTCCTCCAGCATCCCCCGGTAGGACTCCACCCACGCGGCCAGGTCATCGAGCCGTCGCGGACCGGTCCGACAGACACGGGCGCGGCCGATCTTCTCGGTACTGACCAGCTCGGCCCGCTCGAGCACCCCGACGTGCTTCTTCATCCCGGTGAGCGAGATTTCGAACGGCTCGGCCAGCTCGCCGATCGTCGCCGGCCCGCCGGCGAGGCGCTCCAGCACCGCCCGGCGGGTCGGGTCGGCGACCGCCGCGAGGGTCCTGTCGACCTGTTGATACTGAACCATCTAGTTCAGTATTACAGGAGTGGAGAGGCCGCGCAAGGGAGGGGGTGCTTTTCGGGCGTGAGCGCGAGGGCCTACGCCGCGGCAGATGTCAGTTGGAGCGGTGCGAGAGCACGTTGACAACCGTCCCGCTCGGCTCGCGCAGCATGAACCGCCGGACTCCCCAATCCTCGTCACGCAGGGGGTAGACAATCTCCTCGCCGCGTTGGAGCGCGGCCGAGTGGACCGCGTCGACGTCATCGACCTCGACCGAGATACCGGGCGCAGCGGGATCGTCGTTGCCGATCACGTTCACCTGCACGGACGGTTGGGACTTCGAGGCGACCGTCACGACCCAACCCAGGTCCATCGCCACGTCGAAGCCGAGCAGCTCGACGAAGAAGTCACGCGTCTCGGCGGGGCGGTCTGACCTGAGGTTGGGCACTGCGCGGTTGATGTACGTAGTTGTCAATATAGTGCCCCACATGACTATCCGGTCAGGTCCGTCCGACGCCTGACCTACGGTCGGCCGGTGGCGCGTCCGACCTTCCCCCGCTCGATCGTGGAGTTCCAGCGCCGCTTCCCCGACGAGGCGGCACGCCGCCTCGTCGGGGATCTCGGCGGTGCAGCTGCAGCGCCAGCTCGGGATCTCGCGCTATGAGACCGCCTGGCTGATCCTGCAGAAGCTGCGCCGGGCGATGGTGGCGCCCGAGCGCAAGCCGCTGCGCGGCGAGGTCGAGATCGACGAGACCCTGGTCGGCGGCTACCACGAGGGGCGCCGGGGCGGGCGCCGGCGCGACGGCACCAAAGCCCTGGTCGGGGTGATCGTCGAGGTCCGCGGCGAGGGCTCGGGCCGGCTGCGTTTGAGGGTGCTGCCCGACGCCAGCCAGGACACCCTCACTCCCTGGGTGAAGGCCAACGTCGAGCCGGGCGCGATCGTCCACACCGACGGCTGGGACGGCTACGGCAAGCTCGCCGGCGCGGGCTTCGACCACCGGCCCCTCCTGCAGCGGCGCGATCACCCCGACGCCCAGAAGCTCCTGCCCCGCGCCCACCGCGCCGCCTCCAACCTGAAGACCTGGCTGCAGGGCACCCACCGCGGCGTCTCGCCCGAGCACCTGCAGTCCTACCTCGATGAGTTCGTCTTCCGCCACAACCGCCGCCGCACCCCGATGGCCGCCTTCCAGACCCTGCTCGGCCTCGGGACGCAGCACGGCCCGACCACCTACCGCCAGATCGCCGATCGAGCCGCGGATTCCATCGCGGAGCAGACCGGATAGTCATGAGTGCCCCAATGACCGCCGCCGCGCGCAAAGCCCTGGGCGAGACTCCCAGTCGCGTAGCGGGCGCTGCTGAGTTCGCGTGGAGACGGGTGCTGCCGAGCGCCAGTGGCCAGCGCGTCGTCTACGAGCCCAGCGCAATGGCCGCAGGTATCACCGGGGCACGCCGTCCGTGGACGACCTCGACGATCTCACCGCTGTCGATCCCTTGCAGGTAGAGCGAGGTGATCCCGAGATCGGCATGCCCGAGTTGGCGCTGGATCACATTCGATGGGACGCCCTCTCGCGCCATTTCAACGGCGTGGGCGTGGCGCAGCTGGTGTGGCGCGAAGCGGCGGCGGACACCGGCCCGGGGCGCCAGGCGCCGGAATTGCGCTCGTGCCGCGGCGGCCGACCACGGCCTTCCCGCCGTTGGCCCGCTGACCACGCAGAAGAGCGCACCAACCGGCAGCTCCATCCTGAACTTCAGCCAGGGATCAAGCTGCTGCCATCCCCAGTCGTCCATCCCAGCCTCGCGGCGCTTGCCACCCTTGCCGTGGCGGACGAGCATCGCTCCGCGCCGGGGCTCGAGGTCTCCCTCGGCGAGCGCCAAAGCCTCGCTGATCCGAAGACCGGCCCGCCAGAGGATGACTGCCAACCCTCGAAAGCGCAGTCCCGCCGGCCTCTCCCCGGCTTGGCGCATCACGGCGACAATCTCCTCCACCCGCGGTGGATCGGCGGGGTAACTGCGGCCCTTGTTCTGCGGAGCGCGACCGGTGTGGCAGCCAGGGAGTGTGGCTGGCGAGCGTCGACGGCTGTAGGGCGACACCCAGTTTGACCATCCCGGCGACACTCAAGATGACGATGAGCGCGCGTCGGCAGCAGCCCGGGCTGCGAGTCGCGCCAGGGCGGGCTACTCCGACGGCCAGGGGCCGAGCAGCCGCCCACCGCTGACCGCGGTGGCGATCTGGAAGGGGCCGGGGAGCGCGGCCACGGCGGCCCAGCGCTCCTTTGCCGCCTGCATGACCTGGGCGATCGGCTCCAGGAGCCGGCCGATCGGATCGGCGCCCGGCGGCGAGCGGCTCGGCTGGGCTTCGAGCTCCAAGGCGTAGCGCCGCAGCCGCGCCGCGGTGGGCGCGCAGCCGCGCCGGCCGCGGCGGATCCAGCCGCGAGCAGTCGACGCCGGCACCGCGGCCGCTGCGGCCAGGGGCCGGTGGCCATGCCCTGCCGCGGCGCCGAGGAGGACGCCGCCGATGGTCCCGACGACATCGCGGCGGTAGGCGGTCAGGAAGCTCGGCAGGAGCGCGTGGGTGCGCCCGCAGCTCCGGCAGCGGGCCCGGTTCAGCCGCAGGCGCCGGGTGCGGCCGCGGTGGCGCACCAGGCGCCGGTAGCCCGGCCAGGGCCCGAGTCGCCCCTCGCAGCGAGGGCATCGGGCGCCAGGGGGGAGCGGCGGCCCCTCGCCGCGGGCGAGCATCGCGGCGAGCTGAACCTCGGGGACGGCCACGCAGAGCACCGCGGCAGCCTTGCGCAGCGGGAGCGCCGCGAACGGCGCCGACCCCGCAACGAGCGCGAGAAGGAGAAGGGCGTGCACGCGCGCGAGGCTCCCACGGCCGCCGTCCCGGCGCCAGGGCCAACCTATGTTGCGAGCCGCCCCAGGGGCCGTAGGGCCACGGCCGCACCGCCCCCGCCGCTGCGCTCGTCCTACGTCCTCGGCTCCGCGGCGGGGGCGGTTGCCAATCCGCAAGCGGGGAGCCGACCCTCAGCGTGGTCAGCGTGAATGACGCTGAAGATCGTGTTGGTGCTCAAACGGAGTGTCGCTCAACAACGGCCTGCGGCGTCAAGTTGAGTAACGGGGTCCATGGTCTCCTCCTCGGATTGGCTTGAGCAGATCGGAGGCTGCAGGATCACTGCCTGATCGCTGAAGAAATGGCCGCGACAATGCAATTGGGCTGGGCCCCTCGTCATGGGGGACCTCTGGCGGCGGGAAGGGCTCGGACCCGCGCACCGTCCCGGTAGAATGCTGTTATGACCGTCAAGGAACGCCTGCAGCGGGTCGTCTCCGAGATGAGCGAGGAGGAGGCCGCCGACGCCCTCGCGCTGGTCGCCGGCGCCCGCGCCGGGGCCACGCCCTCCGACATCTACGGAACGGCCTGGGGGAAGGTGCTCGCCGATGTCGACCCCCAGGCGCTGTCTGTGACTGGCGCGCCCACGATCTCAATCCCGGACGGCATTCCCGACGTTAAGTGAAGTCCGACGAGGTCCTGATCAGGGCCCTCGCGGCAGGCGATCTGCCCCTACTCGACGCCTTTCGCTGCAGCACCGGGACACCGTGGGAGGACGCGGTTGAGGCGCAGATCCGCGGTCCCCTGCCGCAGCGCTACCTGGCCTCGCTGCCGCGCTTCGACGGCAGGATGCTGATTGGGGCCGGCGGAGACGGGAACGTCCTCGTCATCGGCGCCCAGCAGATGATCGCCCTCGGTCGACACCCACGCACCTTCGTCCGGGTCGACCGCCGCAATCGGCGCAGCCTGGCGCTGTGCGACCGTATCGGCCTTACCGACGAGCGCTCCGACCCTCACTCCGACCTTCTGGTTCAGCGTTGGGGCGAGCTACCACAGATCGCCTGACGATCACCCCCGGCACGCGCTCTTGCGTATCGCGCGGAGCGAGAGCGGGCAGGGTCTCCGGGCGTCGCGCGAGAAAGGCCGACCTTGGCGACGCTACCTCAGGGCCCGCGATAGACGACGATGGCGCTGAGATCCGCATCGTCCACGGTTCCCGCGCCCTTGCAGACGACCCTGTACTGAAACCGCTTCGGCGATGCGGTATTGAAGGTCCCGTTCAAGCATCCCAATGCGTAAAGGACCCCCTCTTTCTGGCAGCCAACTCGAATTCAGGCCGTGACCGTCCAGCGGTCGACGTTCTGCTCGAACATCTCCTGCAGGATCTGCTCGATCCCGTAGCGCAGCTCGAAGCCGGGGTAGTCGGCCTGGAAGGGGGCGAGGTCGGAGATCCACCAGCGGTGGTCGCCGATCCGCGGCTCCTCCCCCATCTGCCAGTCGAGCCGGCGGCCGGCGATCCGCTCGCAGGCCTCGATCGCCTCCAGCATCGAGCAGTTGGAGAAGCGGCCGCCGCCGATGTTGTAGACGGCTGCCGGGCGCGGCGCCCGGCGATAGGCGTCGAAGGCGGCGATCAGGTCGGCGCTGTGGATGTTGTCGCGGACCTGCTTGCCCGTGTAGCCGAAGACGGTGTAGGGCGTGCCGGTGACGGTGCACTTCATCAGGTAGGCGAGGAAGCCGTGCAGCTTGGCGCCGGCGTGCTGGGGCCCGGTCAGGCAGCCGCCGCGGAAGGCGACGGTGGGCATCCCGAAGTAGCGGCCGTACTCCTGGACCAGCAGGTCGGCGGCCGCCTTGGAGACCCCGAACAGCGAGTGGGTCGAGGCGTCGATCGACATCGAGGTGTCGATCCCCTTGTGGTAGGGGTGGTCCTCGGGCAGCTCGAGCCGCTGCTCCAGGTCCACCAGCGGCAGCCGGTTGGGGGTGTCGCCGTAGACCTTGTTGGTCGAGCAGAAGACGAAGGGCGCGTCGGGACAGTGGGCGCGGGCGGCCTCGAGCAGGTTGAGGGTGCCGTTGGCGTTGACGCCGAAGTCGGTCTGGGGCTCGCTCGCGGCCCAGTCGTGGGAGGGCTGGGCGGCGGTGTGGACGACCAGCTCGATCTGCCCGGCGTGCCCGCCGAAGATCCGCTCGATCGCCGCGCCGTCGCGGATGTCGGCGTTCTCCCAGCGGAACTCGGAGTGCTCGGCGACCAGCCGCTCGGTGACGTGCGCGGTCGAGGACTCGGGGCCGAAGAAGCGGGCCCGCATGTCGTTCTCGATCCCGACGACGTCGAAGCCCTCGGCGACGAAGTGCTCGACCGCCTCCGAGCCGATCAGGCCCCCCGCCCCGGTGATGATCGCAACCGGCATTCGTCCCCTACTCCCTTCCCCCGACCGGGGTGTCGATATTCAGCGCCCGGGCGATCCGCTCCTCGTCCGCCGCGATCCACTCGTGGATGTCGGCGAGCACCTGCTCGGCGCCGCGACGCGGTCGCCACTCGTCCAGGCTGAAAAGCCTCTTGCAATCGGAGAGGTATATCGGCACGTCCCCCTGCCGCGTCTCCTCGACCGGCGCGATCGGCACCTCGTTGCCGGTCAGGCGGCGGCAGATCGCGGTCGTCTCCGCCAGCGAGAGGCTGCACTCGCGGCCGCCGCCGACGTTGACGGTGCGCCCGTCCCAGGCGCCGGGGTCGAGCAGCTGCCGCTCGACCAGGTCGACGAGGTCCTCGACGTGGAGCAGGTCGCGCACCTGCCTGCCGTGGCCGCCGAAGCCGATGTAGGAGAGCGGGTTGCCGAAGTGGTGGGCGAGCATCCAGTGGGTGAAGACGCCCTGGTCGACCTTGCCCATCTGCCAGGGGCCGGCGATGACGCCGCAGCGGTCGATCGCCGCCGGCACCCCGAGGCCGGCGCGGAACTCCTCGATCAGCAGCTCGGCGGCGAGCTTGGTGGCGCCGTAGAGGGTGCGCGGGCCGTCCAGCGGGAACTCCTCGGAGATGCCCGCCGGCGAGACCCCGGAGACCTCCTGCTCGGCGGCGATCTCGAAGCGGGTCGGGGTCTGCTCCAGCCTCAGCGCGACCTGGGGCGCCACCGGGTAGACGCGGCTGGTCGAGAGGAAGACGACGAAGGCGCGGTCGCGGCGGGCCAGCTCGAGGCAGTTGTAGGCGCCGGTGAGGTTGGTGTGGACGAGGTAGTCGGTCTCGCCGTCGATGCCGCTCATCACCGAGGGCTCCGCGGAGCACTCGACCAGCGCCGAGATCTGCGGCAGCCGCTGCAGCTGCCCCGGCTCGCGCACGTCGCCTTCGACGAACTCGACCCCGGCCTCCCGCAGCCGCGGCAGGTTCAGCTCCGACCCCTTGCGGTAGAGGTTGTCGAAGGCGAGGACCTCCCAGTCGGGATGCCTGGAGGCGAGCGAGACGGCGAGGTTGGAGCCGACGAAACCCGCCCCACCCGTGATCAGCAGCCGGTTCAAGATCGGCTCGGGAGCTTAGCTAGGATCGGGGCGCCTTGAGCGACTGGGCAGAGGCGCCGCCGCACCTCGATCCGCCGGCGGCGGAGGTCCACGTCTGGCGGGCGGATCTCGACGCCGCGGGCGAGCCGCCGGCGGGAACGCTGTCGCCGCCCGAGCGCGAGCGGGGACGGAGGATCCGCGCCGCCGACGCCGCCCGGCGCTGGGTCGCGTCGCGCTGGGCGCTGCGCGAGGTCCTCGCCCGCTACCTGGACGAGGACGCCGCGGCGGTCGACCTCGCGCCCGGGCCGCACGGCAAGCCGCGGCTCGCGGTGGCGCCGGAGCGGCTCGAGTTCAACCTCAGCCACTCGGCCGGGCTGGCGCTGGTCGCCGTCGCCGCCGGGCGCCCACTCGGGGTCGACGTCGAGCGGGTCGAGCCGCGGCGCGACGTGCTGGCGCTGGCCGAGCGCGGGCTCGACCCCGCCGCCGCCGCGGCGGTGCGGGCCGCCCCCCCGGCCGCCCGCGCCGACGCCTTCTACGCCGCCTGGACGAGCCACGAGGCGCGGTTGAAGTGCGGCGGGGGCGGCTTCGGCGGGCCGCCGCCGGAGGGGGAGATCGCGGTCGTGGCGCTGCCGGTCGGAGCGGGCTACGCGGCGGCCGTCGCGGTGCCGGGCGGCGTCGCGCCGCCGCGGCGGCTCTACCGCCTCGACCTGCGCTGAGCGAGGCGCAGCAGCGGCACCCGCCAGATCGCCTCGGCGACGATCGGCGCGTTCATCTTCGAGTCGCCGTGGCGGCGGTCGCTGAAGAGGATCGGCAGCTCGACGACGCGGAAGCCGAGCCGCAGCGCCCGGTAGGTCAGCTCGACCTGGAAGGCGTAGCCCTTGGCGTCGACGCCGTCGAGGTCGATCGCCTCCAGCACCTCGCGCCGGAAGCATTTGAAGCCGCCGGTGAGGTCGTGCACGCCGACCCCCAGCACCAGCCGCGCGTAGAGGCTGCCGGCGCGGCTGATCCCGCGGCGCAGGGGGCTCCAGTCGCCGATCCGGCCGCCGCGCACGTAGCGGGAGCCGATCACCAGGTCGGCGTCCGCGGCAGCGGCCAGCAGGCGCGGCAGGTCGGCGGGGTCATGGGAGAAGTCGGCGTCCATCTCCAGCACCAGGCCGGCGCCGGCGGCGAGCGCGTGGCGGAAGCCGGCGATGTAGGCGGGGCCGAGGCCCTCCTTGCGCGGCCGGTGCATCACCTCGATCCCCTCTCCCGCGGCGGCCAGCCGGTCGGCGATCTCGCCGGTCCCGTCGGGGGAGTCGTCATCGACGATCAGCACCCGGGCGGAGGGCGGAAGCTGGGCACGAACGGCCTCGACCAGCGCCGCGACGTTCGCCGCCTCGTTGTAGGTCGGGAGAACGAGCCAGGCCGGCCCCCGCACCGCGGTCTCGGACATCTGGCCGATGCTATTGGTCCGTGACGACCCTGGTCTCAGCTACCTTGCGAAGGGTGACCCGGGTTGTCGCAGCCCTCGCCCTCGCGCTCGCGCTCGCCCTGCCGGCGAGCGCCGGCGCCGCCTTCCTGCAGCCGGTCGGGGAATTCGACCAGCCGATCTACGTCACCTCGCCGCCCGGGAACCCGGACCGGCTGCTCGTGGTCGAGCGCGAGGGACGAATCGTGCAGGTGCAGAACGGCTCCACGAGCACCTTCGCCGACCTCAGCACCCGCGTCAGCGACCTCGGCGAGGGCGGCCTGCTCTCGATCGCGCTGGCGCCGGACTTCGGCTCCAGCGGCCGGCTCTACGCCTTCTACACCGGCAGGGAAGAACCGGGGGAGATCCACGTCGCCGAACTGCGGCAGCTCGGCACCACGGCGCCGATCTCGACGCTGCGCCCCCTGCTGAAGATCCCCCACCCGGTCGATACGAACCACTACGGCGGCCAGCTCCAGTTCGGCCCCGACGGGTACCTCTACATCGCCACCGGCGACGGCGGCGGCAGCGACGACACGCACGAAAACGCGCAGAACCTCTCGCGGCCGCTGGGGAAGATCCTGCGAATCGACCCGAACCCGAGCGGCCTGCTGCCCTACACGGTCCCGCCCGGTAACCCGTTCACGGCCGTGCCGCTGGCCGACCCGACGATCTGGGCCTACGGCCTGCGCAACCCCTTCCGCTTCTCCTTCGACCGCCTCAGCGGCGACCTGACGATCGGCGACGTCGGCCAGGAAGCGCGCGAGGAGGTCGACTTCGCCCCCGCCCCGGGCCTCGGCGCCGGCGCCAACTACGGCTGGAGCTGCCACGAGGGCCTCGAGCTCGGCCCGGGAGGGGACCCCGAGTGCCTCGATCCGTTCAGCCCCTTCGTCGACCCCGTCTTCGACTACCCGCACACCGACCCCGGCGGTGGCGGCGCCTTCGGCTGCGCGATCATCGGCGGCTACGTCGTCCGCGATGCCAGCCTCGGCGACCTCTACGGCCGCTACCTCTACGGCGACCTCTGCACCGGCAAGCTGCGCTCCTTCTCCCCGGCCGCCCCCGCCGCCGCCGCCACCGACCGCACCGAGGTGCTCCAGGTCGCCGACCTCAACTCCTTCGGCGAGGACTCCTGCGGCCGCGTCTACGCGGTCTCCGGCGGCGGCAAGGTCTTCCGCCTCGCCAACCCGACGCCGGCGGTGTGCCCGACCGGGACCGAGGCGCCCAAGGCCGCCGGCTTCATCGGCATCCGCGCCCAGGCCCGCAAGGTGCGGCGCGGCCGCAGGGCGCTGATCACGATCTGGGTCTCCCCCTGCGCCGGCCGCAAAGGCCGGCCGGTGAAGCTGCTGCGCGGCCGCCGCACGGTCGGCACCCGGCGCCTGGACCGCGCCTGCACCGCCCACTTCCGCCCGCGCATCCGCCGCCGCGGCAACTACCGCGGCAGCATCGCCGAAGACGCCAGCTTCCAGGCGGCGATCTCACGCAAGCTGAAGATCCGCGTCCGCAAGGCGCACCCGGCCCGCAGGCGGGCCCGGCACTGAGCTTCGCTCAGGGCCGGGCGCGGCCGCCGGCGATCGCGACGAAGGCGTGCCAGGCGGGCTTGGCACGGAACTTGGGCCCGGCGCGGAAGAGGCCGACCGAGTCGCAGAAGTTGCAGGAGTCCGGCAGGTCCTTCCAGGAGAACCAGTAGGCGCCCTTGAGGTTGAGGCGGCGCTGGTTTTCCAGCAGGTAGCCGTAGGCGGCGCGCAGCTGCTTGACCTGGCCGCGGATGCCCTGCTCGAAGGCGACTTCCTGGTAGTTGTTCTGCGAGCCCCAGCCCATCTCGGTGATGTAGAGGCCGGGCCGGTCGTGGTTTTCCACGCTCACCTCGTGGAGCCCCTCGACCATCTCTTCGAGGTCTTCGGAGTCGGCCGCGTAGGGGTGCAGGGCGACGCCGTCGAAGCGACTCTTGACGCCCGGCTTGCGGTAGACGGCGTCGAGGAAGTCGGTCGCGTCCATCCCCCGCTTGCCGCCCACGGCCGGTTCGCCGAAGAGGCCGGTGAGGACCACCTTGGCGCCGGGGTCGACCGATTTGATCGCGCTGCCGGAGAGCGTCACCAGCTTCGCGTAGCGCTGCGGCGAGACCGGGTAGGCGAAGTAGAAGAAGTTGGCCTCGTTCCAGATCTGCCAGGCGCGGATCGGCAGCGGGCTGCTGATCGGGTTCTGGTAGTCGACTCCGGTCGGCGAGTGGTCGCGCCAGAACTCGCCGCCCGGCCCGTAGCGCTCGACCGCCGCCCGCAGGAACGCCCGCCAGGCGGAGCGCTGCCTGGCGTTGTCGACCGGCAGCGTGCGCCAGTTGCCGGCCAGCCAGCGGGGGGTCTGGTAGACGAAGGGCAGGACCTGGAGGCCGGCCTTGGACAGCGTTTCGACCATCGCGTCCATCCCGCCCCATTCGTAGCCGCCGCGCCTGGTCGGCTGGATCGCCGCCCAGGAGACCGGGACCCGGACCGATTCGATCCCGCCCGCGGTCATGTAGTTGGTATCGGTCGGCGTCACCCCCTCCTGCGGGCCGATGCCGAAGAACCCGCTCGGCGGGCGCGGCGGGGTCTTGGCGGAGCCGGCCTGGACGGTCGCGAGGAGGGCCGCCGTCAGCAGAGCGAGCACGATCAGGGTTGGGATGCGTCGTTTCATCGAGTCGGAAAAGCTAGCGATTGCGTCACTCTGCAACACGGGCTCGGCCGGGATGTAGCGAATCCGTCACCGCCGGCTCAGTAGGTGCCGCCGAGCTTGCGGTGGTCCCAGGTGGCCGTGCGCCGCGCCTGGAACTGGATCGCGACGCGCTTCGGCGCCTGCGCTTCCAGCGCCGCCTTGGCGTCGGCCCCCAGCGAGGAGATGTCGCCACCGTAGCGGAGAGTCAGCTCTTCGGCAAAGCCGAGCACGGTCTGAAAATCGCGGTGGAGCACCGCTTCGGCCTCGATCATCGCCCCCCGCAGCTCGGTGTAGTCGCGCCCGGCCTCGATCAGCAGGGTCGCCCGCGGGTCGCGTTCGAGGTTGCGGACCTTCTGCGACTTGGCGTAGGTCCAGATCCAGACCTCGCCCTCGCGGACGACGAACCAGAGCGGCATCGAGTGCGGCCAGCCGCGCGGCCCGAGGCTGGAGACGACCGCCACCCGCTCGCTCTCCATCAATTCCGCCAACTCGGCCTCGGTCAGCTTGATCTGGTCGCGACGGCTCACCGCGGGGACTCTAACCGCCGCCGGGGTCACCGCCGGCATCGACATGGCGCTCCACCTCGTCGCCCGCGCGGCGACGCCGGAGGTCGCCCAGGCCGTCCGGCTCGGCATCGAGTACGACCCCGACCCGCCCTTCGACTGCGGCTCGCCGCAGAAGGCGCCGCCGCAGATCGTCGAGCTGGTCACCGCCGCGGCGGGCCGGTCCGAACAGCTCCCGCGGCCGCATCTTCGCTAAAGAATCGCCTCGAGGAGACGAACACCGGGGGCGCCGATGGACACTGGCGCCGCATATCTGGAGCTGTTGAAGAAGTCGCTCTGCGACCTGCTCGGGTACCACACCCTCTCGGCCGAGCTGCAGCCCGACGGCTCGGTCGCCGCCGCGATGCTGCCGGACGAGATGCGCGAGCGGCGCGAGACCGGGGCCGACTGGCCGCTCAACGGGACGACGATGGTGGGCATGCGGCGGCTCGACCATCTGCAGCGCTGCGTCGAAGCCGTGGTCCGCGACGAGGTCGAGGGCGACCTGATCGAGACCGGGGTCTGGCGCGGCGGCGCCTCGATCCTGATGCGGGGGACGCTCCGCGTCCTCGGCGCCGACGAGCGCGAGGTCTGGGTGGCGGACTCCTTCGAAGGCCTGCCGGAGTCCCGGCCCGAGCAGTTCCCCGCCGACGCCGGCGACCGCCACCACAAGTACGACTTCCTCGCCGTCTCCGAAGCCGAGGTCCGCGGCGCCTTCGAACGCTACGAGCTGCTCGACCACCGGGTCCGCTTCCTGCGCGGCTGGTTCAACGACACGCTGCCGCCGCTCACGGGCAGGAACCGCTGGTCGCTGCTGCGGCTCGACGGCGACATGTACGAGTCGACGACGGTCGCCCTCGAGAGCCTCTACCCCGACCTCTCGCCGGGTGGCTACATCGTCATCGACGACTACGGAGCGCTCGCCCAGTGCCGGCAGGCGGTCGACGACTTCCGCCGCGACAACGGCATCGACGATCTGCTCGAGCAGATCGACTGGACCGGCATCGCCTGGCGCAAAGGCGCCGCCGAGCGGGCGCTCGTCTAGCCGGCGCCGAGCGGGACCAGGTCCAGCTCCCGCCACGGGCCCTCGCCGCTCATCGGCTGCGTACGGCCGGCGAGCCAGCCGACCTGGAGGTCGTCGTAGTGGGGGCTGGCCGGGTGGCCGGACTGGCCGGTGAACATCTGCCAGCGCGAGCGGTCGGGGTCGGTCGGGTCGGCGACCATGCGCCAGCTCGGCGCCCAGACGGCGTTGTAGGGGTCGTTGGGGTCGTAGGCGATCTGGCTCACCGTCTCCTGGGCGCCGCCCGCCCGCAGCCGGCGGTTGAGCAGCCTGTCCAGCAGCGGGTTGGCGTCGCCGAGCGGGTGCGGGAACTTCATCTCGTGCACGCGGCCCCAGCGCCAGCCCTCGGGGTCGGGGCCGAAGCGCTCGCCGAGGTCGTCGAGGGCGCCGGCCAGCGCCTCCAGCACGAGGTCGTCCCAGGGGCGGCCGATCAGCTCCTCGTCGGCTTCCTCCCAGAGCCCCATCAGGTGCGAGTGCCAGCGCCAGGGCGAGGTGACGTGGGGGGTGAAGCCGTTGTCGGCGCGGTCGAGCCAGCGCTCGCAGAGGTCGCGGTCGCCGATCGCGGCGCGGGCCACCTCGCGCGCCAGCCGCAGCAGGAAGGCCTGGTAGATCGTGCCGGCGATCGTGTCGGGGCCGAGGCAGCCGTCCCAGCTGCGCAGCCGCTCGATCGCCGAGCGCTCGCGCTGGCCGCGCGGGGCGAGCCGGCCCAGCCGCCGCGCCGCCTCCAGCCCGGGCAGCGAGAGGTTGTCGGACTGCATCTCCTCGAAGCCGAGGATCGTGTGCTCGTCGGTCTCGCGCAGCAGTTGCTCGATCCGCTTGGCGCGGAAGCCGTCGAGCCATTCGCTGGTGATGTGGTGCGGGTAGTCGTCGCCGACGATGCGGTTGTTGGCGGTGACGAGGAAGCCGCTCTCGGGGTCGACGAGCGCCGGCAGCTCGTCGTAGGGGACGGTGCCGTCCCACTCGAACTCGCCGGTCCAGCCGGGCTTCGGCAGGTCGGGGCAGCCGCCCGGGCGGCGCGGCAGGCGGCCGATCAGCTTGTAGCCGATCGAGCCGTGGCGGTCGGCCCAGATCAGGTTCGAGGCGGGTGAGGTGTGGCCCTCGAGCCTGCCCACCAGCTCCGGCCCGGAGCCGATGTCGAGCAGCTCGAACATGCCGGGGAAGGCGGTCGGTTCGGAGAGCGTCTGCCAGGCGAGCGCCAGCGGCTCGGCCTCGTCGGCGCCGAGCGCCTCGTTGACGATCGGCCCGTGGTGGGTGCTGCGGACGTCGAGCTCGACCGGCTCGGAGCGGCCCTTGACCTCGATCTCCTCGCGCACCGTCTGCAGCGGCAGCCACTCGTCCTCGAACAGGTAGGTGTCGCCCTCGACCCGCTCCACGAAGAGGTCCTGGACGTCGGCCATGACGTTGGTGATGGTCCAGCAGACGTCGTTGTTCTGGCCCATGTAGACGCCCGGCATCCCCGGCATCGAGGCGCCGCGGACGAAGCGGTCGCCCTGGCGCAGGCTGACCTGGTACCAGATGCCCGGCATGCTCGGGGGCAGGTGCGGGTCGCCGGCGATCAGCGGCGCGCCGGAGGCGGTGCGCTCGCCGCTGACGGCCCAGTTGTTGGAGCCGCTGGCCTCGGTGGCGAGGCCCATCGTGCGCCGCACCGCGTCGATCTGCTCGACGATCGGCAGCCCTTCGCCCTTCCACGGTTCCTGGGTGACGAGCGGGTTGTCGGCCGGGTAGGTCGGGTCGAGGCGCGCCGTCAGCTCCGGGCCGAGCGCGCGCAGCATGTCGGCCCGCAGCAGCTCCTTCTCCCAGTTGGTCGAGAGGCCGAAGGCGAGCAGCTTGCCGAGGCTGAGGATGTCGACCGGCTTCCAGGGCTCGAAGTCGAGCCGCAGCAGCTGCATCTCGAAGGGCGGCGCCGGCGCCTCGGCGGCGGCTGCGTTGACGCCCTCGCAGAAGCGCTCGAGCAGGCGGCGCAGCTCCGGAGCCAGCTCCGCTTCCTCGCGCTCGGCGACGCGGCGGACGCCGAGGGTGCGCAGCAGGCGGTCGACCGGCAGCCCCTCGGCGCCGGCCATCTCGGAGACCCGGCCGCGGACGACGCGGCGGAAGAAGTCCATCTGCCAGAGCCGGTCCTGCCCGTGGCAGAAGCCCTGGGCGAAGTAGAGGTCGGCGCGGTGGTCGGCCTCGATGTGGGGGACGCCCCAGCGGTCGCGGCGCACCCGCACGCGGCCCTCGAGCCCGTCCAGCTCGATCGTCCCCCTCAGCTTCGGCAGCGGCCGCCGCGCCAGCCAGTGCCACGCCGCCGCCGCGCTCACCGCCGCCAGCCCGGTCCCCGCCGCCCCGGCCAGCAGCCCAGCCTTCGCGACCCTGCCTCTACTCAGACGCCTCATGTCGAGTGTCTATCAGAGAACTGGCCGGCTGGCCAAATCATCCGGATCAGCGGCTCAGGGCCTCTGCTGCGAAATCGACCAGCCGGTTGGCTCGGCGCATCGCCTTGCGCGGCATCGCGGTGGTTCTCGGACCGGGAGCGCTCCTGCAGCGCCTTGCAGCAGGCGGCATCGGAGGCGGCGATCCCAGCCAGCACCGCGAGGGAGGCGGCGGAGCTTGCGTATAGGAACGAGGCGTCCTCGTCCTTCTCGTCGACGACCAGCTCCGCAACCTCCAGGAACTCCCGGGCGCGAGCCATCCGCCGCGCGGCCTGGTTGCCATCGCAGGGGCGAGTGCGAGTGGGCCTCACCACGTCAGGTCCTCCGCAGCAGCTCTCGGACAGGACTGCCGCAGATGTCGACGGCGTCGGCCCGGAGGCTGGTCACGATCGCGGGCTGGTCACGACGAAGGCGATCGAGACCCTCCTCGCCCACCTCGGCCATTCCGGCGTGATTGCCGGTCCAATGGAAGACCTGGTCCGCCAGCGCCTCCAGCTGCCCTCGCCATTCCCCGTCGTCCTCTTCGACATCCGCCGGGCGGACCAGGAAGAGGTCTATGTCGCTGTCCGGGCCACCGTCCCCCCGCGCCGCCGAACCGAAGACGGATACGTGGAGGGGGCGCGGGTGCCACAGCTCGATCGTCTCTCGCAGGCGCTGGAAAAGCCCGAGACGGAGGTTCGCCAGCTCGGCGACGGGTTCGGCCGCGAGGTGATCCCAGTTCAACGTGTAGACGTGCGAACGGCCTGCCTCGGTCCGCAGGACGAGGCCATGCTGGACCAGCCGCTCGAGCACCAGTCGCGTCGCGGTTGCCGATCGCTGCGCGAGCCTTGCGACCTCGCGACCCGTTCGGGGCTTCGTCGAGCCCGTGAGGACGGACAGAACGGCGCTGTCGACCGTCGGGAACAGCGATTGGAAGGGGGCGGAAAGGTCCATCTGGAGAATATGACAGTTATTTAGTCCATATGCGGGAAATTTCGTGCATATGGACTAAAAATCAGGCAGTCAGCTCGCCCGACAGCCGGCCCTCGCCCTCGAGCTTTTCGAGGTGGGCCTCCATCGCCATCGCCGCCATCGGCAGCAGCTCGATCGGCACGTCGCTCCAGACCTCGGCGAGGAGGGCGGCGCGGGAGCGCTCGCCGCGGTCGAGCGCCTCGAGCAGGCCGCGCTCGCGGGCTTCGCGGTGCTCGACGTATTCGGCCAGCTTGGCGGCGGGGTCGGTGACCCAGGGACCGTGGCCGGGGGCGATCAGGTCGATCTCCTCTTCCTGCAGCAGCCGCAGCGAGTCCATGTAGGCGGCGAGGGAGCCGCCGCCGGGGGGGACGATCGTCGAGCCCAGCCCGAGCACGAGGTCGCCGGCGAAGCAGACCCCCGCGGCGACGAAGCTGACGTGGTCGGCGGCGTGGCCGGGGGTGGCGAGGACGCGCAGGCCGGCGTGGACCTCGCCGCCGACGGGCAGCACCACCTCGGCGCCGAGGTGCTCGGCCCCCCTGCTGTGGTCGCCGTGGGAGTGGGTGAGCAGGACCAGCCCGATGCCGCCGCGCTCGGCCGCGGCGACGCGGATCGAGTCCAGGTGGCCGGGGTCCTCGCTGCCGGGGTCGATGACGACGCAGGGGTCGGCGCCGTAGATGTAGGTGTTCGTCCCTTCCAGCGTCATCGGCCCCGGGTTGGGGGCGACGATCTTGAGGACCTCGGGGTGGCCTGGCGCCTCGATCAACCGGTGATCTCTTTGGCGATCGCCTCGCGGGCGTCCTCGGGCTCGAGGACGACGAGGTCGCCGGCGCCGCGCAGGATCTCCCGCACCAGCCAGGGCTTGCCGGCGTAGGGAAGCTCGACGACGACGGCGCCGTCGGCCAGCTCCTCGACCACGGTGCGCTCCTCGCGCAGCCAGCGGGCGCGCTCGGGCGAGACCCAGACGCGGGCGACCTCGGCGGTCGGCACCTCGCCGTGGGTCATCCAGCCCTCGACCCCGGCCAGCTCCTCGACCTCCGGGCGCGGCTCGAAGCTCTCCTCGGAGAGCTTCGCCTCTTTGACCCGGTCGAGCTTGAAGTGGCGGACGCCGCCTTTGGTCAGGTCGTAGCACTCGACGTACCAGCCCTCCTTGCCGTTCTCCAGGCGGTAGGGCTCGACCCGGCGATCGGTGAACTGGTCCTCGTTCTCCTTGTAGTAGCTCAGCTCCAGCACCTTGCTGGAGGCGATCGCGTCGTTGACCATCCGCGCGACCGCGGCGTCGCCGCCGCCGGCGGAGGCGATCTCCAGGCCCTCCTCGGAGGGGTCGTGGCCGAGCGCGTCGACGATTTTCTTGCGGGCGCTCTGCAGGTTCGACTGCGGCAGGTGGTCGCCGAAGAGGTCGATCGCGGCCACCAGCGCCTTCGCCTCCAGCGGCAGCAGCCGGGCCGGGCGGGCGAAGTTGTCGCCGTAGGGCTCGGAGTCGACCTCGATCTCCTCGCCGAGGAATTCGGCGTAGAGGACGTAGGTGCCGCCGCCGAAGTTGACGACGTTGAGCAGCTCGACGTCCTCGCGCAGCTCCTCGTCGGTCAGCTCCAGCCGCCGGCGCAGCTCGGCGGTCCGCAGCCGCTCGCCGGCTTTCGCCGCTGCGATCAGGAGACCGGCGAGGGTGACCAGGCGGGCGAAGCGCTCGGGCCGGATCGCCGCCTCGCCGCGGCCGTTGGAGCGGCTCCGCTTCGGCACCTCGCGCAGCGGGCGGTCGACGATCTTGGCCGGCCTGAAGCCGTTCTCGTGGCGCTCGCGCAGCAGCTCGCGGCGCTTCCCGGCCTCCTCGCGCAGGCCCTCGGGCGCCAGCACCTGGGCGTTGGCGCGCCAGCGCAGCACCCAGGCGATCAGCTCGCGCTCGGAGGCGTAGCCGGTCTCGAAGACCCTGCCCTTGCCGGGGGCGCCGTCGGACTTCCTGGCATCCCGCAGCTCGCCGTAGCCGCCGAAGTCCCGCTCGATCAGCCAGGCGATCCGCTCGCGGACGAAGATCTTCGCCGTCCCCTTCGTCTCCCCCAGCTGCCAGTCGGCGCGGCTGCCGTAGTCGCGGCGGTCGAAGTCCTCGGGCGGGGAGAAGTCGTGCTCGGCCTTGGACGCGTATCCGACCTTGCCCTGGATCCGCGAGAGGCGGAAGACCCGCACCGCGTCGCGCTCGTGGGAGTGGCCGATCAGGTAGAACTGGCCGCCGCGGAAGACCAGGTGGTAGGGGTCGACCCTGCGCTTCTCGGTCTCGCCCCGCTCCATCGTGTAGTAGGTGAACTCGATCGTCTTGCGGCGGCTGATCGCGGTCTCGATCTTGGAGAGGCGCTGGGAGAGGTCGCGGCCGCCGGCGGAGGCGGTCATCGCCATCTCGACCGGGGCCCGCTCGACCTCGTTGAGCGGGTTGGGATGCCCCCAGGCGACCTGCTGCAGGGCCAGCCGCAGCGGCTCGGCGTAGGCGAAGCCGCCGTCGGTCAGCAGCATCAGCGCCGTGCTCAGCGCCGCCAGCTCGTCGTCGGAGAAGGAGATCGCGTCGAGGTAGAAGTTCTCCGGCGGCAGCGAGTAGAGCTCGGCCTCGAAGAAGCCCTCGCCGGGCTTCTCGACCCCGAGCTGGATGCCGAGGCTCTCCAGCTCCGCGCGGTCGGCATAGAAACGACGCGCGAACGCGTCGTCGTTCATATCGCTGTAGCCCTCCACCTCGCGCTTGATCTCGAGGGCCGATACCGGCCTCCCCTGTGCCATCAGGAACGAGATCAACGAGAGCTGGCGAATCAGCTTCTCGGTGTCCTTCGCCACGCTCCGCAGGATAGTCTGCGCGCCGCGCCATGGAAATCCTGCGCAATCTCTTCGGCAGCCTGACTTCCGGCATCATCCGACTATTGGTGACGGTCGGCGTGATCGCCGCGGTCGGATACTTCCTCGTCAAGCCCGCCCTGGAGTCGACGGAGAAGATCAGCCACGAATTCAACACGAACATCGGTAGGTCCTTCGAAGCAGGCGGGCTGAACGACATCGGCGGCACGATCGAAGACGTCAACAGGAAAGTCGAGCGCGAAATCCGCCGCTCGTTCAACACCGCGAAGAAGAAGGGCGGCCACGATCCGGACAAGCTGATCCGCTGCATCCAGCGGGCGCATCAGAACGTCAACCGGATCCAGCGCTGCACGCGGAGGTACTGATCGGCGTGGGCGAGCCCCCGGTGGCGATCAGTTGGCCAGCGCCGCGATCAGCGTGACGATGACCACGACGGCGGCCCCGATCAGGACCCGGTAGAGGCTGTCGATCCGGCTGTTCAGCTGGTCGAAGCGGGTATCGAGCCTGCCGACGAGCTTCTCGAACCGCTCCTCCGCGCGCGCCTCGAAACGCTCGAAGCGGGCGTCCACCTTGTCGAAGCGGGCGTCCACCTTGTCGAAGCGGGCGTCCACCTTGTCGAAGCGCTCCTCGACCTTGTCGAAGCGGGCGTCGACCTGCCCTTCGAAGCGATCGAAGCGGGCGTCGACGCGGGCGAAGCCGCCGTCGACCTTGGCGTTGAGGTCGTCGAGGCGCTCGTCGGTCCAGGCTTCTCGGGCCATCGTCTGCATGAGCTTAGCGTAATGTCTTGTCTGCACGAAACAAGGCCCAAACGTGCCGGAATCGCACCGAAACGGTGCCATTTTTCGTGCCGTCAGGCTGCTCTTTGGGCGAAGTACGCCGAACCGGAAAGAGCCCGGTCGAAGCCCGACCAGGACTCGCCGGCGGGGAGCTGGCGCTCGAGGCGGTCGAAGCTGCCGAGGCGGCCGCCGAGGTTGTCGATCATGTGGACGAGGACGGCCTCGCGGGTGGACGGCACCACCGGCGAGCCGTGCTCGAGCGAGCCGTGGTGGCTGAGGATGACGTGGAGGACGCAGCGGGCGAGGCCGGGGTCGAAGCCGGCGATCTCCTCGATCTGGCGGCGCACCGTGTAGTAGCCGAGCGGGATCTCGCCTTCGAGGCGGCCGGCGTCGGTGAGGTCGATCGCCAGCGGGTCGTCGTTGTAGGCGACGGTCTTGCCGATGTCGTGCAGGAGGGCGCCGGCGACGGCGACTTCGCGGTCGATGCCGGGGAAGAAGCCGGCGGCGGCGTTGACCGCCTGGGCGACCGAGAGCGAGTGCTCGAGCAGGCCGTGCCGGTAGGCCTGGTGGTAGACCTTCGCCGCCGGCGCGTCGCGGAAGCGGTGCCAGGTCGGCGAGAGCTCGCCGAAGAAGTAGTCGAGCAGCTGCCGCAGGTGGGTGTCCTCGATCGCGTCGTCGAGCAGCTCGCGCATCTGGGCCTCGAGCCGGTCGGCGTCGACCTCCGAGCCCGGCGCCAGCTCGTCCGTCTCGTACTCGTGATCCTCGGCCTCGCGCAGCTCGGCGATCTTGATCTTCGCCCCCCAGCGCTCGCTCATCTCGAAGACGCCGGTGAGGTGGACGGCGCTGCCGCTGGCGCAGAGCGCGTAGCGCGCCTCCGCGTCCTCCCAGCAGACCGCCTCGGCGCTGCCGCTGGCGTCGCCGACCGAGAGCCGCAGCCAGGGGTCGCCGTTGCGCTTGCGCCGCAGCTCCCGCTCGCGCACGGCGTAGACGCCGCGCACCCGCTGCCCGTCCCCGAGCTCGCTCAGCGGCACCCGCGCGGCCGTCTGCTCGGCAACCTCGGGCGCCGCCTCCCCCACCAGCGGCGCCAACGCGTCCATCTGCGTCTGTCCATCCATCCCGTCCCAAGGTAGTGACGAAAGCGGACGCTTATTGGAGCTCCCCACCCCAGATCAGACGTTGCTCGGCGCCTCCGCCTGAGCCGGCGTGGCCCCGTTGCCGCCGGCCGTCAGCCCGGCGCCGACGCGCGCGCCCAGCTCGGAGTCGACCTGGGTCCAGTAGGCGATGACGCGACCCTGGACCTCGCTGCTGACCTCGGCGCCGGCGTGGCCGACGATGTTCTCGACCAGGTGGTCGCGACCGCTGTCGTCGAGCACCTCGCGATAGAGGATGCCGGCCTGGACGAAATCGTCGTCCTCGGCGTGCCTGGCGTCGGCGTAGCGGTCGATCTCGGCTCCTTCGACCGACCAGGTGAGGTCGACGCCGGAGGGGACCGGGGCCTTGGGCGAGTTGATCGGCAGCTGCTCGTAGTCGGCGCCGATCCGGTGCAGGTGGGTGTCGTGGTAGCTGAAGATGCGGCCGATCAGCATCTTGTCGGGGCTGAGCCCGATCCCCGGCACCAGGTTGGCCGGCGAGAAGCCGGACTGCTCGACCTCGGCGAAGAAGTGGTCCGGGTTGCGGTCGAGGACCAGGCGGCCGACCTCGATCGGCGGGTAGTCGCCGTGCGGCCAGACCTTGGTCAGGTCGAAGGGGTCGAAGCGGTAGCCGGCGGCCTCCTCGAACGGCATCACCTGCACCTCCAGGCGCCATTCGGGATGGTCGCCCGCGTCGATCGCGGCGCGCAGGTCGCGGCGGTGGGCGTCGGGGTCCTCGGCGGCCATCCGCACCGCTTCGGCTTCGGTGTAGCTCTCGATCCCCTGCACCGTCTTGAAGTGGTACTTGACCCAGAACTTCTCGCCGGCGGCGTTCATCCAGGAGAAGGTGTGGCCGCCGTAGCCGTTCATGTGGCGCAGGGTGCGCGGGGTGCCGCGGTCCGACATCAGGATCGTCACCTGGTGGGCGCTCTCCGGCGAGAGGGTCCAGAAGTCCCACTGCATGTCGTTGGAGCGCATGCCGGTGTCGGGCTGACGCTTCTGGGAGTGGATGAGGTCGGAGAACTTGGAGGCGTCGCGGATGAAGAAGACCGGCGTGTTGTTGCCGACCAGGTCGTAGTTGCCTTCCTCGGTGTAGAACTTGATCGCGAAGCCGCGCGGGTCGCGGGCGGTGTCGGGGGAGCCGAGCTCCCCGGCGACGGTGGAGAAGCGGACGAACGTCGGCGTCCGCGCCCCCGGCTGGAAGAGGCCGGCTTTGGTGAGCTGGCTGACGTCCTCGGTCACCTCGAAGAAGCCGTGGGCGCCGGAGCCCTTGGCGTGGACGACGCGCTCCGGCACGCGCTCGCGGTTGAACTGCCGCAGCTTCCGGATCGTCGCCTCGTCGTGGAGGACGTCGGGGCCCTGCTGGTCGCTCATCGCCGTCCGTCCCTCACCCCGCCAAGCCTATCCAATCTGGAGTGATTACAAAGTAAAGTCCGGGGGACCGTCTCGGCCGTGACCAGCCCCGTCTCCGCGGTCAGCTCGGCGGCGACCTCGAACCAGCGCCCGCTGCGCTCGGGCTCGTCGACGACGGTGACGACGACGGGGACGTGCCGGCGCAGCGCCAGCAGGCGGTCGCCGTGGGGGGCATGGTCGCCGTGGTAGCCCCAGATGCCCCGCAGCGCGGTCGCCCCCGCCGCCCCCTCGGCGCGGAGGCGGCGGATCAGCTCCATGTAGAGAGGGCGATTCCCGTGCTCGGAGCTCTCCGAGCAGTAGACGCTGAGCTTGTTCCCTCCTCCCCGGGACAGCTCGCGGCCGTCGCGGCGGCGGACGCCGACCGCCTCGATCGTCGCCAGGGGCGCGCCGTCATCGCCCTCCATCTCGGCCAGGGCGGCGCCGATCCGCTCGCGCTCGCCGACCGCGACCACGAGCGAGGGCACCCAGCGGTTGGCGGCGAGAAAGCGCGCGCGGAGGCGGCGGCCGGCCGTGGTGCCGTCGACGCCGAGCAGGGCCGTCGCTCCGGCGACGCCGTGCCGGTGCAGGGCGGCGACGACGTCGACGTGCGCCGGCTCGCCGTTGCGGAGGGCGTGGCGACCGGTGTAGACGGTCAGCTTCAGCTCCTCGTGCGGCTCGTCGCCGGGCCGGCGCTCGCTGCCAGCCAGGCGCGCCCGCTCCAGCGTCATCAGCCCCTTGCCCGCCAGCTCGCGCAGCTCGGCGGCGGCGGCCTCGATCGTCTCGGGCCGGTCGACCGCGACGGCCACCAGCGGCAGGTCCTCGGAGAGCGAGAGCAGGCGGTCGGTCTGCAGTCGCCGGTGCGCCCCGAAGCCCTCGATGCCACGCAGCAGGACGCCGGCCGCGAGCCGGTGACGCTGGAAGAGATCGAGTACCGCCTCGGAGAGGAAGCGGCCACGATGGCGGTCATGCTCGCCGAAGTAAAGGGTGAGCTTGAGGCCCTCGCCGCCGGCGCCCGCCCTCACAGCAGGGCCCCCAGCCAGTGACCGAGCGCCACGGCGGCGAGGCCGGCGAGCAGCGAGAGGACGAGGTTGAGCCAGAGGCCGCGCGCGTCGCCGAGCCCGCCGAGGCGGTGGGACTCGAGCATCCAGGTCGAGAAGGTGGTGTAGGAGCCGAGGCCGCCGCCGGCGACGATCGTCAGCGCCGTGCCGTGGAGCGCGGCGCCCGCAACCAGGCCGAGCAGGACGGCGCCGCTGAGATTGACCGCCAGCGTCCCTGCCGGGAAGGGGCCGGCGAGCCGCTCGGAGATCGCCGCGTCGAGGAGAAAGCGGGCCAGCGCCGCGGCACCGCCGAGCAGCGCCACGCCGATCCACGCCGCCGCGCTCACCGCACCAGCCTCGTGCGCCGCACCGCGGCGGTCGCCAGGTGGACGCAGAGGAAACCGCCGGCGAGCGTCGCCGCGACGTAGCCGGCGGCGAGGCCCACCTCGCCGGCGTCGAGCATGTCGAACAGCTCCAGCTGCAGGGTCGAGAAGGTGGTCAGGGCCCCACAGAGGCCGGTGCCCAGGAACGGCCGTCGGTAGCTTGACGGCGGCAGCCGCTCCTGCAACCTGGTGACGAAGTAGCCGAGCAGCAGCGCTCCCGCCATGTTGGCGACGAAGGTGGACCAGGGCCAGGCGCCCACCCCATGCGGCGCCGCCTGCGCCAGCCCGACCCGGGCCAGGGCGCCGATCACGCCGCCGGCGAAGATCGCGGCCAGCTCGCGGGCATCCAGTCGCGGCATCAGCGAGCCGACCCGCACGCTCGCTCGATCACGCCGGCGAGCGCCCGCTCGAGCTCGACGAGCCGCTCGCCCGAAAGCGGCATCTCCGGCAACCGCCGCCGCAGCTCCTGCGGATCGGCGAGCCCCTGGCCGATCGCCTCCTCGACGAACTCCCGGTCGCGCTCCCGCCCGGCGGCGCACTTGGAGAGCAGCAGGTCGTGTACCTCCAGGCACCAGCCGGTGGCACCGCCGGTGTTCTCGTTGCGCACCGGAACGAGACGCGCCTCCCAGCCGCGGGGGGTGAGCGCCGTCTCAGGGCCGACCGCGTGGGCGTAGTAGCCGTAGGCCTGGTCGAAGTAGGAGCCGTCGCCGAGGCTGCCGTCGATCTCGATCCCGCGCTCGGGTCGGTTGCGGGGATAGATGTCCGCCTCGCGGGAGGCGAGCAGGGCCGCGGGCGCGTCCGGGAACTGGCCGAGGATCGCCTGGCTGCCGACGATGACCAGCTCGTCGTCCTCCGTCACGGCGGCCGCGGCGCGGATCACGTGTTCGAGCTCGACTCGCCGCACCGTCGCCTAGCCGACCGTCTCGATGATCCGCCGCCGCTCCTGCTCGTTGAGGACGCCGGCGAAAGGGCTGTTCTGGCGCAGGTCGCGGCCCTCCCGGTCGTCGGCGACGATCGCCGTGGCGATCTTCGCAACCGGGAGCGACAGGACCTCGCGCCAGCGATCGGCGTAGCGAGGGTGAAGATGCCCCCCGACGACAAGGCGCTCGACCCGCTCGCGTGCCTCCTCGACCAGCTGCTCGTCGAGGCGTTCGGCGATGACGCGGTGAAAGGCCAGGCTGCGCCGCTCCGCGGTGCGGTGGTCGCGGGGCGCCGACGAGCGGGCCGAACCACCGCTCGGCCGAGCGCCGCCGAGCGCCGCGGCGGCATCGCGACGGGCCTCGAGCGCGGCCGCCAGGGGATGGCGGTGGCGGCCCCTGCCCCTCAGCTCGCCGATCGCCTCCCGCAACTCGATCACGAACTGGCGCGGAACCTCACGGCGGCCGGCCGGCGTCAGGACGATCGGAATCTGCCCAGCCGCGACCCAACGATCGAGTGCGGTCTGGCTGACGCCGAGGATCTGCGCGGCCCGCGAGCGCGAGAGGGTCGACCCGAGCCGGGCCTCGAGGTCACGGCGAACCGGGGCGACGTCGGCAGCGGCGGCAGGAATCCGCTCGGCGCGGCGCAGCCTGACTATCGCGTCGACCAGCCTCTTGCTCTCAGACACGCTCGCCATCGAGCCCGAGTCTAGTAGATGTTGAGGATTTCAGCCATTTTTCCTCAATATGAATGCGCAGCAGCTACGGCCTCCCAATTCATCGACCTTCATCGATGAACTGTGTAGGGTTGCCGGCGTGACCGTCGCCGAGCTGCCCGTGATCGACTGCTGCACGCCGCTGGCGGGGGCGAGCCTGGACGAGGAGCGGGCGGTGGAGATGGAGGCGGTGCTGAAGGCGCTGGCCGACCGCCACCGGCTGCGGATCGTCAACCTGCTGCTGCGGGCGGAAGGAGAGCCGGTCTGCGTCTGCGAGGTGCAGCCGCAGCTCGCCCTCTCCCAGGGCACCGTCAGCCACCACCTCAAGCAGCTGCTCGAGGCCGGCCTGGTGCGGCGCGAGACGCGCGGCACCTACAGCTACTTCAGGCTCGTGCCGGGCGCGCTGGAGTCGGTGCGCGAGGTCTTCTCGTGAGGGCGCTCTTCGTCTGCCTCCACAACGCCGGCCGCTCGCAGATGAGCGAGGCGCTGTTCGCCCGCGCCGCCGCGGGCCGCCACGAGGCGCGCTCGGCCGGGACGACGCCGGGCGACCGGGTCCACCCCGAGGTGGTGGAGGCGATGGCCGAGCTGGGAATCGACCTCTCCGACCGCGTCCCCCACCGTCTCGGCCAGGAGGACGCCGAATGGGCCGACGTCGTGGTGACGATGGGCTGCGGCGACGAGTGCCCCTACATCCCCGGCAAGCGCTACATCGACTGGGACCTGCAGGACCCCAAGGGCCTGCCGCCGGAGCAGGTGCGCGAGATCCGCGACGACATCGAGCGCCGGGTCGGCGCCCTCGTCGCCGAGCTCGACGCCGCCTGAGCCCCGCCCGCCGGGCTGGCGGAAGACCGACACCGGCGCCGCGAATCGCGGCTCGGCGTGCCAAGCGTCGAAACTTCTCCGCGCGATCGAGGTTCCGGGATGAGACGCCGATAACTTGGGCGAAGAGCTCTGGAGCGAAGACTGGAGGCGAAGCAATGAGCGCCGTGCGGAAGCGACTGACCTACGCCAACGTGATCGCCACCCTGGCGCTGTTCCTGGCGCTGGGCGGCGGCGCGGTCTGGGCGTCGGGCAAGATCGGGACCAAGAAGCTGAAGGCCAACTCGGTCACGGCGGGGAAGATCAAGCGCAACGCGGTCACCGCCACGAAGATCAAGCCGAACGCGGTCACCTTCACGAAAATCAAAGCCGGCGCCGTCAACTTCACCAAGATCGCCGCCGGCACCAACGTGATCGCCCACGGGGGCGGCGGGCCGGTCCCGGCCTCCTCGGCCACGCCGGTCTCGGTCCCGCTCGCCGGCACCGTCAACTTCACCCCCACCTCCGATGCCGCCTACTTCCTCGGCGTCGAAGCGAAGGGCGAAAACCTCGGCCGGGTCGGGGCGGAACCGTGCGACGTCCGCGTCGTCCCCTTCCTCAACGGCAGCCGCTGGGACATCGCCGAGGGAGCGCTGACGGTGAGCGCCTTCGCCCCCACGGACGACGAGCCCTCCGGGACCGCGCCGCTGACCGGCAGCATGGCCCCGATCGGCCTCGTCAACGCGGGCACGCCGCAGACGATCTCGGCCAAGGTCCACGGCGACCCGGACTGCACGGCGAGCTCGTCGGTCACCTTCGGGTTTGTCGTCACCCAGGAGAAATAGGGCGCCGCGGTGACCACGCTGGCGCTGGCGGCGGTCCTGCTGCTGCCGGGCGCGGGCGGGCCGCCGGCCCCGGCGGCGTCGGAGCCCCCGCCGGCCCGTACCGCGGCGGCATCGTCGCGGGCATCGGAGGCGCCGCCCTTCCGCGGGCGGGCGGCACCGATCGGCGCCGCGCTGCGGCAGCGGATGACCGGCGTCTCCTGGCACCGCGGCTGCCCGGTCGGCTTCGCCGACCTGCGCCTGCTGAGCGTCACCCACTGGGGCTTCGACGGCGCGGTCCACAGCGGCCGCCTCGTCGTCAACCGCGACTCGGCCGGGCCCCTGCTCGGCGTCATGCGCAAGCTCTTCCGGCTGCATTTCCCGATCCGGCGGATGCGCCTGGTCGACGCCTACGGGGCCGACGACCACCGCAGCATGGACGCCGACAACACCTCCGCCTTCAACTGCCGCCCGGTCGCCGGCAGCGACCGCTGGTCCGAACACGCCTACGGCCACGCGATCGACGTCAACCCGGTCGAGAACCCCTACGCCGACAGCGACGGCTACGTCTCGCCGCCCGCCGGCGCGCCCTACTTCGACCGCTCGCAGCACGCCCCCGGCCTGATCCACCGGCGCGGCCCCGTCGTCGCCGCCTTCGCCGCCGCCGGCTGGGAGTGGGGCGGCAACTGGAGCTGGCCGAAGGACTTCCAGCACTTCTCCGCCGGCGGCAGCTGAGGGCGGGCGCCTCCCCCTGACCTTTGTCACCCAGAGGGTTGCAAAGGTCAAGGGGAGGTCCAGTTCGCCGGCGATGATGCCGGAGACATGGACGACCGCGACGGCTGCGCCGCGCTGCTCTCGTGCCCGGTCTGCGCCGGGTCGCTGGCCGACGCCGGTGGCAGCGCCCGCTGCGAGGCGGGGCACTCCTTCGACTACGCCCGCTCGGGCTACCTCAACCTGGTCGCCGGCGGGCGCGGCAGCGGCCGCCTTGGCGACAGCACCGAGATGGTGCGGGCGCGCGAGGAGCTGCTCGCGGCGGGGCACTTCGAGCCGCTGGCGGCGGCGCTGGGCGAGGCGGCGGCGGAGGCGGAAGGCCCGGTCGACGGGTGTCGCCCAGAGGGCGACAAACCGCAACCGGTCGACGGGACGGTGCTGGCCGAGGTCGGCTCGGGCACCGGCCACCACCTGGCGGCGGTTGCCGCGGCGCTGGGGGCGGGCGGCCACCCGCCCCGCTGCGCCTTCGGCTTCGACCTCTCCAAGGCGGCGTGCGAGCGGGCCGCGCGTGGCCAACACGGCCTCCGCTTCGTCGTCGCCGACGTCGAAGCGGCGATCCCGCTGCGGGACGCGGCGGCGGACGTCGTCCTCTCGGTTTTCGCGCCGCGGCCCGCGCCCGAGCTGGGCCGGATCGCCCGGCCCGGCGGCGCCCTCGTCGTCGCCCTCGCCGAACCCGACCACCTGCTCGCGCTGCGCGAGCGGCTCGGCCTGCTCGACGTCCCCGCCGACAAGCTCGACCGACTCCGCCGGCGCCTCGAGCCGTGGTTCGAGCCGACCGCGACGTCCCAGGTCCGCTACGAGGCGGAGTTCCCGGCCGAGGACGCGCGCCGACTGGTGTTGATGGGCCCCAACGCGCGCCACGCTCCCGACACGGGCGCGATCGTCGGCCCCCACGCCGACCTCGTCGCGGTCGCGGTCGCCAGCTTCCGGCGCCGAGCTCGGTAGCGGCAGCTCAGCAGAGCCGGTTGAGCTCGACTTCGTAGCCGCTCGCCAGCGGCTCGGGGTCCGGCAGCAGGGCGGTGTCGGCCATGAAGCCGGCGGTCACCTCGCCGTCGTAGCTGAAGATGCTGACCGTCATCCCGATGCTGCCCGAGCAGGGCGCCCAGACGAGGACGCCGCTGACGGGGACGCCGGCGAAGCCGAGCCGCTCGCCGGGGCCGGGGACGTTGGTGACGACGATGCTCGCCTTGTCGGTGAAGAAGCCGATCAGCCGGTCCTCGACCCAGGGCGGGGTCATCCCGATCGCGTTCAGCAGGCCGAAGGAGATCGGCGCCTCGTGCGAGCGCTTGATCGCTTTCATGCTGCTGTTGACCTGCCGCAGCCGCTCCGCCGCGGGCAGCTCGGCGACCGGCAGCTCCAGCAGGATCAGGGCGAAGTCGTTGCCGAGGTCGGTGGGGACCGGCCGGTCCAGCGCCCGCAGGTTGACCGGGACCATCGCGTGGATCTCCTCCGGCGGCAGCGCGTCCTGCCCGAGGTTCTCGGCCAGGGTGGCGGCGAGCGCGCTCAGCAGCATGTCGTTGACGGTGACGCGGCGGTGGTGGCAGGAGGCCTTGACCCGCTCCAGGGGCACGGGCGCCGACCAGGCCACGCGGCGGCTGCCGGAGAGCGGCTGGCGCAGGCGGCTGGGAGCGTCGGGCGGGGAGGCGAGCAGCTTGGCGGTGGTGGTGGCGTCGCGCAGGGCGCCGGAGGCGAGCGAGGCGAGGTGCCTGGGATGGGCGAGCGAGGTCGTGCCCTCGTGCACGGCGGAGCCGGCGACGGCGCGGGCGGCCGAGGCCGCCTCGGCGGAGGCGCCGACGGCGCGGCCGATCAGGCTGTGGGAGGCGTGGTCGTGCTCGGGCGGGCTCCAGCCCGCCGCGGGGCCGTCGGTGACCGAGAGCATCACCTGGGCCAGCGCGATGCCGTCGGCGATGCAGTGGTGGATGCGCCAGAGCATCGCCGCCCCGCCTTCGTAGCCCTCGATCAGGTAGGCGTGCCAGAGCGGCTTGCCGGGATCGAGCGGCGGCGCGATCAGGTCGCTCAGCATCTCCTCCAGCGCCGCCCGGTCGCCGGGCGCCGGGAGCGCCAGCCGGTGCAGGTGGTTGCCGAGGTCGAAGAAGGGGTCGTCCTCGAAGGCGGGGGAGCGGCCGAACTGGTCGACGACGCGCTGGCGGAAGCGCGGGAAGCGCCCGACCAGGCGCGTTTCCATCGCCTCTTCGACCGCTCCCAGGTCCGGCACCGCGGCCAGCGTCAGCAGCCCGTTGACGACCATCGGGTTGGTCGGTCGGTCCATGTGCAGCCAGGCGGCATCGGCGGCCGGCATCGAGTGGCGGGTCGAACTGGACATCGCCTCCCGACGTTAGGCGAGGACCGCCCGCCCGCCATCGGTGCTCCCCCGCGCTCCCGGGTCGGGAAAGCCGCATTCTTGCCTATGTGCGAGTACTACTGTACAGTTGTGAAGCAGTGAAATAGTTCCGCAGGCGAGAGCAACCCAGAAGGAGCATCCCAATGTCCGCCTCCCCACAGCGTGTCGCCGTCCTCGGTTCGAGCTTCGCGGGGATGACCGCGGCGCTGGAGCTGCGCAAGCACCTCGCGGAGCGCCACGAGGTCGTCGTCCTCGACCCGCGCGACCGCTTCACCTTCATCCCCTCGCTGATCTGGCTGCCGTTCGGGATCCGCGAGGCGGACGACATCACCTTCCCGCTGGCGCCGCTCTACGAGCGCAAAGGCATCGAGTTCGTCAACGAGGCGGCCGCGGGCGTCGACGTCGCCGCGCACACCGTCACCACCGCCGCCGGCGGCGCGGTCGAGTACGACAAGCTGCTCGTCGCCACCGGGCCGCGGCTGGCCTTCGAGAAAATCCCCGGGCTCGGCCCCGACGACGGCTACACGCAGTCGGTCTGCAACCTCGAGCACGCCGAACGGGCTCGCGCCGCCTGGGAGCGGTTCATCGAGAACCCCGGCCCGGTCGTGGTCGGCACCGCCCAGGGCGGCTCCTGCTTCGGCGCCTCCTACGAGTTCCTCTTCAACGTCAAGCACCGGATCGACAAGGCCGGCCTCGCCGAGGTGGCGCCGGTCACCTTCCTCAGCGCCGAGCCCTACCTCGGCCACTTCGGGCTGGGCGGCGTCGGCGACTCGGCCAAGCGGGTCGAGGGCTTCCTCGACCACCTCGGCATCGAGGGGATCGCGGCCGCTTCGATCGCAGAGGTCCGCGACGGCGAGATCGAGCTCGAGGGGGGCCGGGTGCTGCCGTTCGCCTACTCGATGATCGTGCCGCCCTTCGCCGGGGTCGACGCCGTCCGCGAGAGCGAGGGGCTGGCCAACCCGGTCGGCTTCGTGCCGATCGACGACCGCTTCCGCCACCCCGAGCAGCCGGACGTCTATGCGGCCGGCGTGGCGACCGCGATCGCGCCGCCGGAGTCGACGCCCGTCCCCGCCGGCGTCCCCAAGACCGGCCAGATGAGCGAGGCGATGGCGAAAGTCGCGGCCCACAACATCGCCGCCGACATCGGCGGCGGCGCCCACCAGGAGATGCCGCTGGCCGACCTCTCGGCGATCTGCGTCCTCGACGCGGGCAACAACGGCATCGTCTTCAAGGCCGACCACGTCCTCTCCCACGGCGTCCACGCCGGCGCGGAGGTGCCGAGCGCGCGGGTGATGGCGGGGCCGCAGGCGCACTGGGCCAAGCTCGCCTTCGAGCGCTACTTCCTCGCCAGCCGCAAGCGCGGCCTGATGCCGTTCTGAGCGGGGCGGTGGACGAGGGTGCCGGGCGACGATGATCTACGCGCTGGCCTTCGGGCTGCTGATCGGCGTCGTGATGGGGATGGTCGGCGGCGGCGGCGCCGTGCTGGCGGTGCCGGTGCTGGTCTACGCGGTCGGCCTCAGCGTCCACGAGGCGACGACGGCGAGCCTGGCGGTGGTCGCCGCGGCAGCGGCGACCGGGGCCGTCGGGCAGGCGCGCCGGGGCACCGTCTGCTGGAGCTCGGCCGCCTGGTTCGCCGCCGCGGCGGCGCTCGGCGGCCTCGCCGGGGCGCTGCTCAACCGCGCCCTCGGCGGCACCGTGCTGATGCTGCTCTTCAGCGGCGTGATGGTGCTGGCCGCGATCGCCACCTGGGAACGGGCCGGCTCCCCGGCCGGCGCCGTGCAGGGCTGCCCCAAGGCGTCTCCGTCGGTGCTGCTGCCGGTCGGCCTCGCGGTGGGGGCGCTGACCGGCCTGGTCGGCGTCGGCGGCGGCTTCGTGGTCGTGCCGGCGCTGGTGGTCGGGCTCAGCTTCGGCATGCGCGAGGCGATGGCCACCTCGATGGCGATCGTCTGCGCGGCCTCCGCCTTCGGCCTGCTCGCCCACCTGGCGACCGGGAGCGGGCTCGACCTGCCCGTGGCGCTGGCGATGGGCGGCACCGCCGTGCTCGGGGCCGCCGCCGGGCCGCAGCTCGCCGACCGCGTCTCGACGCCGCTGCTGGGGCGCTCGTTCGCGGTCGGGGTCGTGCTGGTCGCCGTCGGAGTCGCAATCGCAACCGTTGAGGGAGTCGGAATATGAACCGGAACACGCCGCAGATAGATCCCACCGAGCTGGCCGAGCGCCTCTCCCGGAGTGAGCCGCTCACCGTCCTCGACGTCCGCGCCGACGCCGAGTGGCCGATCGAGGCGCCCGGCGCCACCCTGCTGCACGTCCCGGCCGAGCGGGTCCTCGCCGACCCGGCGGGCGTCTCGGCCCGGGTGGAGGGACCGGTCGCGGTCGTCTGCAGCCGCGGCATGACCGCGCAGGCGGTCGCCGCCGCGCTGCGTGAGAGCGGCGCCGAGGCGATGGTCGTCGAGGGCGGGATGCGCGGCTGGCTCGACGCCCTGCAGGCGCGGCCGGTCGAGCTCGGCCTAGACGGCGTCGAGGTGCTGCAGGTCCAGCGCCCCGGGCGCGGCTGCCTCTCCTACGTGGTCGCCGCCGGCGGCGAGGCGATCGTGGTCGACCCGGCTCCCGACGCCGCCTGCTACGCCGCCCTCGCCGCCGGGCTGGGCGCCCGCATCGTCGAGGTCTTCGACACGCACATCCACGCCGACCACCTCTCCGGCGCGCGCGCCCTGGCCGAGCTGACCGGCGCCGCGCTGCGGCTGCCCGAGCCGGCGCTGGAGCGCGGGGTCGCCTACGAGGAGGCGGTCGTGCCGGTCGCCGACGGCGAGGAGATCGCGCTCGGGCCGCTGACCCTGCGCGCCGTCGCCCTGCCCGGCCACACCACCGACATGACCGGGCTCCTGGTCGGCGACCGTGCCCTGGTCGGCGGCGACTCGGTCTTCGCCGACGGCATCGCCCGGCCGGACCTGCAGCGGGGCGACCCCTTGGGTGCCCTGGAGATGGCGCGCACCCTCCACGCCAGCCTGCGCGAGCGGGTGCTCTCGCTCCCCGACGACACCGTCCTGCTGCCCTGCCACGCCCATCCCGGCGTCCACGCCGAGGCGGTGGCGCCGACGCTCGCCGAGGTCCGCGCCGCGGTCCCGGAGCTGGCGATCGAGGACCCCGACCGCTTCGCCGCCGAGCTGACCGCGGAGATGCCCCCGCGCCCGGCCAACTACGAGTCGATCATCGCCGTCAACTCCGGCACCCACCCCTTCGACCCCGAGCTGGAGAGCGGCGGCAACAGCTGCGCCACGCGCTGAGCGCGGAGGGACGGGCGATGACCCCCTTGCAGCCGATCTGGCAGTGCCCGGCGACGGCGGGCAGCTGACTCGACCCATCCGCCCGGCTCAGCTGGGAATCAGCTCCTCGATCTCGACCAGGCGGAGCTGCTCGCTCTCCGCGGCTGCCTTCTTCAGCCCGTCGGTGAAGCCACTGCGCGAGAAGAGGACGACCAGGGGGCCGTCCTTCCTCACCCTCGCCCCGCTCCGCCTAAGCGCCGGCAGCTTGTACTTCTCGATCTCGCCGAGCAGCGAGACGGAGATCGGCTCGGCGGTCCACTTGCACTCGCCCACGATCGAGACGCGGCCGCGGTGCATGCCGACCACGTCGATCTCCTCGGTCTCTCGCTCGTGCTTGGCACGCAGTTCGTGCAGGGCAGGACCCCACCAGCTACCGACCTGACTGGCCTCGCTGCCGAGATTCGACCGCACCCAACGCCGGCAGAGAGCCTCGAATGCCGGCGCGACGTATTCGGGAAACGCCGGCTCCACCTCCGCCTTCCACAGGTCTGCCGGCTTGAGGCCGGCTTCCAGCTCGGAGGCAAAGGGCCGGACGAAACGGAACCAGAAGCGGAAGAAGCCGTCGGTCAGGCGATAGCGGTGCCCCGTCGCGTCTTTGCCGCTGGCGATCGGCAGCCGGCGATCGATGATCCGCATCTCCTGCAAGGTGCGCAGGTACTCGGTCAGCGACGTGCTCGGAGTATCCAGCGCATTGGAGAGGTCACGCAAGGCCCGCGGGCCGGAGGCGACCTCGTCGAGAATCGAGAAGTAGACCGCCGGGCGCCGCAGCTCCTGCTGGAGCACGTAGGGCGGCTCCTCGAAGAGGGTGCCGAGGTGGTTGAGGACGTTCGCGGCCAGCAGCTCCCGGAGCGGGCCGCCACGCCCCAGCTCGTCGAGGTACATCGGCATCCCGCCGCTCACCGAAAAGCGCTCGACCCAATCGCGAGGGCCCTCGGCCTCGATGAACGGCGCGCACTCCTCCGGGCCGAGCGGGGGAACGAAGAATCGGTAGAGACGACCGTGCAGCGGGCTCTCCTCCGCCAGGAGCCGCTCCATCGAGCTGACCTGCGAGCCGCAGAGGATGAACTTGGTCTGGGAGGAATCCTGCTCCTCCTCGATCACGGCCTGGATCGCGGTGAGCATCTCCCGGCGCTCTCTCTGGGAGCTCGGCATCAGGTGCGGGAACTCGTCGATGACCGCGAGGGCCTTCTCCTCGCGGCCCAGCCGGTAGAGGACTCGGAAGAGGTCCGGTACGTCGGCGAGGTCCGGGCGCACCCCCAACGGCCCTTCGAGCGCGGTGGAGAGCTTTCTCAGCTGCGCGCCGCGAGCACCCGCCTCGGCCACGAGGACGATCGCGGTCTTCTCGTGGGCGAAGGCACGAAACAGCCACGACTTGCCGACCCGGCGTCGGCCGTACATGGCGACGAGACGCCGGCCTCCCCCCCTCCACCAGCGATCGAGCTGCCCGAGCTCATGCGCACGATTCAAGAACTCGCCTGCCAAGGGCCATCTGAACGTCGCGACTGCCATATAACCTAGCTTATTATAAACGGGATTATACGATTGCCACTCGATGCAGTCGCCGGGGTATATCCGGACGGACACGCCAGGTAGCGGCTGGGCGAGGCGGTCGCTGCTTGACCTGGGATTCGGCGAATGGCGAGGGTGGGAATCGAACCCACGACACCACGATTTTCAGTCGTGTGCTCTACCAACTGAGCTACCTCGCCTGGGTCGCTCGGGCGGGGCCCGGGCAGGGGGAAGGCTAGCGGGAGAAGGCGGCTGAGGCTGATTGCATTGCGGGATGGCCTGGGCTCGCGCAGCGCTGGGGGTGGCCGCCGCGGTGGCGGTGGGGCTGACGCTGGTCTCCGGCGGGTCGGGGACCGATCCGCGGACGCCGGTGGGGCTGCCGGGGATGCCGCATCCGTTCCTCGGGACGGCGGTGGTCGGGAGCGGTGGGTTGACGGCGGCGGTCGATGCCTACGGGGACGTGGTCGACCTGCGGGCGCCGGGGCCGGCGGGCCAAGCTCTGATCGAGAACCCGGCGGACCGGCAGGCGACGGGCACCGTCCCGGCCGACACCGGGATCGTTCCCCGGCTCAGCGTCGGGGGCGGGCCGGCGCTGCCGCTGTGGCGGGCCGACTCGGTCTCCCAGCGCTACCTGCCGGGCACCAACGTGGTGCGGACGGTGGCACGGTTCGGTCGTGCCTCGACGACAGTCCTCGACGCGGCCGACGAGGGGCATTTCGCACGCGTGGTCGCGGTAGTGGCCCCGCCCGGGGTGGCGGCGCGGGTCTCGGTAAGCGTCAACGTCACGGCGGGCGCCGTATGTGTGCGAGAGCCTGACGGCGATCTCGGCGGGCGTGGCCGGATCGCCATCGTCTGCGGAACGGCGCGCTCCAACCCGGTTCACCAAGGCGCGCGGATTGACTTGCCCGGAAACCGGCAGATCGACTCGCTCGGCGGCCCGAGCGATCCCGCTTCGGTGGCAGAGCGCGCGGAGATGACGATCGCGGGCGCGGGCGCGGGCGATCGGGCCTGGCTGCGGCGTGCTCGGCCGCTGGGCCCTGGCGCGCCTGCCTGGGCGACGTCGATGTACGAGCGCTCGCTGCTCACCCTGCGGGCGCTGACCGACCGCCGCACCGGCGCCGTCGCCGCCGGGGCTCGCGACGGCTGGGCATACGTCTGGCCGCGCGACGCAGCCACCGCCGCGCTTGCTTTCGCCGCTGCCGGCTACCGGGCAGAGGCCCGGCGGGTCGTCGACTTCCTGGTCGGGCTCAGGACCGATGAGGCCGCACGCTTCCACGGCGACGGCACGGCGGTGCCCGGTCGCGGGCCCCAGGGCGATGCCGGGGGCTGGATCCGGGCCGCCTCCCTGGCGCTGGAACCGAATCCCGGCTGGCGGGCGTCGCCGCTGCGCGCTCCCGACTACCAGGAGGGCGACCCCGGCGTCTACCTCGGCAACGTTCTCGCCGGCATGCTCGCCGAAGTCGGCGGCGACCCCGGTCTGACCGCGACCCGCGACGACGCACCCGAGGGTTCGGCAGGCGGTCGGCCACCTACGCCGGTGGCAGCGATCCGCGGCGCCTTCGGCACTGCCCGGGGACTGGTGCGCGAGGCAGGCGACCCCAGCTCGGGCCTCGACTCGGGCGCTGCCTGGGCGGTGCGCCCGTTCTCGCTGCCGCCGCTCCATCCGGCGGTTCGCCGCACGCTCCTCCGCCTCGAGGCCGCCGGCACGCCCTTCGGGATCACGCCCGGCGAAGGCTGGGACGGCGGCGTCGACCCCTGGACCGCCCCCACCGCCTGGAGCGCCTGGAGCCTCGCCGCGCTCGCGAGCGACGGCGCCGAACCCGCCCGGGCCAACGCCGATCGCCGCGCCGCGCGCGCTCTGCTCACCGACCTGCGCGGCGCCGCCACCCCCGCCGGCGCCCTGCCCGAGCGCGTCAACGCCCACACCGGCGTCCCCCGCTCCACCACCCCCCTCGCCTGGTCCCACGCCTTCGCGATCCTCGCCCTGCGCGAGCTCTGGCCGGAGCAGTGATGTGGCAGAGCTTTCCCGCACTATTTCCGGGAAAGCTCTGCCACGAAGGCCTCGGTCAGCCGCGGTGCCAGGGGAAGACGACGTTAGGCGGGCGGCTTAATCCTGCCCGATGCGGGTGCGGGAGGCGAGGATCGAGGACGGCGAGCCGGTCGGCTCGCTCGGGATGCACCCGACGGCGACGCCGGGCGTACTCGCGATCGGGATGTGGATCCTGCCCCGGTGGCGCGGTCGCGGCGGCGGCCGGATGCCGGTCGAGGCGGCGCTCGCGGCTCGCCCCGCGCACGTCCACAAGATCGAGCTCGAAGCCTTCCCCGACAACGAGCCCGCGATCGCCCTCTACGAAGCGATGGGCTTCGAGCGGGAGGGCCTGCGCCGTCGCCACCTCCCCCGCCGCGACGGCTCGCTGCGCGACTGCCTGATGATGGCCCGCCTCTTCGACTAGGTGAGCGTCTCGAGGGCGCGCCGGACAGCCTTCTCGGGCGTCTCGACCGGGACGATCCCGGGGGCGCCCTGCATCCGGTCGCGGCCGTCGAGGGCCCAGCTGCGCAGGGCGACGACCGGCCGGCCGAGCGCCCGGGCGAAGCCGATCTCCGAGAGCGTCCCCCACTCGCCGCCGACCGCGATCACCACCTCCCCCGAGCAGACCACCGCCAGGTTTCGCGCGTGGCCGATGTCGGTGGCGACGACGTGGGTGCAGTAGGGGTTGGCTTCGCGGATCGAGGGGCCGGGGACGATCCCGATCGCCGTCCCGCCCGCCTCGGCCGCTCCCTTGCAGACCGCCTCCATCACCCCGCCCCGGCCGCCACAGACAACCGCCGCGCCGGCCTCGGCCAGGGCGCGGCCCACCGCCTCGGCGAGCGTCCACGGCTCCGACCCCTCATCGCAGCCGCCGGCGCCGATCACCGCCACCTGCCGGGCGTGCCGACCCGCCTGCCAGGCGCCGCTCGGCTCCTCGCCGCTCACCGCGGCCCGCTCGCCTGCATCATCCGCATCAGCTCCAGGGCGCCGGCCTTGTGCAGCGGTTCGTTGAGGTTGCCGCACTTGGGGCTCTGCACGCAGGAGGGGCAACCGGACTCGCAGGGACACTCGGCGATCAGCCGCGCGGCGTCGCCGAGCAGGCGCTCGAACTGCTCGTAGCCGCGCTGGGCGATCCCGACCCCGCCCGGGTGGCCGTCGTAGATGAAGATCGTCGAGCGGCCGGTCTGGAAGTGGACGTTGGTCGAGAGGCCGCCGATGTCCCAGCGGTCGCACATCGCGATCAGCGGCAGCACCGCGATCTGGCCGTGCTCGGTCGCGTGCAGGGACCCGAGCAGGACGTCGCTCGGCAGCGCCCCGCTGAGCCGGTCCGGCAGCACGTACCAGAGCGCCTGGGTGACGAAGCTCTGCTCCGGCAGCTCGAGGGCGACGATGTCGATCGGCTCCTGGTCGGAGATCGAGACCCGCTGGAAGGCGATCACCTGCTCGGTCACGGAGACCTCGCCGAAGTTGAGCTCGACGCCGGCGACCTGGCGCTGCTCGTGGGTGCGCTCGATGTAGATCTCGGTCTCCTTCTTCGGCCGCGTGTACCAGTCGCCGTCGAAGCTGGAGACGATCGCCCGCCGCTCCTGGACGTCGAGCCGCTCGACCTCGTAGGAGCGGCCGAGGTGGAGGTAGACGGCGCCGGGGTGGATCGTGGTGAAGGCGCGCTCGGCCTCGACCAGCCCCAGCATCTCGCCGGCATCGCGCTCGATCACCGCCACCGAGTCGGCCGAGGCCGAGCGCAGGGGGATCCGCGAGGCGACGAACTCACTGCGCCGCGGCAGCAGCTTGCCGCCGACGGCGCGCAGCTCGCCGGCTTCGATCAGCCGCTCCGCCCGCTGGCGCCAGCCGGGCCCGAAGATCTCCTCGTCCTGGTCGGTCAGCGGCAGCTCGTAGGCAGCGGCGATCAGGTGCCGGGAGGCGATCTGCTCGTTGCCGTGGTCGAGGATCGCCGCCTCGACCGGCCGCTCGAGGAACTCCTCGGGATGGCGGCAGAAGAACTGGTCGAGCGCGTCCTGGCCGGCGACGTAGACGGCGAGCCCGCGGCGGCGGCGCCCCGCCCGTCCCCACATCTGCCGCAGGCTGGCGACCGTGCCGGGGAAGGTGACGCAGATCGCCGCGTCGAGCTCGCCGACGTCGATCCCCAGCTCCAGCGCGTCGGTCGCCACCACCGCCAGCAGCTCGCCGGCGGCGAGCCGCGCCTCGATCTCGCGCCGCTGCTGCGGCGTGTAGCCGCCGCGGTAGGGGGCGATCCGCGCCGCCAGCTCCGGCTTGCCGCGCCGCTCCAGGTTCTCGCGGGCGAAGCGCTGGATCAGCTCGATCCCGCGCCGGCTTTTGAGGAAGCAGATCGTCCGCACCCCCTGGGAGACCAGCTCCGCCAGCAGGTCGGCCGCCTCCGAGAGCGCCGAGCGCCGCACCCCCGTGGCCTTGTCGATCAGCGGCGGGTTCCACATCGCGATCTCGCGCCCGGCGCGGGGCGCGCCGTCGTCGTCGATCAGCTCAAAGGGCGTGCCGACCAGCCGCTCGGCCAGCTCGACCGGGTTGGCGATCGTCGCCGAGGCGAGCAGGAAGCGCGGCTCGGAGCCGTAGGCGCGCGCCACCCGCCGCAGCCGCCGCAGCACGTTGGCGACGTGGGAGCCGAAGACGCCGCGGTAGGTGTGGGCCTCGTCGACGACGACCCAGCCGAGGTTGGCGAGGAAGTCCCCCCAGCCCTTGTGCGAGGGCAGGATGCCGACGTGGAGCATGTCGGGGTTGGTGAGGACGAGGTTGTTGCGGCGGCGGATCGCCGGCCGCTCCTCGCGCGGCGTGTCGCCGTCGTAGATCGCCTCGCGCAGGCGCGGCGGCCGCAGCTGCGCCAGCTTGCGCGCCTGGTCCTGGGCCAGCGCCTTGGTCGGGTAGAGGTAGAGGGCGCGCGCCTTCGGCTGGCGGGCGATGCCGTCGAGCACCGGCAGGTTGAAGGCGAGGCTCTTGCCGGAGGCGGTGCCGCTGGTGATCACCAGGTTGGAGCGCGCGGCGGCCTCGAGGGCGGCGAGCTGGTGCGAGTAGAGCGACTCGATGCCGGCACGGCGCAGCGCCTCGGCGAAGCCGGGGTCGAGCGAGCTGGGCAGCGGCACGGGGCGCGCCCGGCGCTCGCCCTCGGAGCTCTCGGCGACGATGCGGCCGTCGCGCCGCGCGGGGTCGATCGCGATCGCCCAGCCATCGCTCAAGAGGCTCTTGGACTTCAAAGCCAAGGGTCGTCCAATGACGAGGTCCAGGCGTCGCCAGGCAAGGACGCAGGGAGTCGGAGTAGCAGCGCTACTTCGACTCCCGAGGACGCCGCATGGCGACGATCTGGGGCCGTCATTTGACGACCCTTCCGGCGACGCGCAGCGCCTGCAGTGAGCTGCGGTCGTGGATGCGGAGCACGTCGGCGCCCTCGCGCACCGCCAGCGTCACCGCCGCGACCGTCCCCCACTCGCGCCGCGCCGCCGGCCAGCGCTGCTCCCAAGAACCGGCGAGGACGGCGCCGATGAAGTCCTTGCGCGAGAGTGAGACGTAGAGCGGCAGCCCCAGCGCCCGCAGCTCGCCGAGCCGCCGCAGGATCTCCAGGTCCTGCTCGGGACTGAGGTCGAAGTCGAGTCCGGGGTCGATCGCGATCTGCTCCTCGGCGACGCCAAGCTCGCGCGCCAGCTCCACTCTCCCCTCGAACCAGGCCCGCAGGTGGTCGACGACGTCGTCGTACCGGCGCCAGGGCCGGTCGACCCGCGGCGGCCCCTCGATGTGCATGAGGACGTAGCCGCAGCCGGCGGCGGCGACCAACTCGAACATCTCCTCCGAGCCACCGGAGATGTCGTTGACGCAGGCCGCCCCGGCCGCGAGCGCCCGTCGCGCGACCCCAACCGAGAAGGTGTCGGCCGAGACCGGCACGAGCCCCCCATCCCGGCGGTCGTAGTTCCCGCCGCTGTACGGCGACAAATGCGACCGCCGATCCGCCGCGGCCGTCACGAGCCCTTCGATCGCCGGCACCAGCGCCGCCGCCTCGTCCTCGGCCGCCACCGGCGGCCCCGCCTTCGCCGCAACCGCGCCGACGTCGAGCATGTCGAAGCCCGCCTCGGCCAGCGCCAGCCCGTCCCGCACCGCCTGCTCGGGCGTGCCGCTGCGCGCCCCCTCGAACATCGAGTCGACGGTGACGTTGACGATCCCGGCGCCGAGCGGCTGGGCGAGATCGAGGGTCCTGTCGGCCAGCCGCCATCTCATCGTCGCTACGGTAGCGACCGGCCCATGTCGCTGAGATGCGTCTACACCGACCTCGACGGGACCCTGCTGGGGCAGGGGGCCTCGCTCTTCCGCGACGCCGAGGGCGCCTTCTCGAGCTCGCAGGCGCGAGGACTCGAGGCCTGCCACCGGGCCGGTATCGAGGTCGTGATCATGTCCGGCCGGCGCGAGCCCCAGGTGGCCGAGGCGGCGCGGCTGATGGGCCAGTCCTCCTACATCTACGAGGCCGGCTGCGCCTTTGCGATCGAGGGCGAGAAGACCCTGATGACCGGCGAGATGGCGCCCAACGAGGAGGGCACGATCTACGAGCAGATCGAGCAGCGCGGCATCCCGAAGATGCTCTTCGAGCACTTCGAGGGGCGGCTCGAGTACCACGCGCCCTGGCACCACGGCCGCGTCCTCTCCCACCTCTTCCGCGGCAAGGTCGACGTCGACGAGGCCAACGCGCTGCTCGGCGAGCACGGCGACGACGACCTGCGCCTGCTCGACAACGGCGCCATCGGCCGGCCGATGCCGGCCGTCGAGGGCCGCACCCACGCCTACCACCTGGTCCCGCGCATGGTCAGCAAGGCGAACGCGGTCGCCGCCCACGCCCGCGCCCGCGGCTACGACCCGCGCGAGTGCATCGCCGTCGGCGACTCGGTCGAGGACCTCGAGGTGGCGGCCGCGGTCGGCCGCTTCTTCGTCGTCGCCAACGGGCCCGAGCGCGACGAAGGCCTGCGCGCCTCCCTCCCCGCCTGGGACAACGTCACCGTCACCGAGGGCGCGATGGGCGACGGCTTCTACGAGGCGGTCGTCTCGGCGCTGATGGAACGGCGCTAGCGCTCCCAGGTCCGCCGTCGCGCCTCCGCGCCGGCGGCCGGACCCGGCGCCGCTCCGCTCAGAACCTTCGGGTCGTCGATGTCGGTGATGTCGATCAGGTTCGCTCTGTTCGGCCCGCCGCCGACCGTGAACAGCATCTTCTCGTCGGGCGAGGCGGTGACGATCTCCGCCTCCACGCCCGAGGGCCTCAGGTTCTGCCTGGTCTGGAAAGTGACATCCGCCAGCGCGGCGGAGGCGGCGAGGGCCGACAGCACCAGCAGGGAGATGAGGACGCAGGCTGGCAGAAACCAGGCACGGGGCGAGATACGCACAGAAATCTCAACTTTCGTCGGACGGCTGGACTCGGTCGGCAGCTTCGCCACGGCGGAGTCGCGGGATGTAAAGGTGCGGTCGCCGGGTAGTGACGATCCGGTCTCGGGTACGTGAGGTTCTGGCCAACGTCCGGTAACGCGCTGGAGCGGGCCGGGGCGCTCATCTAGTATCGACACGATCGTTTTCGAGCCACGGAGGAGCGCAGCTTGTCGTCGGAGACCGCGACCGTCGCGGAGCAGGAGTACCTGGAGATCATGTTCTGGCTGGAGGAGGCCGGGCTGCCGATGACGGGCGCCAACATCGCCCGCGCGATGCAGCTCTCGCCGCCCACCGTGCACGAGATGGTCGGCCGTCTGATCGACGACGGCTACGTCGAACGCAACCCGAACAAATCGCTCGCCTTCTCCGAGTCCGGCCGCGAGCACGCCAGCTACATCGTCCGCCGCCACCGCATGATCGAGCGCTTCCTCACCGACGTCCTCGGCATCCCCTGGGACGAGGTGCACGAGGAGGCGGAGCGGATCGAGCACGCGATGTCGCCGGTGCTGGAGGAGCGGATGCGGGCCGCGATCGGCGACGCCGCCACCTGCCCGCACGGGCACCCGATCCTCGAGGGCGTGCGCGAGCGCGGCTCGCTGCTGGCCGACGTCGAGGTCGGCGCCGACGTCACCGTCCTGCGCTTCGAGAACGAGGCCGAGGAGCTGCTGCACTACCTCAAGGCGGCCGGCCTCGAGCCGGGCCTGGAGGGCAAGGTCGAGAGCTCCGACGAGGACAAGGTCGTCGTCGCCTCCGCCGACGGCAGGCACGAGGTCAGCCGCAGCGTCGCCGAGACCGTCTCGGTCCGCGCCGACCCGGCGCCGCCGCCGCGGGCGGCGATCCCCGAGCAGCTGGTGCTGTCCTCGGACCGCTACGGCCGCTAGGACGCCGGCACTCCCATCGTCACCAGCGGCTTCGAGGTCGGCTGCTCGCTGCCGCCCTTCGGCTCGGTGGTGACCATCACCACTTCGACTCCCTCCATGTCCTCGATCGTCGTCGAGGCGCGGCCGCTGCGGTCGGGGACGAACAGCGCCGGCACCGCTTCGACCTCGCCTTCGCGCTGGACCCAGGCCTCGAGCACCCGGTCGCGGTGGAGCTGGTGGACATGGTCGAGGCGCAGGGTGCCGCCGTCCCCCTCGCGGACCATCGTCGCGACGACCCCCGGCGCCTGGCCGGAGGAGAGCGTCGTCTCGCCGCCCCCACCACCACCGCCGCCGCCGCCGCCGACCTCGTAGCCCGCCACCGCGACCAGCGCCAGGAGCATCGCCGCCAGCCCGACGAGCGGCCGCCAGCCCAGACAGCTTCGGCGCCTTGCCCGCCTTGCTGCGGAGGAAGTCGATCGCCCGGTGTCGGACGATGCTGAGCAGCCAGGAGCGGACGCTGCCGCGGGTGGCGTCGAAGCGGGCGCCGCTGCGCCAGATCGAGATGAAGGCCTCCTGGGTGACGTCCTCGGCGGCGCCGCGCTCGCCGACGATCCGATAGGCGAGCGAGTAGGCGACGCCGCCGTGGCGGTCGTAGAAGACCGCGAAAGCCTCCGGGTCCTGGGTCCCGATCAGCGGCATCAGCTCCTCGTCGGCCAGCCGCTCGGCCTTCTCGCGCTTGACGGTCATCTCGTCCTCGTCGGCTCCGCTACCCGCAGTTCTACGCGATGAACGGTTCCACGGCCTTCAGCACCTGCGCTTCGTCGAGCGCGGGGTCGGAGGCCTCGGGGGACGGCTCCTCGGCGGACTGCAGGCGGATCGCGGCGGCGTGGCGCGCCTCGACCTGGACGATCGAGCCGGCGGCGCCGAGCACTTCCTTCGACTCGATCAGCGGGCCGGCGCCGTTGCAGGCGCTGACGCCGGTGTCCTCGAAGGTCCGCGCCAGCTCGAGGAAGCCGGCGGTGCCGGAGTAGGGGAAGTCGAACCTCGGTTCCGCCACCGGCCTGCCGCCGAGCTGCTTCACCGTCGCCTTCAGCGCTTCGACGTGCCGCTTCTCGTCGCCGGCGATCAGGTCGATCAGGCCCTTCAGCTCGCCCCGGGCCCCCGCCCGCTTCCTCGCTTCTTCGTAGAAGGCGGTCTCCAGGTACTCCAGGGTGAGGGCGTAGTTGAGGATGCCGACGTCGCCCTTGCCGAACTGGGCGGTTTCGCCGGCGCCGGCCTTGCCGCCGCTCGCCTCCGTCGCCACCGTCGCGGTCGTGTCGTCGTCTGAGCCGCAGGCGGCGAGGAAGGCTGCCGCGGCGGTAGACCCGCCACCCAGCGCCATCAGCCTCCGCCTCGATATCGGCTTGCTCGCGGACATCTCGTCCTGCCTCCTCGCGTCGTTTGCGCTTCTGCCGGTCCCCTACGGGAGCGGCGGAGGACGGATCACTATTCGCCCGGTCAGAATCGCCGGGATGGGAGCCGAGGCCTCAGCGAGCGCGGGAGCCGAGCCGGCGGCCGCCGCCCGGAGCCGCGGCGCGGTCGGCCTGGTGCTGGCCTCGATCGTCTCCGTGCAATGCGGCGCCGCCCTGGCGACCGGGCTCTTCGACTCGATCGGGCCGATCGGCACCGTCTTCCTGCGCGCCAGCTTCGGGGCGCTCTCGCTGGTGGCGCTGACCCGCGGCGCGCCGCTGCGGGCCCGCGAGTGGCCGCACCGCGACGTCCTCCTGCTCGGCCTCACCGTCGCCTCCCTCAACCTCCTCTTCTACGCGGCGCTGGACCGGCTGCCGCTGGGGATCACGGTCACGCTCGAGTTCGTCGGCCCGCTCGGCGTCGCCATCTTCGCCTCGCGGCGACGGCGGGACGCCCTCTGGGCGCTGCTCGCCGCCGCCGGCATCGTGCTGCTCTCGGGCGGCACCGAAGGCCGCGGCGTCGACCCGCTCGGCGTCGTGCTGGCGCTCTCCGCCGGCGCCCTCTGGGGCGCCTACATCCTGCAGAGCGCCCGGGTCGGCGCGATCCAGCCCGGGGCGGCCGGGGCCACCGTGGCGGCGGTGATCTCGGCCCTCCTCGTGGCGCCGTTCGGGCTCGCGCAGGGAGGGAGCGCGCTGCTGGAGCCGTCCCACCTCGCGATCGGCGCCGCCGTCGGCGTGCTCAGCACCGCGGTTCCCTACGTCTTCGAGATCGAGGCGCTGCGGCGGCTGCCGCGGGCGGCCTTCGGGGTGCTGATGAGCCTCGAGCCCGCCGTCGCGGCGGCGATCGGCTTCCTGGCGCTCTCGCAGGGTCTGGCGGCGGTGGAGGTCGTCGCGATCGGGCTCGTCGTCGTCGCCTCGGCCGGCGCCCTGCGCTCGGCAGCCAACCCGCCCCGCGACGTCTGAGCCCTCGCGGCTAGGCCGCAGCGCCGGCGCGCATCCGGTCGAGCGCGTCGGCGATGCGGCGGACGCCCTCGGCGGCGCGGTCGGCCGGGACCGGGGCAAAGGAGAGGCGGAGGCCGTTGGCGCCACCCTCGATCATGAAGTCGGGGCCGGCGACGAAGGAGACGCCGTCGGCTTTGGCCTCGGCGAGGAGGGCGACGCTGTCGGTCCCCTCGGCGAGGTCGAGCCAGAGGAAGTAGCCGCCCTCGGGGACGACGAACTCGGCCTCGGGGATCTGCTCGCGCAGCGCCGCGACCAGCGCGTCGCAGCGCGCCTTCAGCTCGCCCTTGACGAACTCGATGTTGCGGTCGAGCTCGCCGGAGCGGCAGAGCTCGAGGACGATCGCCTCGGCCAGCATGTTGGGCGAGATGTAGGTCTCATTGGCGCGTTTGGCGAGCTTCGCGATCTCCCCCGCCGGCCCGGCCAGGTAGCCCACCCGGACGCCGGGGCTGACCGTCTTCGAGAAGGAGGAGGCGTGCATTACGCGGTCGGCCCGGTCGAGCGCCAGCATCGTCTCCAGCGGCTCGCCCTCGAAGGGCAGCTCGCGGTAGGGGTCGTCCTCGAAGATCCAGAAGCCGTGCTCGGCGGCGAGCTCGACCAACCGCACCCGCTTCGTGGCCGAGAGCGTGCAGCCGGCGGGGTTGTGGGCGTTGGGGATGACATGGGCGAGCTTGATCGGCCCCTCGGCGAGCGCCGCCTCCAGCGCGCCGAGGTCGAGGCCGTCGGCCTCCAGCGGCACCGGCACCAGCTCCACCCCGAGCCGCCGCAGCAGCAGCAGCGTGCGGTCGTAGGTCGGCTGCTCGACGACGACCCGGTCGCCGGGGCCGAGCAGGTGCCCGAACAGCATCGCCCCCGCCTCGAGCGAGCCGTTGGTGACCATCACCTGCGCGGCGTCGAGGTCGCCGTGCCGCTCGGCGATCCACCGGCAGAGGCCGGGATGCCCGATCCCGACGCCGTAGGAGAGCGCCGTTTCCCAATCCTCGGCGAGCGCCCGCGCCGCCGCCTCCCGCACCTGCTCGTGGGGAAGGATGTCGGCACTGGGAGCGCCGCGAGCGAAGGAGATCATCTCGCCGGCCATGGGCGTCCGACCCTAGCAACGGAGAGTTCGCCTTTCCTCCCGCGCACGGGGCGTAAGTGCGAACTCGACCTATACTCGCGCCGCACGGCGGTCCCGCCCCGGCTCCGCGTCGCCTCCGTGGCCCTGCTGGCGGCGCTCGCGATCGCCGTCGCGCTGCTCCTCCCTTCGGCGCCGACGCGGCGGCGCCGAAGGGAAACCTGGCCAAGGAGAGCGTCCCGCGCCTGCATGACCTGCCGCCCGGCTTCGCCAACCTGACGATGTTCGAGGGCCGCGACGACTCCCTCTGCTGCTCGCAGCTGACGCACCCCGACGACACGCCGCCGAAGCTGGAGCGCTTCGTCCTCGGCTTCCACCCCCGCGGCTGCCTCGCCCTCTACCTCCCCGTCTTCACGGCGCCCCGGGACCCCACCCTCGCCGCCGCTGGTCGCGACCGGCGCGATGCCGATGGGAAGCGACCGGGCCGGGGACTCCGGCTGGACGATGGTCCCAACCCTGCTCCACCGGCTGCTGGGCAAGCACCCGCTGCGCGAGGTGAAGGCGACCGCGAAGGTCGGCCTTCATCCCGAGGCCGCCGAGCAAGGAAGACGAAGAGGCGAGCGCGAGGTTGCAATCAGCGTCGCATAACGACGCTGGTTGCAACCTCGCTAGAGCGAGCGCAGGGTCTCGGCCGCGATCGCGGCCGTCTCGGTCGGGCTTTCGCCGACCCGCACGCCCTTCGCTTCGAGCGCGTCTTTCTTCGCCTGGGCGGTGCCCGAGGAGCCGGAGACGATCGCCCCGGCGTGGCCCATCTGCTTGCCCGGGGGGGCGGTGAAGCCGGCGATGTAGGCGACCACCGGCTTGGAGATGTCGGAGGCGATGAACTCGGCCGCCCGCTCCTCGGCGTCGCCGCCGATCTCGCCGACCATCACGATCAGCTCGGTCTCCGGGTCGGCCTCATAAAGGGTGAGGATGTCGATGAAGTCGGAGCCGACGATCGGGTCGCCGCCGATGCCGACGATCGAGGAGTTGCCGGTGCCGGCCTGCTTCAGCTCGTTGCCGATCTGGTAGGTCAGCGTCCCCGACTTGGAGACGACCCCGATCGGGCCCGGGTCGAAGAACTGGGCGGGGATGATGCCGACGTTGGCCTTGCCGGGCGAGAGCACGCCGGGGCAGTTCGGCCCGATCAGCCGCACCCCCGCCTCCTTCGCCTTCCAGTAGGTCTTCAGCATGTCGAGGACCGGGATCCCCTCGGTGATCGCGATCACCGTCTCGACGCCGGACTCGATCGCCTCGTCGATCGCCGGCGCCGCGAAGCGGGCAGGGACGAAGATCATCGAGGTGTTGGCGCCGGCCTCCTCGACGGCTTCCTCGATCGAGTCGAAGATCGGCACGCCCTCGACGTCCTGGCCGCCCTTGCCGGGGGTGACCCCGGCCGCCAGGTAGGTCCCGTAGGCGCGGTTGCGCAGCCCGTGGAAGGAGCCCTCGCGGCCGGTCAGGCCGGAGACGACGAGCTTCGTATCGGTGCCGACGATGATGCTCACGAGGCGCTCCCGGCGAGCTCGACGACGCGGCGGGCGGCGTCCAGCATCGTCTTCTCCTGGTGCAGGTTGGGCAGCTCGGCCTCGGCGAGGATCTGCAGCCCCTGCTCGGAGTTGGTGCCGTCGAGGCGGACGACCAGCGGCACGCCGAGGTCGATCTGGCTCGAGGCGGTGACGATGCCGTTGGCGATCTCGTCGCAGCGGGTGATGCCGCCGAAGATGTTGAAGAGGATGGCGGTGACCTTCTGGTCGGACTTGATGACTTCGAGCGCGTTGACGATCGCCTCGGCTTTGGAGCCGCCGCCGGCGTCGAGGAAGTTGGCCGGGGCGCCGCCCGCCTGGGCGACGACGTCGAGCGTCGACATGCAGAGGCCGGCGCCGTTGGCGAGGATGCCGACGTTGCCGTCGAGCTTGACGTAGGTGAGGCCCTTCTCCTTCGCCATCGCCTCCTGCGGATCGTCGACCGTGTCGGCGATCTCGGCCAGGTCCTGGTGGCGGTAGAGGGAGTTGCCGTCGATCGTCACCTTCGAGTCGAGGGCGACGACGTCGCGGTCGGCGGTGACGATCAGCGGGTTGACCTCGATCAGCGTCGCGTCCTCCTCGCTCGCCACCTCGGCCAGCTTCGCCAGCACCTCGGCCGCCTGGTCGAGGGCGTCCTCGGCGAGCCCGGCGGCGGCGACGATCGGCCGCGCCGCGGCGGCGGTGAAGGGACGGGTCGGGTCGATGTGCTCCTTGACCAGGGCCTCGGGGTCCTCGGCGGCGACCGCCTCGATGTCCATCCCGCCCTTGGCCGAGACCATCGCCAGCAGCTTCTTCTCGCCGCGGTCGAGGATGATCGAGGCGTAGTACTCCTCGGCGATGTCGGAGCCGCCCTCGATCCAGACCGCCTCGACGCGGAAGGGGCCCTCGCCGTGGGGGCCGACGATGTCCATGCCGATGATCGCGTCGGCGTAGTCGCGCGCCTCGGCGGCGTCCTTGGCGATCTTGATCCCGCCCGCCTTGCCGCGACCGCCGATCAGGACCTGGGCCTTGATCGCGCAGGGACAGCCGATCCGCTCGGCCGCGGCGACGGCGTCGTCGACCGTGGCCGCGACCTCGCCGCTCGGCACGGCGATGCCGTGCTTGGCGAACAGCTGCTTTCCCTGGTACTCGAGAAGGTCCATGAGGTGGCGCGGGGAGCGCGGCCGGGCACACTATCCGAGACGCGCGCTCGGCGGCCGCTTCGTGCCTGCGGGGGATAGGTGAAACCCCCAAGCCCTGCCGCTTGGCATAATGCCGCGCTCGCCGATGGCCCTTCCAAGTCTCAAAAGCATCAATTGGGTGACCACCGATTGCTATGGCACCCTGATCGACTGGGAGAAAGGGATCATCGACGCCTGCAAGAAAGAGGCGACCAAAGACGGCTTCAGCTTCGAGGAGGGTCCCTTCCTCGCCCGCTTCATGGAGGTGCAGGCGGAGATCATGGCCGGCTCCTACGAGCTCTACGCCGAGGTGCTGCGGCGGACGATCGTCAAAGTCGCCGGCGAGATCGGCTGGGAGGTCGAGCCCTCCCGCGCCCAGTTCCTGCCCAACAGCGTCGCCTACTGGCTGCCCTTCCGCGAGGCCAACGCGGCGATGGACCGGCTGGGCAAGAAGTACGAGATCGGGATCATCTCCAACATCGACGACAAACTGCTGGGGATCTCGCGGCGCCACCTGCGGACCGAACTCGACCTCGTCGTCACCGCCCAGCAGGTGCGCAGCTACAAGCCGGACCCGGTCCACTTCAAAGAGTGCGCGCGCCGCATCGGCGGCAAGAAAGGCTGGATCCACATCGGCTGCGACTACGCGACCGACGTCGCCCCGGTGCTGAAAATGAACGTGCCGGTGATCTGGGTCAACCGCCATGGCGAGAAACTGGAAGGGCGCAAAGCCCCCAGCGCCACGGTGAAGAACTTCCGCGAAGCAGCGAAAAAGCTCGGCGCGTCCTGAGCGTTTTCTAGCCTGAGGCGCAACTCCGGCCCAGGCTGCCGGTTTCGAGGGTAAGGCGCCCCTGATGAATAAGTTCGCTCAGCCAAGGACCCAGATGCGTGCCCTCGTGGTGGCGCGCCTCGCGCTGGCCGCGAGCTTCCTGGCGCTGCTCGCCGCCCTCCTCTTCGCCGGCCAGCAAAGCGCCAGCGCCGCCCCGGCGGGGAAGGGGAAGCCGGCCGGGGGCAAGCACCAGGCGAACCTCCTGCCCGCCACCGAGCGGCCCAACTTCGTCGTCATCCAGACCGACGACCAGACGATCGACAGCCTCTACGCGACGATCGGCGCCGGCAGCGCCCCGATCCCGATCATGCCCAACACGCTCGGGCTGATCGCCGAAAAAGGCGTGACGCTCAACCGCTACTACGTCTCCTACCCGCTCTGCTGCCCCTCCCGGGTCAGCCTCCTGACCGGCCGCTACGCCCACAACCACAACGTGCGCGGCAACGTCCAGCCCAACGGCGGCTACCTCGGCTTCTCCTTCCGCGGCGCCAACACCCACAACCTCGCCACCTGGCTGCAGGCGGCCGGCTACCGCACGGTCCACATCGGCAAGTTCCTCAACGGCTATGGCGACGAACCGTACGACAACGGCACCGTCGTGCCGCCCGGCTGGAGCGCCTGGCACACGGTGCTGAAGGCCGACACCGACCACTATTTCTACGGCTACACGCTCAACGACAACGGCGTCCTCGACGGCCCCTTCGGCGACTCCGGCAGCTGGGAAACGCGGGAATACGGCGAACGCGACGACTTCGGCTGCCCCTTCGCCCCGCTCAACGGCAAACCCTGCCTCTACGAGACCGATGTCCTCAGCCGCATCGCCTCCGAAGAGCTGGTCGGGACGCCGGCCGAAAGACCCTTCTACCTGCAGCTCGACTACACGGCGCCGCACGGGGACTTCCGCCGCCCGGCCGGGCCGGAGCCGGCGACCCGCCACTACGGCTCGCTCAGCGGCGTGCCGCTGCCGCACAGCAAGTCCCAGGGCGTGAACGAGGGCAACGTCGCCGACAAGCCGCGCTTCATCCGCGAAGCGCCCTTCCTCTCCCCCACCGAACTGCACACCTACCGCGTCTACTACGAGAAGCAGCTGGAGTCGCTGCGGGCGATCGACGACGGCGTCAAACAGGTCGTCGACACGCTCGGCGGCCTCGGCCGGCTGCGCAAGACCTACATCATCTTCACCTCCGACAACGGCTTCTTCCTCGGCGAGCACCGCCTCGTCGGCGGCAAGTTCCTCGCCTATGAGCCCTCGACCCACCTGCCCTTCCTGATGCGCGGGCCGGGGATCAAACCGGGCAGCTTCACCGGCGAGCTGGCGGCCAACATCGACATCGCGCCGACCATCCTCGAACTGGCCCACGCCACCGCCGACAAGAGCATCGACGGCCGCTCGCTGGTCCCCTACATCACCGACACCACGCTGCGGACCCGCCGCCCGATCCTCTTCGAGTCCTTCGTCGAGACCAACGACGTCGAGGCCAACGGGGCCGAACCGTCGAAGCCGGCGCGGCCGGGCGAGACGAAGGCCGAACGCAGCGACGAATCGAGCGCCACCGGCAGGGCCGGCGAAGCCACCACCTCGATCACCGCCCCGCCCAAGGACTACGAGGGGATCCGCCTCGGCCCCTACAAGTACATCGCGTGGCCGGATGGCGAGAAGGAGCTCTACGACGTCACCAAAGACCCCTACGAGCTCCGCAACATCGTCCGCGACGACAACTACGCCCCGATCCGCAACTTCCTCCACACCCAGCTCCGCCTGCTCGAGGACTGCAACGGCCGCACCTGCCACGAACCCGCCCCGAAGCTGCCACTGACCCGCAAGGAACAGCTGGAGATCAAGCGCCAGAAAGAAAAGGAACGGCGGGAAAAAGAACGGGAACAGAAGAAGCAGCAGAAAGAACAGCAGCAGAAGTAGCTGGCGGTGGGGCGAGGAGCGCTTCCTCGCGGGCAACAGCAGCTGGATCGGCTCTGGTCCGGGATGCTTCTTCCGCTCTCGTCGCCGCCGAAGCAGCTTCGGCCCTTCGGCGCCGTGGCGGCTTCCATCGTCTAACCCGGCTCCCCTGAAGCCTGTGAGGAGCAGTCGCGTTACTCGATGACGGCTAGAACATCCCCGGAGGAAACCGCCGCTCCTTCAGCGACGTTGAGGGTGGTCACCTTCCCGGACCGGTGCGCGGTGATCTCGTTCTCCATCTTCATCGCCTCGATCACGCAGATCAGGTCGCCCTCTTCGACCGTGTGGCCCTGCTCGACGGCGACCTTGAGCACGGTGCCCTGCAGCGGCGAGGGGAGGGACTCGCTGGAGGCCGCGGCTCCGCCTCCCGCTTTGCGCTCGCGCTTGGGCGGTTTGCGGCCGCCCGCGGCGGGGGCGGCGCCGGCGACGGCCTCGCCGATCACCTTGACGTCGTAGAGCTTGCCCGAGACCTCGACCTTGTAGTCGCGGCTGATCATCTCCGCCCCCTCTTCGGAGGGCTGCGGCGCGGCCTCGGCCGGCGCCGTCGACTTCAGCCAGTCGTTGTCCGCCATCAGCTCGCGGCAGGTCTCGGCGTTCGCCCACTGCTCGGTTCGGAGGATCGCTTCGTGGAAGGGGATCAGCGTCGTCAGGCCGCCGACCTCGAACTCGCCGAGCGCCCGCAGCATGCGGCGCGTCGCGTGCTCGCGGTCGACGTCCCAGACGATCAGCTTGGCCACCATCGGGTCGTACATCGGCGTCACCTCGGAGCCGGCGACGACGCCCGAGTCGACCCGCACGCCGGGACCGGCCGGCTCGCGGTAGCTGGCGATCGCGCCCGGCGCGGGGGCGAATTTCTTGTGCGCGGCCTCGGCGTTGATCCGGCACTCGATCGCCCAGCCGCGCAGCTCGACGTCATCCTGGGAGACCGAGAGCGGCTCGCCGGCGGCGGCGAGGATCTGCTCGCGGACGATGTCGATGCCGGTCACCATCTCGGTCACGCAGTGCTCGACCTGGACGCGGGTGTTCATCTCGAGGAAGAAGTACTCATCGCCGACCTGCATCCCCTCGACCGTGCCGGCGCCGCGGTAACCGACGGCGGCGGCGGCCTCGGTGGCGATCTTGCCGATCCGCGCACGCATCTCCTCGTCGACGCGGGGGCCGGGGGCCTCCTCGATCACCTTCTGGTGGCGGCGCTGAATCGAGCAGTCGCGCTCGCCGAGGTGGATCACGTTGCCGTGCGAGTCGGCCAGCACCTGGACCTCGACGTGGCGCGGGTCCTCGAGGTAGCGCTCGACGTAGACGCGGGCGTCGGAGAAGAACTTCTCGCCTTCGCGGGCGGCGCCCTCGTAGGCGTCCTGCAGGTCGTCGGGCGTCATCGCGACGCGGAAGCCCTTGCCGCCACCGCCGCCCGGCGGCCTTGCAGGCGACCGGGTAGCCGGCGGCCTCGGCCTGCGCGCGGGCGGCGTCGAGGTCGACCGCCGGCTCGGTGGCGCCGGGGACGATCGGCACCCCGGCCTCGGCCATGATCTCGCGGGCGCGGGTCTTCGACCCCATCGCCTCGATCGCCTCCGCCGGCGGGCCGATGAAGACGATCCCCGCCTCGGCGCAGGCGCGGGCGAAGTCGGGGTTCTCGGCGAGGAAGCCGTAACCGGGGTGGATCGCTTCCGCCCCCGCCTCCTTCGCGGTGTCGATGATCCTCTGGACGTCGAGGTAGCTTTCGGCCGGCACCGCCGGGCCGATCAGGAAGGCCTCGTCGGCCTCCTTCACGTGCGGCGCCTCGCGGTCGATGTCGGAGTAGACGGCGACCGAGGCGATCCCCATCTCCTTCAGCGTGCGGGCGACGCGGATCGCGATCTCGCCGCGGTTGGCTATCAGCACCTTCTCGAACACGGCGGCGCAGTCTATTTACGCGCGCGGCATCGCGTGCCGCCGCCTCCCAGGATTTGTTCGTCAACCCGCCGGCTAATTGTTCCGAGCACTTTCCAGCGGAGACACGATGGTTAGGCTCCCCGGCTGATGCTGATCGAGCTGCAGTCCCATTCGACCGTGTCCGACGGCCAGCTGCCCCCCGCCGGGGTGGTCGAGGAAGCCGCCAAGGCCGGCGTCACGACGCTGGCGTTGAGCGACCACGACGCGATCGCCGGCGTGGCGGAGGCGGCGGAGGCGGCGGCGGCGCACGGGATCGAGCTGGTGCCGGCGATCGAGATGTCCTGCGTCCACGAGTACGCGGAAGACCTCCACATCTGCGGCTACTGGGTCGACCTGGGGAAGATCGCGCCGGCCTGCGAGCGGGCGCAGCACGAGCGCGTCTCGCGGGCCGGGGAAATCGTCGAGAAGCTGCGCGCCGAGGGCTTCGACCTGCACCTCGAGGACGCCGTGCGCGAGGCCGGCGACGCCCTCTCGATCGGCCGCCCCCACATCGCCCGCGCCGCCGGCGCCAGCGGCGACCTCGGCCCCTTCTTCGAGGAGTACCTGGTGCCGGGCGCCAAGGCCTTCGTCCCGCGCAAGTGGCCCAACGCCGAGCAGGCGATCGAGCTGATCCACGCGGCCGGCGGCGTCGCCGTCATCGCCCACCCCTACTGGGACATCTCGGCGCCGGAGGAGGTCGACGACCTGATCCGCTCGCTCGGAGCCGACGGGGTCGAGACCTTCTACCCGACCCACAGCCGGGAGCAGACGGCCCACCTGCTGGAGCTCTGCGAGGAGCTGGGCCTCGTCCCCACCGGCTCCTCCGACTACCACGGCCCGACCCACAAGACCTTCGCCGCCTTCGGCGCCTACGACACCTACGGGCTGGGGGAGCCGCAGGTGCCGCCGAAGCCCTGACCGGCAAGGCGGCCACCAACAGCGAGCGCGCCCGCCTCGCCGACGGCCGCACCGTGATCGTCAGGACCCCTCGCCGAGCTCGGTGCGAGCCTTTACCCAGCGGACGAACTCCTGCTCCGAGACATCCCTCGCTGCAAAGTCGCTCGACCATGGTGGCGATCTCCTCAGCATCCTCGCTCGGGCCCGGCCACGGAACTCCGTCCCGTTCGAGCATCTCCCGCATGCACTCGTAGCCAAGCCGCTTGTTCCCATCGGGGAGAGGGTGGTTGCGGATGATCCGCGAGCAGCAGATCGCAGCTCGCTCGGCGGGACCCTCATAGAAGTCGATGCCCCCGAAGCTGGCGAACGGCGCCGAGAGGGCGGACTCGGCGCCAGGAATTCGCACTATGCGAATGAGCTGCTCAGCGGGGACGCCGAGCACCGCCTCCGCCTGTAATTGCCTTCAGTGTCACCACCGGGTAACACTCGATTCCAGAACACCCCAGGAGATCTGCACCCATGGCAACCAAGGCAATGAGCCTCCGCCTCTCGGAGGACAAAGCCGCAGAATTGGCCGCCATCGCCAGAGCCGACGACATGCCGGTGTCCGAGGCTGTACGCGAGGCGATCGACAACCACATCGCGGCGCGGCGCGCCGACAAGGACTTCCAGAAGCGACTGAAGCGGCGCCTCGAGGAGGATCGCGAGGTTCTGGAACGCCTGGCTCAGTAAACGGGCGGGGCTGCGCCTACGCGGCGACGGCCGGGCCCGGGATCAGGTCCCGCTGCTCGAGGTACTCGATCAGCTTCTGGGCCGACTCCTCGGCGGTTTCGCTTTCGGTGTCGCAGACGACCTCGGGGTTGTCGGGAGCCTCGTAGGGATCGGAGACGCCGGTGAATTCCTTGATCTCGCCGGCGAAGGCTTTCGCGTAGAGGCCCTTGACGTCGCGCTCGGCGCAGGTGTCGACCGAGGCTTTGACGAAGACCTCGACGAAGCGGTCGCCCATCATCTCCCGCGCCTCGGCGCGGATCTCCGCGTAGGGCGAGATCGCCGCGGTGATCACCGGCACGCCGTTGCGGCTGAGCAGGTCGGCGACGAAGGCGATGCGGCGGATGTTGGTGTCGCGGTCCTCTTTCGAGAAGCCGAGCCCCTTCGAGAGGTTTTCGCGGACGATGTCGCCGTCGAGGATCTCCAGCCTCGAGCCGCGCTCGCGTAGGTGCCCCTCCAGCAGCCTCGAAATCGTCGTCTTGCCGGCCCCGGAAAGTCCGGTGAACCAGAGGGTGAAGCCCTTCTCACCAGCCATGCTCGTTCAGTCCTCCTTGTAAGCGTCGATCAGGATGTCGGCGACCTCGTCGCGCGAGAACTCGTGCGGCGGCCTTTCGCCGTTGCCGAGCATCTCGCGGACCTTGGTGCCGGAAAGGAACAGGTGCGCCTCCGCGTCGTGGGGGCAGGTCTTGTTGGAGGCCAGCCCCTCGCACTCGTTGCACCAGAAGGTGTGCTCGAACATCAGCGGCTCGATCCCGAGCTCGTCGATGTCGATCTCGTCGAAGATCTTCTGCGCGTCGTAGGTGCCGTAGTAGTCGCCGGCGCCGGCGTGATCGCGGCCGACGATGAAGTGGGTGGCGCCGTAGTTGCGGCGGACGATCGCGTGCAGGACGGCCTCGCGGGGGCCGGCGTAGTGCATCTTCGCCGGCTTGACGCCGAGGACCACGCGGTCGTTCGGGTAGTAGTTCTCCATCAGCACCTCGTAGCAGCGCATCCGCACGTCGGCGGGGATGTCGCCGGCCTTGGTCTTGCCGATCAGCGGCTGGATGAAGAGCCCGTCGCAGGTCTCCAGCGCGGCCTTGGTCAGGTACTCGTGGGCGCGGTGGATCGGGTTGCGGGTCTGGAAGGCGACGATCTTCTTCCAGCCACGCGCCTCGAAGTCGGCTTTGTGCTCGGCCGGAGTCTTGTAGCGGCGCATGAACGCCTCCTCGTGATCCGGCAGCGCGTCGACCTCGATCGGGCCGGCGATGCAGCGGCTGCCCTCCTCGTAGATCGCCGCCACGCCCGGGTGCGCCTCGTCGGTCGTGCCGTAGACCAGCTCGGCCTCCTTGCGGGCGTCCCGCTCCCAGACCTCCTCGACCCTGATCCGCCCCAGCGGCTTGCCTTCGTCGGAGGCGAGCTCGACGACGTCGCCGACCCCGCACTCGAGGTCGGTCGCCAGGGTGATCGGGATCGGCCAGTAGTCGCCGTCGACGGTCCGCATCTCGGTGCAGACGCGCTCCCAGTCGGCGGAGCCCTGGAAGCCGGTCAGGGGCGCGAAGCCGCCGTTGCCGATCATCTCGAAGTCCGCCGTGTGGCGCTCGGAAAGGGTCAGGGACAACTCAGCCATCGTCTCGCTCATCGGAAGGTCTCACCAATCGGGTCGGGGGAACGGAAAAATCGGAAGGGCGCCGCGGGGCGCTAGTTGATCCCGCACTCGGTCTTTGCGAGACCGGCCCAGCGGCCGTCGCGCGAAGAGCCACCGGGAACCACCGGCTGCGTGCAGTGGGTGCAGCCGATCGAAGGGTAGCCGTGATCGTGGAGCGGGTTGTAAGGGAGGTGGTGCTCACGGATGTAGTTCCAGACGTCGCGCTCGGTCCAGTCGGCAAGCGGGTTCAACTTCCAGAGGTTGAATTTCTTGTCCCAGCCGAACTTCGGGGTCCTGGAACGGGTGCTGGAATCTCCGCGCCGGACGCCGGCGACCCAGCAGTCTACGGAAGACAGGGCGCGGCGCATCGGCTCGACCTTGCGCAGGCCGCAGCAGGAGTCCGGGTCGCTCTTCCAGAGCTCGTCGCCGTACTCGGCGGCCTGCTCCTCCAGCGTCAGGTTGTGGTACCGGTCGAACTCGATCCCCAGTGTCTCCGCCAGCTGGTCGCGGGTCTCGTAGGTCTCCGGGAAGAGGACCTCGGTATCGAGGTAGAAGAAGCGCGCCTCGGGATTGACCCGGCTCGCCAGATGGGCCGTGACCGAGCTCGTTTTCTGGAACGAGCAGGCGATGTAGTGCTGGGCGCCGAAGTTCTCGAACATCCACTCCAGCGCTTCCTGGGCGGAGCGGTCCTCGAGGTCGACGGCGATCGCCTCGTGGTCGATGTCCTCGATTGTCGGAACGGTGCCGGAGAGGGTGACGGGCGGAGGCTTCATTGCTCAAAGAATACGCAACTAAATCGCGCACTCACCCTCGCCGCGCTCGACCTTGTACGGGCTGGATCGGTTCCAGTCGATGAACTGTTGCATCGTCTCGAGGCTGAACTCGGCCGGAAGGGTCAGATCCTTGACCGCGCCTTCGAAGGTCTCGGTGCCGGTGCGCTCGGCGAAGGCGTTGAACTCCTCGCCCTCGTCGCGCTCGGCCTCGTAGAGGCGCACCCAGCGCTCGACCGCCTCGGGGACCCGTTTCGCCGGCAGCCGCGACTTCAGCCGCTTGCCGAAGATGACCTCGCCGCCCTCGAAGTTGCCGCCGATGTGCGGGATGTAGGCGGGCATCTGGCGGTCGCCGACCTTAAGCGAGGCGCCGTAGAAACCTATGTTCGAGATGTGATGCTGGCTGCAGCCGTTCGGGCAGCCGCTCATTTTGATGTGGATCCGCTTGGTCAGCTCGTCGCTGATCCGCATCGAGTCGACCCGCTCCTTGATCGCCCGGTTGAGGCCCATCGAGCTGGTGATGCCGAGTTTGCAGCTGTCGGTGCCGGGGCAGCTGACGACGTCGGTGATCTCGCGGGCGCCGGCCTCGCCGAGTCCGAGCCCGGTCAGCCGCTGCCAGACGTCGTAGAGCGCCTCGTCGCGGACCCAGCGCAGGACGAAGTTCTGCTGCACGGTGCTGCGGGCATGGCCGCCGGTGTACTCGCGCATGATCGCGGCGAGGCCGCGGAACTGCTCCGGGCTGAGGTCGCCGCGGGTGATCTTCACCTCGACGGTGGAGAAGCCCTGCTGGCGCTGCGGCTGCACGTTGCCCTCGCAGAAGCGCTCGAACTCGGTGTGGTCGCCGTTGGGCGAGGCGTACTCGGGCGGTACGTCCGGGGCGCCGGCCTCCTCGTCGTCGTCGAAGCGCAGGCGCTCGACGTCGAACTCGCGCTCCGCCACCCAGTCGCCCTCGAGCTCCTCGTCGAGCAGCTCGCGGAAGGCCTCGACGCCGATCTTGTCCAGCAGGACCTTGATCCGGGCGCGGGCGCGGTTGACGCGCAGCCAGTCCTGGCGGTCGAAGATGCGGAAGATGCCCTCGGCGACCTTGAGGTAGTCGCCGTTGTCGGCCTCGACGAACTCGTAGACGGTCGGGGCGACGCGGGCCATGATCGAGGTGCCGCCGCCGACCCGGACCTCGAAGCCGCGGACGCCGTCCCTTTCGCGCGAGATGAAGGCGATGTCGTGGATGCCGGTGATCGCGCGGTCCTCGTCGGAGCCGCTGAAGGCGGTCTTGATCTTGCGCGGCATCAGCTGCGTCGTCGGGTGGCGGACGAAGTAGCGGACGTAGGCGCCGGCGTAGGGCGTCGGGTCGAAGACCTCGTCGGGGGCGACGCCGGCCCAGGGGTCGCCGGTGACGTTGCGGACCGTGTTGCCGCAACCCTCGCGCGAGGAGAGGCCGACGGAGGAGATTTCGCGGATCAGCGCCTCCATGTCGCGCAGCGGCACGTGGTGGATCTGGATGTTCTGGCGGGTGGTGACGTGGCCCTTGTTCAGCGGCGCGTACTTCTCGACAACCTGGCCGAACATGTCCATCTGGTCCGGGGTGACGCCGCCGAAGGGGAGCTTGACGCGGACCATCTGCACGTCGGGCTGGCGCTGGCCGTAGACGCCCTGTTTGAGGCGGAAGCCGATGAACTGGTCCTCGGCGAGGCGGCCGGCGAGGAACTCCTCGGCTTCGTTGTCGAAGTCGTCGAACTCGCGCTCGACGATCGGGATGATGTGCCCCGGGACGTTCGCGTAGCTCTCCGGGTTCTCGAGCGAGCCGACGCGGCCCTTGCCGCGCTGCTCCTTGTTCTCAGCGACCGTCACCTCCATGCGGAGGAAAATAGCAAAACCTGACCGGGATTAGGGTATTTATCTCGGGAGCAGGCTTTTCTAGGCCGGGCCGGCCTGCTTCCGCGCCTGCAGGACCGCGGCGGCTTCTCCCGACTCGGAGACGTAGCCGGCCTCGGGCTCCAGCGGCAGGCCGGCCTCCGACCAGCCGACGATGCCCTCGGTCAGCTTCGCGGCGTCGTAGCCGGCGTCGGCGAGCGCCGCCGTCGCCATCGTCGAGCGGTTGCCGCCGCGGCAGTAGAGGATCACGGGCCGGTCGCGGTCGATCTCGCCGGCGCGACCGGCCAGCTCGTCCAGCGGCAGGTGCA
>CAVPEX010000064.1:0-32512 GCA_963703585.1 uncultured Solirubrobacterales bacterium | reverse complement strand
AACCGCCGAGATCCCCGGCGTGTGGGTGGTGAGGAGGTAGGCGGCCCAGAACCAGAGCGTGAGCGGGGTGCGGGTCTTGTGCATGACCGTCCCCGCCGTGACCGAGGTCTGGTGGCCGCAGCCTTTGCATTGCCAGAGGTGGCGCCGATGCTCGCCGCCGACCTCCTCGGACCCGCAGCGCGGGCAGCGGTAGCCGTCCGGCCAGCGGGACTCGAACAGGTAGGCGCGGCACGCCGCCTCGTCGGGGAAGCGGCGCTGGAACTCCACGATCGAGCGGGGGAAGGTCGGACGCGCCACCGGCCGACCGTAGGTCAGGCGTCGGACGGACCTGACCGGATAGTCATATGCCGAGCATAAGGGCTGGCGCCATCGGGGGACACCTCCCGACAGGCAAATAGCGGACACTCGATTTTTCCTTAGTGTCCTCCTGACCTCTCCCGGGGGAATGCGCGCCGGGCCGGATGAGGAAGGAGGTGAAAGGCGATGAAGATCGAGCAAATCGCGCAAGTCCATTCGAGCGTGCGGATCATGAAGCACTCCTGACAGGAACGCCGCGGCCGATCTCGGTCCTCTTCGCAGGAGTCGAGATCGGCCGCGTTACTACCGCCGGCGCGAGCCTCAGGCGGTCGCGGGGAGCTTCACCTCGGTCAACCGCAGGCTGTTCCCGGAGGGATCGCGGAAGCCCGAGTCGATCCCGTAGGGGCGCTCTTCCGGCGGCTCGGTGAACTCGACGCCGCGGGCCTTCAGTTCCTCGTAGCTGGCGCGGCAGTCGTCGGTGGTGAGGAAGATCCCGCCCGAGGCTCCCTTCGCCATCAGGTCCTCGATCTGCTTCGAGGTCGCTTCATCGAAGACCGGCGGGCCGGGGGTCTCCATCAGCACGATCGCGAAGTCCTCCTGCCCGGGCGGCGACACCGTCAGCCAGCGGAAGTCGCCGACCTCGGGGATGGTGACGTCGCTGCGAACCTCCATGCCGAGCTTCTCGGTGTAGAAGGCGAGAGCCTCGTCCTGGTCGTGGACCCAGATCTGGGCGTGTGCGATTTTCATCTCTACTCCTCACTTGGGATCAGCTTGGAAGCGATGCTAGGTCGGGGTCGGCGCCCTGTCTTCTCGAAACGTGCGGTGTTGCGGACGGCCATAGGCGCGCACGATGCAGGCCGGGACGACCGCCCTCGCCGCCGCCGGCGGAAAGGCGGCGCGGTACTCCGTCGGCGTCCTGCCGTAGATCCGCTTGAAGCTGGTGGTGAACGAGCCGAGGCTCTGCAGCCCGACCGCGGTGCAGATCTCCAGCACCGAGTTGTCGGTGTCGCGCAGCAGGGCGGCGGCGCGCTCGAGCCGCCTCGTCAGCAGGTAGGCGTGGGGGGAGACGCCAAACTCGCGGCGGAACTCGCGGCTGAGGTGGGCGCGGGAGAGCCCCGCAGCGGCGGCCAGCTGGGCGACGTCGAGCGGCTCGAAGTAGCGGGCGTCGGCGAGGTCCTTGGCCCGCAGCAGGTGACGGGCTGGCGGTACGAACGCCATCGTCGCAGTCTAGGCTCGCGCCCTAAGTGGCCGCCCGCGAACCTCCACCGATGTTGTGATCGGGACCTACGCAGCGGTCGTGGCGGTCTGTGGGTCGTCGCTGGCGCTCGGGCAGGCGGCAATCGGGCTCTGCGGCTGGCGGCGCTGGTCGTGGCTGGCGCCGGCGGTTGGGCTGGCGCTGCTCTGCGCGGTCTGCTGGGCGACGGTGCGACTGCCCGGGGACGGGGCCGTCTCCGCGATTGTCGTCGCGGCGCTGACGGTCGCCGCGGTCGCCTACCTCTGGGGACGGCTCGAGGGCGGGGGGGAGGCACTGCGGGTTGGCTGCCCCGTCGCCCTCGTGGCGCTGCTCGCCGCCTCGCTGCCGTTCGCGGTCGAAGGCCACTTTGGGATTCTCGGCACCAGCTTCAACCCCGACATGTCCCAGCACCTGCTGGCGGCCGACCGGCTTGCCGATGGGCAGGGCTCCCAGCTCCTGCACCAGGGCTACCCGCTCGGCCCGCACGCGGTTGTCGTCGCCCTCGACAAGGGGCTGGGGGTCGGGCTGGTGCAGGGGTTCAGCGGGCTGACGGTCGCGGTCGCGGTGCTGGCGCCGCTTACCGCCCTGGCCGCCTTCGCCGAGCTGCGGCCGCTGCCGCGGACCGCCGCCGCCCTCGTCGTCGGTCTCGCCTACGTCGTCGCCTCCTACTTCGCCCAGGGCGCCTTCAAGGAGACGATCGAGGCGCTGCTGTTGCTGGCCTTCGTCCTCGCCCTGCGCGAGTCGACGCGGAGCTGGGCCGGACTGCCGTTGCGCTTCGTCCCCGCGGCGCTGCTCGCCGTCGGCGCCGTCTACGCCTACAGCTTCCCCGGCCTGCTCTGGCTCGGCGGCGCGCTCGTCCTCTGGCTGGGCGTCGAAGCCGCGCTCGAGCGCCGCCCGCCGCCCTCCCGCCCGCTGCTGCTGGGCGCCCTGCCGTTCCTCGTCCTCGTCGCCCCCGAGGTCGGGCGGATGATCGATTTCAAGCAGTTCGAGACCTTCGACCCGAACGGACCCGGGCTCGGCAACCTCTTCGGCCAGGTCTCGCCCTTCGAGGCGCTCGGCATCTGGCCCTCGGGCGACTTCCGCCTCGCCCCCGGCGACGGCGCCGTCCCGGCGGCCGCCTACTACCTCGGCATCGCCTTCGCCCTCGTCCTCCTCGCCTACGGCGTCGCCGCCTGCTGGCGCCGCCGCGAGACGGCGATCCTCTCCGGCCTCGCCGCCGCCGCCCTCGCCTACGTCGCCGCCCGCGCCGGCGGCACTCCCTACACCGCCGCCAAGGCGATCGAGATCGCCGCCCCGCTCGTCGCCCTGACGATCCTCCTGCCGCTACTGCGGGATGCGGAGTGGCGAGTTTCTTTCGGTATGCGGAAGAAAGTCGACACCTCGCCTGGCTCCGGGGGGCGGCGGGGAGTGGTGGCGGCCCTCGCGGGGGCGGCGTTCCTGCTGGCGGCCGGGGCCTGCTCGCTGCTGGCGCTGGCAAACGCGCCGGTCGGGCCGGGCAGCTACTCGCCGGCACTGACCGGCCTGCGGCCGCTCGTCGCCGCCGACTCGACGCTCGCGATCGCCTCCGACACGCTGCTCGCCGACGAACACGGCACCCCCTTCATCGCCTGGGAGCTGCGTGGCGGCCGCGTCTGCATCGCGGCCGAATCGGGAGTGGACGAGACGCCGCCGTCGGGCGTCCGCTTCGTCGTCACCCGCGGTGACAGTGACGACCCGCCCTACGCGGGCCTTCGCGTCCGCCGGCTCGCCCCGCCCTACGTCCTCTGGGAAGTCACCGGCGGCGTCGTCGGCAAGAGCCCCTGCCCCCTGATAGCCGTCCGCCAGGCCCGCCAGGGCAGTCAACGCTAGGCGGTCGAGGCCGAGACCTCCCCTTCCATCGCTATTGGCGACGGAAAGGGAGGTCTCGTCGTTGACCGACCGCCACTACCATCCCAACGCATGGAGGCCGCAACCGACAAGCTGGTCGTCACGCTGCCCGACGGCAAGCCGCTGGAGCTGCCCGTGGGGGCGACCGGCGCCGACGCCGCGGCGGCGATCGGGCCCGGCCTGGCGAAGGCGGCGCTGGCGATCAAGGTCGACGGCGAGCTGCGCGACCTCGCCGCGCCGCTGCCCGAGGGCGGCGCCGAGGTGGCGATCGTCACCGACCGCGACCCCGAGGCCCTCGAGCTGGTCCGCCACGACGCCGCCCACGTGATGGCCGAGGCGGTGACGGAGCTCTACCCCGGCACCAAGGTGACGATCGGCCCGCCGATCGAGTCCGGCTTCTACTACGACTTCGAGTTCCCGCCGGATACAAAGATCACCGAAGACGACCTGCCGAAGATCGAGGAGGCGATGCTGCGCCACATCGCCGCCGACGAGGAGTTCGGCCGCCGCGACGTCCCCGTCGCCGAGGCGATCGAGATCTTCCGCGGCCAGGGGCAGGGCTTCAAGGTCGAGCTGATCGAGGACCTCGTCCGCGACGAAGGGGTGGAGACGGTCTCGCTCTACCGCAACGGCCCCTTCGAGGACCTCTGCCGCGGGCCCCACGGCCCCTCGACCGGCCGCATCAAGGCGATCAAGCTGAACTCGGTCGCGGGCGCCTACTGGCGCGGCGACGAGAACCGCGAGAGCCTGACCCGGATCTACGGCACCGCCTTCTTCTCCAAGCAGGACCTCCAGGAGCACCTCGAGCGCCTCGAGCAGGCGCGCGAGCTCGACCACCGCCGCCTCGGCCCCCAGCTCGGCCTCTTCATGCTGCGCAAGGAGGCGCCGGGGATGCCGTTCTGGCTGCCCAACGGGACGACGCTGCTGCACCTGATCGAGGCCGAGGTGCAGAAACAGCTGCGCAAGCGCGGCTACCAGGAGATCAAGACCCCGCACGTGATGGACGTCGAGCTCTGGCACCGCTCCGGCCACTGGGACAACTACCGCGAGAACATGTACTTCTCCGAATGGGGCGATCGCGAGTACGCGCTGCGGCCGATGAACTGCCCCGGCGCCTGCCTCGTCTTCGGCTCCGACCGCCACTCCTACCGCGAGCTGCCGCTGCGCCTGGCGGAGTTCGGCCAGGTCTCCCGCGCCGAGCGCGAGGGCGTCCTGCACGGGCTGCTGCGGGTGCGCGCCTTCACCCAGGACGACGCCCACGTCTACTGCACGCCCGAGCAGGTGGTCGGCGAGGTGACCGAGGTCGTCGCCGCGATCGACGAGCTCTACGAGCGCTTCGGCTTCGACGACGTCCGGGTCGAGCTCTCGACCCGGCCGGAGAACTCGATCGGCACCGACGAGGAGTGGGAGCAGGCCGAAGCGGCGCTGCACGAAGCGCTGACCGCGATCGGCCGCGACTACCAGCTCAACCCCGGCGACGGCGCCTTCTACGGGCCGAAGATCGACTTCCACGTCACCGACGCGCTCGGCCGCTCCTGGCAGTGCGGCACCTGCCAGGTCGACTTCTTCATGCCCGAGCGCTTCGACCTCTACTACACCGACGAGAACGACCAGCAGCGGCGGCCGGTGATGATCCACCGCGCCCTGCTCGGCTCGATGGAGCGCTTCGCCGGGATCCTGATCGAGCACTACGGCGGCCGCTTCCCGGTCTGGCTGGCGCCGGTGCAGGCGATCGTCCTGCCGATCTCCGACCGCCACCGCTCCTACGGCGAGCAGGCGCTGGCGGCGCTGTGCGAGGCCGGTGTCCGCGTCGCCGTCGACGAGCGCTCGGAGTCGATCGGCAAGAAGATCCGCGACGCCTCGATCGACCGCTACCCCTACATGCTGGTCGTCGGCGATCGCGAGCAGGAGAACGGCGCGGTGGCCGTCCGCTCCCACGGGGATGGCGACCTGGGGGAGATGTCGATCGCCGAGTTCGCCGCCCGCGTCAAGGCCGAGGCGGGCATCGCCTGAGACGTCCTGTGTCAACCCCCCGCCGTCTGAAGCCGGCCGAAGTTGCCGTGGCGCTCGGCGTCGTAAGGCACTTCGTCCCGCCAGCAGCGCCAGAGAACCCTGATCCAGGCGCGGCCCAAGGTGCGGATCGCATGGGGGTGATCCTGGCCTCGCTCCCGCGCCCTTCGGTAGACCTCCTTGGCCCATGGATGCCAGTGGCGGGTGGAGTCTGCGAGGGTCGCCACGGCGACCCGCAGGCGCTTGTCGCAGGCCCGCCTGAAGGTGGCGACGCGCAGCTTGCCCGACTCCAGGGCGACCGGGCTCATGCCGGCGTCGGCGGCCATTGCCGCCTCGGTCGGGTAGCGGCCCCGGGCATCGCCGAGCTCGGCGATCAGGGTCGCCGGGCAGATCGTCGTCTTGGGGTCGCGGAACAGCGGTGCGAAGATCGCCGCATCGGGATGGGCGGCGAGGCGCTCGCGGATCTGCTTGTCGAGGGCGGCGATCTCCTCGACGATCGGCCGCAGGGCGGCGATGAGACCCAGCACCACCGCCCGCCTGGCCTCGCACTCGGCCGGGCCCGCGGTGCCCTGCGGCGCCGCCTTGATCCGCGCCACCAGTTCGGCGGGATCGGTGCTGCCGCTGTAGGCGCTGCGCGCGAGGAAGGCGCCCATCCGCTTAGCGCCGAGGGCCTTGGCCTCCGCCGGGCTCGGGTAGCGCTCGATGAAGGCCAGCGAGACCCAGCTGTCGAGGGCGGCGAAGATCAGCGCCCCGGGCCAGAATGCCTGCAGCTGGGCGCGCAGCTGGTTTGCCAGCTCGACCCGCACCCCGACCAGGTCCTCCCGCGCCCTGGTCAGCGCCCGCAGCGCCTTGGTCTCATCGGAGTCGGGGACCAGCGCCCGGAAGCGGTGGGCGTCGGTGCGCGCCAGCTCGGCGAGGACGTAGGCGTCGAAGCGATCGGACTTGCCGTGGGCGACCGCGAAGCGCGGGCGGGCGGCCTTGACCTGGTTGGGGTGGATCGCCAGGACCACCAGGCCGGCGGCCAAGAGGCGCTCGACCAGGATCCCGTCGGGCCGCTCGATCGCCACCCGGGCGATGCCTGCACGGGTGAGCCTGCGGGCAAGGGCGGCGATCCCGCGCTCGTCGTGGGTGACGGAGAAGCGCTCGAGAACTCGCCCCTCTTCGCTGATGCAGACCTCGTGGGCCTCGCTGGCCCAGTCGACTCCCGCGGTCTTCGTTCCTGCCATGCTTCCTCCTCGGTCGATTCATCTCGGCTGATGGCCGGCCACGAGGAGCCGTTGCGCATGCTCATAGGGCGGTGCTTTCGGGCACCACGTCCTGTTGGCGCTTCTGGCGCCTCGCACCGCCGGGAGGTGCTGGTCTCACGCGGGCCGTCTAGGCGGCAAGCGCCGAAGGCACTCTCCCGGCGGGGGTCGGCTTCTCTATTCGTTCCCCGGGGATCTTCGACGGCCTCGCTGCGCTCGGCCTCTCAATCTCAGAAGAACAAGGGGGAGGTTGTCCTATGAGCGCCAACGGTTGCCAAGGCCCGCGCTCCCTCTATACTCCGCGGCACTTGACTGCTGGCACGCAAAACCACCGCCGCCGCTGAGCGCCCCGTGCCCGCGACCCGACTGCTCGTCCTCTTGAAGCTCCACCGCTCCTCTCGATAGTGCCGGTTCCGCGTAGGTTCGATCGGCGCCCACCAGAGCGCGACACCACCCGGATCAACGAGCGGATCCGGGTTCCGCAGGTGCGCCTGATCGGCGCCGACGGCGAGCAGCTCGGGATCGTCGAGATCGCCGACGCGCTCAAACGCGCCCAGGCGGCCGACCTCGACCTGGTCGAGGTGGCGCCGGGATCGAAGCCGCCGGTGACCCGCCTGCTCGACTACTCGAAGTACAAATACGAGCAGGAGCAGAAGCAGAAGCAGGCCCGCAAGCACCAGCAGCAGGTCAACATCCGCGAAATCAAGCTGCGGCCGAAGATCGCGAGCCACGACTACGAGACCAAGAAAGGCCACGTCGAGCGCTTCCTCAAGCACCGCGACAAGGTCAAGGTCACGATCATGTTCCGCGGCCGCGAGCAGGCCCACCCCGAGCGCGGCCGGGCGCTGTTGCAGAAGCTCTTCGAGGACCTCGGCGGCATCGCCGTGATCGAGTCGGCGCCGCTGCAGGAAGGCCGCAACATGAGCATGCTGCTGGCGCCGAGCAAAGAGGTCGCGAAGCTCGACGACGCCGCTCAGCCGGACGGCGCCGCCGACGCCGACGCCCCCGCGGCGGCCGAGGCGCCCGCCGCCGAGGCAGCCTCAGCTGACGCTTCGGCCGACGCGGGAGCGTCGGCCGACGCCGACGCCCCCGCCGACGCCTAGTCAGGCATCGGCCGCGATCACGTCGGCGATCCGCTCCGCCGCATGGCCGTCCCACAGCGGCGGCGGCTCCGAAGGCTCGTCTCCGCGTGCCGCCAGCGCCGCCGGAATGCCGGCGATCGCCGCCGGGTCGAGGCCGAGCAGGGTGTTGGTTCCAGCGCGGATCGTCACCGGCCGCTCGGTGTTGTCGCGCAGGGTGAAGCAGGGGATGCCGAGGTAGGTCGTCTCCTCCTGGATGCCGCCGGAGTCGGTGAGGACGGCGCCGGCGTCGGCCAGCAGCGAGAGGAAGTCGAGGTAGCCGAGCGGCTCGATCAGCGCCAGCCCCGGGTGGTCTGACTCGACGCTCTCCATCATCTTGCGGGTGCGGGGGTGGACCGGGAAGACGACCGGCATCTCGCGCGCCAGCGCCGCCAGCTGGGCGACGGTCTCGCCCAGCAGCGGGCCGTCGACGAGGGCGGGGCGGTGGAGGGTGACGAGGGCGTAGGAGCCCGGCTCGAGGCCCAGCCGCCCGGCGCTCGCCGCCGCGCGGAAGCGCTCTTCCAGCGCCACCAGGGTGTCGATCATCGTGTTGCCGACGAAGTGCATGCGCTCGTCGGGGATGCCTTCGGCGCGCAGGTTTTCGATCGCCTCGTCGCTGTGGAGGAAGAGATGGGCGGCGAAGCGGTCGGCGACGATCCGGTTGACCTCCTCGGGCATGGTCATGTCGAAGCTGCGCAGGCCGGACTCGATGTGGGCTACCGGGATCCCCATCTTCACCGCGGTCAGCGCCGCCGCCAGGGTCGAGTTGACGTCGCCGGGGACGATCACCAGGTCGGGGCGCTCCTCGAGCAGGACCGGCTCCAGCCGCTCCATCGTCCGCGCCGTCTGCGCCGCGTGACTGCCGGAGCCGACCTCGAGCATGTGGTCGGGCGCCGGCACGCCCAGCTCCTCGAGGAAGACCTCCGACATCAGCCGGTCGTAGTGCTGGCCGGTGTGGACGATCGCGTGGCGCCCCTCGGGCAGGCGGGCGCGCAGGGCGCCGATCACCGGCGCCGTCTTGACGAAGTTCGGCCGCGTGCCGACGACGTAGATGATTCGCATCGCGGCGCAGCGTACCCGCGCCGGGGGCGCGACTCCGCTCGGGCGCCCGCGTCTGCTTCAATAGCGGACCCGATGCCGAAGATGAAAACCCATTCCGGCGCCAAGAAGCGCTTCAAGAAGACCGCCACCGGCAAGCTCCGGGGCCGTCGGGCTTACTCCAGCCACATCCTGGAGAAAAAGTCGCCGAAGCGGAAGCGGAAGATGGCCAAACCGGTGGAGATCTCGCCGAACGACGCCCCGACCGTGCGGGCGCTGCTCGGGGGAGGCAAGAAGAAGTGAGCCGCGTCAAGCGCTCCGTCCACGCGCGCAAGAAGCGCCGCAAGGTGCTGAAGGAAGCCAAGGGCTACTTCGGCCGCAAGCACTCCTCCTACCGCTTCGCCAAAGAGCAGGTGCAGCGGTCGGGGATGTACGCCTACCGCGACCGGCGCAACAAGAAGCGGACCTTCCGCCGCCTCTGGATCACCCGCATCAACGCCGCCGCGCGGATGGAGGGCATGAGCTACTCCGAACTGATGCACGGCCTCAAGGGCGCCGAAGTCGAGGTGAACCGCAAGATGCTGGCCGAGATCGCGGTCTCCGACCGCGAGGCCTTCCGCCGATTCGTGGAGCTAGCCCGGGAGGGTGCGGCCGCCTAGCGGCACACCGACACTCCACTTTCCCGGGCGGGCCGTGAAGACGGCCCGCTTTTTCGTTCCAGGAGAAGAAACCGCAGAGACGAAATGACAGATCCGACCTACAGATGACGATCGCCAGCCCCCACAACGAGAAGCTGAAGCTGGTCCGCAAGCTGCGCGACCGCAAGCACCGCGAGCGCGAGGGGCTGTTCGCGACCGAGGGGGAGGACCTGCTCGAGGCCGGCCTCGCCGCCGGCGCCGAGCCGCGCTTCCTGCTCACCGCCGCGGGCTCGGGCCTGGGCGGCGAGGAGGTCGAGCCGGAGCTGCTGGACGGCGCCTCCTCGCTGGGATCGGGGACGCGGGCGATCGCCGTCTGGCCGCTGCCCGTGGACCCCGGAACGCAGTTGTCCCCGGTATCCGGGGACAACTGCGTTCGGACGCTGCCGCCGTGCCTGTACCTGCACGCGGTTGGCGACCCCGGGAACGTCGGCACCATCGTCCGCACCGCCGACGCTCTCCTCGGCGGCACCGTCGTCCTCGGGCCCGACTGCGCCGACCCGTACGCGCCGAAGGCGGTGCGGGCGAGCATGGGCTCGCTCTTCGCCCGGCCGCCCCTGCGCGCCGAGCTGGAGGAGACGCCGGGGCCGCGCGCCGCCCTGGTCGCGCATGGCGGCGAGGGCCTCGATCGTCTCGTCGGGGTCCCGACCGTATGCCTCGGCGCCGAGCGCGAGGGGCTGCCCCCAGAAGTGCTCGACCGCTGCGAGGTGCGGGTCACGATCCCGTTGCGGCCGGAAGGCCCCGAGTCGCTCAACGTCGCCGCCGCCGCGGCGATCGCCTGCGAGCGCGTGGCGAGCGCCGCGAAGCGGATATCGTCGCCCGCCATGCCGGAGGCAACGCCCGATGCTTGAACGGATCGAGGAGATCAGGGGCGAGGCCACGGCGGCGATCGCCGCCGCCGGCTCGACCGCCGAGCTGGAGGAGCTGCGGGTCCGCTACCTCGGCCGCAAAGCCGAGCTGACCTCGATCCTGCGCGGGATCGCCGAGCTGCCGGCGGAGGAACGGGGCAAGGTCGGCGGCGCCGCCAACAAGGCCCGCAAGGAGCTGGAGTCGCTGCTGGAGGAGAGCGCCGCCCGGCTCGACGCCGCCGAGCTCGACGCCCGCCTGCTCGCCGACCGGGTCGACGTCACCCTGCCGGGGGCGCCGCCGCGCCCCGTCGGCCACCCGCACCTGATCGCCCGCACCACGCGGCTGATCGAGGACGTGATGGTCGGGCTCGGCTACCACGTCGCCGAAGGCCCGGAGATCGAGCACGACTACTACAACTTCACCGCCCTCAACCACCCGCCCGGGCACCCGGCGCGGATGCTCCAGGACACCTTCTACGTGCAGTCGCACCCCGACGTGCTGCTGCGCACCCACACCTCTCCGATGCAGATCCGGGCGATGGAGACGCAGCCGCCGCCGATCTTCGTCGTCGTCCCCGGCAAGGTCTACCGGCGCGACTCCGACGCCACCCACAGCCCGATGTTCCACCAGATGGAGGGGCTGGCGATCGCCGCGGGGCTGACCCTGGCCGACCTGCAGGGGACGCTGCTGGCGATGTGCCGGGCGATCTTCGGGGGCGAGCGCGAGCTGCGCCTGCGGCCGCACTTCTTCCCCTTCACCGAGCCCAGCGTCGAGGTCGACGTCTCCTGCTTCCAGTGCGGCGGCGGCGGCGAGCTCGCGGGCGGCGAGCGCTGCAACCTCTGCAAGGGCCAGGGCTGGATCGAGATCCTCGGCGCCGGCATGGTCGACCCCAACGTGCTCGGCTTCGTCGAGTCCGCCGGCTACGACGCCGAGCGGGTGCAGGGCTTCGCCTTCGGACTCGGGATCGAGCGGGTGGCGATGCTGCGCCACGGCGTCCCCGACCTGCGGCGCTTCTTCGACAACGACGTGCGGATGCTGGAGCAGTTCTCATGAGGTGTTGGGGATGAAGGTGCCTTACTCCTGGCTGCGCGAGTACTGCGACCCCGGCATGGCGCCGGCGGAGCTGGCCGACCGCCTGGTGATGACCGGCACCGAGGTCGAGCGGGTGACGGCCAGCGGGCCGCCGAGCGCCGAGAACTTCGTCGTCGGCAAGGTGCTCGCCGCCGAGCAGCACCCCGACGCCGACCGGCTGCGGGTCTGCCGCGTCGACAGCGGCGAGGGCGAGCGGACGATCGTCTGCGGTGCCCCCAACGTCGCCGCCGGCCAGACCGTGGCGGTGGCGCTGCCGGGGGCGCGGATGCCGGGCGGAGAGAAGCTGCGCAAGGCGAAGCTGCGCGGGGTCGCCTCCGAGGGGATGATCCTCGCCGCCGACGAGCTGGAGATCGGCGAGGACCACGAGGGCATCCTCGTCCTCGACGACGGCCTCGTCGCCGGCACGCCGCTGAGCGAGGTGCTGCCGCTGGCGGAGCCGGTGCTGGAGATCGAGGTGACCCCGAACCGGGTCGATTGCTTCGGGGTCTACGGCGTCGCCCGCGAGGTGCACGCGATCTCCGCGGCGCCGCTGGCTGCCGATCCCTGGGCGGAGGATGCCGCCGCCGAGGGGGAGGGGGAGGCCGGCGACTACGCCTCGGTCGCGGTCGAGGTCCCCGAGCTCTGCCCGCGCTTCACCGCCCGCGTCTTCACCGACGTCGAGATCGGGCCCTCGCCGCTCTGGCTGCAGGCGCGGCTCGCCGCCGCCGGGCAGCGGCCGATCAACAACGTCGTCGACGTCACCAACTACGCGATGCTGCTGACTGCGCAGCCGCTGCACGCTTTCGACCTCGACCAGGTCCCGGACGGGGCGCTGATCGTCCGCACCGCCGCCGACGGCGAGAAGATGACCACGCTCGACGGGGTCGAGCGCACTTTCGACGCCGAGGCCGTCCTCGTCTGCGACCGCAACGGCCCCTCGGGGATCGCCGGGATCATGGGCGGGCAGGTCTCCGAGGTCTCCGCGGCGACGACGCGGGTGCTGCTCGAGGTCGCCAACTGGAACGGCACCAACATCCTCCGCACCTCGCGGCTGCTAGGGCTGCGCTCGGAGGCCTCCTCGCGCTTCGAGAAGCAGCTGCACCCGGAGCTCTGCCTGCGGGCGCAGCGGATCGCTTCGCGGCTGCTGGTGGAGCTCTGCGGGGCGAAGCTGGTCCCCGGCACGATCGACGTCGTCGGCGACGTGCCGCTGCCGCGGCGGATCGGGCTGCGCGCCGCCCGGGTGACCGGCCTGCTCGGGATGGAGATCTCCCAGGCCGACCAGACCGCCTACCTGGAGCGCCTCGGCTTCGGCGTCGAGCAGGCGGGCGACGACCTCGTCGTCGAGGTGCCGCCCGACCGCTACCAGGACATCACCCGCGAGGTCGACCTGATCGAGGAGGTCGCCCGCGTGCACGGGATCGACGAGCACCTGCCGACGACGCTGCCGGCGGTCGCCGGGCGGGTCGGGGGCCTCAGCCGCGAGCAGAAGCTGCGCCGCCGCGCCGAGGACGGGCTGCGCGACCTCGGCCTCGACCAGGTCGTCGGCTGGAGCTTCACCGACCCGGGCGAGGCCGGGCGGCTGCGGATCCCCGCCGAGGACCCGCGCGCCAACCCGGTCGCCCTCTCCAACCCGCTCTCCGAGGAGCAGTCGGTGATGCGGACCCAGCTGCTCGGCTCGCTGCTCGACGTCGCCTCCCGCAACGCCGCCCGCGGCGCCGACCGGCTGGCGCTTTTCGAGTCCGGCCGCGCCTACCTCAGTGGTGAGTTCGCAGTCGTCGCCCCAGTGGGGGGACAAGTGCGAACTCGAGAGGGGGATGGCGGCGCGGGGGAGGCGATCGACCCGCTCGCCGGCCGCTTCGCCGGCGACCAGCCGGCGCCGGTCAGCGAGCCGCACCGGTTCGCCTGCCTGGCTCTGGGACCGCTGGCGGCGCGCTCCTGGCGCGGCGAGCCGCAGCCGGCCGACTTCTTCGCCCTCAAGGGCGTCGCCGAGGCGCTGGCGCGCGGACTCGGCGCCGAGCTCTCCTTCGCGCCGGCGGATCAGCCGTTCCTCCATCCCGGCCGCGCCGCCGCGCTCTCGGCTGGCGGCGCCCCGGTCGGCTGGCTCGGCGAGGTCCACCCGATGGTCTGCCGCGAGTGGGACCTGGAGGCGGCGGTCGCCTTCGAAATCGACGCGGCGCCGCTGCTGGCCGCGGCCGGGGCCGGCGCGGAGACCTACGAGGACGTCACCACCTTCCCCGCCGTCTACCAGGATCTCGCGGTTCTCGTCCCGGTCGAGGTCGCCGCGACCGACGTCCGTGCCGCCGTCCTCGCCGCCGGCGGCGAGCTGCTGCGCTCGGCCGAGGTCTTCGACCTCTTCGAGGGCGAGCAGCTCGGCGAGGGCCGCAAGAGCCTGGCGCTCGCGCTCGAGTTCCGGGCGCCGGACCGGACGCTGACCGACGAGGAGGTCGCCGGGCTGCGCGAGCAGATCAAGGCGGCGCTGAAAGAGATCGGGGGGAGCCTGCGTGAATGACTCGGCAGCACAACCGCTGAGCGGTGACCCCGCCGCGCGGGTGCTGGTCGCCGGCGCCTCCGGCTTCACCGGCGCCCTCGCCGCCGACATCGTCTGGCGCCACCCGCGGCTGCAGCTGGTCGCCGCCACCTCGCGCGGCGACGCCGGCAAGCTGCTCTCGGAGCTGTACCCGCGCTACCGGGTGCCGATCGAGCTGAGCGAGCTCGAGCTCGACCGCCTCGAGGGGATCGACGCGGCGATCGTCGCCTACCCGCACGGCGCCGCGGCGCCGACCGTCGCCGCCCTGCGGGCCGCCGGCGTCCTCGTCGTCGACCTCTCCGCCGACTTCCGCCTCCGCGACATGGAGACCTACGAGCGCTGGTACGGGGAGCACGGCGCGCCGGACCTCTTCGGCCAGGGCGTCTACGGGCTCAGCGAGATCTACCGCGAGCAGCTGCGCGACGCCAAGCTCGTCGCCACCCCCGGCTGTTACCCGACCGCCTCCGTCCTCGGCCTGGCGCCGCTGGCCGAAAAGGGCCTGCTGGCCGAGGTCGACGTCGTCGCCATGCAGGGGACCTCGGGCTACGGCCGCAGCAGCGACGACCTCGTCCACTTCTCGGCGATGACCGAGAACGCCTTCCCCTACAAGACCGAGGGCCACCGCCACCGGCCGGAGATCGAACAGGAGCTGGCCGCTCTCGGCAGCCCGGCGCCGGTCGCCTTCGTCCCTCACCTGCTGCCGCTCGACCAGGGCGAGCTGGCGACCTGCATCGCTCGCCTCATCGAGCCGCTCTCCAGGGAGGCGGCGCAGGCGCTCTACCGTGAGCGCTACGCCACCGAGCCCTTCGTCCACGTCCTCGACCGGCCGCCGAACCTGCGGGCGCTGCGCGACACGAACGAGTGCCACGTCTACGTCACCGTCGAGGAGCACGGCAAGGTGATGGCCTTCTCGGCGATCGACAACATCTGGAAGGGCGCCTCGAGCCAGGGCGTGCAGAACCTCAACCTGATGCTCGGGCTCGACGAGACGGAGGGGCTGACGTGACCCCGGAAGCGGACGCGAAGCGGAGCATTCCGGGCGATCGCTTCTTCAGGTCTCGCTGGGTGGATGCCCCCGCCGGGGTCGAGGAGCTCGACCCGGCGCAGCTGGCGCCCGGCTTCCGCGCCGGCGGCGCCCACTGCGGGCTCAAGGGCGGCGGCCGCACCGACGTCGGCCTGCTCGTCTGCGACGACGACGCGGTCGGCTCGGCGATGGTGCTGACCCGCAACGCCTCGGCGGCGGCGCCGATCCGCGTCTGCCGCCGGCTGACGGACCTCGAGCGGGTCCGGGCCGCCGTCGTCAACTCAGGCAACGCCAACGCCGAGACCGGCGAGAAGGGCTTCGAGGACGCCCACGACATGTGCCGGCGCGCCGCCGACGCGCTCGGCGTCGACACAGCCGCCGTCGCCGTCGCCGAGACCGGCACGATCGGCGTGCCGCTGCCGATCAGCGCCGTCCTGCTCGGGATCGAGGAGGCCGCCGCCGACCTCTCCGCCGAGGGCGGCGACGCCTTCTCCAACGCGATCCTCACCACCGACCGCTGGCCGAAGAGCTGCACGCTGCGCGCCGGCGGCGTCACCCTCTCCGCCCAGGCCAAGGGGGCGGGGATGATCGAGCCGAACATGGCGACGATGCTCTGCTTCGTCCAGACCGACGCCGTGGTGGCCGACCCCGCCGCGGAGTTGCGCGAGGCGGTCGACGCCTCCTTCAACCGGATCACCGTCGACGGCCAGATGAGCACCAACGACTGCGTGCTGCTGCAGGCGACCGGCGCCGCCGGCAAGCCGCTGCCGGCGGGCCTGCTGCGGGCGGTCCTCACCCAGCTGGCGATCGAGATCGTCCGCGACGGCGAGGGCGCGGTCCGGGTCGCCCGGATCGAGGCCGGCGAGGCCGCCTCCGCCGCCGAGGCCGAGCGGGTCGCCCGCGCGATCGCCAACTCGCCGCTGGTGAAGACGGCGCTGTTCGGCCGCGATCCGAACTGGGGCCGGATCGCGCAGGCGGCCGGGGCCGCCCTGGCCGGCGAGGACCTGGAGGAGATCGGCGCCGACTCGATCGACGCCGCCGAGCTCGGCGGCGAGACCGACGAGGCGGAGATCGGGTTGCGGCTCGGCCGCGGCGAGCACCGCGCCCACGTCTGGTTCTCCGACCTCGGCTACGAGTACGTCCGGATCAACGCGGAGTACACGACTTGAGCTTCCCCACCCACAGGCCAGCAGGCGAGAGGAGCGGTCGATGACCGAGCAGGCACCGCAGTCACGCGCCTCGGGGGCGAGCGTCGAGACGCTGCTCGAGGCGCTGCCCTACATCCGCGAGTTCCACGGCCGCACGGTCGTGATCAAGTACGGCGGCGCGGCGATGCTCGACGACGACCTGCGCGAAGCCTTCGCCACCGACGTCGTCCTGCTCAAGTACGTCGGCCTCAACCCCGTCGTCGTCCACGGCGGCGGCCCCGAGATCACCAGGTACATGGACCGGCTCGGGCTTGAGGTCCGCTTCCACGAGGGCCTGCGCGTCTCCGACGCCGACACGGTCGAGGTGGCGAAGATGGTCCTGGTCGGCAAGCTCAACTCCGAAATCGTCCAGCGGCTGAACCGGCACGGCCAGCCGGCGGTCGGCCTCGCCGGCGAGGACGGCACCCTGTTCGAGGTCGACCCGGCCCCCAACGCCGACGAGGTCGGCTTCGTCGGCACGATCAGCCGCGTCGACGTCGACGTCCTCAACCACATCGCCGCCGACTACATCCCGGTCGTCGCCTCCTCGGCCTCCGATCGCGACGGCCAGTCCTACAACGTCAACGCCGACGAGGCGGCCGGCAAGGTGGCGGCGGCGCTGGGCGCCCACAAGGCGATCTTCCTCACCGACGTCGAGGGCTGGCTCGCCGACCCCGGCGACGAGGGCTCGCTGATCTCGCGCGCCACGGTCGAGGAGGTCGAAGCGGCGCTGACCGGGATCGAGGGCGGGATGCGGCCGAAGCTGCAGGCCTGCGTCAACGCGATTCGCGGCGGCGCCCAGTCGGCCCACATCGTCGACGGGCGCAGGCGCCACAGCCTGCTGCTGGAGCTGTTCACCGACGCCGGCATCGGCACGATGGTGACGGCATGAGACTGGCCGAGGCGCAGGCGCTCGAGCGGCGCTACCTGATGCCCACCTACAAGCGCGCCCCCGTCGACTTCGTCCGCGGCGAGGGCGTGCTGCTCTGGGACGCCGACGGCAAGGAGTACCTCGACTTCCTCGCCGGGATCTCGGTCTGCTCGGTCGGCCACTGCCACCCGGCAGTGGTCGCGGCGGTGCGCGAGCAGGCGGGGCGGCTGATGCACGTCTCCAACCTCTTCTACACGGAGCCGATGGCGCGGTTGGCGCAGCGGCTGGCGGAGTCGAGCCTCCGCGGCCGCGTCTTCTTCGCCAACTCCGGCACCGAGGCCAACGAGTGCGCGATCAAGGTCGCCCGCAAGCACGCCCACGGCCGCGGCATCGCCGCCCCGGAGATCGTCAGCTTCGAGAGCGACTTCCACGGCCGCACCTACGGCGCCCTCTCGGCGACCCCGAACCTGGCCCGCAACGAGGCGCTGGGGCCGATGCTGCCGGGCTTCCGCTCGGTCCCCCGCAACGACGCCGCGGCCCTGCGCGAGGCGGTGGGCGAGCGCACGGCGGCGGTGCTGATCGAGCCGATCCAGGGCGAGTCCGGGATCCACCCGACCAGCGAGGAGGCGCTGCTCGCCGCTCGCGAGGCCTGCGACGAGGCCGGCGCCCTGCTGATCCTCGATGAGATCCAGACCGGGATGGGGCGCACCGGCTCGCTCTGGGCCTACCAGCAGACGCCGGTCCGGCCCGACGTCCTCACCACCGCCAAGGCGCTCGGCGGCGGCATGCCGATCGGCGCCTGCGTGACCGCGCCCGCCGCCGCCGACGTGCTCGAGCCCGGCGACCACGGCTCGACCTTCGCCGGCGGCCCCGTCGCCAGCGCCGCCGCCCTGGCCGTGCTCGACCTGATCGACGACCCGGCGCTGCTGCGGCGGGTGCGCGAGCTGGGCGAGCAGCTGCGCGGCGGCCTGGCAGCGCTGGAGGGCGTGCGCGAGGTGCGGGGGCGGGGGCTGATGATCGGCGTCGGCCTCGAGGACGGGATCGACGCCGCCGCCGTCGGCGCCGACCTGCTCGCCCGCGGCCTCGTCGTCAACGTGCCGGCGCCGTCGACGCTGCGCCTGCTGCCGCCGCTGGTGGTCGATTCCTCACAGATCGAGAAGGCGATTGGCCTGATCGGCGAATCGCTTCTAGTGTTGTCGGCTTCGTGAAGACCGAGAGACGCCAAGTCCAGCCGCGGCCGTTGGTGGCGGGCGCCAGGACCGCCGAGCGGATCGGCGAGATCGTCGAGGCTGCCGAGCGCGCCGCCCGGTCGGTGCTCGACGACGCCGAGGAGCAGGGCCGCCGCTACCTCGACGAGGTCCGAGCCGAGGCTGACCGCGAGGCCGCGGAGCGGCGCTCCGCGGAGGCCGAGATGCTCGACGCGCTGCTGGAGCAGGCGGAGGCGCTGCGGGCGCAGGCCGAGCGGATGGTCGACGCGCTGGAACGGGCCAAGGCGGAGCTGGCGCCCGCGCCGGAGGTCGCCGCCGAGCCGAGTCCAGAGCGGCTGGTGGCGCCCCTCCAACGCGGCTCGCACCTGGCTGCGGTCGCCGACCCGGAGGAGGAGCGCAGCAACTACGCCGGCGCGCGGCTGCTGGCAACGCAGATGGCGGTCTCCGGCAGCAGCCGGGAGGAGATCGAGCTCAGGCTCAGAAACGGCTTCGAGATCGACGATCCCGCCGCGATCCTGAACGCGATACTCGGACCGGAGGACTAGAGCTCGAATGCACGAGGACCCGACGCGACTGATGGGACCCGAAGACCGCGGCCCCGACGGCCCCGACGGCGGGCGCCCGCACGGCAACATGCGGCTGCTGGTCGCCTGCCTGGTGGCGGTGATCATCGGCCTCCTCGTCGCCGTGATCGTGATCGCCAGCAGCGACGACGGCGGCGGCAGCAGCTCGACCGCCTCCAGCTCGGAAACGACGACGACCAGCGAAAGCACGGAAACGACCACCGAGCCGACGACCACGGAGACCACGGAAACGACCGAGACGACCGAAGAAACCGAAGAAGAAGAACCGGAAGAACCGGAAGAAGAAGAAACCCCGGAAGAAGAAGAAGGCGACAGCGGCGGCATCGAAGCCCCCTGAGGCCGTCAGGTGCGAGACTTGCGCCTCTCTTGAGCAGCGACCAGCCCCACTTCCAGCCCACCGCGAGTTACGAGGCCGACCCGGCCACGGTAGACCGCGTGCTGCTGCTCTACTCGGGCGGCCTCGACACCAGCGTGATGCTGAAGTGGATCCAGGACCACTACGAGGCCGAGGTCGTCTGCCTCACCGTCAACCTCGGCCAGCCGGGCGAGGACTACGAGGTGATCGAGGCCAAGGCGCGCCGGCTCGGCGCTCTCGAGTGCCACGTCGTCGACGCGCGCGAGCGCTTCGCCGCCGAGTTCCTGGCGCCGGCGATCCGCGCCAACGCCGTCTACGGCAACGGCTACCCGCTCTTCACCGCCCTCGGCCGGCCGTTGATCGCCCAGCTCGCGGTCGAATACGCGCGCAGCAGCGGCTGCGACACGATCGCCCACGGCTGCACCGGCAAGGGCAACGACCAGGTGCGGATCGAGGCCACCGTCGCCACCCTGGCGCCGGAGCTGAAGACGATCGCCCCGGTCCGCTCCTGGGAGATGGGCCGCGAGGAGGAGATCGCCTACGCCCGCGAGAACGGGATCCCGGTCAAGGGCGGCACCGAGGTCGCGCCGTACTCGATCGACGACAACCTCTGGGGCCGCTCCTCGGAGGGGCGCTGGATCGAGGACCTCGACCACGCCCCCGACGACGACGTCTTCCAGCTGGTGACCCGGCCCGAGGAGGCGCCGGACGAGGCCGAGACCATCACCGTCGGCTTCGAGTCCGGCCTCCCGGTCTCGCTCGACGGCGAGCGGCTCGGGCTGGTCGAGCTGCTCGAGACGGGCGGCCGCGATCGGCTGCCGCCACGGGGTCGGGATCGTCGACCACATCGAGGACCGGATCGTCGGCCTCAAGGTGCGCGACATCTACGAGGTGCCGGCGGCGGCGATCGTCCTCACCGCGCACGAGGAGCTGGAGCGGCTGGTGGGGACGATCCACCAGAACCAGTTCAAGCCCGCCCTCGACCAGAAGTGGGGCTACCTCGTCTACGCCGGCCTCTGGTGGGAGCCGCTGCGCGGCGACCTCGACGCCTACATGGCGGCGGTCAACGCCCAGGTCAGCGGTGAGATCGGCCTGCGCCTCTACAAGGGCAGCGTCCGCGTCGTCACCCGCTCCTCGCCCAACGCCGTCTACGACGCCCAGCTGGCGAGCTTCTCGGAGTCCGGCGGCCTCTTCGACCAGAACGCCTCGCCCGGCTTCATCGAGCTCTGGTCGCTGCAGTCGCGGATGGCCCACCGCATCCGCCAGACCGACGGAGAGGGGGGGAGCTGATGTACGACTCGGTCGGCAAGGCCGCGGTGAAGTTCGCCTTCCGCTACCTGCGCCGCCGCTACCGCCGCGAGATCAGGATCGGCGCCGCGGTCGCGGTCGTCGCGATCGGCGTCGGTGCCTACATGGCGACGCGCGAAGTGCGCGAGGGCTGAGCGGGACCGTCCCGCCGCCCCGCAAGTTTCCTTGCGGATTATCGACAACTTGTGAGGAAGCGCTAACAAAGTCCGCTAGCCTCAGCCCTCTCTTGGGCTCGGCTCGGGTCGGAAAGGACCTCGTATTCCTCTGCGCGACGGCGCTTCTCGGCGCCCTCGTCGCGACCCTGCTCGCGACCGCTCCGCGCGCCGGCGCCGCCGACCCCGGCGAGCTGGAAGCGAAGCTCTCCTCGGCGCGCGAGGAAGCGAGCGCGATCTCCGCCGACCTGCAGCGCTCCAACCAGCAGCTCGCCGCCGCCGAGCAGGAAGCCGCCGCCGCCGAAGCCCGCGAGCAGCGCCTCTCCGGCCTGCTGGCCGAAGGCGAGGAGCGCGCGGCCGCGCTGAGCGCGAAGCTGGAGCGGACCCGGCAGCGCCTCGCGGTCGAGCGCGCCCGCCTGCGCCGCGCCCACCGCGCCCTCGCCGAGCGCCTGGTGGCGATCTATGAGAGCGGCACCCCCAGCACCGCCAGCCTCGTCCTCGGCTCCGGCGACTACCAGGACCTGGTCACCCGCGCCACCTACCTGCGCGAGATCGCCGAATCCGACCGCGCCCTCGCCGAGCGGGTCGAAGAGGTCCGCAACCAGGTCCACGACGAGGTGGACGCGGCCGACGAGCTGCATGAGCGCGCCCTCGCCTACGACGAACGCCTCGCCGCCGCCCGCGACGAAATCGCCGGCGTGCGCGAAGCCGCCCAGGCCTCCGCCGCCGAGCTGCAATCGGTGAGCGCCAGCCGCGAGGCCTCGCTCTCGCAGCTGCGGGCCGACATCGGCGACTGGGTCGCGGAGGTCCAGGAAGCCCGCGCCGCCACCGAATCTGAAGCCGAAGAGGAAGTCGGGCGCTGGCTCGGCGGCCCCTACTCGATCCCCACCTACATCGTGATGTGCGAGTCCGGCGGCAACTACAGCGCCCTCAACGCCTCCAGCGGCGCCGGCGGCGCCTACCAGATCATCCCCTCCACCTGGGCGCTGTACGGCGGCCAGGGCGAGCCCCAGAACGCCCCCAAGGCCGAGCAGGACCGGATCGCCGCCGAAATCTGGGCAGACTCGGGGCCGAGCGCCTGGGTCTGCGGTTGAGGGCTTCGCCTTGGGGCGGGGGCGAGGGCTCGGGTAGGGGTTTCGCTTGACTTTTTCGGTGGATCGCCAGTGCCGTCCGAGCAGCTGAGCGCCGAAAAAGTACAAGACGCTCCACCCCTACCCGAGCCCTCGCGACAGGTTCCAAGGTGGGACAGCTCTCAAACGAAAGGCAAGCGCGCCTGTCCCCTTGCAGCCTTAGCTGCCTACTGCGTACCCGTTTAGCTCCATCCGATGCCTGTCGTAGCTTGCGGGCGTGGCACGCCCAGACTTCCCCTTGACGATCCTGGAGTTCCAACGGCGATTTGGCACCGAGGATGCGTGCCGGGAGTACCTGTGCGCCTCACGCTGGCCGGACGGGTTCGCCTGCCCGCGCTGCGGCGGACGCGATGCCGGCGGTGAGACCCGCCGGCATCTGTGGATCTGCACCGCCTGCGGCCGCCAGACCTCGATCACCGCGGGGACGGTCATGCACAAGACCCGCCTGCCGCTGCGAACCTGGTTCTGGGCGGCGTATCTGGTCTCGACCTTCCAGCCCGGGATCAGCGCCAAGCAGCTCCAGCGCCAGCTCGGGCTCGGCCGCCATGAGACCGCCTGGGCGATGCTGCGCAAACTGCGGGCGGCGATGGTCGCTCCCGGCCGCGAGCTGCTCAAGGACGAGGTCGAGATCGACGAGTTCTTCCTCGGCGGCTACGAGGAGGGCCTCAAGGGTGGCCGCCAGCACGGCAAGAAGGTGCTCTGCGGCGCCGCGGTCGAGGTTCGCGGGCAGGGATCTGGACGCCTTCGCCTCGAGACTCTGGAGAACTCGCAGGCGAAGACGCTCGAGGCCTTCACGCAGGCGACGACGGCCCGGGGCGCGATCGTCCACACCGACGGGCTCCCCTCCTACAACGGCCTCACCGAGCTCGGCTACGACCACCGGCCGCGCAAGGTCGCGAGCGTCGGCGAGGAGGACAAGCTGCTGCCGCGCGTGCACCGCGCGATCTCGAACCTAAAGGCCTGGATGCACGGCACCCATCGCAGCGTCTCGCCCGAGCACATGCAGGTCTACCTCGACGAGTTCGTCTTCCGCCACAACCGCCGCGGCACCCCGATGGCGAGCTTCCAGACCCTCCTCGGGCTGGGCCTCGCCCACGAGCCGGTGACCTACCGCGAGATCATCGATCGGGCCGCCTGAGGACATTTGGAGCTAAGCGGGTACGCACTAGCTGCCTAGTGCGTACCCGCTTAGCTCCATCTGATGGAGCCGTCATCCGCTCGGTCTATTGCCACGCCGGAGCGTCACAGGCGCGCTCGCGGCTTCCGTAGCCGTTCTTTGCGAGATCTGCCCGGAGCGCCTGAGGCAAGGAGCCACATCCGGTGCGCTGGAGTCAGCCGGGTACGCACCAGCTGCCTAGGACGTTGCGCAGGGGCCTTCCGATGTTCGGACCCGGTATCCGGAGCTGGGGAGGTCGGTCCCGGTAGGGGTGGAGCGTCTTGTACTTTTTTGCCGACCTCCGGCCGGGCGGCAGCGCGAGAGGTTCCACAAAAAAGTTAAGCGGAACCCCTACCGGGACCGACCTCAACCTTCTCGGAAGACGCGCGAATTCAACTCGAAGGGCAGGCTTGCCGACCGCCCCGTTTGCCAGGATCGAATTCCCCATGAGCACGCCTGCCGCCGTCCATCTTCACGCCCACAGCGAGTACTCGCTGCTTGATGGTGCGTGCAAGATCGATGCGATGGCGGCGCGGGCGGCGGAGCTGGGGCAGCCGGCGCTGGGGCTGACCGACCACGGCGTGATGAACGGCGCCGTCGACCTCTACAAGGCCTGCGAGAAGCACGGGATCAAACCGATCGTCGGGCTCGAGGCCTACCTGGTCGAGGACCGCCACGCGATCAAGGAGCAGACGCGTTACGAGCGCAACCACCTGACCCTGCTGGCCGAAAGCGACCAGGGCTTCTCCAACCTGGTCAAGCTCACCTCGGCCGGCTTCCTCGAGGGCTTCTCGCGCGGCAAGGCCAACGTCGACATGGAGCTGCTCGCCCGCCACGCCGAGGGCGTGATCGTCCTCACCGGCTGCCTGCAGTCGCGCTTCTGCCGCCGCCTGGTCGAAGAGCGCGACGACGACGCCCGCGCCCATCTCGACGACCTGATCCAGGCCTTCGGCCCCGACCAGGTCTACTTCGAGGTGCAGAAGAACGGCATCCCCGAGCAGGACAGGGCCAACGAGGGGATCGTCCGCCACGCCCGCGAGCTGGGCCGGCCGCTGGTCGGCACCGCCGACGTCCACTACCTGCGGCGCGAGGACTTCGACAACCACGCGGCGCTGCTCTGCGTGCAGACGAAGTCGACCCTGGAAGCGCCGAAGATGAGCTTCGACACCAACGAGTTCTACATCAAGAGCTCGGAGGAAATGGCGGAGTCCTTCGCCGAGTGGCCCGAGGCGGTGCCGACCTCGCTGGAGATCGCCGAGCGCTGCTCGCTGGACATCGAGCTGGGCAGCCTGCTGCTGCCGCGCTACCCGACCGAGAACGGCGAGGAGCCGGAGGCGATGCTGCGGCGGATCGCCGCCGAGGGTCTGCGTGCCCGCTACGGCGACCCGCCACCGGCCGAGGCGGTGCAGCGGCTCGAGCTCGAGCTCGGGGTGATCGAGGAGATGGGCTTCGCCTCCTACTTCCTGATCGTCTGGGACTTCGTCCGCTACGCGAAGGAGAACGGCGTCGCCGTCGGCCCGGGCCGCGGCTCCGCCGCCGGCTCGATCGTCTCCTACAGCCTCAACATCACCGACCTCGACCCGCTCGCCAACGATCTCCTCTTCGAGCGCTTCCTCAACCCCGGCCGCAAATCGATGCCGGACATCGACATCGATTTCTCGGTCCGCGGCCGCGAGCGGATGATCCGCTACGTCGGCGAGAAGTACGGCCGCGAATCGGTCGCCCAGATCATCACCTTCGGCAAGATGGCGCCGCGCGCCGCCACCCGCGACGCCGCCCGCGTGCTCGGCTTCGACTACGGCACCGGCGACCGCCTGGCGAAGCAGATCCCGGAGCCGATCATGGGCCGCAACCCCTCCTTCGACGACTGCCTCAAGCCCGGCCAGGAGCTGCGCAAGACCTACGACGCCGAGCCCGACGCGAAACGGATCATCGACGTCGCCCAGGGCCTCGAGGGGATCATCCGCAACAACTCGATCCACGCCGCCGCGGTGGTGATCGCCGACCGGCCGCTGCAGGAGATCGTGCCGCTGCAGCTGGCCGAGGACCGCAGCGCCCCGGCAGCGCCCAACGGCAGCGGCTCGGCCAAGCCGGAGCGCCAGTACAAGATCGTGACCCAGTACTCGATGGGGCCGATCGAGGAGATCGGGCTGCTGAAGATGGACTTCCTCGGCCTCCGCAACCTCGACGTGATCGAGGACGCGATCGAGATCATCGAGCGCTCGCGCGGGAACCGGCTCGACATCGGCGAGATCCCGATGGACGACAAGCCGACCTTCGAGATGCTCGCCAAGGGCGACTCGACCGGCGTCTTCCAGCTCGAGTCCGAGGGCATGCGCGAGGCGATGAAGAAGGTGCGGCCGACCGAATTCGACGACATCGTCGCCCTCGTCTCCCTCTACCGCCCCGGCGCGATGGCCTACATCCCGGCCTACGCGAAAGGCAAGCGCGACCCCTCCTCGGTCACCTACCCCGACCCGCGCCTGCGGCCGATCACCGAGCCCACCTACGGCTGCGTCCTCTACCAGGAGCAGCTGATGGAGATCGCCAAGCAGATGGCCGGCTTCAGCCCGGCCGAGGCGGACGACCTGCGCAAGGCGATCGGCAAAAAGAAGCGCGACCTGATGGCGACGATGAAGTCGAAGTTCCTCGAGGGGATGAAGGCCTCCAACACGGCCGACAAGGTCGCCAACGACATGTGGAGCCTGATGGAGGCCGCCGCCGACTACTCCTTCAACAAGTCGCACGCCGCCTGTTACGCGCTGATCGCCTACCGCACCGCCTACCTCAAGGCCAACTACCCGGCCGAGTACATGGCGGCGGTGATCTCCTCGGTGATGAACACCAAAGACAAGGTGCCCTTCTTCGTCAACCGCTGCGCGGAGATGGGGATCGACGTGCTGCCGCCCGACGTCAACTCCTCCGGCCACAGCTTCGTCGTCTCCGAGAACGCGATCCGCTTCGGCCTCGACGCGGTCAAGAACGTCGGCCACTCGGCGGTGGAGGCGATCCTGCGCGCCCGCGAGGAGACGCCGATCGCCTCGATCTGGGACTTCTGCGAGCGGGTCGACTCGCGCGCCGTCAACAAACGGGCGATCGAATGCCTGATCAAGTGCGGTGCCCTCGACTCCACCGGCGCCACCCGCAAAGGGATGCTGGAGGCGCTGCCGGCGGCCCAGTCGGCGGGGCAGAAGGCGCAGGAGGACGCGCAGATGGGGCAGGGCTCGATCTTCGACTTCGGCGAGGAGGGCGGGGGAGGGGCGACGCACTCCCAGGCCCACCACCGGCCGCCGATCTCCGCCGCCGAGTTCGACCGCGCCGAGCTGCTGGCGATGGAGAAGGAGACGCTCGGCACCTACCTCTCCTCGCATCCGCTGGCCGAAGTCGGGCCGGCGCTGCGGGCGCGGGTCGATTGCAGCCTGGCCGCGCTCGGCAGTAAGCCCGACGGCGCCTGGGTCACCGTCGGCGGCATCGTCGTCGACTGCAAGAAGATCCGCACCAAGAGCGGCAGCCAGATGATGTTCGCGACCCTCGACGACGTCGAGGGCCAGGTCGAGATGCTGGTCTTCAAGGCCGACCAGTCCGAGAGCGCGGCGGTGATAGAGCCCGACGCGATCGTCCTCGTCCGCGGCCGGCTCGATCACAAAGACCGCGGCGAGACCAAGCTCGTCGTCCAGGAGGCGCAGCGCTTCGAACCCGACGGCGAGGAGATCGCCAGGGCGGGACGGGTGGCGAGCGTGCCCTCCGGGCCGATGGAGCTGCCGATCGACCCGACCAAGCTGGCGATCCCCGGCCTCGTCGACGAGCTGAAGGCGGTCTTCGAGCACCACAGGGGCGAGGCCGACGTCCACCTCGTGCTGGAGACCAGCTCCGGCACCCGGCGGGTCCGCCTCGGCAGCGAATACCGCGTCCGTCCCTCGGTCGGGCTGCGCAACGAGATAGACCAGGTGCTGAGCTCTTACGCCCTGGCTGCGTGACCGGTCCAAGCCGCTTGGTGACGCGGCTCCCGGCTCCCTAGACTTTTGGAATGACCGCCACCCGCACCCAGGCAGGGGAGTGCCGGCAGTGCCGCGCTTTCTGCGACAAGATGGTCGAGCCGCGCGGCTGCATCGAGCTCGGCTGCCGCTTCCTCTACAGCTACGTCGACCGCCTCACCGGCGACCAGTACGTCGGCTGCATGCAGGAAGTGTTCGGGGCCGAGGTCGAGATCTCGGCGGTGCTCGAGCCCGGCGGCTTCGGCGGCGTGAAGATGACAGGCGCGCCGCTGCCGCATTGCCAGTTCGCGGTCGAGCGCGCCTACGAGGGGGACGGCGGCTCCTACGACTGCGTCAACCGCCGCTTCTTCGACTGCACCGACGGCGGCGCCGAGGGCCTGCGCGCCTTCGACCTGCGCGACGTCTGACAACGACATCGTTTCATGTAATACTCCGGCCATGGCCGAAGGTTCAGCAGTCGCCGACGTGGACGCGAACGAGGTTCTGTCCGGAATGGCCGGCGATGGCGCCGAGCAGACCGGGCCCAAGTTCACGCTCGAGCTCAACCAGGACCAGAAGGACATCCGCGAGTGGGTGCACGGCTTCGCCGAGGGCGTCGTCAGGCCCGCCGCCGCGGAGTGGGACGAGCGCGAGGAGACGCCCTGGCCGGTGATCCAGGAGGCCGCGAAGATCGGCCTCTACAGCTTCGAAGCGATGGGCCAGTTCTGGGCCGACGAGACCGGGCTGACGCTGCCGATCGCCAACGAGGAGCTCTTCTGGGGAGATGCCGGCATCGGCATGGCGATCATGGGCACCACGCTCGCGGTCGCCGCGATCTTCGGGCAGGGAACTCCGGAGCAGATGGGGGAGTGGATCCCGCAGTGCTTCGGCAGCGCGGACGACGTCAAGCTCGGCGCCTTCTGCGCCTCCGAGCCCGACGCCGGCTCCGACGTCTCCTCGATCCGCACCACCGCCAAGTACGACGAGGCCAAGGACGAGTGGGTGCTGAACGGCCAGAAGGCCTGGGCGACCAACGGCGGCATCGCCAACGTCCACGTGATCATCGCCTCGGTCGATCGCGAGCTCGGCTCGCGCGGCCACGCCGCCTTTGTGATCCCGCCGGGGACCAAGGGCTGCGAGCAGGGCGCCAAGGTGAAGAAGCACGGCCTGCGCGCCTCCCACACCGCCGACGTCCACCTCGACGACTGCCGCGTCCCCGGCTCCTGCCTGCTGGGCGGCAAAGAGAAGCTCGACGAGCGCCTGGCGCGCGTGCGCGAAGGCAGGAAATCGAAATCGCAGGCGGCGATGCAGACCTTCGAGGCGAGCCGCCCCACGGTCGGCGCGCAGGCGCTCGGCATCGCCCGCGCCGCCTACGAGTACTCGCTCGAGTACGCCAAAGAGCGCCGCCAGTTCGGCAAGGCGATCGTCGAGAACCAGTCGATCGCCTTCGACCTGGCCAACATGAAGCTCGAGATCGACGCCGCCCGGCTGCTCGTCTGGCGCGCCGCCTGGATGGGCCGCAGCGGCCAGACCTTCGAAAACGCCGAGGGCTCGATGTCGAAGCTGAAGGCCGGCGAGGTCGCCGTCTGGGTCACCGAGCGGGCGATCCAGATCCTCGGCGGCAACGGCTACACCCGCGAGTTCCCGGTCGAGCGGATGCACCGCGACTCGAAGATCTACACGATCTTCGAGGGCACCTCGGAGATCCAGCGCCTGGTCATCTCCCGCGCGATCTCCGGCGTCCACATCAAATAGAGAATTTACGGCGGGAGAGCAAGGGCCGGGCCGCAGGGGCCGGTCCTTGTCGCCTGCGTCGACGGTGGGTACTTCTTTGCCTCGGGCGCGCTTGGGAGGGATCGAAGGGAGACGGGCACCCTTTGAAGCATCAGTCGGCTCCCCCGGTCCGACCTCAAAGCTGGCGGTCACTACGCCTTTCGTCGTTCGAGCCCCTCTATGCGGAGTCTCTTGGCAGCGAGGACTTCTTTGCGGTCGCTGCCCTTCCTGTCCGGCCCGGGCGTCTCCAGGGTGGCTGGGAGGCCCTCGAAGCGGGGCTCGGAGAGGAAGGCCTCGAGACCGCGCTTGCCCATCTCCCCTTTGCCGATGTTGGCGTGGCGGTCGCGGCAGGAGCCGAGTGGGGCGGCGGCGTCGTTGACGTGGACGGCGCCGAGGCGTTCGAGGCCGACCTTGGCGTCGGCTTCGTCGAGGACGGCGCCGAGGTGGCCCTCGTCGGTGACGTCGTAGCCCTGGACGAAGAGGTGGCAGGAGTCGAGGCAGAGGCCGAGGCGCCTGCCGCTGCCGGCCAGCTCGATCAGCTCCGCCGTCTCGTCGAAGTTGCGGCCCAGCAGGCCTTTGTGGCCCGCGGTCTGCTCGAGCAGCAGCGGGCAGCTCTCGCTGTCCTTCAGGGCCGCCGCGATCACCTTGGCGGCCCGTTTGATCGAGGGCTCGAGCGGCTCGCCTTTCTGCGCGCCGGGGTGCAGCACAACCCCCCTGGCACCGATCTCGTCGCCGATCCGCAGCGCGTGGGTCAGCGAGGTCAGCGACTTCACCCGCAGCTCCTTATCGCGAGTCGCGCAGTTGATCAGGTAGACGGCGTGGATGATCGCCGCTTCGACCGAGGAGGCCGCCATCGCCTCGCGGAAGGCGGCGAAATCCTCCTTCCCGTATTTGGTCGGCCGCCACATGCGCGGGCTCTGGTGGAAGATCTGGATAGATTCGCAGGCGCGTTCCTCGCCTCGCTCGATCGCATTGGCGAGCCCGCCGGCAGTGGACACGTGCGCCCCGATCAACACCTCGTCACCAACAAGGCCAGCACCAACATGACCAGCGAAGCCCTCCGTCTCAGATTTGCGCCCTCGCCGACCGGTGCGCTGCACATCGGCGGAGCGAGGACGGCACTCTACAACTGGCTCGCCGCCCGCCACGACGGCGGCGAGCTGGTGCTGCGGATCGAGGACACCGACCGCGAGCGCTCGACCGCCGAGAACGTCGAGCAGATCCTCGACGCGATGCGCTGGCTGGAGCTGGACTGGGACATCGGCCCGCTCTCCCAGGCCGAGCGCGCCGACCGCCACGGGGAGGCGCTCGGGCGCCTGCTGGAGTCCGGCCACGCCTACCGCGACGCCGCCACCGCCAAGGACGTCGAGGCCTGGAAGGCCGAGCACGGCACCGGCCGCGGCTACCGCGGCACCCCCACCGAGGAGCCCGGCGCGGCGATCAGGCTGCGCGTCCCCGACGAGGGCGAGACCGTGGTCGAGGACCTGATCCGCGGCCCGGTCTCCTTCCCCAACGCCAGCTACGACGACTTCGTCATCGCCCGCGGCGACGGCTCGGTCCTCTACAACTTCGCCGTCGCCGTCGACGACGCCGAGATGGGGATCACCGAGGTCATGCGCGGCGACGACCACCTCTCCAACACGCCGAAGCAGCTGCTGGTGCTGGAGGCTCTCGGCCACGAGCCGCCCCGCTACGCCCACCTGCCGCTGCTGCACGGCCCCGACGGCAAGAAGCTCTCCAAGCGCCACGGCGCCGCCTCGGTGCAGGAGCTGCGCGCCGCCGGCTACCTGCCGGCGGCGGTGCGCAACTACCTGGCCCTGCTCGGCTGGGGCACCGACGACGACACGACGATGATGCCGACCGAGGAGCTGGTCTCCCGCTTCCGCGTCGCCGACGTCGGCAAATCGGCGGCGATCTTCGACGAGAAGAAGCTGCGCTGGCTGAACGGCCGCTTCATGCGCGAGCTGCCCCTCGACGAGTACACCGCCGCCGTCGCCCGCCACCTCGGCCGCGACGCCGACGAGCGGCTGGGGGCGGCCTGCGAGATCGCCCAGGAGAAAGCCCAGACGCTGGACGAGGTCTGGCCGTTGATCCGCTTCCTCTTCGAGCCCCCCGTCGACGATCCCAGGGCCTGGGCGAAGGTGATGAAGGGCCAGGCGGCGGCGCTGCTGGAGGCGGCGGCGCAGGCGCTCGCCGAGGTCGAAGCGTTCGATCCGGCGTCGATCGAGGCGGCCCTGGCGCCGCTGTTGGACCGCTTCGAGTGCAAACCGGGCAGGCTCTACCAGCCGATCCGGGTGGCGATCACGGGCACTTCCGTTTCGCCGGGGATCTTTGAGTCCTTGTCCGTACTGGGCCGCGAGCGCGCTATCGAGCGGATTCGTGGCGCTTTGGAGCGATTTTCGGTCGCTCCCGCGGACAAATAGACGAACTCTCTGGTCCGTCAGTCGGCTAAACCAAACGTCCCTCGCTGCCGATGACGCCTGCGATGGCGGCAACGACCACCCACACCGACGGCAAGGCCGGCAGCGGCGACGTCTCCGCGAAGACGACCGGGAGTCGCGGCACCACCGCCCCCGGCAGCCGGCTCGCGGAAGCCTTCGAGGCAGTTGAGCGCTTCCCGGTCCTGATCGAGTCCCGCGAGCGGGTGATCGCCGCGGCGACGGCTGAGAACGCTCGCGTCGGCGACCTCGTCGAGGCGGTCGAGTCCGACGTCGCGCTCTCGATCTCCGTCCTTCGCTTCGCCAACCGCAGCGGCCTCGTCGCCGGCGGCGTCGCCGGGATCCCCGAGGCCGTCGACGTGCTCAAGCCCTCGGGCGTGCTGGCGATCGCCGGCACCGCCCCGAGCTTCGACTTCTTCGAGTCCAACGGCGGCTGGGAGCTGAAGCCCGAGCGCTTCCGCGTCCACGCCCTCGCCGCCCAGCGCGCCGCCGACCAGATCGGCCGCACGGTCGGCTGGGTCGAACGCGACGAGCTGGCGGTGGCGGCGCTCCTCCACGACGTCGGCCGCCTCGTGATCTCCCGCCTGCACCCCGGCTACAAGGTCTACTTCGACGCGATCTCGCGCACCCCCGAGCAGCGGCTGCGCGACGAACGCGACCAGCTTGGCATCGACCACGCCCTCGTCGGCGGCGTCCTCGCCCGCCGCTGGAACCTGCCGCAGCGGATCGCCGTCGCGATCGAGCGCCATCACGCCGAGGACGCCGACGGGCTGGCGGCGATGGTGGCGACCGCCGACATGGTCGCCCACTACGGGCAGGGCGAGGCGGTCTCGCCGGAGCGCCTGCGCGCCAGCGCCGAGCGCTGCGGGCTCGGCCAGGACTCGCTGCGGGACCTGCTCTACGAGATGCCGCTGCCGCGCCAGGACTCCTCGCGGATCAGCGAGCCCTGCCCGCTCTCCGCCCGCGAGCTCGATGTCCTCCGCCACCTCTCCGAGGGCATGGTCTACAAGCAGATCGCCGGCGAGATGCACCTCTCGGTCTCGACCATCCGCACCCATCTCCACAACGTCTACGGCAAGATCGGCGCCGTCGACCGCGCCCAGGCCGTCCTCACCGCCCGCGACCGCGGCTGGATCTAGGCCGCCTAGTCGATCAGGCACTCGCGCAGGGCGATCGCCACGGCGTGGGTGCGGTTCTTGGCGCCGAGGCGGGCGAGGGCGTTCTTGGTGTGGGTCTTGACGGTCTCTTCGCTGAGGTCGAGCTCGCGGGCGGCGACGGTGGTCGACTCGCCGTTGGCGAGCAGCTGCAGGATCTCGCGCTGGCGGTGGGTGAGCTTGCCGCGGCTGCCTTTCGGCGGCACGGCGGGGTCGACGAAGCGTTCCTGCGCGGCGGCGGCGTCGCCG
>CAVPEX010000063.1:0-48574 GCA_963703585.1 uncultured Solirubrobacterales bacterium | reverse complement strand
ATCCCCGCGGTGGTCAGGGTGACGATCCGCGGGTTTCCGTTGCTGCCGTCGGCGACGACGAGCAGTGAGCCGGCCGCGTCGATGTCCCTCGGATCGAGGCCGGCGATCGGGAACGGCTGGACCTGAGTCGGGTCCGACGCCTGAATCCGCAGCACTTTGCCGGTGGTCGCCACCCACATGTTGCCGTCGGGTCCGCGGGCGATCGAATGCGTGGTGAGGATTTCGGGGACGGCGGTGGGGTCTTTCGTGCCTTCGGGGTTGGCCGGGTCGAAGCTGATCACGGCGCCGTTGTGGGTGATCCAGATCCGCCCTTCCGGTCCCACCGCGATCCCGGAGGCGGTCACGGCTCCCAGGTCGTATTCGGTGACGACGCCAGCCGGCGTGAGCTTGGCGACGTCTTTGCCGCCACCGGTCACGGTCACCCACATGTTGCCGTCGGGCCCCTGGATGATCTTGCCGTTCGTGTCGAGTCCGTTGACCGGGAATTCGCCGTCGATGTGCGGCGCCGCGAGCGCCGGCGCGGCGCTGAGCGCGAGCGCGAGCGCGACGAGGGCGAGCAGGGAGGCGCGGATGGCGGAGCGGGCGAGCATCGGTGAGGGGGCAGTCTATCCGCGGCCCGCGGCCTTGACGAGTTGATCGTTCATCTTCCTCATGATCAACTCGTAGGCGGGCGCGGGAAGTAGCGCTGCAGCCGCCAGGCGGCCCCAGAGCTCGTCGCCGATCCGACCCTCGGCGTGCATCTCGTCGGCAGCTGCGAGCAGCCGGCGCTGGCGCTCGTCCCGGCCTTCGGCCTCGGGGCCGCGGCGCACCCGGGCGATCTCCTCTTCGCTCAGGCCGGCTCGCCTGCCGAGCCGCTCGTGGTGACCCCCTCGTAGTCGCAGCCGCTGTTGTGGGCGACCCGCGGGATCACCAGCTCGGTGTCGCGCCGCGGCAGCTTGCCGCCCGGCATCAGCGCCCCGGCGAACCAGAGCCGGCGCCGGAAGAGGCGGCGGTGGCGGGCCAGCGTCGTGAAGACGTTCGGCGGCCGGCCGCCGGTGGCACGGCCGAGCACCCAGGCGATGCCGGCGTCGACGAGCCCGATCTGCCGGCGGTTGCCGGGACCGATGCGCGGCTGCTGCGCCCCCTGCATGGCTGGACCGTAGCCACATAAGCTGACGGCGTGGCCGGACCGCTGCTTGCCGTCGACGCGCCTTCGATGCTCTTTCGCGCCTTCTACGCGCTGCCGAGCAAGATCGTCGGGCCCGACGGGAAGCCGGTGAACGCGCTGCTGGGAACGGCGAACCTGATCCTGCGCGAGGTCGAGATCCACCAGCCACGGGCGGTGGTCCTCTGCTTCGGCCCCGACGCCGCCGCCTACCGGACCGAGCTCTACCCCGCCTACCACGCCGAGCGCGAGGCGGCGATGCCCGACGAGCTGCCGCACCAGTTCGCCGACTCGCGGGACTTCTTCGAGGCCTTCGGCTGGATCGTCGCCAGCAGCGAGGACCTCGAGGCCGACGACCTGCTCGGCACCTACGCCCGGCTGGAGGCGGAGGCCGGCGGCCAGGCGCTGCTGCTCACCGGCGACCGCGACATGTACCAGTGCGCGGCCGAGCGGGTGACCGTGCTCTACGTCCGCACCGGCGGAAGGGGGGCCGAAGAGGTCGGCCCGGCGGAGGTGCGCGAGCGCTACGGGATCGACCCCGAGCTGGTCCCGGACTTCATCGCCCTGCGCGGCGACCCCTCCGACGGTCTGCCGGGCGCCAAGGGCGTCGGGCCGAAGACCGCGGCGGAGCTGCTGCGGCGCCACGGCTCGCTGGAGGCGGTCCTCGACAACGCGATCCGCGAGCGGCGGCCGGCGCTGCGCGGCGCCCTGATCGACGGCCGCGAGGACCTGCTCGCCTTCAAGGACATCGCCACCCTGCGCGACGCCGGCGTCGAGCGCCCGCCCGACGCGCCGACCGACTGGGCGGGGGCGGCAGCCGCGGCGCGGGAGCGGGGGATGAATCGCCTGGCGGAGCGGCTGGAGAAAGCCGCCGATTAGGCGCGCAGCGCCGCGGCGAGTCCCCAGGCCGAGACGACGGCCCAGACGCCCTCGAGCAGGACGAAGCCCCACTGCGAGGCGCTCACCGCGAGGACGGCGAGGATCGCCGAGCCGAGCAGGTTGAGCGTCAGGTAGAGCCGCGAGTCCGGCCGCATGCGCTCGAACTGGACCGCGGCGAAGGCGGCGAGGATCAGCAGCGCGCCGACGATCTGGATCAGCTGGTCCATCCCGCGCACCCTAGAGAGGGTGAGAGCGCAGTTGTCCCCGGTATGCGGGGACAACTGCGCTCTCACGGTACGGTGAGCGCGTGAGCTCCGCCGAGATCCCCTGGCGCGGGCCGGTCCCCGACCGGCCCGACCTCCCCCTCCCTCCCGGCCCGATGCCGCTGCGCCGGGACGGGCAGAACCGCAAGCGCTGGCGCTACGTCGGCGTCTTCGGCGAGGAGCTGATGCTCTGCGCGGCGCGGGCCGAGGTCGGCCCGCTCGGCCAGTCCTTCTGGATCCTCTGGGATCGCCAGGGGCGCCGGCACGAGGCCCGCACGACCCTGCGCCCGGGCAGCCGCGAGGTGCGGATGGACGGCCCCGGCCTCGAGATCGACTCGCCCGGCCTGCGGGCCAGCCTGCGGCTCGGCGAGTGCGCCCCGATCGAATCGATCTGCCCCAGCCCCGGCGGCAGCGGCTGGGCCTGGACCCGCAAGCGCGCCGGCGTCCCGATCTCGGGGACGGTCGAGGTGCCGGGCCGGCGCTGGGAGATCTCGGCCCGCGGCGTCGATGACGAATCGGCCGGCTACCACCAGCGCCACACCAGCTGGCGCTGGTCGGCCGGGGTCGGCCGCGGCGCCGACGGCCGCGCCGTCGCCTGGAACCTGGTCGAGGGCGTCAACGACCCGCCCGAGCGCAGCGAGCGGGCGATCTGGGTCGAGGGCGAGCCCTCAGAGCCTCCCCCGGTCCGCTTCGACGGCATGACCGGGATCGAGCTCCCCGGCGGCGCCGCCCTCGAGTTCGCCTCGGAGTCGGCCCACGCCCGCGACGAGAACTTCCTCCTCTTCGGCTCCCGCTACCGCCACCGCTTCGGCAGCTTCACCGGCTCCCTCGGCGAGGTCCCCCTGGCCGAGGGCCTCGGCGTGATGGAGGAACACGACGCGGTCTGGTGAGGCGGCCCTAGGTCGGGTCGACGGTCTCGCCGCCGGCGCTCTCCGCGCCCACCGCCATGATCGTCAGCAGGTCCCAGCGGGGCATGAAGAAGTCGAGCGCGGCGCGGCGTTGGTCGCTCGCGGCGAGCAGCTCGGCGTAGCCCAGCTCGGCGCCGCGGAAGCCCTGCGCCTGCCAGAGCCGGCCGGAGACCGGCGCGGTCCAGGGGGAGACGTAGACGTAGGGCTCGGGGTGGTTCTCGTCGCCGGGCGAGAAGCCGTAGGTGGCGCGCGTGCCCAGCTTCTCGGAGCCGAGCTCGACCGCGATGTCGAAGTGCTCCGGCCAGAGCGTCGGCGCGGTCGCGCCCTCGGCCTCGGAGGCGAGTGAGACGAGGTGGGCGAGGACGTCCTCGCCGAACGCGTACCACTCGGCCAGCGCCCGCGCCGCGGCCGGGTCGACATCGAGCGCCCCGCCCGCCGCGGTTGCTTCTGTCGCCCAGAGGGCGACAAACGCCAACCGCCCGGCGGCGGCGCCAGATCGGAGACGATCGAGGCCGCGTCCTCGAGCGAGGTCAGCGGGGCGCGGCGCTCCGCTCCGTCCATCTCGTGGACCAGCTCCGCACCCTCCACCCGGACCCGGTGGCGCGCCCCCTCGTACTCGAACTCGGGAGTGCCGAAGCCGCCCGGGGTCGCTTCGAGGGCGATCTCGTTGTCCGGCTTGCGGGCCGGCGCCACCAGCTCGGCGGCAACCCTGTGCAGCGCCGTCACCGTGTCGGCGAAGCCGTCAGGCAACTGCTGCAGCGGAGCGGTCATCTACCAAGTATCGACGAAGCGGTGGCCGCTGGCCACCGCTTTCTCGCCCGCGGCGGCCAGGGTCGAGGCGAGCAGGCCGCGGGTCTCGGCCGGGTCGATCACGTCGTCGAGCTCGAACAGGGCCGCGGCGTTGAGCGCCCTCGCGTTCTCCTCGGCCTGCGCCGTCAGGTCGCGGACCCGCTGCTCGCGCTCCCCCTCGTCGGCGATCGCCTCCAGCTCCTTGCGCAGCGCCAGCCGCACCGCCCCTTCCAGCCCCATCGGCCCGAGGTGCGCGCTCGGCCAGGCGACGGTGAGGAGCGGCTCGTGCAGGCTGCCCCCGACCATCGCCTGGGCGCCGAGGCCGTAGCCGCGGCGCAGCACCACGGCGACCAGCGGGACGCTGATCGCGGCCCCCGCGACCAGCAGCCGCGAGGCGTGGCGGACGAGCCCGGTCGCCTCCGCTTCCGGCCCGACCATGTAGCCGGGGGTGTCGATCAGCGAGACGAGCGGCAGGCCGAAGGCGTCGCAGAGCTGGACGAAGCGGGCGGCCTTGTCGGCGGCGCCGCTGGTGATCGCGCCGGCGGTGTGGCGGGTGTCGTTGACGATCACGCCGAGCGGGCGACCCTCGATCCGGGCCAGCGCGGTGACCATCTCCGGCGCGAAGCGCTCGCGCAGGAAGGTGACCGAGCCCGCGTCGGCGAGCGTCTCGACGATCGGCGCCACCGGGTAGGCCCGCCAGCGCCGCGCCTACCCGGTGGCGACGATCAGGTCCGAGCAGCCGGCGATCACCGCGTTGCCGGCGAAGCAGCGGCCGGCGACGACGGCGATCCGCGGCACGATCCCGGAGAGCTTCGCCCAGAGCGCGAAGGCGCGGGTGTCGAGCGCGGAGACGACCGGGTAGTCGGTGTCCCCCGGCCGGCCGCCGCCGCCCTCGGCGAAGAAGACGGTCGGCAGCCGCATCCGCTCGATCAGCTCGAAGAGGCGGTCCTTCTTGCGGTGCCCGAGCGCCCCCTGGGTACCGGCGAGGACCGTGTAGTCGTAGGAGAGGACGGCGCAGGCGGCGCGCTCGGGGCCGAACAGCTCGCCGTTGACGCGGGCGGTGCCGCCGACGAGCCCGTCGGCGGGGGTGCGCTCGATCAGGTCCCGCAGCTCGCGGCGGCCGCGCTGGGCGGCGATCGCGAAGCGGCCGTACTCGACGAAGGAGCCGGGATCGACGAGGTCGGCGACGTTCTCCCGCGCGGTGCGGGCGCCCGCCTCGTGGCGGCGGGCGACGGCGTCGGGGCGGGCCGCGTCCTCGGTCAGCGCCCGCCGCGCCAGCAGCTCCTCGAGGTCGTCGCGATCGGGAGCGCCGTCTGCCATCCGGCGCTCAACATATTCGACCCTCCGTCCGAGGGCGAGTGGCCGCCCGGGGCTACTCGGCGGCCTCGAAGGCGGCGAGGCCGATGACGATCGTGCTCAGGCCCGCTCCGCTCTGGCCGGCGCGCTCGAGGCTTCGCCTGTGGACGCCCTGGAGGCGAACGACCGCATCGGCGAGGACCTCGCTCGCCTCCGCCCGCCCCGCCTCGTCGACGGCGACCGACGTCCAGTGCAGCGTCGTGTCCTCGCGGTCGTCGATTGTCCCGGCCTCGTAGGCGGCAGCCAGCCGGTCGAGGAAGCCCTGCAGCGACGCGGCCGTGACCCCGCTCCGTACCGAGCGCGGCACCCTGCGCCAGTCCTGGTGGCCGACGTAGGAGCGCGGAACTGCGCGGAAGTAGTGCTCGACCGCCCCCCGCCGGCGCTCGGTCCGCACCACCTCCACGCAGCCGCACTTCTCCAGCACCCGCGTGTGGTAGTCGATGTTCCCGAGCGGGTGCCGCAGCAGCCCCACCATCTCGTTCGGACTGGCGTCCCGCTCGTTGAGGAGCTGGAGGATCTCGATCCGCAACGGGTGCGAGATCGCCCTCACCAGGCGCGGGTCGATGCCGTCGTCTCTCGGTGGTGTGGCCACTATTCGAGGATCGTTGCGTATTGGTGCCCAGCGATTGGAACAACGTCTTTACTGTGCAAGAACTTTTGACCATTGAACGGGCGGCGCGCCCCGGTCCTTGACGAGACAGGCCGGGGCAACGCCGAACCCCGCTAGGCGGCCTTCTTGATGTTCAGGGCCGGCATGAGTCGTTCGACTCGGTCGATCGCCATTCCCTCACCTCCCTTCTGCCAATGGGAGCGGCCCCTCGAGCTGGTGTACCCCGGGGAGGCCACAGCCCTCTCAGCGGTCAGGGATAGCTTTGCTCAGATCCGCTCCATCATTCGAGCGCTTTGAGGGAAGGTGCTCGCATCGGCCGCAAAAGGACTGGACTAAATGCGAGACTTCGGTAACTCAGAATTCTTGGAGGAACTCGCTTTGCCGAGAACGAAGACGCCCCCACATCTCGTTGACCCTCGCGTCGCCGCCGCGATCAGCCACCCCACGCGGATGCATGCGATGAAGGTGCTCTACGAACGGACCGCCTCCCCGAGGGAAATTGCGGCGGAGATGGATGAACCGGTGAACAACGTGACCTATCACGTCAAACGCCTGCTGGAGCTGGGCTGCATCGAGCTCGTGAACGCACGGCCGGCACGAGGCGGCCGAGTGGTGGAGCACTTCTACCGGGCAACCAGCCAGGTCATCTTCGACAACGAGGCATGGGAGCAGTTCGGGGAGAAGGAAAAATCCGATGTGACCGCGGGGATCATGCGATTGATGTCCGACGACATCAATGAAGCGATGGTCCAGGGAACCTTCTACGAGCCAGACGACAACCACCTCAGTCGCCTGCCGATAGTGGTAGACCGCGAGGGCTGGGCGGAAGCGAACTCCCTCCTCGACGAGACGCTGGAGAAGCTGATGAGAATCGAAGAGAAGGTCATCAACCGGCGGGCGTCCCAAGACGGCGAGACCGAGAGCCTCCACGCCAGGGTCCAGATGCTCTGCTTCCGCTCGCCAACCCCGAAGCGGGTCGAATCCGACTGAGGCCCCGCCCTAGTCCCTCTCGACGACTTCGACGGTGCCGTGCATCGTCGGGTGGATTTCGCAGAAGTAGGGGAAGCTGCCGGCTTCCTCGAAGGTCTCGGACTCGAGCTTGCCGCGCTCGAGGACGCCGGTGTCGAAGCTGCCGTCGTCGGCGGTGGCGGTGTGCGGCGCGGTGTCCTCGTTCTGCCAGATCACCTTGCCGCCGACCCGGACCACGACCGGGTCCGGCTGGTAGGTGAATTCGACGATCTGAACTTTTTCGGAGCCCGCGGCCTCGCCGCTCGGCGCCGTTTCGCTCTCGGTCGATTCGGTCGTCGTCCCGGTCTCGACGGTCGTCTCAGTCGAGTCGCCGCCGCCGCAAGCGGCAAAGGCAAAAGTCAAGGCGAGCAGAACTGAGACGACAACAAGCTTGGCCCTCATGAAAACGACCCTACCCCCAAGCCCCGGAGGCGAATCGAGGATCGGCCGGCTCGCCGCCGCGGTCACCGGCCCGCGCGGGCGCTGGGTGACGATCGCCGTCTGGTTCCTGATCGGCACCGCCGGCCTGCTCGCGCGCACCCACATCAACGACGTCACCGCCGCCGGGCAGGCCAGCTTCCTGCCGGCCGACTCGGAATCGACGCGGGCGCTCGACGCGCTCAAGGTCGGCCCCGAGGGCGGGGAAGAGGTGCCGGTCGTGATCGTCTTCGAACGCAGGGGCGGCCTCACCAAGGCCGACCTCAGCGCGATCGGTCGCGACGGCGACGGGATCGAACGGCTGCGGCTGACCGGGGCGACGCCGACGATCGATCCCTTCGACGGCGAGGACGGCGACGACCTCGGCGACGTGGCGAAGGTCGCCGACGGCATCGGGCCGGTCTCCCGCGACGGCGAAGCGGCGCTGCTGGTGCTGGCGGTCGACGCCGCGGACCGCGGCGCGATCGTCGACGGAGTCGAGCGGATCCGCGCCTACCTCGGCGAGCACCGGCGCCCCGGCCTCGCCTCCTACGTGACCGGCCCGGCCGGGATCGCCGCCGACCTCGAGCAGGTCGCCGACGAAGCCGGCAGGACGCTCTTGATCGCGACCCTGAGCCTGGTCCTGCTCCTGCTGCTGGCGGTCTACCGGGCGCCGATCCTCGCCGTGCTGCCGCTGCTGGCGGTCGGCTGCGCCTACCTGGTGGCGACCGGGATCGCCTACCTGCTGATCGACGCCGGCCTGATCACCGTCAACACCGAGGGGACGTTCCTGCTGCTGGTGCTGATCTTCGGCGCCGGCACCGACTACTCGCTGCTGCTCGTGCACCGCTACCGCGAGGAGCTGGGCCGCGGCACGGCGCCGGCGACGGCGCTGCCCAAGGCGCTGAGGGAGAGCGCGCCGGCGATCGCCGCCTCCGGCGGCACCGTGATCGCGGCGATGTTGGTGCTGCTGGTCGCCGACCTCGAGTCGACCCACTGGCTCGGCCCGATCCTGGCAATCGGGATCGCGGTGATGCTCGCCGCCGCCTTCACCCTGCTGCCGGCGCTGCTGGCCGCGCTCGGCGACCGCGCCTTCTGGCCGCGGCGACCCGCAACCCCGACCGCAGGTGTCGACCTATCCGTCTCCAGCACTGAGAAGTCGACACCCGGCCGGTGGGAGCGGGTGGCGGCGCTGGTGCGGCGGCGCTCGCGCCTGATCGTCGTCGCGGTCTTCGCCTCGCTCGCGGTGCTGGCGCTCGGCAACCTCACCCACCACGCAACGCTCGGCTTCGGCCAGGGCGAGACGAAGGCGACCAACTCCAGCCGCGGCACCGAAGCGCTCGAAGCGCACTTCCCGGCCGGGCTCGGCTCGCCGCTGACCGCCGTCGTCAAGGCCGAGCAGCTCGACGAGGTGGTGCGGGCGATGCGCAGGCTGGAGCCGGTGAAGCTGGCGCTGCCGGTCCCGGCGACGGGCTCGATCGAGGAGACCGTGGCGGTGCTCGTCCTCCGCGGCAACCCCTACTCGAGCGAGGCCGCCGACGCCGTCGCCGACATCCGCGAGCGCCTGCACGAAGTCGACCCCAGCGGCCTGCTCGGCGGCATCCCGGCCGAGAACTACGACGTCGAGCAGACCAACTCGCGCGACGCGAAGCTGATCCTGCCGCTGATCCTGCTCGTCGTCGGCCTGATCCTCGCCGCGGTCCTGCGCGCGATCGTCGCCCCGCTATACCTGATGGCGACCGTGGTCGCCTCCTTCGCGGCGACGCTAGGCCTCGTCACCTTCGCCTTCACCGAGATCCTCGGCATGGAGGGGCTCGCCTTCAACCTGGTGCTGATGGCGTTCCTCTTCCTCGTCGCCCTCGGCGTCGACTACAACATCTACCTGATGGCGCGGGTGCGCGAGGAGGCGGCCGCGGCCGGCACCCGCGAGGGGACGATGACCGCGCTCGTCAACACCGGCGGCGTCGTCACCGGCGCCGGCCTGATCCTCGCCGGCACCTTCGCCACCCTGACCCTGCTGCCGCTGGAGGAGCTGGTCCAGATCGGCGCCACGGTGGCGGTCGGCGTCCTCCTCGACACCTTCGTCGTCCGCGCCCTGCTGATCCCGGCGATCACCTACCGGCTCGGCGACCGCGCCTGGTGGCCGTCGACGGCGTCCCGCGCCGGCTCGCCTCCTCAGTAGTTCGGCGAGCGCTTCATCTTGTGCCGCTCGGAGGCGTGGGCGGCGCCCTTCTTCTCCAGCGTCTCGCAGGCCTGGACGATGTCGGTCGAGAGGCGGTCGATCTGCTCCCGGCTCAGCGTCTGCTTGACCAGCGCCCGCAGCACCTTCACGTCCTCGGCGTTGGGCGGCATCGTGTAGGCGGGCAGCATCCAGCCGCGCTCGGCCGAGAGCTGCCAGGAGACGTCGAACTCGTCGTAGTCCTTCTCGCCGGCGAGCTTGAAGGCGACCAGCGGCAGCTGCTCCTCTTCGTCGCCGATCAGCTCGAAGTCGCCGGTCGCCTTCAGCTTCTCCGCCAGCGCCCGCGCGTTGTTCTCCATCGCCTTGATCACGTAGGCGTAGCCCTCGCGCCCGAAGCGGACGAAGTTGTAGTACTGGGCGAGCACCATCGAGGCGCCGGTGGAGAAGTTGAGGGTGAAGGTGGCGTCGGTCTTGCCCAGGTAGTTCTCGTAGAAGACGAGGTCCTCGGCGAGGTCGGCTTTCTCGCGGAATACGAGCCAGCCGATGCCGGGGTAGACGAGCCCGAACTTGTGGCCGGAGACGTTGATCGAGTGCACCTGCTCGAGCCGGAAGTCCCACTCGGAGTCCGGGTAGAGGAAGGGCCAGACGAAGCCGCCGCTGGCGGCGTCGATGTGGAGCGGCACGTCGAGCTCGCGCTCCTTCTTGATCCCCAGCAGCAGCTCGTTGATGCCGCGGATGTCGTCGGCGTGGCCGGTGAAGGTGGTGCCGAGGACGGCGGCGACGCCGATCGTGTTCTCGTCGACGTGGGGCTCGACGTCCTCGGGCCCGATCACGTACTTGTCGTCCTGCAGCGGCACGATCCGCGGCTCGACGTCGAAGTAGCGGCAGAACTTTTCCCAGACCACGTGGACGTCGCCGCCGAAGACCAGGTTCGGCTCGTCGACGGGCTTTCTTTCGGCTTCCCGCCGTTCCTTCCATTTCCACTTCAGCGAGAGGGCGCCGAGCATGATCGCCTCCGAGGAGCCCTGGGTGCGGGCGCCGGCTGGATTGGCGCCGGGAGCGTTGAAGAGGTCGGCGAGCATGCGGATGCAGCGCTGCTCGACCTCGGCCGAGATCGGGTACTCGGCGTGGTCGATGAAGTTGCGGTAGAGGTTCTCGGCGATGACCCGCTGCGCCTCCGGCTCCATCCAGGTGGTGACGAAGGTCGCCAGGTTGCGCTGCGGGTCCCCCTCCAGCGCCAGTTCCTCGTCGACCAGCCGCATCGCGTCGAGGGCGGACATGCCGGTCTCCGGGAACTCGGTGGCGGGGGCGGCCTCGGTGAGGAAGCGGTTGCCGTAGAGCATCGCTTGCTGTTCTGGGGTGAGCTGGTCTTTCATGGCCGCGAGCCTACTGGAGCGGCGGGACCCGTTGGGCGCGTTGGTGTGAACGCGGCATGGAGGCGCGCCTAACCCACGTCGGTGGGCCGACGGCCCTGATCGAGGCCGGCGGCTGGCGACTGCTGACCGACCCCACCTTCGACCCGGCCGGCGGCAGGTACTCCTTCGGCTGGGGCACCGGCTCGACCAAGCTCGCGGCGCCGGCGATCGCGGCGCAGGAGCTCGGCCCGATCGTCGGCGACGTCGTCGGCTTCGGCCTTCGTTGGGACGGCCAGGAGCACGGGGCGCTCTGGATCTCCGGCGACACCGTCCTCTACGACGGCGTCCGCGAGGTCGCCGAGCGGCTCGACATCGGCACGGCGCTGGTCCACCTCGGCGGCGTCCGCCTCCCGGTCTCCGGCCCCCTCCCTGCGCTACACGATGACCGCCGCCGAGGACGTGCGGAGCCGGGTTCGCTGGCTGCCGATCGGCGCCGCCACCGAAGTCGACGGATGAGCCGAGAGCAGGCGGCGGCCGCGACGCAGCGGCGATCGCGACGCCGGGTATCGTTCCGTTCGCGGGATGCACATCGGAGATTCGGTCCAACTGGAAAGGAACCGGCATGAACGGCGCAGAGCTGGAGGAGATGGGGCCGATCGACTACGTCCTGGTCGAGTGGCCGGGACGGCAGCCGAACGGCGAAGCGGTACCGCACCTGATCGACCTCGTCGATCGCGGCCTGATCCGGATCATCGACCTCGCCTTCATCAGCAAGGACGCGGACGGCTCGGTCGCCGGCCTGGAGCTGTCCGACCTCGGCGACGCGGTCGCCGAGCTGGCGGTCTTCGAGGGCGCCTCGTCCGGCCTGCTCGGCGACGAGGACTTCGAGGAGGCCGGCGGAGCGCTGGAGCCCGACACCTCGGCGGCGCTGCTCGTCTACGAGAACCGCTGGGCCGCCCCCTTCGCCACCGCCGTCCGCCGCTCCGGCGGCCAGCTGGTCGCCGGCGGCCGCATCCCCGTCGAAGACGTCCTCGCCGCGCTCGACGCGGCCGAGGCCTGAGAGGAGACCACATGCCAGGACTACTCAGAGGCGTCGCCCGCACCGCGGTCGTCGCCGGCACCGCAACCGCCGTCAGCGGCCGCGTCGCCCGCCGCCAGAACCAGCGCTGGGCACAGCAGGAAGCCGCCCCGGCTCAGGAAGCGCCGCCGCCGGCCGCAGCCGCCGCGCCCGCCGCGGGCGGGGGCGAAGCCTCGGTGATCGACCAGTTGAAGGAGCTCGGAGAACTGAAAGCGCAAGGGATCCTCACCGAGGAGGAGTTCGCCGCGCAGAAGGCGAAGCTGCTCGGCTGAGGCGCCGGGTCAGCCGCCGCGGCGCTCCGCCTCCTCGACGGTCAGCTCGGCCGTCGGGAAGGCCTCGAGCCGCTCGTCGGGGATCGGGTCGCCGCTCTTCGTCGAGAGGCCGTAGGTGCCGGCGGCGAGGCGCTCTTCCGCCCGCTCCACCGCCGCGAGGCGGTCTTTGAGGTCGGCGGCGAGGCCGGCGTCGAGCTCGTCCTGGTAGAGGCCCTCGGACTCGAAGTCGCCCGGCTCTTTGCGTTCGTCGGACTCTTCCGGGCCGCCACGCTGAGCGGCGGCGATGTCGGCTTCGATCCGCTCGCGCTCGCGGGCCAGCAGCTCTTTGGCGCGCCCCTCGTCCATGCCGGACACCGTATCGGGCCGGGCGGCTGCGCAAGCCGACGAAACCGCTTCGCTACTCTTCAAGCAGGACTAACTACAGAAACTGGACTTCCTTATGACCTATTTGCTGATCCCGCTCGACGAGGCGATCGTCTTCCCCACCGTCACCGCCACCCTGCCGATCGACGTCGGCGAGGAGGAGCGGGTCTTCCTCATCCCCCGCCACGAGGGCGAGTACGGGCGCGTAGGCGTCCTCGCCGAGGTGATCGAGACCGGCGTCTCGCGCCGCGGCAACCCGGTCGCCACCGTGGTCGGCCTGCACCGCGGCCTCGCCGGGGCCGCCCAGGCGGGCGAGGGCGACGCCCTGCGCGTTGAGGTGCAGGGGATCCGCGACGGCCACCCCAGCGATGAGCACACCGAGGACCTGGCGCGCGAATACCGCGCCGTCGTCGAAGAGATCCTCGAGCTGCGCGGGGACGACGGGCGGATCGCCGCCTTCCTGCGCTCGGTCGAGGAGCCCGGCGCCCTGGCCGACACCTCCGGCCTCAGCCCCGACATCCCCTACGAGGGCAAGCTGCGGCTGCTGGAGACGATCGACGTCACCGCCCGCCTCGACCTCGCGGTCGAGCTGCAGCGCGAGCGGCTGGCCGAGGCGCAGGTGCGCACCAAGATCCGCGAGGACGTCGAGTCCGGCGCCCAGAAACAGCAGCGAGAGTACTTCCTGCGCAAGCAGATGGAGTCGATCCGCAAGGAGCTGGGCGAGGACGAGACCGACCTGATCGCCGAGTACGAAGACAAGATCGCCGAGGCGGAGATGCCGGAGGCGGTCGCCGAGCAGGCCGAGAAGGAGCTGCGCCGGCTCGAGCGCCAGGGCGAGCAGTCGCCCGAGTCCTCGATGATCCGCAGCTACCTGGACTGGCTGATCGCGGTGCCCTGGGGCAAGCGCTCCGAGGAGCGGCTGGACCCGGTCCACGCCCGCGAGGTGCTGGACTCCGACCACGCCGGCCTCGAGGACGTGAAGAAACGGATCACCGAGTTCATCGCCGTCCGCAAGTTGCGCGAAGAGCGCGGCAAGGGCGAGGAGGACAGCCGCGCCAACGGGGCGATCCTCACCCTGGTCGGCCCTCCGGGCACCGGCAAGACCTCGATCGGCGAGTCGATCGCCCGCGCGCTCGGGCGCGAGTTCGTCCGCATCAGCCTCGGCGGCCTGCACGACGAGGCGGAGATCCGCGGCCACCGCCGCACCTACATCGGCGCCCTGCCGGGACGGATCGTCCGCGCCCTGCGCGACGCCGGCACGATGAACCCGGTGATCCTGCTCGACGAGGTCGACAAGGTCGGCGCCGACTGGCGCGGCGACCCCTCGGCGGCCCTGCTCGAGGTCCTCGACCCGGCCCAGAACAACACCTTCCGCGACCACTACCTCGACGTCGAGGTCGACCTCTCGCGAGGTCGTCTTCATCGCCACCGCGAACCTGGTCGACACGATCCCCGGCCCGCTGCTGGACCGGATGGAGATGATCGCCTTCGACGGCTACACGACCGAGGAGAAGCTGGCGATCGCCAGGGGCTACCTGCTGCCGCGGCAGCAGCGGCGCAACGGCCTCGAGCCGGAGGAGGTCGAGGTCGGCGACGAGATCCTCCGCAGCGTCGTCTCCGAGTACACCCGCGAGGCCGGCGTGCGCCAGCTCGAGCGCGAGCTGGGCAAGCTGCTGCGCGGGGCGGCGACGAAGATCGCCTCCGACGAGGCGGCGACGCCGATCGTGCTCGACGCCGACGCCGTGCACGAGGCGCTGGGCCGCCAGCGCTTCTTCCAGGAGTCGGTCGAGCGCACCGCGATCCCGGGTGTCTCCACCGGCCTGGCGGTCACCGGCACGGGCGGCGACGTCCTCTTCATCGAGGCGACGGCGATGGACGGCGACAAGGGCCTGGTGCTGACCGGCCAGCTGGGCGACGTGATGAAGGAGTCGGCGCGAATCGCCCTCTCCTACGTCCGCTCCCACGCCGAGGAGCTCGGCATCGACCCCGAGCGCTTCCAGCGCGAGTTCCACCTGCACGTCCCCGCCGGGGCGATCCCCAAGGACGGCCCCAGCGCCGGCACGGCGATGACGACGGCGCTGGTCTCGCTGCTGACCGAGCGTCCGGTCAAGCACACGGTCGGGATGACCGGCGAGGTCACCCTGCAGGGCCGGGTGCTGCCGATCGGCGGCCTCAAGCAGAAGGTGCTGGCCGCGCACGCGGCGGGCCTGACCGAGGTGATCCTGCCCTGGCGCAACCGCGGCGACCTCGACGAGGTGCCGGAGGAGGTGCGCGAGCAGATGAGCTTCCACCCGGTGATGAGCGTCGACGAGGTGCTCGGGCGGGCATTGGAGCCGGCCGAGAAAGGTCAAGAGCTGGCGACGGCGTAGGAGGCAGCGATGACGCCTCGATGCCGCAACTGCTCACCGGTCCCGACGGAGCTCCGCGCCGCCGCGGGGCTGCTCGAGCGCCGCTGGACGATGGCGACGATCTACGCCTGCTCCAGCGGCGCCTCCCGCTTCAACGAGTTCCGCCAGTCGCTCCCCGGCGTCTCCCCGACGACGCTCTCGGAGCGGCTCGAGCAGCTGGAGGAGGCGGGCCTGCTGGAGCGGCGCCTGGTCGCCGGTCGCCCCCCGCACGCCGAGTACGCCCTGACGCGGCGCGGCGAGCGGGTCGCGAAGGCCGTCGCCGGGCTGCTTCAGCACTGAGGTCGCGGAGACGAGCTTGCGGAAACCCGCGTATATCGCGGGGAAAGGGAGGTCTCGGTGGCTAGGCGGGCGGCGGCGCGTCGCCGGGGCCGCCGAAGAGCTCGCCGGCGCGGATCCGCGCCGCCATCGCGCTCGACTCCTCGCGGTAGGCGGTGCCGTCCTCGAACTCGATCACCGGGTACTTGCGCTGGCCCGAGAGCCGCTCGATCTCGTCGCGCTTGCCGCCCCGCAGCGGCCCCGCGACGACCTCGTACTCGACTCCCTGCTCGTCGAGCGCCTTCTGGACTCTCCAGCAGGGGTGGGCGTCGATCTTCACCCAGCCGAGGGAGCAGCGATGGAGCTTGACCGCCATCGGTCCACCATAGCCGGCCCTGGTGGGGCCGGCAAGGCGGTGGCCTCCCTTATTGCGGCGGTGGAGGCGCGGCGGCGGCCGCGGCGGGCGCCCCGGGGGCGCTCGCATCGATCGCCAGCAGGCGGTAGTAGAGAACCGCGGCGACGAGAGCGGCGATCGGCGCGGTGACGGTCGAGGCGATGGCGCTGAAGACGACGCGGACGATCGGGCCGTTAGAGATCCCTTCGGCGATCCCGCCGAGGACCAGCCCGCCGATCGCGGCGATCGCGAAGGCGACGAGGACCGCGCCGAAGACCGGCCAGCCGTTGCCCCTGACCAGGGCGCGCGAGCGGCCGAAGGCGGCGATCACGTCGCTGCGCTCGACCACGATCACCGGCGCGATCACCGCCCAGATCGTCAGCAGGAAGAGGCCGGGGACGATCAGCAGGGCGAAGCCGACGGCGATCCCCAGCCCCGAGAGGATCCCGGCGCCGACCAGCGGCCCCAGGACGGGCAGCGCGCCCCGCACGAGGGTGCCCATCGACTGGTCGCCGCGACCGTCCTGAACGTCGCGCACCAGCCCCACCACCATCCCCTGGTAGAGCGTGCCGGCGACCACGCTGACGACCAGCGTCAGCGGCAGCAGCGCCAGGTTGTCCCGGGTCAACCCGTCGACGATCGCGACCGCCAGGAACAACCAGAAGGCGACCGGCAGCAGCGCCCCGGCCTGGGCGCCGTAGATCGAGAAGGTCTCCGAGAGCGTCTCGCCGACGCCGAGCTTGCGGCTCATGCCGCTCAGTTCGACCCGCCCGGCCCGGACCCTGCCGGGGCGGGCGCTTAGGATCGGGCGATGGGAGCGAGGGCCGAGCGATGAGGATGCGGGCGGCGGTGCTGGAGGAGTTCGGGCAGCCGTTGGCGGTGCAGGAGGTCGAGCTGGCCGAGCCCAAGGCGGGCGAGGCGCTGGTCCGGCTGGTCGCCTGCGGCGTCTGCCACACCGACCTCTACACGGCCTCTGGCGCCGACCCCTCGGGCTACGCGCCCGCCGTCCTCGGCCACGAGGGCGCCGGCGTGGTCGAGATGGTCGGCCCGGACGTCACCCTGCTCGCCCCCGGCGACCACGTCGTCACCCTCTTCTCCCCCCAGTGCGGCGAGTGCGTCCACTGCGTCGACCCGCGCACCAACCTCTGCATGGCGATCCGCGAGGAGCAGAACAAGGGCCACCTGCCCGACGGGACGACCCGGATCTCGCGCGACGGCGAGGAGATCCGCCACTTCATGGGCTGCTCGACCTTCGCCGAGTACACGGTGATGCCGGAGATCGCGCTGGCGAGGATCAACCCTGAGGCGCCGCTCGAGCATGCCTGCCTCTTCGCCTGCGGCCTCTCCACCGGCCTCGGCGCGGCGATCAACACCGCCGCCGTGCAGCCCGGCACCACCTGCGCCGTCTTCGGCGCCGGCATGGTCGGCCTCGGCGCCGTCGCCGGCGCCCGCCTGCAGGGAGCCGAGCGGATCATCTGCGTCGACCTCTCCCCCGAGCGGTTGGAGCTGGCGCGCGGCCAGGGCGCGACCGACCTGATCGAGGGCGGCGAGGGCTCGATCGAGAAGATCCTCGAGATGACCGGCGGCTTCGGCGCCGACTACACCTTCGAGGCGACCGGCAACGTCGCCGTCATGCGCCAGGCGGTCGAAGCGGCGCGGATGGCCTGGGGCCTCTGCACGATCGCCGGCGTCGCCGGCAAGGGCGAGACGCTCGACATCGTCCCCCGCTTCCTGATCACCGGCCGTCGCGTCGCCGGCTCCTCCTTCGGCGGCGTCAAGGGGCGCGACCAGGTGCCGCAGCTGATCGACCGCTACCTGGCGGGCGAGATCGACGTCGAGCCGTTCATCTCCCACCAGCTGACGCTGGACGAGGTCAACCGCGGCTTCGAGCTGATGGAGGCCCAGGACGGCATCCGCAGCGTGATCGCCTTCCGCTGACCGCGGCGGCGACCTTCGCCGCCGCCAGGCCGGCCGCGACCTCGGCGACCGGGCGCCGCTCCAGCGCGGAGAGCGTCCCCAGCAGCCGCTTGGCCTCCTCGCCGGGCAGCGCCAGCGAGGCGTTGCGGAGGAACTTCGCTCGCAGCTCGCCCTCGCTGAGCGGATTGGCCGGCGTGCCGCGCGGGCCGGGATTTCCCCCGGCGCGAGCGCGGCGGACCACTGGGCTAGTCGCGCGGCGGCGTGCATCCCCCCGATTCTCCCGGCTTCCCACCCGAATGGGGTAGGCATACCTGGTAAACCACAAAGCGATTCGTAAAAGCGCTTGTACCGCTCGTGGCAGCTCAATAGCCTTGTTGCGTTTGGCTGGCCAGGGAGGCGCCAAGCCGAGACGTGCCCGCAACTTCGAAAAAACCAGAGACCGTGATCATCCGGTTCGCCGGGGATTCAGGCGACGGCATGCAGCTCGTCGGGGACCGCTTCACCGCCGCCACCGCGCACGTCGGCAACGACCTCTCGACCCTGCCCGACTTCCCGGCCGAGATCCGCGCCCCGGCCGGCACCCCGGGCGGCGTCTCCGCCTTCCAGATCCACTTCGCCTCGCGCGACATCCTCACCCCGGGCGACCACCCGAACACGCTGGTGGCGATGAACCCGGCGGCGGTCAAAGCGCACCTCGGGGCGCTGCAGGCCGGCGGGACGCTGATCGTCAACGAAGACGCCTTCACCGACGCCAACCTGCGCAAGGCCGGCTACGCCGAGAACCCGCTCGAGGACGGCAGCGTCGAGGACTACCAGACCTTCAAGGTGCCGATGACGACGCTGACGACGCGCGCCACCGAGGACATCGAGGGGCTGAGACCGGCGGAGGCGCAGCGGACCAAGAACCTCTTCGCGCTGGGCCTGATCTCCTGGATGTACGGGCGGCCGGGCAAGGAGACGATCGCCTGGCTGGAAGGCAAATTCGCCAAGAAGCCGGCGATCATGCAGGCCAACATCGCCGCCTTCAAGGCCGGCTACAACTTCGGCGAAACGGCGGAGATCGCGGCGACCCCGATCGAGGTGGCGCCGGCGCCGCTGGAGCCGGGCGAATACCGCAACGTCAACGGCGCCAACGCGACCGCGATGGGGCTGATCGCCGCCAGCGTCCGCAGCGGCCTGCAGCTCTTCTTCGCCACCTATCCGATCACGCCGGCCTCCGAACTCCTCCACCACCTCGCCCGCCACGACCGCTTCGGCGTCCGCACGGTCCAGGCCGAGGACGAGATCGCCGCCGCCAACATGGCGCTCGGCGCCTCCTTCGGCGGCAGGCTCGGGGTGACCGCGACCAGCGGCCCGGGGATGGACCTGAAGGCGGAGACGATCGCCCTGGCGGTGGCGCTGGAGCTGCCGCTGGTGATCATCGACGTCCAGCGCGCCGGCCCCTCCACCGGGCTGCCGACCAAAACCGAACAGTCCGACCTGCTGATGGCGATCCACGGTCGCCACGGCGAGTCGCCGCTGCCGGTGATCGCCCCCTCGACCCCGGCCGGCTGCTTCGACTCGGCGCTGGAGGCGGTGCGGATCGCGGTCCGCTACCGCACCCCGGTGATCCTCCTCTCCGACACCTTCCTCGCCAACTCCTCCGAGCCCTGGCGGCTGCCCGACACCAGCGAGCTGCCCGAGATCGACCCCGACTTCGCCACCGGCCCCAACGCCGGCGACGAGTTCCTCCCCTACCTGCGCGACAGCCACGGCGCCCGCCCCTGGGCGATCCCCGGCACCCCCGGCCTGCAGCACCGGCTCGGCGGCCTCGAGAAGGAGCACGGCTCCGGCAAGGTCAGCTACGACCCGGAGAACCACGCGCTGATGACCAGGCTGCGGGCGGAGAAGCTGGAGAAGCTGGCCGCGGAGCTGCCGCCGCTGGCGGTCGACGCCGACGAGGGCGCGGAGCTGCTGGTCCTCGGCTGGGGCTCGACCTCGGGCGTGATCGGCGCCGCCGCCCGCCGCATCCGCAACCGCGGCATCCCGATCGCGACCGCCCACCTGCGCCACCTGGAACCGATGCCCGCCAACACCGGCGAGGTGCTCAAGGGCTTCGACAAGGTGCTGGTCCCCGAGCTGAATACAGGGCAGCTGCTGAGCCTGGTGCGCGACCGCTACCTGGTCGACGCCGTCGGCTACAACAAAGTCGAGGGCCTGCCGATCCTGGCCGAGGAGCTGGAGCAGGCCATACTGGACGTGATCGAGTGAGCGAGGGGAACGGACACGGGAACGGGAGCGAAGCCAGCGCCCTAGAGGGCGGCGGCGTCGCGACCCTGACCAAGGCGGACTTCCAGTCCGGCCAGGAAACCCGCTGGTGCCCGGGCTGCGGCGACTACGCGATCCTCAACTCGGTCCAGACGCTGATGCCCGAACTGGGCGTGCCGCCGGAGAAGACGGTCTTCATCTCCGGGATCGGCTGCGCCGGGCGCTTCGTCTACTACATGGACACCTACGGCGTGCACGGGATCCACGGCCGCGCGCCGGCGCTCGCGACCGGGATCGCCACCTCGCGCGAAGACCTCTCGGTCTGGGTCGTCTCCGGCGACGGCGACTCGCTCTCGATCGGCGGCAACCACCTGATCCATGCCCTGCGCCGCAACGTGCCGATCAAGCTGCTGCTCTTCAACAACCAGATCTACGGGCTGACCAAGGGCCAGTACTCGCCGACCTCGGAGACCGGGAAGATCACCAAGTCGACGCCGTTCGGCTCCGAAGACCACCCCTTCAACCCGCTGGCGCTGGCGCTCGGCGCCGACGCCTCCTTCGTCGCCCGCACGATCGACGTCGAGAAGCAGCACGTCCGCGACACCCTGCGCGCCGCCGCCGCGCACCCGGGCTCGGCCTTCGTCGAGATCTACCAGAACTGCAACGTCTTCAACGACGGCGCCTTCGACGCCGTCCGCGGCAAGGCCGGTGCCCACAACCAGATCCGCCTCGAGCACGGCGCGCCGATCCGCTTCGGCGAAGACCTCGAGAAAGGCGTCGTCCGCTCCAACGACGGCGGCCTCGAGGTCGTCGACGTCGCCGCGGCCGGCGAGCGCGGCCTCGTCGTCCACGACGCCCACGTCGCCGACCCCAGCCACGCCACCGCCCTCGCCCGCCTCGCCGACAGCCCCACCGGGCCGACCCCGATCGGCGTCTTCCGCGACGTCAAGCGCCCCGTCTACGGCGCCGAGCGGCAGGAGGAGCTGCGGGCCGCGCACGAGAAGGCGACCCTCGCCGACCTCGACGAGCTGCTGCGCTCCGGCGACACCTGGGTCGTCTGAGGCGGGGCGCGGCCCGCGAGCCGAAGCTCTCGGTCGTCCACCTGATCGCCTTTCGCACGTCGGCACGCGTCCGGTGCGCGAGCAACGCTTCCATCGCCTCCTGGTCGCCGAGACAAGCCGACGCCAGCGAGATCGCATCGACCGTGTCGCGGCGGCGGCGGTCCGCGCGCATCCTCACGTAGGGCCTGGGATCGCGATCGTGGCGATTCCCCGCCCCGGCAGCGGAGGCTCTTTCCTCGAGCGGCCCGGTGCGATGCCGAAGTCGACCGGGAGCGCGCGCCCTTCGATCTCCTTCACGAACCGGAACCGCTCATCGCCGGGCCGCGGCTCGAAGCCGGTCTCCCGTAGCAGCGGCGCGATCAGCCGGCGATTCCCAACGAGTCGAAGGGCGAGCCGGTCGATGCCCAGATCGACGTCCGCGGTGGCCCTCGGCGGAATCCCGATGGGGCGCAGGTGCAGCCATACCCGGGTCATCGGGCCGCCCACGACCAGGAAGCCGCCGCGCAGCTTCTCGAAGACGGGCCGGAGCTCCTCGAGCCCGTCCGCGACCAGGCGATCCGCCTCGCCGCTGATGCCGATCACCGCCCGTCGCATCAGAAGCGCAGGACCTCTCGGCGGACCTGCTCGGCGGCATCGCGCGCGCCCTCGCTCCCGGAAGAGATCGACATAGAGCTGGGACGGCGAGACGAGCGGAAGACCGCCGACCGGGGAGCCGAAATCCCCCACCCTCTCGTCGGCCGGGACGGCAATGACCCGCGCTGGGGCCTGCAGCAGGTGGCGTTCCTCTTCGCCAACGAACCTGAAGAACTCCAGTGCGTCTGAGTCGAGACAATGGAGCAGAACCTGATGCGCCCCCAGATAGGGAGCCATCAGCTCCGCGGCCAGCTCCCCCGAAACGGCAAGTCGACTCGGCCGGCCCGCGATCAGGTCCAGCAGCCATTCGCGTGGGTCCCCCTGCACGGGCATGACGATTCGCTCCCTGGGAAGGGGCGTCGACTCGGCCCAAGCTTCGAGCAGGGACCCCGGGTCGGGAACGAGGTACCTGTCGTCGTCGCGCTCGACCAGGTCCATCTCCCGAAGGGCCCCGAGAACACGGTGCGCGTTGCCCGGATCGATGTCGACTTCCTTGGCGAGCTCCGACAGGCTCCACGCTCGCCCGGGGCCGGCGAGAAGGGCTCGCGTGATACGACTGGCCTTGGGGGCGAAGGGCGAGACCCGACGCGCGGAACGCCGCCGCGGCCTGGCCGGCGAGTCCGGAAGGTCGCCCTCGAGCAGTCGCCGCCGGATCGTGGGACCGCGTGGCGGCGCCACGTAGACAAAGCCGGGAGCGACGACGCGACCCCGATCAGCGGCTTGCGCAGCGTCATCGGGAAGTTGCGCGGCCGCGGCCGCTCGACGATCGACCTGCCCGGTTCGTCCCCGGTCGCCTCCTCGAGCACGTCGAAGTCGGCGCCGGCGCAGAAGCCGCGGCCGGCGCCGGTGAGGACGATCGCCCGCACCTCCGGGTCGGCTTCGGCGGCGTCGAGGTGCTCGAAGTAGCGCGCCTCGGTCACGGTGACCGATGGAATTCGCCGGCGGCGCGCGCGGCGGCGATCATCGCGGCGCCGATTGTGGCGATCTCCTGCTCGTCGCAGACGTAGGGCGGCATCGCGTAGACGAGACGGCCGAAGGGGCGCAGCCAGACCCCCTCCGCCAGCGCCGCCGCGGTCGCGGCGGGGATCGCCACCGGCTGCTCCATCTCGATCACGCCGATCGCGCCGAGCACGCGCACGTCGGCGACGCCCGGCAGCTCCCGCGCCGGCTCCAGCGCCGCCCGCAGGCCGGCCTCGACGCGGGGGACGTCCCGGCGCCAGCCGCCCTCCGCCAGCAGCCCGGTCGAGGCGAGCGCCGCCGCGCAGGCGAGCGGGTTGGCCATGAAGGTCGGCCCGTGCATCAGCGCGCCGGGCTCGCTGCCCGAGACCGCCTCGGCGACCCGGGCCGTGGTCAGCGTCGCGGCGAGGCTGAGGGCGCCGCCGGTCAGCGCCTTGCCGACGCAGATCACGTCGGGCTCGACGCCGGCGTGCTCGCAGGCGAAGAGAGCGCCGGTGCGGCCGAAGCCGGTGGCGATCTCGTCGGCGACCAGCAGCAGCCCGTGGCGGTCGCAGAGCTCGCGCAGGAAGCGCAGGCAGGCGGGCGAGTGGAAGCGCATGCCGCCCGCGCCCTGGGCGATCGGCTCGACGAAGACGGCGGCGAGCTCCTCGGCGTGCTGGTCGCAGATGCGCTCGACCTCGGCCGCCCAGGCGCCGTCGAGCGGCACCTCGAAGCCGTCGGGCGGGCGCGGGGCGAACTCGTGCCGGGGCAGGATCCCCGTGTACATGCGGTGCATCCCCTGCTCGGGGTCGCAGAGCGCCATCGCCCCGAAGGTGTCGCCGTGGTAGCCGCCGCGCAGCGCCATCATGCGGGTGCGGCCGGCGGCGCCGCTGCCATGCCAGTACTGGACGCAGAGCTTCAGCGCCACCTCGACCGCGACCGAGCCCGAGTCGGCGAAGAAGACGCGGTCCAGCCCGCCCGGAGCCATCTCCACCAGCCGTTCGGCGAGGCGGATCGCCGGCTCGTGGGTGAGGCCGCCGAACATCACGTGCGGCAGCACGCCGAGCTGCCCCTCGATCGCCGCCACGATCGCCGGGTGGCGATGGCCGTGGATCACGCTCCACCAGGAGGCCATCGCGTCGATCGGCTCGCGGCCGTCGGCCAATCGCAGCCGGGTGCCCTCGGCGGCGAGGACCGGCAGCGCCTCGGCGCCGGGCAGCGGTGCGTAGGGGTGCCAGACGTTTTGGCGGTCGAAGGCGAGCAACTTCTGCCAATCCGTCGTCATGGCCACGACACCCATTCCATAGCATCGGGTGTATGAGCGTCCGTTCCCTCGACAACTACATCGGCGGCGCCTGGACGCCGTCCGCCGCCGGCGAGCGGCTCGACGTCACCGACCCGGCCAGCGGCGAGACGATCGCCACGGTGCCGCTCTCGACCGCGGCCGAGCTCGACCGGGCGGTGGCGGCGGCGCGGGCGGCGCTGCCGGCCTGGCGCGACGTCAGCGTGATCGAGCGCGGCCGCCGCCTCTTCGCCCTGCGCGAGGGGCTCGACCGCCGCCGCGAGGACCTCGCCCGCTCGGTGACGGCGGAGATGGGCAAGACGATCGGCGACGCCCGCGCCGAGGTGGCGCGGATGATCGAGATGGTCGAGTGCGCCTGCGCGATCCCGACCACGATCCAGGGCCGCGTCGCCGAAGACGTCTCCCGCGGCATCGACGCCGAAACGGTGCGCCAGCCGGTCGGCGTCTGCGCCGCGATCGTCCCCTTCAACTTCCCGGCGATGGTCCCCTTCTGGTTCCTCCCCTTCGCGATCGCCTGCGGCAACGCCTTCGTGCTGAAGCCCTCCGAGCGGGTGCCGATGACCCAGCAGCTCGCCTTCGAGGCGCTCGACGAGATCGACCTCCCGCCCGGCGTGGTCAACCTCGTCAACGGCGGCCGCGACGTGGTCGAGGGGATCCTCGACCACCCCGGCATCGACGCGGTCAGCTTCGTCGGCTCGGCGCCGGTGGCGCGGCTGGTCTACGAGCGCGCGGCCAGGGCCGGCAAGCGGGTGCAGGCGCTGGGCGGCGCCAAGAACCACATGGTGGCGATGCCCGACGCGGTCGTCGAGCGGTCGGTCGAGGGCATCGTCGGCTCCGCCTTCGGCGCCGCCGGGCAGCGCTGCATGGCCGGCTCGGTCCTGGTCACGGTCGGCGCCGCGCGGGACCTGCTGCTGCCGCCGCTGGTCGAGCGCTCGCGGCGAATCGCCCTCGGCCCCGGGATCGAGGAATCGGTGGAACTGGCGCCGGTGATCTCGGCGGCGGCGCGCGAGCGCATCGGCGGCGCGATCGAGCGCGCCGTCGCGGCGGGCGCAGAGCTGCTGCTGGACGGCCGCGAGGCCGACCCGGGCCCGGGCGGCGCCCAGCTCGGGGCGACGATCCTCGCCGGCGTCGACCCCGCCTCGGAGGCAGGGGCCGAGGAGATCTTCGGCCCGGTCCTCTCGGTGGTCGAAGTGGAGACGCTGGAGGAGGCGATCGCGACCGTCAACCGCAGCCGCTTCGGCAACGGCGCCTCGATCTTCACCGAGTCCGGCGCCGCCGTCCGCAGCTTCCGGCGCGATGCCGAGGCGGGGATGATCGGCGTCAACATCGGCGTCGCCGCCCCGGTCGCCTTCTTCCCCTTCAGCGGCTGGAAGGACTCCTTCCTCGGCGACCTCCACGCCCACGGCCCCGACGCGGTCGAGTTCTACACCCGCAAGAAGACCGTCACCAGCCGCTTCTTCGGCGGCGGCACCGCCCACGGCGCCTACTTCGTCGAGCGCTCGGAGTAGCTCGCCGCCGCCCATTCCCTACCGGTTTGACATCAATTGCAACATCTGCAACGTTTATCCACTCTATCCGTTCGGGTATGGGAGTCCCGTACGCCATGTCCAACGGGAGGAGCCGAGAAGTGTTCAGGTGCGAGCGGTGCGGCAGTGCTTACAACCCGATGCACGCGGCGCGAACCGAGAACTGCCCGCGGTGCCTCGCCCGTGACCAGGTCAGGGCACCGCTGACGTTCAAGATCTTCAAACTGCCGGAGAGCGCCCGCCAGGCCCCGGCGGCGTCCGGCCCCGCCAAATCGCAGGACCGGATCGCCGTCTCCGAGTAGCGCCTCACTTCAGGGTTACGGTCTTGGTCAGCGTGCGGGTGCTGCCGGCGCGGTCGGTCAGCTTCAGCGCCACGTTCACGGGCACCGAGGCGGCATCGTCGAGGAGCTGCTTCGCCTTCGCCGTGAAGGCGATCCGGACGCTGCCGGCGCCGGCCTTCGCCGGCGAGGCCTTGCCGCTGCCGACCTTCGTCTTCGCCGCGCCGAGGTGGAGGCGCTTCGCCACGGCCTTGGAGACCGAGGCGACGGCGCTGACCTTGCATGCCTCCGAGCAGCGGAAGCCGACCGCCAGGCCCTTGGAGCGCGCCTTGCCGATCGCGGCCACGTCGGGGCCGGTCAGCTTCACCTTCGGCGGCTGCCTGTCTTCGACTTTTTTCGGCGTTTCGGTCTGGGGGGCGGCGGGGACGTCGGCGACGCCCCAGTCCGGTTCCTTGCCACCCGGCGCGACCAGCTTCATGTCGAGCTGGCACTGCGTGCCGAGCCCGCCGCTCTGGGTAGGCCGCGGGGCGACCATCACGCCCTGCGGGGCGAAGCCGCTGACGCCGGAGCTCGGCAGTAGCCAGCTGTCAAGCGCGTGGCCGTCGTTGCGATCGAGGAAAATCGCGAAGGACGAGGTGCCGCTGGCACGGCGCAGCGCGACCACGCGGCCGTCGTCGATCTGCGAGGGCGAGCGGTACTTGCTGTCCGCGGTCGCGTCGGTGGTCAGCTGCTTGTCGCGGCTGCCGTCCGGGCTGATGATGTGGAGGTTGCCGTCGCCGGCGATGTAGGCGACACTGCTGGCGCCGGCCGCCGGCGCGATCGCCAGCGCCACCAGCGCAACCCCCAGCAGCAGGGTCGTGAAGCGGGTCATCATGGCTCTCCTTGGCTGTGGATCGGTCATCACTGCCAGATTCGCCCCACGCCGACCCCCCCACAATGGGGTCATCCCCAAACCCCGACCCCAAGGTTCCCCCGGGGAAACCCCAGTTCGTCCTAGGGATCCGGGCGGGCTGCCTGGCGCCGCTCGGCGAAGACCGCGGCCGGGTCCGGATAGGCGAAGGCGCTGAGGCCGAGCCAGTCCGGCAGGCTCCGCACGAGGTGCTCGGGGCCGCGCACGCGCAGCCGCCGCGAGCGCATCGCCGCGCCCAGCTCGAGCTTGCCGATCCAGACTTCGGCGATCGCCCGCGCCTTCGCGTCGACCTGAAGGTCGACGCCGAATCCCGGGTCGGTGAGGCAGACGTCGGCGCCGGAGGGTTCGGCGACCAGCCACCAGGCGCGCTTCCCCGCGGCCGCGTCCGGGAAGCGGAAGAAGGTGACGAGCCGCTCCTGGGGCAGCCGGTCGAGGCGCAGATTGCGCCGCATGTCCCACATCAAGAGCGCCGGGTCGGCCTCCTCGTCGGCCACCTCACGCTGCAGCCAGTCGCGGCTCCACGTGCCCAGCTCCAGGACCAGCGGTCCCAGCGCCTCGCCGGCCGGGGTGAGCCGGTACGTGTGGCCGCGCTCGCCCTCTGCCCGGTGGCGGGTCAGGAGGCCCGCCCGCTCCAGCTCGCGCAGGCGTTTGCTGAGCAGCGAGGAGGACATCAGCGGCACCCCCTGCTGGATCTCGTTGAAGCGGGTGCTGCCGGAGAGCATCTCGCGCAGGACGAGCAGGGTCCAGCGCTCGGTCAGGACCTCGGCCGCCTGGGAGATCGGGCAGAACTGTCCGTAGCCGCTGGGAGACATGATTTACACCCAGTCTAGGAGTGCAGCTGCAGATTTAGCAGTTGAACCGCATAGCACCGGCGACGTAGACATATGCGGACAACCGACAAGGAGAGAAGACGATGAACGCCCCCACCGTTTCCGATACCGAGCTGAAGTCGCGCCACCGCGCGATGTGGGCCTCGGGCGACTACCCCTCGATGGTCGAGACCTTCCTGCTGCCGCTCGGGCCGCGCCTGGTCGAGGCGGCCGGGATCGAGCCCGGCCAGCGCGTGCTCGACGTCGCCGCCGGCACCGGCAACGCCTCGCTCCCGGCCGCCGAACGCGGCGCCGAGGTGATCGCCAGCGACCTCACCCCGGAGCTGTTCGAGGCCGGCCGCGCCCGCGCCGCGGCCGCCGGCGTGGAGCTCGAGTGGGCCGAGGCCGACGCCGAGAACCTGCCCTTCGACGCCGGCTCCTTCGACGTCGTGATGTCCTCGATCGGCGCCATGTTCGCGCCGCGCCACCAGCAAGTCGCCGACGAGCTGGTGCGGGTCTGCCGGCCCGGCGGCACGATCGCCCTGCTCAACTGGACCCCGGAGGGGATGATCGGCGCCCTCTTCCGCACCATGGGGCCGTTCATGCCGACCCCTCCGCCCGGCGCCCAGCCGCCGCCGCTGTGGGGTGGCGAGGACCACGTGGGCGAGCTGTTCGGCGATCGCGTCGAACTCGGCACCCTGGAGCGCGACGTGCTCGAGGTGACCGCCTTCGAGCGCCCCGGCGACTACGGCGAGCACTTCAAGCAGCGCTACGGCCCGACCATCGCCGCGCGCGCCAATGCCGCCAGAGACGGCCGCGAAGAGGAGTTCGACGCCGCCCTGCAGGCGTTCTGCGAGGAGTGGGACCGCGGCGACGGCGACGGCGCCCGCTTCGAGATGGAGTACCTGCTCGCCGCCGGCGGCCGGCGCTGAGCGGGACGGTCAGGCTCGCCGGGGCGCGGCCAGCCGCGTCCCGGCCCGCCGCCGTTCCCACCAGCCCCAGGCGGCCATCACGCCGCCGGCATACATCCAGCCGAGCAGGACGTCGAAGAAGTAGTGCTCGCCGGTCGCCATCAGGGTCAGCCCCATCGCCAGTGGGTAGAGCAGCAGCAGCGGCCGCAGCCGCGGGCGCACCCGGCCCCAGAGGAAGAAGGCGACCAGGGCGCAGAAGGCGGAGTGCAGCGAGGGGACGGCGGCGACCAGGTTCACGCTCGCCTGGCCTTTGGAGAAGATGCCGGCGGTGCCGACCCCGAGCACTTCCCAGCCCTTCGAGGTGGTGCGGTGGACGCCTTCGAGCAAGCCCTGTTCCCCGGCCATCCAGGGCGGCGCCGCCGGGAAGAGGATGTAGGTGGCGAGGCCGGCCAGTGCCAGCGTCACCAGGCGCTTGGCGAAGGCGAGGAAGGCGAGCCGGTCGCGCGCCCAGAGGAAGCCGGCAACGGCGAAGGGGACGATGAAGTACGAGGTGTAGACGAGGGTGAAGGCGACGTCCCACCACTGGACCACGTTGGAGTCGTAGAGGTGGGCCTGCATCCATTCGGTCGGCGTGTCGCCGAAGAAGAGGAAGCGGTCGAAGTCGATCATCGGGTGCACGTGGGCGTCGATCCCCAGCGAGTCGGCGACGCCGCGGGTGAAGTCGTAGGCGAACAGCACCGCCACGATCGGCAGCCAGTCGAGCACGAGCTGGAGGATCTGCCGCGGGTGGCGGCCGAGCGAGACGCAGACGAGGGCACCGCAGGTCCAGGCGATCACCAGCTCGCGCTGGACCGGGATCCCGTACTCCGAGCTCCAGACGACCAGCGAGACGAACCAGACCGCCAGCGCCAGCCGCCGCACCAGCGGCCAGTGCGCGAACCCGTGGACGGCCGTCGCCCGTTCGGCCCGCGTCGCCGCGAACTCGGTCGTGCTCACCGCGCCCTCGCTTGTCGCCGTCCCAGCTTCAAGCCATAAAAGTAAACGACCTGTGAAGAATCCCCGCTCGACGCGTACCCGACGCGCATCCGACTTTGGCCCCACCCCACTGTGGCGAGAGTCGGCTGCGGCAATCGCGTCTGTAGCCTGAGCCGGCGACCGCGGCGGCCAGCCGTTTCCCCTACCTGAACTGGAAGCTGGTCAGGTCCTGCCCGAAGATCGGGCTGTAGATGAGCTTGTCGAGGTCGATCGCGCCGGAGACGAAGAGGCCGTAGGCGAAGTTGCCGAAGGGCGCCCAGGGAGCCAGCTTCATCACCGTCCGGTCGAGGGCGGCGTAGCCGCCGACCTGCCGCGGCCCCAGCTGCTGGCGGCCCAGTCGCCTGGTCCTCGCGTTGACGGCCGGGTCGTCGAGCCGCGCCCAGTTGGTGTTGCCGACCCCGACGATGCTCTCGCCCGCCAGCTGCGGCTGGAAGTAGTCGTTCGGGTGGGGATAGTCGAGCAGCCAGTTGCCCCAGCCGGTGTCGAGGTCGGGGGTGGCCGTGTTGCTGATCAGCGTGAAGTAGCTCGAGGTGCCGACCGCTTTCAGCTTGGCGCGGAACCCGAGCTCCTCCAGCACCTGTTCGTAGTACTCGCCGGCTTCGTCGTTCGGCGCCGTGTCGTCGGTCCAGACGGTGACGTCACGGTCGGCGGGGTCGGCCCTGGCGATCAGCGCCTTCGCCTTCTTGATGTCGTGCGGGTAGAGCTCGAAGCGGCGGTAGCCGGGCATCTTCGGCGGCAGCACCTGCTGCGTCGCGGTCACGGTCCCTGCGTAGATCCGTTCCAGCGCCGCCGGGTCGACCGCGTAGTTGACGGCCCGCCGCACCCGCACGTCGTCGAACGGCGGCTGCCGGGTGTTCATCCAGAAGTAGAAGATGCTGATCGTCGGTTCGACGCGGAACTGGGTGCCCTCGAACTCCCGCTTCACCTCCGCGTAGCGGTCGGGCGGGGGCGGGTTCTTCATCCAGTCGGCCCTGCCCGTTTCGATATCGCTGACCTGGGTCGAGGGATTGCTGACGACCTCGATCTCGATCCGGTCGACGTGGCCGCCGGGCAGGTCCGGCATCGCCTCCGAGTTGACCTTCGCCCAGACCGGGTTGCGGGCGTACTCCCAGCTCCGGCCCGGCTTGCAGTCGGTGATCATGTAGGGTCCGGTGGCCGGCGGCGGGCTCGCCGTCTGGTCCTCCTCCGGGGTGCCCGGCGGCAGCGGCGCGGCGAAGAGGAGCCCGAGCAGGTAGCTGAAGTAGCCGCTCGGCTCGCTCAGCCGGATCACGATCCGGCCGCTGCGATCGTCGGTCCGGATGCCGGGGATGCCGCCCTTCCTCGTTTCGGCGAACCGCTTGGCGCCGACGATCTCGGTGTAGTACGAGGAACCGGGGGCGTTGACGAGGAAGAGACGTTCGATCGCGAACTTGAAGTCCGAGGCGCGGACCGGCGTGCCGTCGGAGTACTCGAGGCCCGGGCGCAGGAAGAGCGTGTAGGTGAGGTCGCCGTTGCCGATCCGCGGCAGCGCTTTCGCCAGCCCCGGGATCAGCCGGGTGCCGTCGGTGCCGTCGGCGTGGGCGTAGGTCAGCAGCGGGATGTAGGTGTTCTGCATCGCCGTCCAGCCTTCGGAGGTGAAGGACAGCGCCGGGTCCAGGTAGTCGGGGAAGGAGACGTAGCTGCCGCGCAAGGTCGTGCGATTGCCGGCGTCGTCGGAGGACCCGCCGCAGCCGAACAGGGCGAGGGCGGCGATGACGCTCGCGGCCGCCGTCAGGAGCAGGACGAACGGGCGGACCCGACAGCTCCGCGGACCCGCTTCGCCGGGAGGCATCGCGTCACCCACCAGGGTTTGATCCTAGTCGGGTCCCCCGCGCCCGCCACCACTTCGTCAAAAAAACCTTTGTGTTGGTCGCCGCGGCGCGGTTTGCCCGTGGTCGGTCAGGTAGTGCTCGAGCGTGGCGCCGGTGGTCTCGCCCGGCATCCGCAGCCGCACCCGCAGCGTCTCGGCGAAGTCGTCGATCGCCATCCCCAGGATCGCGGCCCGCACCCGCAGCGAGTGCGGCCGCCCCTCCCCGCCCGCCTCCTCGACCAGCGAGGCGAGGAACGGCAGCAGGCCGGCCAGCGCCCGCTCGTCGTCCTCGGTGCGGAAGTAGTGGGTGATCGGGAAGTGGATCAGGTCGCGGCGGGTGCGGATCAGCTGCTCGGCGAAGGAGGCCAGCATCGACTCCAGCAGGCGCGGGTCGGCGTCGGCGAGCTTCTCCCCCAGCCGCCGCTCGGCCTCCTTGGCGAGGTGGACCTCGTGGGCGAGCGAGTCGCGGCGCGAGATCGCGTTGTAGATCGAGAGCAGCCAGGAGATGCTGGCGGTGAGCAGGCCGAGGCCGAACAGCGTCTCGACCGGTCCGAGGATCCGCATCAGCGGAGAGGCCGGGGAGATGTCGCCGTAGCCGAGGCTGGTGAGGTTGACCAGGGAGACGTAGAGGGCGTCGATGAAGCCCGAGTGCTGCGCCGGGTCGAGGCCGGGGTCGAAGGTGAAGGCGCCGGGGAGCTGCGGCAGGATCACCAGCGCCCAGCCGACCGCCAGCAGCGTCGCCCAGGTCGCGACCACGGCGATGAAGCCGATCGGGCCGGCCAGCAGGCCAACCGTCCTCGTCCTCGCGGCGCCGCGCCGGGCCAGCGCCGAGATGCCGCGGACGACCAGCCGCGCGATCATCCCCCGCCCCAGCGGGTGGAAGAGGACATCGAAGATGTCGCGCAGGGCGAGCGCGATCAGGGCGATCCCCAGCAGAGTCCAGATCACGTCCACGCGCAGACGCTATTCCGTTGAGCGGCAGCAGCGGGGTCCGCGGCGGGGGCCGACTAGCATCGCGCCGTGGAGATCTTGGTGGTCGAGGACGAGGCGGCGATCGCCGACTTCCTCGTGCGCGGGCTCGAGGCGGAGGGCTTCGACGTCCTCGTCGCCGGCGACGGCGCCGAGGGCGAGCGGCTGGCGCTGGCCTCGGCGGTCGACCTGATCGTCCTCGACCGGATGCTGCCCGGCCGCAGCGGGCTCGAGGTGCTGGCGGCGGTCCGCCGCGAGCGGCCGGCGCTGCCGGTGATCCTGCTCACCGCCCGCGGCGAGGTCGACGAGCGGATCGAGGGGCTCGAAGCCGGGGCCACCGACTACCTGACCAAGCCGTTCTCCTTCGAGGAGCTGCTGGCCCGGGTCCGCGCCCACCTGCGCCAGGCCGGGGCTCAGGCCGGCGCCGCGCTCGAGGTCGCCGGGATCCGGCTCGACCCGATCGCGCGGCGGGCCGAGCGCCGGGGCGGGTCGGTGCAGCTGTCCCGGCGCGAATCGGACCTGCTCGCCTACCTGATGCGCCACCGGGGCGCGGTCTGCTCGCAGCCCGAGCTGCTCGCCGCCGTCTGGGGAAACGACCACGACCCGGGCACGAACCTGGTCTCCGTCTACGTCGGCTACCTGCGCCGCAAGCTCGATCGCCCCGGCTCGCCGGCGCCGATCGAGACCGTGCGCTCGGCCGGCTACCGGCTGCGGGAGGAGGCGTGAGGGCCTGGTCGCGGATGGGACTGCGGGGCAGGCTGGCGCTCTCGATCGGCGCCCTCGTGCTGGCCTCCTTCGCGGTCGTCTTCCTCGCCGTGCGGGCGCAGATGGCGGACGAGTCGCGGCTGATCAACCGCGAGGAGGCACGCGAGCGCAGCGCCCCCGCGGGCGAGGACGGGGGTCCCGAAATCTCGCCGATCGCCGACGCCCAGTCCGACGTCGAACAGACCCTCCTGCTGGTCGGCGCCGCGGCGCTGGCGGCGGCGCTGCTCGGCGGCTACCTGGTGGCGGCGCGGACCGCCTCGCCGCTGCGGCGGATGGCGGCGACGGCAAGCGAAGTCGAGGGCGGCAACCTGACGCCCCGGCTCGGCGCGGAGGAGCGGGCCGCACCGGAGCTGCGCACCCTGGTCGCGGCCTTCGACCAGATGCTCGACCGGCTCGACGTCGCCTTCGCGCGCCAGCGCCGCTTCGTCGCCGACGCCTCGCACGAGCTGCGGACGCCGCTGACCGCGATCCGCGGCCAGCTCGAAGTGCTGGCGCGGGAGCGGCACCCCTCCGCGGCCGAGGTGCGCCGGGTCGAGGGATTGGCCCTGGCGGAGATGGGGCGGGTCGAACGGCTGGTCGACGACCTGCTGGCCCTGGCCCGCCTCGAGGAGCGGGCCGAGCCGCGGGCACGACGGCTCGAGGTCGCCGGCTTCCTCGCCGAGCTCGCCGCCGCCGACCCGGCCGCGGCCGGCCTCGGCGAGCTCGCCGCCGGCGGCGTCCGCGCCGACCCCGACCTGATCGCCCAGGTCGTCCGCAACCTGCTCGCCAACGCCCGTCGCCACGCCGGGCCGGAGGGGCGGGTGGAGCTGAGCGCGACGGCGGCCGGGGGGCGCCTGGTCGTCCGCGTCGACGACGACGGCCCGGGGGTCCCGGCGGCCGAGCGCGAGCGCGTCTTCGACCGCTTCCACCGGGTCGAGGTGGCGCGCGACCGCGCCAGCGGCGGCAGCGGCCTCGGGCTGGCGATCTCACGCGAGATCGTCGCGGCGCACGGCGGCCGGATCTGGATCGAGGACTCGCCGCTCGGCGGCGCCCGCGCCGCCTTCGAGCTGCCCGGCTTCGATGCCGGATGAGAAGATTCTCATCGGGCGCTTAGAAAGCGCCCAGCCTTCGCGCCGATCATCGGCGCATGTACAGGTCCACGGAGACGACGGTCCGCGACGGCGTCGCCGGCAACGGCCGCCTCACCGCCGCGCTCGGCGCCGTGCTGCTGGTGCTGCTGGCGGCGGAGGGGGCGACGATCCCCTTCATCGGCGAGCTTCGGGTCGAGCACATCCTGATCGGGATGGCGCTGCTCGGCCCGGTGGCGACGAAGCTCGCCAGCACCGGCTACCGCTTCGCCCGCTACTACCTCGGCAGCTCCGCCTACGTGCGCAAGGGGCCGCCGGCGCCGGCGCTGCGGCTGCTGGCGCCCGGCGTCGTCTTCACCACCGTCGCCCTGTTGGGCACCGGCGTCGCCCTGCTGCTCACCGGCGAGCCGAGCGACCAGCTCGTCTTCCTGCACCAGGCCAGCTTCGTCGCCTGGTTCGCGCTGATGGCGGTCCACGTCCTCGGCCACCTCCTCGAGCTGCCCCGCCTGGCCCTGCCCGACTGGCGCCGCGGGTCGCGGGAGCCGCGGCTGGCGGGTAGGGGCCTGCGCTTCGCCGCCGTCGGCCTGGCGATCGCGGCCGGGGTCGCCCTCGCCCTGGTGAGCGCGTCGACGGCGGGATCGTGGGGCTGATGGCAGCCCCCGACCGCGAGCGACGACTGCGGGAGGCGCGGGCCCGGATCGAGGCGATGCGGCGGCGGGCGCGCCTGCTGCGCAGCCGGATCCTCGCCGCCGCCGTCGTCTGCTTCGCCCTGCTCTGGAGCGTCGTCTTCGCGCAGATGGTCACCGGTCACGACCCGGTGCTCTCGCGCCCGGCGACGCGGCCCTCTCCCCCGCCCCGGAAGAGCGAAACGCCCCGCGAAGAGCTGCCGCGCGCCGCGGAAGCGGCTGAGCCGGCCGGGTCGGCGGAAGCCGAACAGGCCGAAATCGAACTGGCCGAAATCGAACGGGCGGAGCTGGAACAAGCCGAACTCGAACTGGCCGGAGCCGCACAGGAAGAACTCGAAGCGGTGACGACGGGGCAGTCGTGAGCGAGGCGCGCCGGTCGTTCGAGTGCTTCGGCGGGCGGGTCAGCGTCACGGTTCTCGGCAGCCCCCGCCAGGAACCCGAGCGGGCGGCGGCGGCGGCCGAGGCGCAGCTGCGGGGCGCCCACCGGCGGCTCTCCCGCTTCCTGCCCGAGAGCGAGCTGAGCCGGCTCAACCGCGACCCCCGCGCCACCGTCCCCGCCGGGCCGCTGCTGCTCGAGCTGGCCGCCGCCGCACACGAGGCGGGCAGGCTCAGCGACGGCCTCGTCGATGCGACCCTGCTGCGGGAGATCGAGCGGGCGGGCTACCGCGGGTCGAGGGCCGGACAGGCGAGCGCCGCGCTCCCCGAGGCGGTCGAGCGGCGGCCGGCGGCGGCGAGCCCGGCAGGCGGCTGGCGCCGGATCGCCGTCGATCGCGCCGCGGGGTCCGTGACCCGGCCGCCCGGCCTGGCGATCGACAGCGGCGGCCTCGCCAAGGGCTTGCTCGCCGACCGGGTCGCCGCCGGGCTGGCCCGGTTCCCGGCCTTCGCCGTCGACTGCTGCGGCGACGTCCACGTCGGCGGCAGCGCCGGGCGACCGCGGCGGGTGCTGGTCGAAGGCCCGACCGGGGGCGAGCCGATCCACGCCCTCGCCCTCGCCGCGGGCGGCGCGGCGACGAGCGGGATCACGCGGCGCAGCTGGCGAGGTGAGGACGGCGAGCCGCGCCACCACCTGCTCGACCCCGCCAGCGGAGAGCCGGCCTTCACCGGCGTCGTGCAGGCGACGGCGCTGGCGCCGACGGCCCTCCTCGCCGAGGTGCTCTCGAAGTGGGCGCTCCTCTCCGGGCCGGACCTGGCCCCGGCGCGACTGCCCTACGGCGGCGTCCTCGTCTTCGACGACGGCGGCGTCGAGATCGTCGCGGAGGCCCGCCCGGAGGCGGTGGCTGCGTGAACGCCGCCCCCCACCTGCTCTGGATCACCGGCCGCGCGGCCGGGATGGCGGCGCTGCTGCTGGCGAGCTCGAGCGTCACCTGCGGGCTGATGACCAGCTCCCGCCGCCGCTCGCCCGCCCGCGCCGATTTCCGCACCGCGCACGAGGTGCTCTCGCTCGCCGCCCTCGCCTTCCTCGCCCTGCACGGCCTCGCTCTGCTCGGCGACGGCTGGCTGCATCCCGGCCTCGGCGGCATCGCGATCCCCTTCGCCGGCGCCTACCGGCCGCTCTGGACCGGGCTCGGGATCCTCGCCGGCTACGGCCTCGCGGCCCTCGGCCTCTCCTACTACCTGCGCAACCGCATCGGCGCCGCCCGCTGGCGCCGCCTGCACCGGCTGGCCGCCGCCTTCTGGCTGCTGGCGATCGCCCACACGCTGGGCGCCGGCAGCGACGCCGGCGAGGCCTGGTTCCTGATCCTCGCCGGCGCCTTCGTCCTCCCGGCGGCGCTGCTGCTCGTCGCCCGCTGGCGCGGCCGGTCGCCTCAGCCGGTGACCCCGAGGATCGCCGGGTAGTACCCGTTGGCGTGGCCGGTCACCTTCGGGTGGTAGCTCTCGCCGACCGGGTTGGAGAGGCCGTTGATCCACTCCGTCGAGGAGCCGCTGCCGCCGTCGCAGACCGCGTGGCCGACGAAGGCGGGGATGACGTCGCGGAAGACGAAGTTGGACCCCGCCCGCGTCGCCGCGGCGCTCATCGTGTTCCTCAGCATGTCGGCGGTCTGGTTGAGCCGCGTCATCTCGCTCGAGCTGAACCAGGTGAGCGCGTTGCAGTCGGTGCCGTTGAACAGGCGCGGGTAGTCGAGGACGACCACTTTCGCGCTCGGCGAGCGCGATTTGATCGTGTTGTTGACCAGGTCGAGCCGGCCCGGCAGCGTGCTCTGGATGTAGGACTGGGCGCCGTCGATCGCCCCGTTGCAGTTCGAGGCCCACGACGGCAGGGCGCACTCGGCGATCACGCTGGAGAAGCCGGCGTCGTTGCCGCCGATCGTGTAGCTGACCCAGCTGGTGTCAGCCGTGAGGCCGGCCGACTGGGTGTTGACGATGTCGCCCGTCTTCGCCCCCGAGCAGGTCGCGTTGACGAAGGTCCAGCTGGTGTGGGCGTTGTGGAGCAGATACGGGTAGGCGTAGACCGAGCGCTGGCAGCTCGATTCGTAGTAGGTGCGGGTCCCGGTGCCCGACGAGTAGGAGTCGCCGAGCGCCACGTACTTGTCGGCGAGCGCGCTGCCGGTGCTGGCCAGCGAGAGCAGGGCGACGACGGACGCCGCGACGATCAGCCTCTTCATCTCTTCCTCCCAAAGTGAGTTGACCAGTTACCAGTCTTCTAACTTATACTCAGCAGTATCCCCGACCCGCCGATACGCTCGCGGCGCCATGCCCCCGAGCGCCGAGGACAGGGCTCGCGTCAGAGCCGAGCTCGAAACGATGATCCGCGAGTACCGCGCCAAGCCGACCGCGGAAAAGGAGGACGTCCTCGGCCTGAGGATCGCCACGATGCCGGCGGCGGAGCGCGACCTCGTGCCCGAGCTGCTGCTCGAGATCGTCGCCGCGGAGGCCGGCGGCGGCACCGGTTGACGCTCCGGCCCGAGGAGCCGGGGGCGGTCGCGGCACGCACGGCCGCGACCAGGACTCCGCTATTCGTCCCCTCCTGCCGATCAGCAGGTCGACCGGTCTCCTCCCCCGGTCGAAAACGAGATCGCAAACCCCCACCCAAAGGTGTCTGAACCGATGAGAGTGAACCTGAAGTCCCGCGCGCATATCGCCGTCGCAGCAATCTCGCTGCTCGCGCTCGCGCTCCTCGCCCCGCAGGCAAGCGCGGCCCAGAAGCCGCCGACGCTCGTCTCCACCCCGGAGTACAAGGCATTCGTCCAGTACGTGGCCAAGCTGCGCGACATGAAGGGCCAGGCCCACAGCCCCGCCGAGAAAGCGGCCTTCGAGCGGGAGCTGACCGGCAAGCACGGCGCGGCCGCCAACCGCGCCAAGGGCCTCTTCCAGCAGGGCAAGCAGGACGCGAGGGCCGAAACGCAGGCCAGGTCCAGGACCGCGGTGAAGAAGATCCGCAAGGCCGAGGCGGCCGAACTCGCCGCCCTGCGAGCCGAATACGACGACAAGTTCGACGCCGCCGTCCAGTCCTACCAGGACAAGCTCGGCGCCCTCGAAGACAAGTTCGACGGCCGCCAGGTCGATATCCAGCGGCAGATCAGGAAGCTGCGCACCGAGAAGGCGAAGGCCAAGGGCCTTGACCGCAAAGACCAGATCCAGGCCCAGATCAACGTCCTCGTCCAGGAGCTCAGCGACAGCCAGAAGGACCAGCGCGAAGCCGTGAGGAAACTCAGGGACAACTACAAGACCCAGAAGAAGGCGATCCGCGCCGCCAAGGCCGCCGACACGGCCGAGGTCACCGAAAAGCGCGGGGAGGCGGTCGAATCCGTCCGCCAGCGTTGGAACCGCGCCTACAACACCAAGGTCGCCGACCTCAAGGACCGCCGCACCAACCAGCTGGCCGACCTCGAAGACAAGCTCGCCGCGGGCCGGGCCTCGATCGCCTCGATGCCCGACGACAACAACTAGATCCCGCCGGGACCACACCCGCGCGACCGGGGGCGGAGAGCCCCCGGTCGCCGGGCCGCTCGCAACCCGCTCGGCTCCCGCCGAGGAGATGGCCTCGGCGTCCCGAGCGATGTAGCCTGCCGCCCATGCGGCCGAGGGGGGGCACAGGCGGCGGTGCGTCGCGTCGCGCTCGAGGGAGGGCGCGGCGGTCAGCGCTGCCTGCTCGCCCGCACCAGGGCGCCGCCGAGGCGCGACCAGAGGGGGTAGAGCGTGAAGAGGGAGAGCGCGGCGAGATGGCGACGGGGCGAGATCGCCGTCTCCTCCACGCGGGCCAGGCCGGAGGTCAGCATGAACTCGCGGCCGGAGCGGGCGCCGAAGGGGCGCCAGATCGCCGCCAGCCCGGGCGCGTTCGCGTACAGCGCCAGCGAGACCCCGACGAAGACGGCGGCGGCGCCGGCCTGGCGGCGGCGGGCGGCGCGCTCGTCCTCGGTCACCGCCTCGATCGCGGCGCCGGCGGCGACGAGCAGCGGCGGATCGATCGCGAAGCTCATGGCGGGGTCAATCTAGTGGCGGCGGCGCCGACGCCTTCGCGGCGGAGATCGCGGCGGTCGGCACGGCGCAACCTCCCTCCCGCCCCGACCCGCCATTGGATCTGGTCCCGGCGGCTGAGTGGCCGGCGCGCTCCCGCTGCGACGCGATCGTCGTCGGCTCCGGCGCCGGCGGCGCCTTCGCGGCGCGGGCGCTGGCCCGGGCCGGCCTGGAGACCGTGATCGTCGAGGAGGGAGAGCGCTGGGACTCGGCGCGGCTGCGCTCCGCGCACCCGCTGGAGCGCTTCGCCGGCATCTACCGCGACGGCGGCACGACGATGGCCTTCGGCGATCCGCCGATCGCGCTGCCGATGGGACGCGCGGTGGGCGGCACGACGGCGATCAACTCGGGCACCTGCTACCGGCCGCCCGCCGCGGTCGCCGAGGCCTGGCAGCGGCGACACGGCCTCGCCCTGGCCGAGCCGGAGGCGCTCGCGCAGCGGCTGGCCGACGTCGAGGCGACGATCGGCGTGGCCCCCGCCTCGCTCGACGTGCTCGGGCGCAACGGCGAGCTCGCCCTCGCGGGGGCGGCGGCGCTGGGCTGGGAGGCGGCGCCGCTGCGGCGCAACGCGAGCGGCTGCCGCGGCGCCTGCCAGTGCGCGATCGGCTGTCCCAACAACGCCAAGGGCGGCGTCCACCTCAACGCGCTGCCGCAGGCCTGCGAGGCCGGAGCGCGGATCGTCACCGGCCTGCACGTGGACCGGGTGCTGATCGAGGCGGGCCGCGCGACCGGCATCGAGGCGCGCCGCGAGGACGGCGGCGCGGTGCGGATCTCCGCCCCGCTGGTCGTCGTCGCCGCCGGCGCGATCCCGACCCCGCCGCTGCTGCGGCGCAGCGGCCTCGGCGGACACCCGCGGCTGGGGCGCGGCCTCTCGATCCACCCGGCCCTGGGGATCTCCGGCTCCTTCGAGGAGGAGGTCGTTCCCTGGCGCGGGGTGATGCAGAGCGTCGGCATCGAACGGCTGCGCGCGAGCGACGGGATCCTGATCGAGGCGACCTCCACCCCACCCGGGATGGGGGCGGTCTCGATGCCCGGCTACGGCGCCCACCTGATCCGGCGCCTCGGGCGCGCCTCCCACAGCGCCAGCATCGGGGCGATGATCGGCGACGCCCCGGCGGGACGGGTCCTGGGGCGCCGCTCGCCGCTGGTCGTCTACCGGCTGACCGCCGAGGACCGGCGGCGACTCCTCCGCGCCGCGGCCGCGATGGCGCGGGTGCTGCTCGCCGCCGGCGCCCGCGAGGTCGAGCTGGGCGGCGGCGCCCCCGCTGTCCGCGCGGAGCGGGAGATCGAGGCCGCGGCCGAGCGCATCGACTTCCGCCGCCTTCGCCTCGCGGCCTTCCACCCCACCGGCACCGCCGCGGCCGGTGCCGACGCCTCGCGCCATCCCGTCGACCCCGAGGGTCGCCTCCGCGGCGTCGACGGCGTCTGGGTCGCCGACGCCTCGATCGTCCCCAGCTGCCCCGGCGTCAACCCGCAGGTCTCGGTGATGGCGCTGGCCGCCGGCGTGGGAGAGGCGGCGCGGCGATGAGCCTAAACTTGATCGATTCCAGAAGATAGGCAATACTCCCGGCCGTGCCGGCGACGCTTGAATACGAGTGCATGCTGCGCGGGGCCGACCTGCGCGTGACCCGACCGCGGCTGGCTGCCCTGACCGCGGTCTACGATCATCCGCACGCCGACACGAACTCGATCGTCGACGCCGTGCGCGAAGACCTCGGCGAGGTGTCGGTGCAGGCCGTCTACGACGTGCTGCGCGCGCTGACCGAGGCCGGCCTGGTCCGGCGCATCGAGCCGGCGGGCTCGGTGGCGCGCTACGAGTCGCGGGTCGGCGACAACCACCACCACATCATCTGCCGCTCGTGCGGCGCGATCGCCGACGTCGATTGCGCCGCCGGCGCGGCCCCCTGCCTCGACCCGTCCGAAGACCACGGCTTCGCGATCGACGAGGCCGAGGTCGTCTACTGGGGCCGTTGCCCCGACTGCCTGGCCGCACCCGGTCCTTGAGCACACCCTGATCCTGAGCACACCCCCACCCTGGAAGGAATCCCGTGTCCGATAGTCCTGATGCCGTTGTTGGAGAGATGAACGAGGAGAACGGCGGTGGCTGCCCGGTCGCCCACGAGCGCGCCCCGTACCCGACCGAGGGCGGCGGCAACCGCGGCTGGTGGCCTAACCGCCTCAACCTGAAGATCCTCGCCAAGAACCCGGTCGAGGCCAACCCCCTGGGCGAGGAGTTCGACTACGCCGAGGCCTTCGAAAGCCTCGACCTCGACGCCGTCAAGAAGGACATCGAGGAGGTGCTGACCACCTCCCAGGACTGGTGGCCGGCCGACTACGGCCACTACGGCCCGCTGATCATCCGCATGGCCTGGCACAGCGCCGGCACCTACCGCATCAGCGACGGCCGCGGCGGCGCCGGGGCCGGGCAGCAGCGCTTCGCGCCGCTCAACAGCTGGCCGGACAACGCCAACCTCGACAAGGCCCGCCGGCTGCTCTGGCCGGTCAAGCAGAAGTACGGCCAGAGCCTCTCCTGGGCCGACCTGATGATCCTCGCCGGCAACGTCGCGCTGGAGTCGATGGGCTTCAAGACCTTCGGCTTCGGCGGCGGCCGCGAGGACGTCTGGGAGCCCGACGAGGACGTCTACTGGGGCCCCGAGACCACCTGGCTCGGCGACGAGCGCTACAGCGGTGAGCGGGATCTCGAGAACCCGCTGGCCGCGGTCCAGATGGGCCTGATCTACGTCAACCCGGAGGGCCCCAACGGCAACCCGGATCCGCTCGCCGCGGCCACGGACATCCGCGAGACGTTCCGGCGCATGGCGATGAACGACGAGGAGACGGTGGCGCTGATCGTCGGCGGCCACACCTTCGGCAAGACCCACGGCGCCGCCGACCCGGAAAAGTACGTCGGCCCCGAGCCCGAGGGCGCCCCGCTCGAGGAGCAGGGCCTCGGCTGGCACAACGCCTACGAGAGCGGTAACGGCACCGCGACGATCACCAGCGGCCTCGAGGGCGCCTGGACCAACACCCCGATGAAGTGGGACAACACCTTCCTCGAGATCCTCTTCGGCAACGAGTGGGAGCTGAGCAAGAGCCCGGCCGGCGCTTCGCAGTGGAAGCCGAAGGGCGCCGAGGCGAACGTGCCGGACGCCCAGGACCCGGCGGTCAAGCACACGCCGACGATGCTGACGACGGACCTGTCGCTGCGACTCGACCCGGTCTACGAGCCGATCTCGCGGCGCTTCCTCGAGAACCCGGACGAGCTCGCGGACGCCTTCGCCCGCGCCTGGTTCAAGCTGACCCACCGCGACATGGGCCCGGTCGTGCGCTACCTCGGGCCGGAGGTGCCGAGCGAGGAGCTGCTCTGGCAGGACCCGGTCCCGGCGGTGACGCACGAGCTGGTCGGAGCCGAGGACGTCGCCTCGCTGAAGCAGCAGATCCTCGGCTCGGGGCTGTCGGTCTCCCAGCTGGTCTCGGCCGCCTGGGCCTCGGCGTCGACCTTCCGCGGCGGCGACAAGCGCGGCGGCGCCAACGGGGCGCGCATCCGCCTCGATCCGCAGAACGGCTGGGAGGTCAACGACCCCGACCAGCTGGCGCAGGTGCTGACGGTTCTGGAGAAGATCCAACAGGGCTTCAACGGCGCCCAGACCGGCGGCAAGCGGGTCTCGCTCGCCGACCTGATCGTGCTCGGCGGCTGCGCGGCGGTCGAGCAGGCCGCGCGGAGCGCCGGCCACGAGGTCGAGGTCCCCTTCGCGCCGGGCCGCACGGACGCCTCGCAGGAGCAGACCGACGTCGAGTCCTTCGTCGAGCTCGAGCCGACCGCGGACGGTTTCCGCAACTACCTCCAGGGGGAGCAGCGGCTTCCGGCCGAGTTCCTGCTCGTCGACCGGGCGAACCTGCTGACCCTGACCGCGCCGGAGATGACCGTCCTCGTCGGCGGCCTGCGCGTGCTCGGCGCCAACTCCCAGGGGTCCCCGGCGGGCGTCTTCACCTCGGCGCCCGGCACCCTGACGAACGACTTCTTCGTCAACCTGCTCGACCTGGGCACGGCGTGGAGGCCGACGTCGGAGTCCTCGCAGGCCTTCGAGGGCCGCGACCTCACCAGCGGCGAGGTCAAGTGGACCGGCAGCCGCGTCGACCTCCTCTTCGGCTCGAACTCCGAGCTGCGGGCGCTGGCCGAGGTCTATGCGAGCGAGGACGCCCAGGAGAAGTTCGTCCGGGACTTCGTCGCCGCCTGGGACAAGGTGATGAACCTGGACCGCTTCGACCTCGCCTGAGGCCGAGGTCCAGGCCGGCCGCCCCGCAGCCGGCCTGGATCAGACCGGCTGGCGCATCGCCTCGAGGATCGACTTGGTCATGCTCGTCACCGGCATCTGGTGGAGCAGCTCGTCGCGGCTCCAGATGGCGAGGCCGTTCTCGACGAACATCGCCCTGGCGAGGTGGCGGGAGTCGGTCTGGTTGCCGCGGATGACCTTCTCGGTGCGCTCGACGTAGAGGTCGATCGCCAGCGGCGCCAGGCGGCCGTCGGCGCGGGAGAGCTCGTCGGCCAGCGCCGCCGCCGAGCGCAGGGCGCTGGAGGCGCCGATGCCGGCGGTCGGCAGGAAGGCGGTGCCGGCGTCGCCGCAGAGGACGACGCGACCCGCCTTCTGAGCGTCCTTCTTGCCCTTCTGATTCGTCTGGTTCTTCTCGGTGTCGCCCGGATGGGCGCCGACGACCGGAGCGGCGATCGCGATCGCCGCGGCTGCCATCAGGGCAGCAAGCGTTCCGCTTCGAATGATGCGATTCATCAAATGTTCCTTTCGGACCGCCGCCGCTTGCGCGACGGCGGGGCAGGTTTCTCGTCTGGGCGCTCGGGCGCAGGTGCCCGAAGCGGCTTACCGCGCGGTCGGATTCAGGCAGCGCGGCAGCCCAGGCTTCCGCACGCACGGAACTCCTCCACGTCGGAAGTCAGTTGCCCTAGATTGAGTGCCGGGAAAGGTGCGGCGGACCGCGCAGCGGACGGACGGTCGCGAGCACGGCGAGCGCCGGCCGCGGCCGCAGCGCCACACGGTGTCGCGGAGCCGGGGTCGAGGCAGGCCGCGGGCGTCGCGGCCGGAAGCGCTCCCCCAGACGCGCGATCAGGCGCTCGCCGGGGTAGTGGTTGAAGACGAGTGCGACGAGGAGGAGGACCAGCGGCAACGCCGCCAACGTCTCGCCCGGCCCGGCAGCGAGGAGAACGCCGAGCAGCAACAGAGCGCTGGCAAGGGCCGAGAAGACGGGGGTCAGACCGCGACGAGGCTCAGGGAGCATCGGCGACGATCCTACACACGACCCCGATCGCGCCACGCAGCAGCCTCGCCGTAGGCTGCTGCGATCTCCGAAGGGGTCGAGATCACGATCTGGATCGTCGCGTCGGGCGCCGCCACCGGCCTCGGCGGGCTGCCGATCCTGCTGCTGCGGCGTCCCGCCCACCTCACGCTCGACGCGCTGCTCGGCTTCACTGCGGGCGTGATGCTCGCGGCGACCGCGTTCAGCCTGCTGGTGCCCGCGCTCGACCGCGGCGGCGTCTGGGAGGTGGTCGCCGGCCTCGGCGCCGGCGCCGCGCTGATGGGGGTCCTCGATGCGATCGTCCCGCACGCCCACGCCCGCTTCGCCGAGCACGACGACCTCCCCGCCGAGCAGCGCGCGGCCCGCGAACGGGGCACCCTGCTGCTCTCGGCGCTGACCATCCACAACCTGCCGGAGGGGATGGCGGTCGGCATCGCCTTCGCGGCCGGCGGGGTCGACCTCGGCGCGCCGCTCGCCCTGGCGATCGGCATCCAGAACGTCCCCGAGGGCTTCGCCGCGGCGGCGCCGCTGGTGGGCGGCGGCACCTCGCGCCGCAACGCCGCCGGGATCGCGGCCCTGACCGGGATCGTCGAGCCGCCCGCCGCGGCGCTCGCCTTCGTGGCGTTCGAGGCGGTGGAGCCGCTGCTGCCGTTCGGCCTCGCCTTCGCCGGCGGCGCGATGCTCTACGTCATCGTCGACGAGCTGATCCCCGAGAGCCAGGCGCGAGGAAACGAGCGGATCGCCACCTTCGCCCTGCTCGTCGGCTTCGCGCTGATGCTGGTGCTCGACAACGCCTTCGCGTAGCCGCAGGGCAGCGCTTCCTCTATCTCCATGCCCGCTGTTGGTCGCGGGGGAGGAAAGCGTTGCCGGTCGGGCTAGGGCCGAGCCACCGCCCTGGAGTGGCCGCTGCGCGAGGCCGGAGAAGAGGGTGCGAACTCCTTACCACCCCAAACATATCGCGCCCAGGGGGGCTTGTTTCAAGCCCCCCGGCTCGTCTGAATAACCGCCGGCCGCAAGCGCCAACCCACGGAGAAGGAGCGGTGAATTGAGCGTCAACGAGCATGCGGTGGCGATCGCCGGAGGAGGCCCGGCGGGGATGATGCTGGCGGCCGAGCTGGCGCTGGCGAAGGTCGACGTCGCGGTCGTCGAGCGGCGCCCCGATCACGTGCTGGTCGGCTCGCGGGCCGGCGGCTTTCACTCGCGAACGATCGAGGTGCTGGATCAGCGTGGGGTCGCCGATCGGTTCCTCGCGGAGGGCCAGACGGCTCAGGCCGCGATGTTCGGCACGACCGTGTTGGACATGAGCGACTTCCCGACGCGCCATCCGTATTCGCTCGGGATCTGGCAGAACCAGATCGAGCGGATCATGGCCGCCTGGATCGCCGAGCTGCCGGTGCAGATCCATTACGGATGCGAGGTGACGGGCTGCGAGCAAGACGACACCGGGGTCGACGTCGAGCTGTCCGACGGGGAGCCGCTGCGGGCGCGGTATCTCGCCGGGTGCGACGGAGGACGCAGCCTGATCCGCAAGACAGCCGGCATCGAGTTCCCGGGATGGGATCCGACCAGGAGCAACCTGATCGCCGAGGTCGAGCTGACCGAGGAGCCGCCGCAGGGGATCCGCCGCGACGCCATCGGCGTCCACGGCCTGAACCGGATGGAGGACGGAAGGACGGTCCGGGTCGTCGTGACCGAGCAGCGGATCGGGCCCAGCAGCGAGCCCACCCTGCGCGATCTGAGTGAGGCGCTGATCGCGGTGTTCGACACCGACTTCGGGATCCACACAACCCCACCTGGATCTCCAGGTTCACCGACATGACCCGTCAGGCGGCGGCCTACCGCGCGGGACGAGTCCTACTCGCCGGCGACTCGGCGCACGTGCATTACCCGGCGGGTGGGCAGGGCCTCAGCCTCGGTGTGCAGGATGCCGTGAACCTGGGATGGAAGCTGGCTCAGGTGGTCGACGGGACCTCCCCGGAGGGCCTCCTGGATACGTACCAGGACGAGCGCCACCCGGTCGCCGCCCGCGCGCTCCGGCACACGATGGCTCAGACCGCGCTCCAGCGCGGGGACGAGCGCATGAAGGCCCTGGTCGATGTGGTGTCGGAGCTGGCCATCATGGACGAGCCTCGCAAACGACTCGCCGGGATCGTCTCCGGCCTGGACATTCACTACGACCTCGGCGAGGGCCACCCCTTGCTCGGATGCCGCATGCCCGACCTGGATTCCCGAGGAAATCGCCGTCTCGGTGCTCACCGCCGCAGAGCTTGAGCTGGGAGTGCTCCGTGCCACCGACCAATCTGCTCAAGCGATCCGACTCTCCACGCTTTCGCGGGTGCAGGCCACCTATCCCCTGCTCCCAGTCGACCCAGAGGTCGCGAGCTGCTTCGCCCGGATCGCATCGGCGGAGCTTGCCCGGGGCCGGCGGATACGACGCCATGACACCTGGATTGCAGCGACCGCCATGCGACACGGCGTACCTGTCCTCACCCAGGACGCCGATTTCTCGTCCTTCAAGGACGTGGCCGTTCTGCGGGTCTAATACCAGACGCGGTCGGTTTGGGGGTCGCTTGGCCGAGAGTCATGAGACCCGCCATTCTGATCGCTCGCCGCGCGGTTGTCCTTTGGCTCGCGGTTGTCCTTGGGTCCGGATCGGCGAGCGTGGTTGTCCTTGGGTCCGGATAGCGGACCCAAGGACAACCACCGGCGGCGGGGGCGGTCGGGGGCGAGGAAGGCGAGGGCGGCGCCGGCGAGGAAGGCGAGCAGGCCGGCGAGCGCCAGCCACCACCAGCCGTCCGGATTCCAGTCGCCGAGCGCGCCTGGGTCGGCGGGGTCGAGGAGGCTGCCTCCGGTGGCGGCGGCGAGCGGCCCGAGCGGCGTCGCTTCGGCCGGCGCGAGCAGTCGCTCGGCCCGGTAGGGGACGGCAAGCGAGCCGGCGGCGCGGCGACCACCCCCGGCGACCGCGTAGCCGTAGACGCCCGCGCGGAGGCCGGGTGCGGTGGCCGCGTAGCGGCCGGGGGCGACGCGCTCGAAGCCGACCGGCCGGGTGCGGCCCGAGGGCGCGCGCAGGCTGCCCGCGATCCGGTCGGCGCCGAGAGCGACGCCGGTGGCGGCGGTGTCGATCGCGAGCTGCCGCGGCTGGCCGGGGGCGACGCCCGGCGCCAGCGGCGACGCTTCGACGCCGCGCTCGGCCCAGCGCACCGCGTCCTGGAAGAGGCGGGGCTTCCGGGCCCAGGCGCCGGCGAAGGCGGGCCGCAGGCCCGGGGTCCAGGCGACCGCGCGCCCCAGCCCGTACTGCCACTGGGCGAGCACCGGCGCCGGCGGGTGGTCCCGGTCTTCGCCGAGCAGGTCGGCCCCGGCGCCGCCGCGAAGAGCCGTGACGACGTTGCCGCGCAGCGGCGGCAGGTCCGCACCGACCAGGCTGGCGACGACCGGGCTCGGCGCCCCGCCGGAGACCCCGATCCGTCCGTGCAGGACGACCGGCCGCGCGTTCAGCCGCGTCTCCTTGGCGAAGATCCGCGGCAGCGCGCGGGCGTTTTCGGTCTCGTAGTAGTTACCGCCGGTCGCCTCGGCGATCCCCTTCAGCAGCTTCACGTCGGCCTCGCTGCCGAGCGCGACGGCGGCGACGGTGACATCGTCGGCGCGCAGCCGCGGCAGCAGCTCCCGGTAGCTGCCCGGTTCGCTGATCCCGTCGCTCATCAGGATGATGTGGCGGTGAGGAGCGTCGCTGGCTTCGAGCTCGCGCACCCCGAGGGCGAGGCCGCGGTAGATGTCGGTGCCACCGTCGGGGACGAGGCCGTTGATCCTGGATTCGATCGATTCGGCGACCGGCCCGGGGGTGACCCGGGTGAGCCCCACCAGGACCCGCGGCCTGATGTCGAAGGAGACGATCCCGAGCTGGTGGGAATGCCGGGCGAGGAAGCCGACGGCGCCGCGGGCGGCGGCCTGGGCCATCGCGATCTTCGGCACCCCGCCGACCTCGTCGATCATGCTGCCGGAGCGGTCGAGGACGAGCTCGACCGCGAGGTTGCGGCGCTGCAGCCGGCCCGGCTTCAGGCTCCGCACCGGCAGCGCATCCTCGAGCGGCGAGTCGTAGTAGCGGCCGAGCGAGAAGCTGCGGGGACCGCCGAGCGCCAGCAGGCCGGTGGTGCCTTCGCGGACCGCGTCCGCCAGGGCCGTGGCGCGGGCGTCACCGAGCGCGCCGGCGGGGACGCCTTCGAGCACGACCGCGTCGGTCCCGGCGTAGCCGGCGG
>CAVPEX010000062.1:0-17185 GCA_963703585.1 uncultured Solirubrobacterales bacterium | reverse complement strand
CATCGGATGCCATCGCGACGACGGTGTTCCTGGCCAGCGAACTCGGCAAGCCGCTGCTCATCGAGGGCCCGGCCGGGGTCGGCAAGACGGCGCTCGCGCAGGCAGTCGCCGACGCCACCAGTTCGTCGCTGGTGCGCCTGCAGTGCTACGAGGGAGTGGATGAGTCCCGCGCGCTCTACGAGTGGAACCACGCGAAACAGCTGCTCCGGATCACGGCCGGCCGCGACGAGACCTGGGACGAGACCCGCTCCGACATCTTCAGCGAGGAGTACCTGCTGGCCAGGCCGCTTCTGACCGCCATCCGCAACACGGAGCCGACCGTGCTCCTCATCGACGAGACGGACAAAGCGGATGTCGAGATCGAGGGCCTCCTGCTGGAGGTGCTCGGCGACTTCCAGATCACCATCCCTGAGCTCGGAACCATCAGGGCCCTGCACCGGCCGTTCGTCGTCCTGACCTCGAACGCAACCCGCGAGCTGTCGGAGGCGTTCTCGCGGTCCCAGTCGGAGTCGGTGTTGTCGATCTCGGCCTTGATCTGGTTGACCCGGCCCTCGACCTGGGCGGCGTCGCCGCCACCGTCGACGATGGTCGTGTTGTCCTTGGTGATGACGACACGACGGGCGCTGCCCAGCTCCTCCAGCCCGATCTGGTCGAGCTTGAGGCCCACCTCCGGGGAGATCACGGTGCCGCCGGTGAGGGTCGCGATGTCCTGCATGATCGCCTTGCGGCGGTCACCGAACGCCGGCGCCTTCACCCTGACCCCCGGCCCGGCGAGCGGTCGGGGCTAGGACGGGGACGAACTCTTGGCGTCCACGCGTTGCGCCCAGGCGTCTCGCGACAGCTCGTACACCGCGTGGTCGCCCAGGGGCGTCGGGACCGTGTCGACGTGGGCCGCGCCGAGGAACTCCTCGACGGCGTAGCGCGTGCGGGCGTTGTCGGCCCCGATGCGCAGCTCGACGGTCTGGACCGCCGTGAAGGCGTGGTCGAAAATCAGGCCCTTGACTTCGTTGTAGTCCTCGCGCGTCCAGTGGGTCCGGGCGAGGAAGGTGTGGTCGATCGGGATGCGGCTGCGGGCCTCGTCGGGCTCCTCGAAGCGGGAGCTGCCGACGACCTCGTCGTCCGCGGTGGTCACCACCAGCGCGCCGCCCGAGGCGAGCGCGTCGGCGAAGAACCGCTCCAGCTTCTCGGGCGTCGCGCGGTCGGACTCCGGGTGCTCCTCCCAGATCAGCGGGTCCTTCGCGACGGCCAGGAACGCCTCGCGGTCGGAGGCTCGCAGCGGACGGAGCCCGAGCTTCGGCCCTTGCAACGTCGGCTGGCGATCGAAGGCCACGGCCTGAGTATCTCAGGACGCGCGGGCCCCGGACGCTGCGGCCGGCTACCTATCTGGCGCCAGTCGGTCCACCAATCGCGCTGGCCATCGACGTCTTCGCGCCGAGCCTCGCCGAGATTGGGCGCGCCGATGACGAGGATCTCGAGGCCCTCCGGCCCGGCCTCGTAGCCTCGCCACGTACCGGGCGGGACGCGCACCGCGTCCCATTCCTTGAGCTCGACGATCTCGTCGTCGAGCTTCATCCGCCCGCTCCCGCGCAGGACCACGTACACCTCCTCCTGCTTCTTGTGCGTGTGGCCGTACGGAAAGCGATAGCCGGGCGGGACGCGCTGGTAGCTCAGGCCGGATTTCTCGAGCTCGAGCGCCTTGGTCGCCAAGCGGAACTCCAGGTCCGGCGCGCCGTCGAAACTGGACCCGACGTCCTCCAGGTCCTCCTTGAGGTTCCTGAGCGTGAACGGCACGGCGCAATCCTATGGCTTCCTACGGTCCAAGCAGCGCCGCCGGGACCACCCCGATGCCGTCGGGGCGCCGGTAGGCGGTTTCGCCGGTGGTGACAACGATCGCGTCGAGCAGTTCGTCGCCGATCTTCTCCTGGAGCCAGCGCAGGTTGCGGGTGTCGTCGTCCTTGATCGTGCGTTTCAGCTTCACCTCGATCGCGACCACGCGTTTGTCCTGGGCCTCGACGATGAGGTCGATCTCGCGGTCGCCGCTGAAGGTTCGCAAGTGGCCGGTCCTCGCCTCGGCACGCTGGGCGTAGACCCGGACGCAGAAGGTCACCAGCGACTCGAAGAGCGCCCCGAGCAGGGTGCCGTCGCGGGCAACCGGCGGTCCCAGCTCGGCGTTCTCGAGCAGGCCGGCGCGGGTCGCCCCCAGCAGGCGGGCGGCCAGGGCGGGGTCGGCGAGGTGGTGCTTCGAGGCGGCCGTCAGCCGCGAGAGGTGGCGCCGGGTCGGCTGCCAGGCGGGGACCGGATCGAGCAGCCAGAGGCGCTCGAGGACGGCCCGGTAGGGGCGGGCCGCGTCCTTGGAGAGCTGTTCGCCCTCGTCGCCGGTTGCCGCGGCCCGGATCTTCTCGAACGAGGTCGTCGTCGCCGTGGCGGCCGCGTAGGCGGCCATCCAGCGCCGCAGCCCGGCGGGCCTGCGAACCGAGTGGCCGAGCTCCGGAAAATCGCGATCGACGATCCGCTCGACGTAGCCGTCGAGCTGCAGGCGCAGGGCACGATCGGAGGCGCCTCGGAGGCCCGGGAAGCCGGAGACGAGGATCTCCTCGACATAGTCTTCGAGCGTCATCGGGGTCTCGCCGCCGAGCTCCGGGCGGCCGCCTCCGAGCAGCTCGGTCAAGCTCACGGAGGGCGGCTCATGCAGGCGCTCGGCCAGGGTCAGCGGGCGCATCCGGATCGTCGGGATCCGCCCCGCGCCGGAATGGCGGCCGGCGCCGTCGGGCGAGGCGGAGCCCGTGAGCAGGAAGCTTTCGGGCGCTGCGCCCTCGTCGACGGCTCGCCGGACGAGGTCCCAGGTCTCGGGAAGCCGCTGCCACTCGTCGATGAGGATCGGCCGCTTGTCGTCGAGCAGGCGCTGGGGATCGGCTTCGGCGACGCTCAGCCGCGCCGGATCGTCAAGGCGGTGGATCGTCGCCGCGCGGCGCGAGGCCGTCTCGGTCTTGCCCACCCCTTTGGGTCCCTCGATCGCCAGCGCGGGCAGGGATCCGAGGATCTCGTCAAGCTCCTGGTCGAGGACGCGAGTCGTGTACGGCACTGATCTACCCTTCCAGTTCGCATCTAGTTAGCCATCCATTTCGCAGCAGTATATCGGTCGGTTTCGCAGATCTTTTTTGCTGAGTCAACACAAGTCGCTACGCGTTTCCGCCGATGGTGGGCCGCTTGCTCGGATATCTCTCGGCGCTGCGATCCGCCGGAGCAGACCATCGGCGAGCGGGTGGACCGGGTGTGCATCGACCCGAGCTCGCCTCAGGCGCTGGGGATGGACATCACCGAGTGCCGGGAGCTGGCCGAGCTGGCGCGGGAGGGGCTGGACGTGCTGCGGGACGCACCGCCAGAGCGGCCGCGCGGTGTCGCTGGTGCAGTCCCTTCTCGGTCGCTGACCTTCGAACAGCCAGCAGCCTCCGGGAGGGCGGTGGCGCGTCTTTGCGAGCGCGCTCTTTGCGTGTCTTGTCCACCTGCCCCTGCGGCGTCGAGAGCCGCGCAACCTCCCGAGCCTGCTTCGGCGCGGTGGAACCCGCCGGCTTGCAGGCGGTTCAAGTCAGATCAGGCGCTTTTCGACCCACGGGAACGCCAGGAGGACCGGTTAGCCGGGAGGACCGGTTATATAGACTTGGTGCCGCTGGTGAGACTGAAGTTCACTGGGTGAAAAGAGAGGGAGAGCTGATGAACAAAGACGGTAAAGAATTCTCGGCCAAGGTCTGGTCGGCGGTCGCGCTGGGAGCCGTCGGCATAGGGGTCGCCGTCGCCTTCCTGGCCGGCTACTTCCTCGGTCACTTCACCGGCGATGATGAGACGACCACGGTCGGCGCCGTGACCAGCCCGGCCGAAGGCGAAGGCGAAGGCGGGATCGAAGCCGCGCCGGCCTTCACCAGCGAGGAACTCGAGGCCGAAGCCGGCGACGACTGGGTCACCAACGGCGGCAGCACCGCCAGCCACCGCTTCTCCACCCTGGACGAAATCAACACCGAAAACGTCGCCGAACTGAAAGGCGACTGGATGACCAAGATCGGCTCCAACGCCACCGCCGCCAAGTTCTCGGCCGAGGGCCAGGCGCTCGAGTACCAGGGGACGCTCTACATCTCCGACGGCGCCGACGACGTCTTCGCGATCGACGCCAGCAGCGGCGAGATCCTCTGGGAATACAAACCCAACCTGCCGCCCGAACCGCTCGGCAGCGTGATCTGCTGCGGCTGGGACAACCGCGGCGTCGCGCTCGGCGACGGCATGGTCTTCATCTCGCAGCTGAACGGCGAACAGGTCGCGCTCGACCAGATGACCGGCAAAGTCGTCTGGAGCACGCCGGTCGTCGAGCCGGACAAAGGCTACTCGATCACCACGGCGCCGCTCTACCACAACGGCCTGCTCTACGTCGGCGGGTCCGGTGGCGAGTACGGGATACGCGGCCGCCTGACCGCGCTCGACGCGAAAACCGGGAAGATCAAGTGGCGCTTCTACACGATCCCCGGTCCGGGCGAAACCGGCCATGACACCTGGCCGCAGAACAACGACTCCTGGAAACGGGGGGGCGCCGGGATCTGGAACACGCCGACCGTCGATCCCGACCTGAACATGGTCTACTTCTCGACCTCGAACGCCTCGCCGGACTACTACGGTGGCCAGCGCGCCGGGGACAACCTCTTCACCGCCTCGATCGTCGCCATCGACGCGACCACGGGCGAATACAAATGGCACTACCAGCAGGTCCACCACGACCTCTGGGACCTCGACTCGCCGAGCCCGACCGTCTTCGTCGAAGGCGAAATGGAAGGCGAGGAGCGCGAGGGCGTCGCGCAGCCGTCGAAGACGGGCATGCTCTACATCCTCGATCGCGAAACCGGCGAGCCGATCTTCCCGATCGAAGAGAAACCGGTCCCGCAGGACCCGTCCGAAAAGACGGCGAAAACGCAGCCCTACACGAAGCTGCCGCCGTTCAGCCCGGTGAAGCCGACGCCGGAGATGATGAAGGAAACCGAAGCCGGCCTCGAAGACCCGAGCGTGAAACTGAAAGCGTCGCCGCAGTTCACCCCGTGGAGTCACGACCCCAAAGAAGTCGTCGTGGTCGCGCCGGGGGGCGTCGGCGGCAACAACTGGCCGCCCTCGAGCTTCGACCCCGAGCGGAACATGTATTTCGTCTGCTCGCAGAGCGGCACGTTCGGCATCACGCCGGAACGCGCCGAGTACAAAGTGGGCGAACGATTCACCGGCAGCTCCGCGCTCATCACCAACGGGCTCAACTCGCCCGGCTTCCTCACCGCCTATGACCTGAGCACGGGCGAGATCGCCTGGCAGAAAGAGTTCTCGGACTCCTGCTACTCGGGCGCGGTCTCGACCGCCGGCGGCCTCGTCTTCGTCGGCCGCAACGAAGGCCAGCTCGAAGCCTACGACAGCGAAACCGGCGAACCGCTCTGGAGCTTCCAGACCGGCGCCGGCGCCAACACCACGGTGACCCCGTTCGAAGACGAAGGCGAAGAGAAAATCGCCGTCTACGCCGGCGGCAACTCGCTGGCGGCGACCCCGCACGGCGAAAACTTCTGGGTCTTCTCGCTTAACGGGACGATGGAAGAGCTGAAAGGCACCGGACAGGAAGGCGAAGGCACCGTGCATAAAGGGACCGAAGGCGGCGAAGAAGAAGCGACTCCGGAAGAAGGCGCGAAAGAAGAAGCCAAAGAAAAAGAAGCGGCGAAGGCGGCGAAGAAGCCAATGCCGGCGGCGCCGGCAACCCCGAAGCCGGGGTCGAAGTCTTCGCCGATAACTGCTCGATCTGCCACGGCGCCACCGGCCACGGCGGCAACGGCGGTCCCGACCTGAGGACGCTGCCGAAAGCCAAAACCGAAGCCGGCACGATCGAGCAGGTGACCAACGGCGGTGCCGCCATGCCCCCGTTCGGCGATCAGCTGAGCGAAGAAGAAATCAAAGACGTGGCCGCCTACGTCGTTCAGGACATCGTCGGCGGCGGCTGAGGCTGGATGAAGTACCTCGCCGCGATAGTGGCCGCGACCGCGCTCCTTGCGGTCGCGGCGGGTTGCGGCGGGGGCGGTGACGACTCGACGACCGGGTCTGGCTCCGGGTCGGGCGGCGACGCGGCGGCGGCGGATGCGGCCTGCGCCAAGGCCAACCAGAGGGTCGCAGCGCTGCGGACGCCGGAGAACGAGGTCGCGGTGCTCGAGTACCTGGAAGCGACCGAAGCCGCGGTCGAAGAGCTGCAGAAGGAAGTCGCCGCCCTCGACGGTTCGTCCGGTTTACGGGAATACGCCAATGCCCTGGAGACCTCGGTCGGCCTCCTCAACGAAATGTCGAACGCGGCGCGCAGCCGCAACCCCGACGCGGTTCGCGAGCTGTCGAAAGGGCTGGTCCGCCTGCACGTCGGGAAGCTGGCCGAAGCGGCGGGGCTGAAAGCCTGCGCGGAAGCGCCGGGGGCGGAATCGTGAGGCGCCGCGGACTCGCACTTGCCGCCGCCCTGGTCGCGCTCCTCGGCTGCGTCGGCGTGGCAGGCGCCACCACCGGCAACCTCAACGGCTACCCGCAGCCGAAGGTCTATGTGCCCTTCCCAGAAGCAGCGCCGTTCGAGGGGCGTTTCGTGCTGACCGAAGTCGGACGCAGCGCCAATCTGCGCAGCGGCGAGATGAAGATCGAAATCCCCGCGACCTCCTCTCCCAAGTTCCTCGCCGGGGCGGCCGCCTTCTACGAGTACAACTCGATCGGCGAGACCGAAACGGCGCTCTTCGCGCTCTATCCGTTCCGGCCGATCCGCGACGGGGTCAGCGCCCTGGTCCGCATCCAGGGCCTCAACGGGCAGCTCGGCGAAACGCTCAAGATCGGCACGCTGAAGCTGTTCGCCCCGAGCGACGAGAAGCGGCTCGAGGGCGAGCTCGATTTCCACGGCGGCAGCTACGAAGTCGCCTTCAAGCGGCTGCCCGAGGACGCCACCGTCGCCGCCCGCCTGACGCCGGCGAAGCAGCTGACCGAAGAAGACACGGTGCACACCGCGACCGGCTGGGGCCCCGAGCCGAGCGAATACGAGGGCTCCTACGAGCTGACCAACGCCGCCCCGGATCCCACCGAGGGGGCGGGGGTGCTGGCACCCGTGATCGGCGTCGCCCAGGGGCTGGGGACCACCGGGACGACGGTCAGCTCCGGCAGCATGAAGGTCAGCGGCGGCGGCTCGCCGAGCGCGGTCGTCGACCTGGAAACGGGCGGGACCCGCCGCACCTACACCCTCGCCGCGCTCGCCTGGCAGGGCGATCTGCGGATCGCCAAGGTCCACAGCGGCGGCGCGAACGGGCCGCTGGTCGGCGAATTCGAAGGCCGGGAGAAGTCGCCGGGCGAAGTCAAAGGCACGCTCGAAGCGGGCCAGTCGCGTTTCGAAGTCGTCTTCAAGCGCAAGAGCTGAGCGCCGGCGCGGGGCGGGACCGCTGAGCTGGATCCAGGGGCCCCGCTAGCCTGCGGCCGATGTCGAAGCTGCGAGCGCCCCGGTGGACCGCCGCTCTGGCTGTCGCGTTGGCGCTCGCCGTGGCCGGCTGCGGCGGCGACGAGGGCGACGGCGTCGCCGCCAACGTCGACTGGCCCCGCTGGGGCAACACGTCGCAGAACACCCGCTACTCGCCGCTCGAGGCGATCGACCGCGACAGCGTCGGCGAGCTGCGGGTCGCCTGGACGGCGGCGGCCGGGTCGAATCAGCGGGCCTGGGAGACCTTCCCGATCGTGGTCGGGCGGACGATGTACTACGACACCGGCACCGACCGTGTGGTCGCCGTCGACGCGGCGACCGGGCGCGAGCGCTGGTCCTACGCGCCGCCGGTCGACTTCCTCACTGGGCCGGTCGGCGCCTACGGCGGCGAACCGGTCAGCCGCGGCGTCACCTTCGGCGCGGGGCGGATCTACGCGACCACCATGGACGCCCAGCTGCTGGCGCTCGACGCGCAGAGCGGCAAGCCGCTGTGGCGGGTGCTGGTCACCGACCCCGCGGTCGGGCCGCTGAACTCGCCCGGCACCTTCTCGGACGGCAAGATCGTGGTCGGCGGGCCGGCCGGGTCGGCGGGGCAGCGCGGCTTCGTCGCCGCCTATGACGCCGCCGACGGCGAGCTGCTCTGGCGCACCTACATGGTGCCGCCGCGGGGGAAGGGCTGGCGCCGGGGCCCGGACGTCGGCGGGGGGGACGTCTGGATGCCGCCGACGATCGATCCAGCGACCGGCACCGTCTACGTCGCGACCGGCAACCCGACGCCGGGCTTCAGCAATGCCGACCGGCCCGGCTGCAACCCGCTCGCCGACGCGGTCGTCGCGCTCGACGGGGAGACGGGCCGGATCGAGTGGGCGCGCACGCTGGTCTGCCGCGACTCCTGGGATTACGACACCGTGCAGGCGCCGCTGCTGCTCGGCGGCGACGAGGGGGTGGGAACGGGGAGTGGGGCGACCACGGTCGGTGCCGGCAGCAAGTCCGGCTTCTACGCCTTGCTCGATGCTGGCAGCGGTGAGCTCACCGCCCGCTCGCCGTACCTCACCCGCTACTCGCGCCCACACCTGGTCCCGACCCGCGCCGGGGTCGTTGTCTGTCCCGGCATCTACGGCGGTCTCGAGTACGGCCCGCCCGCCTACAGCCCCGATGAGGAGCTGCTCTACGTCGCCGGGAACGAAATGTGCATGCGCTACCGGCTGGCGGCGGCGGGCACCGCGGCGGCCGGCGAAGCGGCGCTCGGCGGCACCGCGACCCAGGTCGGGCCGGCCCGCGGCGTCGCCGCCGCGCTCGACCCGGCGAGCGGCGAGGTGCGCTGGCGAACGCCGCTGCCGGCGCCGGCCAACGGCGGCCTGCTGGCAACCGCCGGCGACCTCGTCTTCCTCGGCGAAGACGACGGCTGGCTGCGCGCTCTCGACGCCGCCGGCGGCGAGCCGCTCTGGCGCTACCGCCTCGGCCTCCGCGTCGGCTCGGCGCCGCTCGCCTACGAAGTCGACGGCGTCGAGTACCTGGCGATCGCCGCCGGCGGCTCGCTCGTCCGCGCCCGGGGCACCGCCCCCGACGCCCCCGCCAAGCTCTTCGTCTTCCGCCTGCCGCAACCGTAACCCCGCCCCCGAGGCGGGGTGAGACAGGGTCTAAGGTACGGGCCTTGGCCGTAGACCCCGCCGCGCCGGCGAGATCGCACGATGCCGAGCCGCTCGAGCCGGAGGAGTTCCAGCGGCTGGCGGCGGCGATCGAGGCGGCGGTGGGGACGGTCGTGGTCGGGCAGCGGGAGGCCGTCCGCGGTGCCCTGGTCTGCCTGCTCTGCGGCGGCCACGCGCTGCTCGAGGGCGTCCCGGGACTGGGCAAGACGACGATGGCGCGGGCGCTCGCCGCCGCCCTCGATCTGGAGGCCAAGCGGATCCAGTTCACCCCCGACCTGATGCCGGCCGACATCACCGGCACCAACGTGCTGGTGCAGAGCGCCGGCGCCGACGCGCGGCTGCGCTTCGAACCGGGGCCGATCTTCGCCAACGTGGTGATCGCCGACGAGATCAACCGCGCCGCGCCGCGCACCCAGAGCGCCCTGCTCGAGGCGATGCAGGAGCGGACCGTGACCAGCGCCAACGAGACGCGGCGGCTGCCCGAGCCGTTCTTCGTCCTCGCCACCCAGAACCCGGTCGAGATGTACGGGACCTACCCGCTGCCGGAGGCCGAGCTCGACCGCTTCTTCCTCAAGCTGCAGTTCGACTACCCGCCGGCCGACGAGCTCAGCGCGATGGTCGAGCGAACCACCGCCGAGGCCGCCGAGCCGGCGATCGAGCCGGTCGCCGACGCGGCGACGGTGGCGCGGATGAACGCCCTGGTCCGCGCCGTACCGGCCGCGGAGCACGTGATCGACTACGCCAGCCGCCTGGTCCTCGCCCTGCAGCCGGGCTCGGGAGCCGCGGAGCGGGTGCGACGCTTCGTCCGCCTCGGCCCGAGCCCGCGCGGCGCCCAGGCGCTGGTCCTGGCGGGGCGCGCGGCGGCGCTGATCGACGGCCGCCACAGCCTCGCGGTCGAGGACGTGCGGGCGGTCGCGCTGCCCGCCCTGCGCCACCGGCTGGTGCTCACCATCGACGCCGAGCGCCAGGCCGTCGCCGCCGACGAGATCGTCGCCGAGGCGCTCGAGTCGGTCCCCCGCGCGCGATGACCGGCGAGGCGCTGCTCGACGCCGCCGAGCTGCGGCAGCTCGAACAGCTCAGCCTCGCCGGGGTCGAGGCGATCGTCTCCGGCTTCGGCGGCCAGCGCGCCGGCGCCGGGCGCTCGCGCGGGCTCGAGTTCGTCGACTACCGCCGCTACACGCCGGGCGACGACCTGCGCAGCATCGACTGGAACGTCTACGCGCGACTGCGCGAGGTGGTGGTCAAGGCCTCGCCCTCGGAGGGGCACGTCGACCTCGCCCTGCTGCTCGACGGCAGCCGCTCGATGGCGAGCGGTGAGACAGCCTCCAAGTTCCGCTACGCGCAGCGGCTGGCGGCGATGCTCGGCACCGTCGCCCTGCTCGGCTCCGACGTCGTCGCCGTCCACCTGCTGGCCGACGGCGAGTCCTGGACGGCGGCGCGGCTGACCGCTCCGCGCCAGGTCACCGAGCTGGTCGAGGAGGTGGCGGCGCTGCCGCGCGGCCGCCGCACCGACCTCACCGCTAGCGCCCGCGCCTACCGCCGCCAGAACCCCGACGCCGATCTCGCCGTCCTCCTCACCGACGCCTTCGCCGCGCCCGAGGACCTCGAGGGCGCGGTCATCGAGCTGGCCGGCGCCGCCCGCGCGACGGCGCTGGTCCACGTCGTCGACCCGGCCGAGGCGGCGACCGAGCTGCGCGGCCCGGTCGAGCTGCGCGACAGCGAGAGCGGCGAGCAACTGGCCGTCGACGTCACCGCGGCGGTGCGCCGCTCCTACGGTGAGCGCTTCGAGCGCGGGGCGGAGCGGCTGCGCGAGCTCTGCGCCCGCAACGGCGTCGACTACCTGCGGGCGCCGACCTCGACCGCGCCGCTCGACCTGCTCTTCGAGGCCGCCCGCGGCGCCGAGCTGGTCACGACCTGAGCGTCGCGCCGGCCCCAGCGCGCCCGGCGCTCACTGGCCGAAGACCTTGGCGTTTGCTTCCTCAAGCGAGGGCCCGCTCGGCAGCTTCTTGCCCCCCAGTTTCAGGGCGACGACGCGGGCGCCGACTTCGCCGAGTTCTTCGGAGGCGGTGAGAGCGGCGCCGCCGACCGTCGCCAGCACGTACTCGGTGCCGTCGATTTCGTATATCACCGGCGCCGCGGCGAAGGCGAGGTCGAGGTCGCCCTGCCAGAGGACGTCGCCGGTCTCGGCGTCGAAGGCGTAGAGGATCCCCTGCTGGTCGCCGGTGTAGACGATCCCACCGGCGCTGGCGGTGGCGCCGCCGTGCATCGGCGTCGGCATTCTCCGCTTCCACAGCACCTTGCCGTCGTTCACGGTGACCGCGGTGAAGGTGCCGGACGGATTGGTGTCGGCGGGGACGACGCGGTCGCCACCGAACTGCTTCTCGCCGCCGACGTTTTCGTAGGTGACTTTGAGGATCATGCAGAGGTTGATCCCGGAGATGTAGACGGCCTGCGTTTCGGGGCTGTAGGCGATCGGTGAGTACTGCGAGCCGCCGACCGGGCCCGGGCACTCGAGCACTCCCTTGGTGGTCGGCGGTTTGTGGTCGCGCTTGACGAAGGGGACCGGCGGGAAGAGGTCCTCGCCGGTTTCGGCGTCGAGGATGAAGAGCAGGCCGTTCTTGCCGGCCTCGGCCAGGCCCCGTTTCATCTCGCCGTCGATTTCGACGTCGAAGAGGACGACCGGTGAGGCGGCGTCGTAGTCCCAGAGGTCGTGCGCCTCCTCCTGGTGGTACCACTTGAGCTTGCCGGTGTCGGCGTCGAGGGCGATGACCGAGTCGGTGTAGAGGTTCTTGCCGGGCCGTTTCTCGCCGACGATCGTCGGCGCCGGGTTGCCGCTGCCGGCGTAGATCGTGTCGGTCTCGGGGTCGATCGTGGGCGGCATGTAGACGCCACCCCCGCCGCCGCCCTCGGGCACCCAGCCGGTGCCCGCCTTGGGCACGGTGTAGAACTGCCAGAGCTTCTTGCCGGTCTGCTGGTCGTAGGCGGCGACGAAGCCGCGGACGCCGTCCTCGGAGCCGGAGACGCCGACGAAGACCTTGCCGTCGTAGGCGGTCGGGGCCATGGTCTGGTAGGCGCCGGTGCTCGGGTCGGCGACGTAGGAGGACCACAGTTTCTCGCCGGTTTTGGCGCTCAGCGCCTGCAGCTGGTCGTCGAAGGTGAGGAGGAAGAGCTTGCCGTCTTCGTGGGCGATGCCGCGGTTGACGGTGATCCCGTAGCCGCCGACCCCGGTCGACTGCGAGAAGTCGACTTCCGGCGTGTAGGTCCAGAGGTGCTTGCCGGTGGCGGCGTCGAGCGCCAGCACCTCGTCGGTCGAGGTGGTGACGTAGGCGGTGCGCCCGATCACGGTCGGGAACGACTCCATCAGGAACTGGTCGGGGCCGACGCCGGTGCTCCACGCTTCGCCGAGTTCGTCGACGTTGTCGGTGTTGATGCCGTCGAGGGTCGAGAAGCGGGTGTTGTCGCGGTCGCGGCCGAAGTAAGGCCAGTCGGTGACCTCGGGGAACGCTGCTTCGATATCGGCGGAGGCACCGGTCGAGTCGGAGCTCGAGCCGTCGTCCCCGCCACAGGCGGCGAGCGCGACCGCGGCGAGCGCCACCGCGAGGGCGAGGAGAGCGAGGCGGAGGCGGCGGGCGCTCATGGCGTCGGCGACCTCGAGAAGCGGACGAACAGCCCCTTCACGGTTCCCAGGCTGCGGGTGGTCACCGTGGAGCGGATCCGGCCCGGGGCGAGCAGGCGGCCGGCGAACGAGCCGATCCTCGGGCCGAGGAAGCTCCCGCCCTTGACCGTCGCGAAGCGCCCCTTGGCGCCACGGTGGGTGAGATCGGTGAGGTAGACGAGGTCGTTGCGGCCGTTCCTGGTTTTCAGGTTGAGGATGCCGGCGGGCTGGACCGAGCCGGGGAATTCTTCCTGCGGGAACACCGTCAGCTGGCCGCCGACGACGTGCATGTCGCCGCCGGCGTTGACGTGCAGGTGGTAGCGGCCGATGAAGCTCGGGTAGCGGCCCCAGCCTTCGCCGCCGCGGGCCGAGGCGGCGGGGGCGAGGGTCAGCGCGAGCAGGAGCGCCAGCGCGACGGCGATCGCGGCGGTGACGCGGCCGCTGGGTGGAGGGCACGGGCGGGAGAGACTGCGACTCACCTCTGGGATCCTATTGAAGAGACGATGTCCACTCGGACCGACAGGCGCCGCCTCCCCTGGTTGCGCGCCGACGCGCGCGAGGTCGTCAGGCTGTCGGGATCGGGGCGGTCGCGCGGCGTCGAGTGCGGGCCCGATATCGCCGCGCCCGCGGCGGTCGGCGAGGGGCTCGAGCGCTGGCGGCGGCGGGTCGAGCGGCGGCGGCGGGTGGCGGCGCTGCGGCGGGCGGCGATCGTCGCCTTCGCGGTCGCGGTGGTGCTGGCGGCGCTGGTCGCGCTGGATGTGCTGCCGCTCGCCGTCGCGATCCCGGTCGAGTTGCCGGCGCTGGCGGCGGCGGTCGTGGTCGCACTGCGGCGCGGGGAGAGCGTCGCCGGCGCGGCCCACCTGCTCGACGGGCGACTCCGGCTCTACGACCGGCTCGGGACCGCGCTCGAGATCGAGCGCCGCGGTGCCGAGCAGACCGTGCTCGAGCGGCGCGCGGTCGCCGATGCGGCGGCGCTGCTGGCGGCGGGCGAGGGCGACTGGCGCGCCGACCCGGCGCCGGCGCCCCACGAGTGGGGCGCGCTGGCGGCGCTGCTGGTCGCGTTGGCGCTGGTGATCGGCGTCGGCGCCGCGACGCAGGGGTCGGGAGGCTCCGCGACGACGGCGGAGCGCGGCGGCGGCCCCGGTGGTGGCGCGGCGGGCGAAGCGGGTAAGCAGGGCGGGCGGCAGCCGAAGGCGCCGCCGGCGGCGCGCCAGGGCGAGCCGAACGGGCAGTCGCCGCAGCGCCAGGAAAACCCGCCGAGCTCGGGCTTCAAGCAGCTGCCGGCGCCGCCGGGTGCGACTCCGGGGACGGTGCGCGGCGGCAGGGCGCCGGGCGCGAGCGGGCAGGCGAAGGGGGCTCGGGGAACTGCGGGCGGCAAGGGGGCCGGCGGCGCCGGCAGGGGCGGCGGCGAAGCGGGTGCGCCGGGACAGGGCTCGCAGCCGACGCGCTCCGAAGGAGCGAGCAAGGGAAGCCCCCGCGGCGCCGCGGCGCCGGGCGACGGCCCGCGGTCGTCGGCCGGCTCGCCGCGGAATGGCGCGACGCCGCGAGCCGGCAACAAACCGGGCAACCCGGCGACCGCGACCCAGGGTCAGGGCACGGCGAAAGGCGGTGCCCCGACCGGCACGCCGAACGCGGGCGGCGCGCCCGGCAGCGAAAAACGCGGCAACGCGGCGCCGGTCGAGGGCCGCCGGACGCGGAACGTGAAGCTGCAGCCCGGCTACGCGCCGCTGCCGGCCGGCAGGGGGGGCACCGGAACCCGGTTCGGCAAGTCGCAGGGTGGCGGCGGCCGCGGGCGCGGCGGCCAGGTGGGCGGCGGGACGGGAGGCAGCGGCGCGCTCGCCTTCGTGCCGGCCAGCGGCGGCGCCGTTCCGGGCCCCGCCGCCGACCTGCAGCGGAGCTACCTGACCGCGCTCGCCTTCGTCGAAGGGCTGCCGTGGTGAGCGCCGCGCGGGGGGCGGGAGGGACGAGGTGACGCTGCTCAACGCTTGGGCGCTCTTTGGGCTGGCGCTGGCGGTGCCGCTCGTCCTGCTTCACCTCTGGCGCCGCCGGCCGCCGGCGCGCGAGGTCGCCAGCCTGCTCTCCTGGCGGGGAGTGGCGGCGCGACCGGCGGGCGGCAGCAGCCGCTTCGCCCGCCCTCTGCTGCCGTTGCTGCTGGTCCTGCAGCTGCTGGTCCTGGCGCTGCTGGTCTTCGCCCTGGCGAAGCCGCAGACGAGCGGCGGCGAGGACGGCTCGCGCCGGGTCGCTTCGTCGTCGACGAGTCGGTCTGGATGGGGGCGCGGGAAGCGGGCGGGACGCGGATCGCGGCCGCCCGCCGGGAGCTGCGCCGGCGCCTGGCGGCGCTGCCGGGTGGCGAAGAGGTGGCGATCATCGCCACCGCGCCGGCGCCCTCGCTGCTGTTCAGCGGCAGCGCCACCGGCGCCGCAGCGGCCCTGCCCGAGCTGCGGGCCGGAAGCGATGCCGCCGACCTGGCGACCGCCCTGCGGCTGGCAGTGCGGCTGCGTGGCGGGGGCGGCCCACCGGTCGTGCTGCTGCGGGCGCCCGAGGACCGCACGCCGCCGCTGCGCGGGCCGCGGCGCAACCTTGAGCAGGTCGTGGTCGGATCGCAGCTCGCCGACCTCGGCCTCGAAGCCGCGACGGCGAGCTGCGGGCCGGGCGGGACCGGCCCCTGCGAATCCTTCGTCCGCGTCCGCAACAGCGGCGGCGCCGCGCGCCGCGTCGCCGTGCGCGCGGAGCTGGGCGACGGCGCGGTGCGGACGCGATCGGCGACCGTCCCCGCCGGCTCCGCGCGCGGAGTCTCCCTCCCGGTGCCGGCCGGCGCCCGGGTGCGCTTCGCGATCCCCGCCGGCGACGCCCTCGCCGCCGACGACGAGGCTGTTGCGGCCGTCCCATCGCGCGCCGACGAGCGGGTGACGCTGGTCGGGCCGCGCCGGCGGGCGCTGCCGCTGGCCCGGGCGCTCGCGGCGGTGCCGGGCGTGAAGCTGCGGTTGCGGACGCCGGCGCGGTACCGGCCCGCCGACGCGCGGAGCAGCGACCTCCTCGTCCTCGATGGCTTCGCCCCGAAAGGCGGTCTGCCGGCGGGACCGGCGCTGCTACTGGTCGGCCCGCCGCGGCTTCCCGGCGGCACGGTCGGCGGCGCGCTGCGCGACAGCCGCCTCAGCGGCGAGGCGGCGGAGAGCCCGCTGCTCGCCGGGGTCGACCTCGACTCGCTGACGATCGGCGCCGGAGCGGCGCGGCGGATCTCGCCGCCGGCCTGGCTGCAGACCGTCGTCTGGGCGCCGGATGGGCCGCTGCTCTCAGCCGGTTCGCAGGGCGGTCGACGGGTTGCGCTGCTCGCCTTCGAGCCCGCCGAATCGAACCTGCCGCAGCTCTCCTCCTTTCCGCTGCTGGTCGCGAACGTCGTCGCCTGGTCGAAGGAACGGGCACCGACCGCGGTCGAGGCCGGGATCGCGCCGGTGCCGGCGGGGGAACCGGTCGACCTTGCCGCGCCGTCGGCACCGGGCGGCCCGGGCACCGACCTCTGGCCCTGGGTTCTCGCCGCCGCGCTGCTCGCGATCGCCGCGGCGATCGCCTACGAGCTCTGGCGCGCCGGCGGGCTCGGGGCGCGGCCGCTGGCGCCGGCGCTCGAGGCCGCCGCCGTCGCTCTCGTCGCCCTGGCGCTGGTCGTCCCCGCCCTCGGCGACGACCCGCCGCCGACCACGCTCGTCCTCGACCGCTCGCAGAGCGTCGCCGGAAGCGGCGCGACCGAGCGGGACTGGGTCGAGGCGGTCGCCGAATGCGGCGATTGCACCGCGGTCGGCTTCGGCGGCCGCGAATCCGACCTCAGAGCGGGGCTCGCTCTCGGGCTCGCCGAAACCCCGGACGGCGGCCGGGTCGTCCTGTTCAGCGACGGGATGCAAACGGCGGGCGAAGTCGCCGCGCTCGCGCCCAGCGCCCGCGAACGCGGCATCGCGGTCGATGCCGTGCCGCTCGAATCGCCGCGGCCCGACGCGGCGCTGACCCGCCTCGCGGCGCCGCCGGCGCTGCACGCCGGCGACCCGCTCTCGTTGCAGTTCACGGTCCGCGGCAGCCGCGCCGGCGCCGCGTCCCTGACGTTGCGCCGCGACGGCACCCGGATCGGTGGCGAACGGGTGCGGCTGGGGCGGGGCGACAACCCGTACCTGTTCTCGCTGCGGGCACCGCGCCGCCCCGGCTCCCACTCCTACGAAGTCTCGGTCGCCGCCGCCGGCGACGCGGTGCCGGAAAACGACGCGATGGCCGCCGCCCTGCAGGTAGCGCCGCCGCCCTCGGTGCTGGTCGCCGGCGCGCCCGGGGCGCCGATCGCCGCGACCCTCGCTGCCGACGGGATCGAGGTGACCAGCGTCGAACCGGGCGCCCTGCCCGAAACCG
>CAVPEX010000061.1:0-57582 GCA_963703585.1 uncultured Solirubrobacterales bacterium | reverse complement strand
CATAGCCTGAATCGCCTGGAACTCAGCGGTTTTCAGAGCCGCCGAGAGAGCGCAAATCGCTCGCCTCTGCGGCCTCAGACCAGGCACTGGTGCCTTTTGAAGGTAGATCGGGGGCCTGAATGCCCTCGCTGGCCAACAGCTCGGCATCCCGACGAAGAACGTCGAGCATGGTCTCGCCCTCGGGCAATAGGTAGCCGGGCGGCAAGCTCTCGCGCCCGACCAAGATCAAACGACCGCGTGTGCGTCGACCTCGTGCGCAGCGGCGAGCGAGTGCTGCATCGCAGCCTGGTACTCCTTCGCCTCGGGAGTCGACCCAAGCGAAGTGAGCATCGCCGACTGGGCAACGGCGGAGATTCCCTCGACGCTGTCGAGCGGAAGGATCTTCTCTCCGGTTGCCACGTAGAGCCCCGTGGGGCCGTCGTAGTCGATGAAGGCCTTGTGTTGCACGACGCCCCATGATACCCCCTCCCCCCGTTCTACTCGCTCGCCTGGGAGCTACGGATGATGTGCTCCAGGTGCCGTGCAAGAGGCTCAGCGGTCGCCCTCCCATCGTGGCGCATGCCCTGGCCCAGGCACCAATGAAACCTGTCGCTCTCCGGAACGGCGATGGCGAGCAGCCCAAGACGGATCAGCGCGAAATTGAGAATCGGAAATGCCGTTCGCCCGTTGCCGTCCCAATAGGGGTGGGCTCCGAGGAAACGAGCGTAGGCACGAGCCGCAGGACGAATGGCGCCGATGACGAGGTGAGATTCGCCTCGACTGTCGATCGCATCGCTCTCGTCGAAAGCGTCGCGCAAATCGGCGCTGATCTCACGGAGGCGACGAGGCAGGGAGCGGCCGCTGATTCCGGGTTGGCGAACGTGCCGTAGCTCGTCTGGGAAGTGGCCACGGACGATCCCGTAGCTGACCCCCTGCTCAAACTTTCGCTGTTCCAGGGTCTCCGGGCCGAAGATCGGCTCGAAGATCGCGGTGTGAATCGCGTGGAAGTCAGCGGTGCTCAGCGTCCCACCGTCTCTGGCCTCAACCGCGGCGATGGCCGTAACGCGGGCAGCCTCCGCAGCGATCGAACGCCAAGTCTCCTCAGGACTGAGATCGGCCGCCCGGTAGTAGTGGGACTCCTCAGCGTCAGAGAAATCCGCGAACGTAGCTCGCGCCGCGACAAGCGCCCCCTGTGCGATTCCTCGCTCCTCCTCGCTCAGGTCGTCGACCTGGCGAGCGAATCTGTTGGGCGGCGACGTATCGGCGTTATCGGAGATCACAGGGCGATGATCATGGCGTCTGAAGAACGTCGAAAGAGAGCTGCCCCTCTTGCCCTGAGGCCTCGGAGTCAGCGCTGGTCGCCATTGGCGCAGCACCGGGACCTTCACACGCGAGAGGTCGCTGGTTCGAAACCAGCGTGCCCATCCTCAGGCGCACCTAGACGCTATGGCCTCGGTTAATCACCGGGGCCATAGCGTCTAGTGGCCCGTCCTGCAATTCCGCTTCTTCATGCCTCCAGCACCTTCCCGGTGTAGGTCCACTTGAACGGCTTGGCGGTCTGGTTGTAGGTCTCGATGAACGCCAGCATCTGCTCGGCGAGGTCCTGCTCGGAGGTGAAGGCGCCGTTCTTCAGCAGCCGGCGGCAGAGGATCGAGAAGAAGATCTCGACCTGGTTGAGCCAGGAGGCGTGCTTGGGGGTGAACTGAAAGCTCCAGCGCGGGTGGCGCTTGAGCCACTTCTGCACGTTGTCGGTGTTGCGGGTCGAGAGGTTGTCGGTGATCGCGACGATCCGCTGGCCCTCGGCCACCGGGATCTCCTCATCGCAGCGGTCGAGGAAGCGGATCCGCGGTGCGGCTTGATGTCGGCGCGCTGAGAGGATCGCGTGCGCCTGCGAGCCCGACATCCCGACCTCGGCGCCGAGCTCCTCGTAGGTCCAGCGCTCGCGCCGCGCCCCCTCCGCGGTCGGCTCCGGTCGGGTGCACGCCTTGGCGATCAGAAGCGCCCGTGTCTGCGGGCCGTGGGTGAGCGGCGCCCCCGAGCGCGGCGCGTCGCGCAGGCCCTCGAGCCGCCGCTCGGCGTAGCGCCCGCGCCACTTGGCGATCGTCGGCCGCGAGCAGCCGAGCAGCGCGGTCATCTCCGCCACCGAGCCGCCCTCGGCCGCGGCGAGCACGATCCGCGCCCGCTGGACCATCCGCACCTCCGAGCTCGCCGCGGAGACGATCCGCTCGAGCTCCTCTCGCTCCCCGGGCTCCAACACGATCCGCGGTGCCGCTGCCATCGTCCACCTCCATCGTCGCCGAACCGTTCGGCGACGACTTCCGGGCGCGAGGCAGGACTCATGCCCATGAAAGTGAAATTGCAGGATGATCCACTAGTCCTCGTTGACCAGCCCGCCGCCCGTTGAGTCTTCGAAGCCCTTTTCGGCGCGATGGATCACGACGATTCCCTGTTCGCTGAGCAGGTCGCAAAGGTCTGCACGGGGCTCCGTCGGGAAGAGGGCGGCGACGTGATTTAGCTCGCCAGCGGCGAAGAAGCGCCGGTAATCGCAGAGCTTGTCCGATCGCCATTCGGATCGCGTTGCGCTCGACGCTGCCCTTTGCCTCGACCAGCGTGCCGGTCGTGGCATCAAAGAGGTCGGTGATGATCGGCCTTGCCTCCCCGGAAGGCAGAAGGCGCTGCCGGGTCACTTTGTGTCCAAGGGCCAGCAGGTGCGCCTCCAGGGCGAGGACAAGTTTCTGCTCTCGGCGTTCAGCCTCGTAGGGTTCGCGGCTCGGATTTACGTACGCCTTCTCCGTCTCCTGTTGCTCGATCGGAACGTCGACCCGCGTCGGACCCGCGAGGACCTCGGTCAATTTCGAGGTCGGCTCCGGCGGCTCGACGTCCTTCGGTCGTAGGCGAAAAACAAAGACCTCCCGCAAGGGACCGTCCCCCGTCTCGGGCGCATCGGTCCGCTGAAATGGCTCGGCGTCGTCGAGTTCGAACTCCCCCTCGTAGGTCACGGTCCCGCGCGCGCCTCTAAAGACGCGCAATGCCCGCCCATCAGCCTTGTGCTTGAGGATCGCGGCGTTCCCTGACTTCATCTCCTGGTCGCCGCGCTGCCCTTCGCCCGTGTAATGGAGGCAGCCATCCGCCTGCCAATCGTCGTAGTAGCCGTGCTGCTCGCCCGTCTCGGGGTCGTAAAAGATAAATATGTTGGGCGTCTGGGCTAGGGGCTAATGCCGCCCTGCTGCTGTCCTCCGAACCGTTGGTGGAGGGTCTTGCGAAGAATGCGCTGGCTGGGCTCCAGATCCACACGAGTGCACGATCCTATGGCGAGGAGCGCTTGACCGCTAAAAGGAAGTAGTGCTGCTTCACACGCGAGAGGTCGCCGGTTCGAAACCGAGGTACGCGGCCCCGTGCTTTCCCTGATGCGGGACGCGCCCGGTCGGGCGAACATCGGGGAATGCCTATTCGATCGCTTGCCGCCGTCGTCGTCACCGCCATCGCCGCGCTTGCCGCCTGGCCTACCGCGGATGGGGGCGCTCGGGTGCCTCAGATCCCGCATCTGCCGAAAGTGCCGAAAGTGACCGGCTACCCGGTCAGCATCGACGCCGCCGGCTACGTCGACTTCAACTGGACCTGGGACAGCCAGCAGACGTGCATCCCCGGGTATGCGAAGACGGTCAGCGAGGAACTTTCGTTCGAGCTCGGCAAGCCGCGACGGTCGGTGGTCAATGTCGTCGGCGGAGCCGTCTCGATGCCCTTCGCGATCGGCGGGGAAGCGAAGTCGAAGGCGACCGTGGACGGCTTCCGCACGACGAACTACTGCCCGCCGACGGCGCCCGAGCCCGAACCGCCCGAACCGGACTGCAAGACACTGAAGGGCAAGCTGGGAGTGGTGCTGCTCCCGCAGCCCGAAGCCGACGAGGACGGCGACCTGGCGCCGCTCGGACGCGGGGTCATGCTCTCGGTCGTACGGAGAGGTGCGAGGCTCCCAGACGTTCTCCTGCCTGGAGCACCGACCGACTCTGCACCCGGTCAGGGAAGACCGTGGCGTGCAGGCCGAGACGTTGCCGCTGCCGAGCGGCGGGCTCACGGTCCCCGTCGCCAACGCCACCAAGTTCTGGAGCCTGAAGCCGGGCGGCCGGCTGTCGCGGACGATCACGATCGGCGGCGGCTGCGAGACGATCACCGCCCAGAGCGCGCAGGCGAGCGTGCTGCCGGAGAACATCAAGCGCTGCACGATCAGCGGCAAGGTCGTCGTGATGATCAAGCCGCTGAAGTAGCCGGGGCGCAGGCGCGGCGACGCGCGGTCAGCCGAGCTTGCGAGTGATCGTCGTCGAGTGACCGCCTGCCGTCACCTTGATCACCAGTCGCTTGCCCTTCAGCGCGCCGAGTCGCTGGCGGTAGGCCTTCGTCGCCTTCAGGCGCAGCGTCACCTTGCCGGCGCGCTTGGCCTTCGCGCTGGCCCTGGCGACGGTCTTGCCGCCGACCTTGCCGGTCGCGGTCACCTTCCCCGGCGCCGCGACCTGGACGGTCAGCACGATGCCCCGCACCAGCGCCGCCGCCTTCAACTTCTTTGCCAGGCCGATCACCTTGGGCGCCCCGCCGCCCTTGTCCCCGCCGCCCACCGCCGGGCTGCCGGCCGCCGCGGCGATCGCGGCCGTGGATCCTCCGATCGACGGCATCGTCCCCGTCGGCGAGATCACCACCGGCGGCCGGGAGAGGTTGCAGGTCGAGATCGACACCGAGGGGAACCAGACCGGGGTGCCGGCGACGACGACGCCACGGTTGTCGTGCCAGGCCATCGTCGTCGCGTCCTGGGAGATCGAGACGTCGGTCGCGTCCCCCTGGGTGGGCAGGAAGCAGTCGCTGCCGTCCACCGGCAGCGGCCCGCCGAGGGAGCCGAAGGGGATCATCGCCACCTGCTGGCTGCCGGGGTCGCCGACCTCGACCGCCGCGACCGTCCCGGTCGCCGCCACCTCGACCCGGTCGACGTCGGCGCCGATGCCGCCGGCGTCGAACCAGGGCGTGAAGCTCATCGAGTACGGGTCTCCCGAGGCGTCGTCCTGGACGTAGACGACCGTCCCGCCGATCCCCACCACCCGCCGTCCGGCCAGCGTCCCGGCTTCGACGCTGGTGATGTCGAACGGCTGGATGTACCAGGCCGAGGAGCCCGCGGCGTAGGTGCCGAACTCGAAGGTCTGCCCGAGGCCGATGCCCGACGAGTTGGCGTAGCCGTAGACCGCCGACTTGCCGTCGGGGGTGAGGTCGAGCGTCACCGGGAAGGCGTAGGTCGTCCGCCCCGTCGGCGCGGTCAACGCGCCGTAGCCGATCGTCGCGCCATCGGGGCCCCAGAGCTGCGTGGCGTTGAACGTCCCCATCTTGCCGCCCTCGCGGCGGACTCCGAGGATCGTCCCGTCGTCGGCCTGGGCGACCTCGCGCCACTGCCTCTCGTCCGGGGAGGGGCCGGAGAGGGAGCGCTTCTGCTGGCCGTCGAGGGTCGAGACCCAGATCTGGTCACCGTCGACGTAGGCGACCTCGGCCGCGCGCGCCGTGCCCACCAGGGCGAGGAGGAACAGCAGGGCGGTCAGCGTCGGGCGCACGGGGTCGATGATCGTGACGCCGGCCATGCCGCGCATCAGGGAAAGCACGGGCCGTCGATACTCCCCGCATGACCCCCGAAGCCGAGCGCCGGCCGCTTCTGGGCCGCGCCGCCAGCCTCGCCCGGCTGCGGGAGCTGGTCGCCGGGGTCCGCGCCGGAGAGGGCGGGGCGCTCCGGATCGAGGGCGCTCCCGGGGTCGGCAAGAGCGCGCTGCTGGACGCCGCCGGCGCGGAGGACGTGCGCTGCCTGCGCATCACCGGCGTCGAGACCGAGGCCGGGCTGCCCCTGGCGGGCCTCGAGGAGCTGCTGCACCAGCTCGGCGCCGCCGAGGTGCTGGGCGGAGACGGCCACGAGCGCGATCCCGCGGGACTGCTGCGCGAGGTCTCCGAGCGGCTCGCCGAGGCCGCCCCGCTGCTGGTTCTCGCCGACGACGTCCAGTGGCTCGACCCCTCCTCCCGCGGCGCCGTCGCCTTCCTGGCCCGCCGCGCGCCCCGGCTCGGCATCGGCGTCGTCGCAGTCTGGTCGCTGCGCGGGGCGCCCCCCGAGGACTGGCCGGGAGTGCCGACGCTGGCGCTCGGCGAGCTGGCCCGTGAGGACGCCCTGGCGCTGGCGCGCGCGGGAGGGCTGGCGGAGCCGGCGGCCGAGGCCCTGGTCTCCGCGGTCGGCGGCAACCCGCTGGCGCTGGTCGAGGCGCCGGCGCAGCTGAGCCCCGCCCAGCGGGCCGGGCGGGCACCGCTGCCGGACCCGCCGCCGGTCGGCAGCCGGCTGCAGCGGGCCTCCGCGGCGCGGGTCGCCGAGCTGCCGCTGCCGACCCGCGAGGCCCTGCTGCTGGCCGCCGCCGGGGCGCCGGCCTCTCTCGTGGCTGCCGATCTCGGCCCCGCCGAGGACGCCGGCCTGGTTGAGCTCGCCGACGCCGCGGCGGGCATCGGCGCGGCGGGCATCCGCCACGGCGTCGCCTTCGCCCACCCGCTGGTGCGGGCCGCGATCTACCACGACGCGGCGCCGTCGGCGCGGCGCGCCGCGCACGAGCGGATCGCCGCCGCGGTGGAGGAGCCCGAGCGCTCCTGGCAGCTGGCGCTCGGCGCGCCGGCGCCATCGGAGCCGCTCGCCGCGAGGCTGGAGGCCTACGGCGAGGACGCCCGCCGGCGCGGGGCGCCGGCGACGGCGGCGGCGGTGCTCGAGCGCGCCGCCGCGCTCAGCCCCGATCCCGGCCCGGCCACCCGGCGCGCGCTCGCCGGCGCGATCGCGGCGGCCACCGCCGGGCAGCCGGCCCGCGCCCGCGGTCTCCTCGACTCGGTCCTGCCGACCGTCGCCGATCCGCTGGCCCGGGCTGACGTGCAGCTGCTGCGCGGGATGGCGATCCACCAGAGCGGCCGACCGCGCGAGGCGCGTGCCCTGCTCGAGGCCGAGGCCGAGGCGATCGAGGCCGCCGACCCCGCCCGGGCCTCGGCCCTCCTCACCCACGCCTGCATCGCGCTGATGGGAACGGGGCCGATGGAGAGCCTGCGCGAGACGGCCGAGCGGGCCCGGGCGCTGGCCCCGCCGGGCGCCGAGACGATCCCGGCGGTGATCCTCGCCGAGGTGCTGGTCAACCTCGGCGAGCACGCCCGCGCCCGCGAGCTGCTCGACGCCCACGAGCCGGCGCTCGCCGGCTGGGACCCGACGGCCCCGGGGCACGAGGTGCTGGCGATCGCCGCCCTCTGCCGGCTCTGGCTCGGCGACCACGCCGAGGCCGAGTCGTCGCTGACCCGCCTGGTCGAGGCGAACCGCGCCGCCGGCGCCCTCTCGCCGCTGGCCCTGCCGCTCGCGGTCCTCGCCTCGCTGCACCTGCGCCGCGGCGACCTCACCCTGGCGGCGATCTGTGCCGGGGAGGCGGCCGAGATCGGCGAGACGGGCCTGGGCGCCGGCTTCGTCAGCGCCCTGGCGCTCGACGCGGTGGCGATGGTCGCCGCCCACCGCGGCGACGGCGAGGCGTGCGAGGCGGCGGCCGCGCGGGGGCTGGCGCTGGGCGAGGCGCTGGAGATGCCCTCGACCCTCGCCGGCGCCGAGCAGGCGCTGGGCCAGCTCGCCCTCGGCCGGGGCGAGAGCGAGGCGGCGGCCACGCACTTCCGCCGCGCCCTCGACCACACGCATGCCCACGGCACCCGCGACCCCGCCTTCCTCTTCACCCCCGCCGACCTGGTCGAGGCACTGGCGCGGCTCGACCGCCGCGACGAGGCCGAGGAGGTCCTGGCCGAGCTCGAAGCGGGGGCGGCCCTCACCGGCGGCAGTTGGGCGCGCGCCGCCGTCCACCGCTGCCGGGGGATCCTCGGGCCGATCGAGGAGCTGGACCGCCACCTCGGCGAGGCGCAGGCCGCCCACGCCGAGCCCTCGATGCCCTTCGAGGCGGCGCGGACGCAGCTGGCGCTGGGCGAGCGGCTGCGGCGGGCGCGGCGGCGGGCGGAGGCCCGCGTCCAGCTCGCCGCCGCCCGCGACGCCTTCGCCTCGATGGGCGCCCGGACCTGGGCGGAGCGGGCCGGTCGCGAGCTCGACGCGGCCGGCGGCGGCCACCGCGGGCAGCGGACCCGGACCGGCGAGTGGCCGGCGGAGCTGACCGCCCGCGAGCGCGACGTCTGCGGCCTCGTCGCCGCCGGCCAGACCAACCGCGAGGTCGCGACGGCGCTCTTCCTCTCGCCGCGAACGGTCGAGCACCACCTGCGCGCCGCCTACCGCAAGCTGGGCGTGCGCTCGCGGACCGAGCTGGCGGCCCTGCGCCGCAGCTAGCCCTTCGTGATCTTCACCTCGAAGCCGTCGATCTCTCGGAGTGTCCCAATGCCGCTGCACGCCACTTATCCATGTGTCTCTCCCACGACCGCGTTCATCAACTCCCGCGCGACATAGCGTCGCTGTCCACGCGCCCCTGCCTCTGCCTCGGTCAACGCTCCCCGCTGCTCCATCCGCCGCAGCAACCGCAGCGCCGTGGGACGGCTGACGCCGAGTCGATCCTCGATCGATCTCGTGGTGACGACGGGGTTCTCGCAGATCAGGTCCACCAGGCTGAAGGCGTTGGCCGTTCCCAGGGTCGACGCGGCTTCGCGGTAGCGCTCGCGCAGGGCGATGATCCGCTCGGCCCGCTGGACGGCGTCGGTCGCCTGGGTCTGGATGGCCTTCAGGAACATGTCGACCCAGGGAACGGCATCGCCCTTCTCTCGAATCGACCGCAGTGAGGCGTAGTAGGCCTCCCGGTTCTCGTCGAGGTAGGCGCTCAGGTAGAGCAGCGGCGCGGGGAGCCTGCCGCGAGCGACCAGGAAGAGGACGAGCACCAGCCGGCCGAGCCGGCCGTTGCCGTCCAGGAACGGATGGATCGTCTCGAACTGGGCATGGAGGAGCGCGTTCCGGACGAGCAGCGGCATCTCGGGCTCCTCGTGCGCAAAGCGCTCCCAGTCGCTGAGCAGGCTCGGGAGCTCAACCGGGGGCGGCGGGACGAAAGGCGCGGACTCGATGGTCGATCCGGCCGGCCCGATCCAGTTCTGAGTCGTGCGCAGCTCCCCGGGGGCGAGCCCGCGGCCGCGAACGCCGGCCATCAGGGAGCGGTGCATCTCGCACAGCAAGCGCGTGCTGAGGGGCAGCCGATCCACGCGGCCGAGACCGTCGCGCATCGCCCCGACGTAGTTGACGACTTCCTCGACGTCGGCACTGGGGCTGGCGCCGGTGGCGTCCGTGTCGAGCACCTCGCCGATCGTCGCCCGCGTTCCCTCGATGCGGGTGGAAGAGACGGCCTCCCTCAGCAGATAGGGCCGGATCAGCAGGTCCGGGTTCGGGACCAGTCGACCCACCGCGGCCAACTGACCGAGTGCGCTCTCCGCGTCGGCCAGGAGGGCAACCGTGGAAACGGGGAGATCGAGCTGGCGTGGAATCTTCGCCGGGAAGTAGGCGACATACCCGTGCCGGCCAGGCGTTCTCCGGCCGCAGCCGAAGGAGGTCTGTGGGTAGCGTTTGATCTCCACGCGATCGACTCTAACGTATATAGGCGAGACCGTTAGAGACTTTGCTGACCCAAACCCGCGTGTCTCGGCCGCTGGTCACGGGTAACTCGTCGCAGCAGCCGCGCCCGCAGCCAGGCGCTAGGTGCTCCTCCACGCGGGGTCGGCGGCCGGGCACGGATGGCTGGGCCGGGCCTCGGGGGGACACTCCCGCGCAGCGGAGTCGGCTTGGCTTCGCGTCCAGGCTCAGATCGGGAGGTATCGAGATGCATGCGCCGAGCGTCTTAGGGGCAGCCGGCGACGGCGAGGGTCGGGCTCTCGACCTGGGTCGGCTACTGCTGGGGTTGGCGGTCGTCGCCGTCGGTGCCCTGTTCCTGCTCGATGCCGCGGGCGTCCTCGACGCGGGCGATGCGATCGGCGACTGGTGGCCGGCGGTGATCGTCGCCGCCGGCGTGCTCACGCTGGCGGAGCGGCCGCCCTCGGTCGTGCGCGGCACGATTCTCACCGGCGCGGGAGTGGTGCTGCTCCTCTTCACCACGGACCTGCTGGGAGACGACGCCTGGAATTACATCTGGCCGGCGCTTATCGTCATCGCGGGCCTGGCGATCGTCGCTCGGGGACACGGCCGCGGCATCGCCCGCGGCGCCGACGCCGACACCGAGGACGTCGTCCGCGCCACCGCGGTCTTCGGCGGCCCGCAGCTGGCGAGCTCGTCGCGGCAATTCAGGGGGGCGTGGCTGACGGCCGTCTTCGGCGGCATCACGCTCGACCTCCGCGACGCGCTCCCCGCGGCCGAGGGGGCGTCGATCAACGCCACCGCGGCGTTCGGCGGCATCGACATCCTGGTGCCGAAGGGATGGCGGATCAGCGTCCGCAGCACGCCGATCTTCGGCGGGCTCGAGGACAAGACCGACCACTCGCAGGCGCCCGCCGCGGATGCGCCGACGCTCCACGTCGACGCCCTGGCGGTCTTCGGGGGAGTCGACATCAAGCACGAGAAGGACTGAGCGCCGAGCACGCTTGTGAAGGCTTTCCGACCCCATAGGGTCGTTTCTAGCGCTTCACAAGTCGGGAATTCGAAGGCCCTCAGGGGCTTTTGAGGTCGCCCGGGCCACCCCGGGGAGTCCAGGGGGGCTCTTCCGGTTCCCGTTCGGGTGGAGGCTCGGTGACCGTCGGAGGCGCTTCGGGAAGGGGCTCCGGCTCGGGTTCGGGCGCGGGATCGCGGGTGGAGCCCTCGGAACCGGCCCCGCCGAGCCCGCCGCCGGACGCCTCGATGGGGGCGCTGGAGGGGGGCGCGGACTCGGTGCCGGCCGGGGCCGGAGCGAAGGCCATCGATCCCGACCGCGAAGGTGAAGGCGATCGTCGAGGCGACGACCCAGACGACGCCGCCCGGTGAGACCCACTGGAGCTGTCGGACGATGGCCAGGGACCCTGTTCGCGGCGCTCTCGATGCTCGACGGCACCGTCGTCGGGGAGTGCCTGCCCCGCCATCGTCACCAGGAGTTCCTGAAGTTCCTGCGCACGCTCGACCGCGAGTTCCCCGGCGAGCTCGAGCTGCATCTGATCGTCGACGACTACCGCACACATAAGCACGCCAACGTCGACAGGTGGCTCGCCAGGCACCCCCGCTTCCAGCTGCACTTTGGACCATCCCGAGTCTCACGGAGACCGGGTTATGTGGCTTCGGTGTCCTGCAACTTGACGCTACTCGGCAGAGGTTGGGGTTGCTCGCCCGCCGCCCGGCGGAGGGAGCCCGTAGGGCGAGTGGAGCCGGGCGGCGGGTCGACGCCGACCCGCGCGGCGTAGTCCTGCGCCTCGGGGTTGCGGCTGGACAGGCCGAAGATCGCCGCGATCCGCTCGTGCGAGCCCCGCCGCTCGGCCGGGTCGGCGATCAGGTTCTGCACCATCAGCTCGTCCGCTTCGCTCTCCTCGAGCATCCGCTCCAAGGTGGTGCGGACCCCATTCTGGTCTCCCGCGACGAAGCGCGGCCAGCTTCCGTCGACGATCGCGGTCGGCTCCTGCGCCTGCTCGGGGCTCAGCTCGCCGAGCGCCTGCTCGGGGCTGGGGATGAGAGCGCCGGCTCCCTGGCGGTGCAGCCGGGCGTAGAAGCCCTTCGCCGAGGAGATCATCCGCCGGGCGTGCTCGGCGTCCTCGCCCACGGCGACGTTGACCGAGAGCATCGCCCGCGGTCCCTCGGGCCCGAGGCCGGTGGGGCGGAAGTCACGACGGTAGGCCCGCAGGGCGTCAGCCGCGGCGTCGGGCCTGATGAAGGCCGCGAACGAGTAGCCGATGCCCAGACCCGCCGCCAGCTCATACCCACCCGGGCTCGAACCCAGCAGCCAGGTCTCGGGCACACCGGGCACCGAGGGCATGAGCGGGTTGCCCGCGAACGGATGACCGCCGGGGAAGGCCTCGTGCAGCCAGGCGAGCACCTCGCTGACCCGCTCGGGATGATCGTCGACGGGCCGCGCGCCGCCATCGGGGCGCAGGGCGGCGTCGATCACTGGCCCGCTGGTCGCGCGCCCGAGGCCGAGGTCGACCCTGCCGGGCAGCATCGCCTCGAGCTGCTGGAACATCTCGGCGACCTTGAAGGGGCTGTAGTTGTTGAGCAGCACCGACCCCGAGCCGACCCGGATCCCGCTCGTCTGGACCCCGGCGGCGGCGATCAGGAGCTCTGGATGGTGAGAGGCCGCGGCGCGCGATAGGTGGTGCTCGGCAAACCAGACCCTGTGAAAGCCGAGCCGATCTGCGTGGCGGGCGGTAGCCAGCGAGTCGGCGAGCGCCTCCGACTCGCCCGTGCGGGGGGCGACGCTCGCCAGCTCGACAATCGAGACCTTCGGGTCCGCGACGGACACCGCTCAGGCTTCCGGCGGGCTGTCGAGGAGCACGCCGTAGAGGCGGCGGGGGCGCAGCCGCACGACCAAGCGACCCGCCTCGATCATCTGCCGGTAGAAGGGCTCGGGTTGTCGCTCGCCGTAGAAGGTCGAGTGCACCTCGAGCAGCTCGAGGCAGGCCTCATCGCCGGGCTCCGTGGCGACCGCGGAGATCTCGGCGTCGCACTCGGCAACCGCGTAGGACCAGAAGTGATCGCCGGGCACGTGCAGGGCGGCGCGGGGGTTCGCCCGCAGGATCCGGCCCTTGACGCGGTCAGCCGTGGTGGAAACGCGCGCCAGACGCCGCTCCGCGTCCCAGCTGTAGAGGACGTTGGTCAGGTGGGGGTAGCCCGCTGCCGTGACCGCGGCGAGGACGCCCTCCTGGCGCCCCGCGATCAACTCCAGGAGCGCGGTTTCGTCGGCCATCAGCGGCGAAACGGAGCCCGGGGAGCGAGGAAGATCACCCCTGGGAACCTAGCAACTATGAATTGGCTAGTTGCTCCTCTCAGCTAAGCTCGTCCGCAGAATGCCTACCCGCGAGATCCCCGACGCATCCCTCCACGCGCGCTGCGACGCTGGCCTTGCGCGTGCCTTTGCCTTCCTCGGCAAGCGCTGGAACGGCGTCGTCCTCGGCGCCCTGCGCTCCGGCCCGGCAGGATTCTGCGAGCTGTCGCGCTCGATCGATGGGGTCAGCGACTCGGTGCTCTCCTCGCGCCTCGCCGATCTCGCCGCGGCGGGGCTGATCGACCGGCGCGTGCGGGAGGGTCCGCCGGTGGCGGTGAGCTACGCGCTCACGGACCGCGGATCGGCGTTGATTCCGGCGCTCGAACAGATCGCCCTGTGGGCGCAGGAGCACCTCCCCGAGGAGGTGGGCGCGTGACGATCGGGATCGTCGGTGCTGGCATGATTGGCGGCACCCTGGCGCGCCGACTGACCGCGCTCGGGCACGAGGTCCGAATCGCGAACTCCCGGGGTCCGGAGACGCTCACCGAGTTGGCGGAGGAGACCGGCGCGACGGCGGCCACGGTCCGCGGGGCGATCGACGGGGTCGACCTGGCGATCGTGACGATTCCGCTGCGGCGGGTCGAGGAGCTGCCCCGCGAGGCCTTCTCGAAGCTCGGCGAGGAGGTCCCCGTTGTCGACACCTGCAACTACTACCCGCGTGAGCGGGACGGGCGGATCGCCGCGATCGAGGACGGAACGCCGGAGAGTCGCTGGGTCGAAGAGCAGATCGGCCACCCGGTGCTGAAGGCCTTCAACACGATCTACTTCGCCCACCTGCTCGAGGGCGGACGCCCGGCGGGCGATCCCGAGCGGATCGCCCTGCCCGTCGCCGGCGACGACGCCGCCGGCAAGGCGATGGTGATGGCACTGATCGAGGAGCTCGGCTTCGATCCGGTAGACGCCGGCGGCCTCGGAGACTCCTGGCGCCAGCAGCCGGGCACGCCGTGCTACACCGCCGACCTCGACGCCAATCGCCTGCGCCACGCGCTCGCCGAGGGGGCGCCCAGGCGCCCCGATGCCTTCCGCGCCACGCCGCACAGTCCCGGGACCTTCGAGGATCCACGCTGAAGGAGCGACGCATGGAGCCGATCATCGCCCGGCACTTCACCGATCCGGGCTGTCCCTGGGCATACTGCTCGCGACCGGCGATCGCCCGCCTGCGCTGGCGTTTCGGCGCCCAGATCGAGTGGCGGCTCACCCTGATCGGCCTCAGCGAGTCGACCGAGCGCTATGAGCAGCGAGGCATCACGCCGGGCCGCATGGCCGTGGGTCTGCCGAAGTTCGAGCGTCGTTTTGGGATGCCCTTCGGCTCCGGTGTCAAGCCCCGGATGGCGGCCACCTCGCGGGCCTGCAGGGCGATCGCCGCCGCGCGCGAGGAAAGTCCCGAGCTCGGCTACGCGGGCCTGCGAGCGCTGCAGCTGATGCAGTTCACCACCACGCGGCTGCTCGATACTGACGCTGACCTCCGCTGGGCGCTGGAGAGGGTGCCCGGGCTCGATGCCGAGGCGATCGTCGCGCGAATCGACGACCCCGAGGTGGTTGCGGCCTACGAGGCCGACCGGGCGCGGGCGCGCTCAGCCGACGGCACGCCGACCCATGTCCAGGGCCGCCACTCGATCAGCGACGGACCGGTTCGCTACACCGCCCCCTCGGTGCTCTTCGAGCATTCCGACGGGAGGCGGGTGGAGGTCGGCGGCTTTCAGCCCTTCGAGGCCTACGACACGGCCCTCGCCAACCTCGAGGCGACCCTGGAGCGCCGCCCGCCTCCGCCCGATGCCCGCGACGCCGTGCTTGAGTACCCGGTTGGCCTGACCACCGCCGAGGTGGCCTCGATCATGCGCCCCTCCGACCTCGAGGAGAGCGACCTGGGGGCGGCGAAGCGGAGCCTGATCGCCGCCGTGGAGGCAGGGGCGATCGCCTGCCGGCAGGCAGGCGGCGATGCCCTCTGGCTGCCGGCAGGCGCCGGCGAGGACGCCGCGACGGGCGAGGATGCGAAGCGGATGGGCCAGGCTGCCTGAGGGAGCGTTTGACGGTGGGGCGGTGCCATCGCGCTCAGTCGCGCGCGACGCTCAGATCGCGAGATTCGTCGGTCTCTTCGAGCTCCTCCGCAAGCCTGGCAACGACGGCGTCGAGCTCGGGCGAATCCGATTCCCAATCGGCGACCAGTCGCTCGAGGCCGACGAGGCGGGCCTGGCGCAGCCGCAGGTGCACGGCGCGGCCTCGTCGGTGAGTCGGGTGCCGGCTTCGCTCTTGGGTTCGACCAGGCCGCGCTCCCGCGGCCGCGCGACGGCGGCCGGAGCTTCTCCTGGTCGTCTGGCCCGCCCACCGTCAGGCACTGCGGCGGGATTTCCCCATCGGCGCTCCGCCCGAGGAGCCAGGCCTCGGCGGGAGCCAGATCGACCTCCGCCTGCTCAACGACCGCCTCGATCAACCGGCGGGTGCGCTCGCGGCCGAAGCAGGCGACCCAGCTCGCGGGTGATCTCGCGCAGGGAGTCGGTGTCCTGCGGCGGCGCGAAGGCGTCGCCGATGTCGGTGTCCTCGATCGTCTTGCGCAGTGGCCTCCCCTCCAACAGCCAGGCGAGAACGAAGGCGCCGGCGGGAAGCGCCTGCCCATCTTGACCAGTCCGGCCTTCTTGCAGAGCCGCAGCGCCTGCACGAACAGCTCGGCGAGGGCGCCCAGGTGGCGGGCGCGGAAGCGGGCGATCGAGCGGTGGTCGGGGTGCTGGTCGGCTCAGGCGGGGTTACTGACCCAGGCTCCTAACGCTCAGGGAGGCGATGCGCAGCGAAGGGGCCGGGCTCAGCCCGGCCCCTTCGCGTCGGGATCGCCCGGGCCCTCCTCGACGCCGCCCGCCTCCTCGACGCGGATCGAGAAGGCGGCGGCGTACTCGCCGCCGGGCTCGAGCAGCCGCAGGTCCGGCCCGCCCTCGACCAGGGCGTCGGTCGGCGCCGTCATCGGCTCGATCGCGACCGCGTCGGTGTCGGAGGGGGCGTAGATCTGGGTGAAGGGGAAGCCGGCGTCCATCCGCAGCTCGAGGCGCAGGCCGCCGCCGCCGAGGACGAAGGGCTCGCCCGGCGGCGGCGCCAGGAAGGCGTCGTCGTAGGTGCGCTCGCCGAGCGGCCCCGGCGCGATCCGGACCGGCTGGCGCCGCCCGCTCGGCAGCTGCCGCTCGTCCAGCTCCAGGCGCTCGCGCACCGGCGCCTGCAGCTCCCACTCGGCGCGGGGCAGGCCCGGCAGGCGCAGGTAGGGGTGGAAGCCGAAGGCGATCGGCACCGGGCCCCCGCCGGACGCCCGCACCGTCGTCGCCACCGTCAGGGTCGCCCCGGCCAGGATGGCCTCGATCTCGACCAGGTGCGGGAAGGGGAAGGCGTCGAGCAGGTGCGGGTAGGCGCCGAAGTCGAAGCGGGCGTCGAGCACGCCGCCGGCGTCCGTCTCCAGGTGCCGCCTCACCTGCCAGCCGGGAGCCGCCGTCAGCAGGCCGTGCATCGGCAGCCCCGCCGCGTCGTGCTTCAGGTGCAGGCCACCCAGCTCCAGGTTCACCTCGCGCCCGGCGACCTCGAACCTCGCCTGCCCCAGCCGGTTGGCCCAGGGGTGGAGGAAGGGGACCCCCATCGTCGAGCCGCTCTCGACGTACCTCGCCAGGCCACCGCGCTGGCCGAGCAGCTCCACGCCGCGGTGCCGCAGCGAGCAGCAGATCATCCCCGCCTCGGGGACGAAGATCGCCTCGATACCGCCGAGGGCGCCGCTTTCCAGGGTCAGCGCGGCGAAGCCGTCCTCGGTTCGTTCGCCGACCATGGCCGGCATCTTCGCCCACATACGATGCCCGCGGCATCCCACCCCCACCGACCAGCGCGCAAGGAGCGACATGACCGACGCCACCATCCAGACCGCCTCCATCGACCCGAATGCCGACACCTTCCAGCGGCTGCGCGCCGAGCTCGGCGTCACCAGCTTCGGCATCAACCTGATCGCGATCCGGCCGAAGCAGCGGCTGCGGGTGCACCGGCACGAGCGCCAGGAGGAGGTCTACCTGGTGCTGGAGGGCGAGCTGACCCTGATCGTCGAGGGCACCGAGCACGTGCTCGGCGAGGGGACGCTGGCGCGGGTCGCGCCGGAGCAGCGCCGGCAGCTGACCAACCCGACCGGCGAGCGCGTCCTCGTCCTCGCCCTCGGCGGCTCCGGCGAGCACGAGGGCCGCGACGGCCGCGCCTGGGCCGACTGGGAGGAAGGCGGCGAGGGCCGGCCGCCGCAGGAGGTCCCCTCGCCCGCGGACCTGCCTCAGTAGTTCGCCTCCCCCGGCTTCGGCGTTACGCCGATGTAACGGCGGCGCCTTGCGCCTAGTGTCGTCTCGGGATGACCGGGGGCGACCAGAACACGGGCCAGTTGCGCGACGCGTACCTGCCGAACGGCCGGGTACGGCTGGGCAGCGACGTCGCCACCGTCTGCGCGCTGGCGCTGATCGCCGGCCTGCTCGGCTCGGGGCTGACCTGGTGGGAGCGCTCCGCCCTCTTCGACCTCGCCGACAACTCCCTGGTCGTGGTGAAGCTGGGGATGGGATACCTGGTCGGCCCGATGGCGATCATCGTCGCCCTGCCGCTCATCTTCGGCCGCGCCCGCCAGGTGGCGCTGCGGCGCTGGTTCAAGGAGCGCCTGGCGCTCGCCGCCCTGCTCTGGGTCGCCGGCATCGTCGTCCTCGTCGCCAAGGTCACCGACCTCGACGGCTACACGATCAAGGCCGGCACCTACGTCACCGCCGGCCTCCTCCTCCTCGGCCTGCTCTCCACCCTGGCGATGTGGCCGACGGGCCTGCGCCTGGTGAAAGTGGACCGCGCCGGGCTCGTGCGCGAAGACGGACTGCCCGAACCGCAGCGATCAGCCGGTGGAGCTATCTAGACGGCCAGGACCCGCAGGGGCGCGTGCGCCTCGGCGATCCTCGCGAAGTCGCCGTCCTGGCTGACGACGGGCAGGCCGTGCTCGACCGCGGTGGCGGCGATCAGGGCATCGGTGAGCTTCACGGCGCGGTGAATCCCCGCGGCGCGACAATCCGCCGCGAGTCGCGCCCAGGTGACCATGACCGCCTCGTTGATCGGGATCGGGTCGGCGGCTCGCGCGACGGCAAGGGTGTCGCCCCGCCGCGCCCGGATGTCGTCGTCCACCGCGTTCAGCACCCCGAGCTGCAGCTCGCCCAGCGTCACGACCGAGACCGCCACCCGCTCCGGAAGCTCGCCGAGCGGCCGCCCGTCCTCGCGGGCGATGAAGACCGAAGTGTCGAGCAGGCCAGCCTTCACCGTCAGAGCTCGTCCAGCGTCTGTCCGGCGACCTCGTCGAGCTCCGCCCGCAGGCCCGGGTCGGCGGCGCGATCGCGGAGCTGCTCGCGTAGCTGGTGCCCACCGAGCCAGCGGGTGCGCTCGCCGTGGGGAACGATGTCGGCCGTCGGCTCGCCGTTGACCGTGAGGACGACCCGCTCCCCAGCCCTGACGGCGTCGATCACCTGCGCCGTCCTGTTGCGAAGGTCGCGGACGCCGATTTCCATGTGCGACACCGTAGCACCATCGCGTCCCGGCCCTCAGAGGATCCGTTCGGCCCGGAGACGCACCACGAACTCCTCGAGCCGGAGGCGTTCGACGATGGCGCCGGCGGTCATCCAGGCGCCGTGCTGGACCCAGTCCCGCTTGTGGCCGTAGGCCGTGAGGGCGATCGCGACGACGGCCTCGTCGAGAACTTCGTCCAGGTACTGGGAGCCCTCCAGCCAGGCGAAGTGCTCGATCAGGTCGCGCCGGTAGATCATCGCCACCGAGGCTAGGCGGCGCGGACGCCCGGATGGCGCGCACCGCGATCCAAGTCCGAGCCAACCTCGTCCCGAAAGGCGCCCGGAGGCGCTCCGCTCAGGCTTCGAGCACGACGGCCAGTCCCTGCCCGACCCCGATGCAGAGGCTCGCGACCCCGTAGCGGCCGCCGCTGGCACGCAGCTCGCGGGCGAGGCGGCCGAGGACCCTGGCGCCGGAGGCGCCGAGCGGGTGGCCGATCGCGATCGCGCCGCCGCGGGTGTTGACCTTCTCGGGATCGAGCTCGGGCCAGCCCGCCAGGCAGGCCAGCGACTGCGAGGCGAAGGCCTCGTTCAGCTCGACCCGGTCCACCGCTCCCCAGCCGATGCCCGCCCGCGCCAGCGCCTTCTCGACCGCCTCCACCGGGGCGATGCCGAAGACGTCGGGGTCGACGCCGTGGACGCCGCGGGAGACGACCCGGGCCAGCGGCTCGGCGCCGATCGCCGCGCCGGCCGCCTCGGAGCCGAGCAGCACCATCGAGGCGCCGTCGTTGAGCGGCGAGGAGTTGCCGGCGGTGACGGTGCCGCCCTCGACGAAGGCCGGCTTCAGCCTGGCGAGCTGCTCCAGCGAGGTGTCGGGACGGATCCCCTCGTCGCACTCCAGCTCGACGCCCGGCACCGGCACCACCTCCGCCATCGCGCCCTCCTGGTAGGCGCGCGCCGCGAGCGTGTGGCTGCCCAGGGCGAACTCGTCCTGCGCCCGGCGCGAGATCCCATGCATCTCCGCCAACTTCTCGGCGCTCGCCCCCAGCGAGATCGTCCACCGCTCGGGCATCTCCGGGTTGACCATCCTCCAGCCGAGCGTGGTCGAGTGCAGCGTCTCGTGCCCGGCCGGGTATCCCCGCCCCGGCTTCAGCAGGACCCAGGGGGCGCGGCTCATCGACTCCACTCCGCCGACCAGGACGATCTCCGCGTCGCCGGTCTCGATCGCCCGCGCGGCCTGGCATCGGCGGGATATTGGCGGACCTGGCGGCCCGGTGGCTGGCGCTACTCCTCGCCGAGCGGCCGCCGGCGCGCCCGCTTGCGCTCGCCGGCGCGGCGCTTCTGCTCCAGGCGGCGCTGGCGCGAGGCCTTGGTCGGGCGGGTCGGCCGGCGCCGGCGCGGCACCCGCAGGGCGGCGGCGAGCTTCTCCGCCAGCCGTTCCAGCGCCAGCTCGCGGTTTCGCGCCTGGCTGCGGGCGTCCTGGGCGACGGCGGTGGCGACGGGGCCGGCGCGCTCCAGCAGGCGGGCCCGCTGGGCGTCGTCGAGCGAGCGCGAGGCCTCGACGTCGAACACCGCTTCGACCCGCGAGGCGGTGACGTTGGCGTGCTGGCCGCCAGGCCCGGAGGAGCGGCTCGTGCGCAGCTCGATCTCCGCCAGCGGCAAGGACAGCCGCTCGTCGACTCTCAGCGCGTCGGCCATGCGCTCACGCTAGCGCCGGCGGTCTTCGCCGGGGCCCGCGATCGTGGTCGCCGCGATCTGGTTGGTGGAAGCGAGTCGCGGCGCCGAAGGCGGGTACAGGGAGGCGGCGGCGGCGAGTTCCAGGAACAGACCCGGGCCCCAGGAGGCATGAACGCCCACACCAGGTGCACTGGCCCGACCCGGAGGTCCCCTTCGCCGAGACCGCGAACGCGCTGCAGGAACTGGTCGAGGAGGGCAAGATCCGCCACGTCGGCGTCTCCAACTTCAGCGCCGAGGAGATGGAAGAGTTCTCGCTCGTCCGCCCGGTCGAGACCGTGCAGCCGCCCTACCACCTGTTCCGCCGCGAGATCGAGGACGACGTCCTCCCCTACGCCGGCGCCAACGACATCGGCGTCCTCGTCTACGGGCCGCTGGCGGAGCTGGCGAAGAGCAGGGGGCGACGGTGAGCCAGCTGGCGATCGCCTGGACGCTCGCCAACCCGGCCGTCGACGTCGCCATCGTCGGCGCCCGCCGCCCCGAGCACCTGGAGGAGAGCGTCGGCGCCGCCACGCTCGAGCTCGACGCCGCCGACCTCGACCGGATCGAGGCGATCGTGGCCGACGCGGTGCCGGTCGCCGGCCCCTCGCCGGAGACCGTCTGAGGTCAGCCGGCGAGGTCGGGGATGTAGCGCTGAACGTGCTGGTCGATCGTCCGCCGCACCCAGCGCTGCGTCTCCGCATCGGCCATCCGGTAGCGGCCGAGCAGCATCCTCTGGTCGTGCAGCGGCAGCCCGGCGATCTCCCAGCGCACGACGAGCCGCTCGAACAGGGCCTCCGAGCGACGGCGCCAGGCGTCCTCCAGCGAGGCCGCGTCGCCCGCCGGCGGCTCGCCGATCTTGGCGATCGTGGCGCTGCTGAGCGACTCCCGCAGGGTGAGGACGTTGCCCTCGGGATCGGTGTAGTCGATCGTGACCGCCTTCTGGCGGGGGCGCCGCTGCTTCTTGCGCTTGGCCATCGCTTCGGAGTTTGACACCAGCGGGGTGGGGTCAGACTCCGATGCGCCGAACGGTCGCGGCTAGAGTCGGGGCATGGCGGCACTCAGCTTCATCGGCGTGCCGATCGACTCGGTCGGCCGCAGCGGCGGCACCGAGCACGGCCCCGCGGCCCTGCGCGAGCTGGGCCTCCCGGCCGCCCTCGGCGGGCCCGACGGAGGCGACCTCGACCTGAGGATCCGCGGCGAGGAGCGCGACCCCGAGACCGGCATCCTCGCCAGCGCCGACGTGCTGGCGGTGACCGAGGCGATCCGCGCCACCGTCGCCGAGCGGGTGGCGGCCGGCGGGCGCCCCTTCCTCGCCGGCGGCTGCTGCGCCGAGCTGCCGGGGGCACTGGCCGGGGCGCGCGACGCGCTGGGATCGATCGGCCTCGTCCACCTCGACGGCCACCTCGACCTCTACGACGGCGTCACCTCGCCGACCGGCGAGGCGGCGGACATGCCGGTCTCGGTCGCGCTCGGCGTCGGGCCGTGGGCCTGGGTCGAGGCGGCGGGCGGCGCCTCGGTGACCGCCGAGCGGACCGCCCTGGTCGGCTTCCGCGACCGCGAGGAGTCGATCCGGGAAGGGATGCGCCAGCCGGAGGAGATCTCGCCGCCGCCGCTGCTGCGCTCAGTCGAAAACCTGCGCGCCGCCGGCCCGGGCGCGGCCGGCGCCGAGGTCGCGGCCCGGCTGGCCGAGGCCGGCCCCTTCTGGCTCCACTTCGACGTCGACGTGCTCGACCCGGCCGCCTTCCCCGCCACCGACTACCTGATGCCGGGCGGCCTCGCGTGGGACGAGCTGCGGGCGGTGCTCGCTCCGCTGCTCTCCTCCCCCGCCCTCGCCGGCGCCTCGCTCGGCTGTTACAACCCGGAGAAGGACCCCGGCCTCGAGTGCGGCCGCACCCTCGTCGACGTGCTCGGCGCCTAGTAGTGCTTTGGTAACTCTTTTGCAGGGATTCGCCACTGACTGAGCGAACCATTCTCGCGTCCGGCAATCGACGTGAGGAGGTCATGATGGCGGCGATGGCGTTGGAGGAAGGCCCGGTTGCCGTGCGCGAGCGCCTGGAGGCGTTCGCCGAGGCGGTGCTGGCCGAGGCGGTGAACCGGCCGGCGCAGCTGCGCAACGGCCGCCTCTACCTGCGGGGGCTGATTGAGGAGGGCTCTCGCAAGTCGCTCGAACCGATGGTCGAGCGGCTGGGCGGGGAGGCCGACTACGAGAGCCTGCAGCAGTTCCTGGCGGTGAGCACCTGGGATCCGGCGGCGCTCGTCGAGGCGGTGGCCGAGCGGGTCGCGCCGCGGATCGGCGTCGAGGCCTGGGTGCTCGACGACACCGGCTTCCCCAAGGACGGCAAGGGCTCGCCGGGGGTCAAACGCCAGTACTCGGGCACGCTCGGCAAGACCGGCAACTGCCAGATCGGCGTCTCGCTGCATGCGGTGGGCGAGAAGGGGACGGTGCCGTTGGGCTGGGAGCTGTATCTGCCCGAGGAGTGGTGCTCGGATGAGGAGCGTCGGCGCAGGGCGAAGATCCCCGAGGAGGTCGCCTTCAAGACCAAGCCCGAGCTCGGGGTGGGGCTCACCCTGCGCGCCTCGGGCTGGATGGTGAAGAAGGCGCCGGTGCTGGGCGACTGCGCCTACGGCAACAACACCGAGCTGCGCGACCGGCTGCGCGACGGCGACCTCGAGTACGTGCTGTCGGTCTCGCCGGAGACGACGGTGTTCTCCGCCGAGACGGAGTTCGCCCTCCCCGCCGCGGCGGCCGGCAAGCGCGGCCGGCCGGCAAGCCGGCCGCGGCCGGACCGTGCGGCGGAGTCGATCGGCGACCTCGTCGACCGTCTGGGCGAGGGGGCCTTCGAGGCGCTCTCCTTCCGCGATGGCCCCGACGGCGAGCCAGTCGCCTCTCGCTTCGCCTTCGTGCGCGTGCGCTCGGCGCACCACTGGCGCCCGCACGACGGGCGCTGGGCGAACGGCGCCGAAGGCCCGCCGCGCGAGGAGTGGCTGATCGCGGAGTGGCCCGAGGGCGAGGAGGCGCCCACCGACTGCTGGCTCTCCAACCTGCCCGCGAGCGCCAAGCCCTCGAAACTCGCGCGCCTGGCGCGGCTGCGCTGGAAGATCGAGCTCGACTACAAGCAGCTGAAGGGCGAGCTCGGCCTCGACCACTATGAGGGGCGCAGCTGGCTCGGGTGGCATCACCACACCGCCCTGGTCACCGCGGCGCACGGCTTCCTCACCCTGGAGCGCCTCGACCCAAAAGCCCAGCGGCCGGCCTGACACTGCCGAAGGCCGTCAAGCTGTTTCAGCCGATCTTCAAGTGCTGGACCGGCCGCTGCTCCACCTGCCGCCAGGGCATCGACCTTGCCGATCTGCCGCTTCCCCGACCTTCGCAACGCGAGTGAAGAGTTACCAAAGCACTACTAGGAGCCTGGGTCAGTACCCCGGCCCGAGCCGTCCGACCCGCCCGGGACGATTCTCCTGCAAGCGAGCAGGAGGAACGCGATGGCAGCGACGGCAGAGCAGGAGCGGCTGGTAGAGGTCGAGGAAGCGGCGAGGGAGGCCGTGCCCGAGCGTGCCCCGATCGCCGAGCGCAAGACCTTTCGCCCCTACGACCCCGACCAGGTGCTGCTGATGTCCCCCTCGATCCAGGACTGGGTGCCCGAGGGCGACCTCGCCCACTTCGTCTCCGACCTGGTCGAGGAAGCGCTCGACCTCGCCCCGATCTATGCCTCCTATGAGTCAGAGGGGGGCCACCCGCCCTATGACCCGCGGCTGATGCTGAAGCTGTTGATCTACGGCTACGCGAACGGGATCTGCTCCTCGCGAAAGCTCGAGCGCGCCACACATCGCGACGTCGCGGTGCGGATGCTCTGCTCGGGCCAGCACCCCGACTACCGCTCGATCGCCCGCTTCCGCGCCCGCCACCTGGAGGCGCTCTCGGAGCTCTTCGTCGAGGCGCTGCGGCTCTGCGCCGAGGCGGGCCTGGTGGCGCTCGGCCACCTCGCCCTCGACGGCACCAAATTGCGGGCCAACGCCTCCCGCCGCAAGGCGATGAGCTATGAGCGGATGACCAAGGCCGAGGCCGCCCTGCAGGCGGAGATCGCCGAGCTTCGCGCCCGGGCGAAGGCGCTGCTGGAGAAGGCCGAGGCGACCGACCGGGCCGAGGACGAGCGCTACGGCCCCGACCGCCGCGGCGACGAGCTGCCCGCCGAGCTCGCCCGCCGCGAGACCCGCCTGGCCGCCATCCGCGAGGCCAAGGCGGCGCTCGAGGCCGAGGCGGCAGAGCGCGAGCGCGCCCGCCAGGCCGGGATGCGCGAGGCCGGGCGCGAGCCCAGAAAGCCCGACCCCGACTCAGAGCCGCCGACCCCCAAGCCCACAGCGCAGCGCAACTTCACCGACCCCGAGTCGAAGATCATGAAGACCTCCGACGGCTCCTTTCACCAGTGCTTCAACGCCCAGGCCGTGGTCGACTCCCACGCCCAGGTGATCGTCGCCGCCGAGCTCACCGACGAAGCACCCGACGCCCGCCAGTTGGAGCCGGCGCTGGGGCAGCTGGAGGAGAGCCTCGAGGCGATCGGCGCCGAGCTTCCCACCGGCGCGGCGCTCAGCGCCGACGCCGGCTACTTCTCCGAGGCCAACGTCGAAGCCACCGAGCGCAAGGGCCTTGACCCCCATATCGCCACCGGCCGCCAAAAGCACTCCGACCCACCGCCGATCGCCCCTCGCGGCCCGGTCCCGAAGGACGCCACGCCGAGACAGCGGATGGCGCGCAAGCTCAAGACCAAGCGCGGCCAGGCCGTCTACGCGAGGCGAAAGGCGGTCGTCGAGCCGGTCTTCGGGCAGATGCAGACCACCCAGGGCGCAAAGCAGCTGCTCCTGCGCGGCAAGCCCGCCGCCCGCGCCCAGTGGCGCTTTCACTGCGCCGTCCACAACCTGCTGAAGCTCCACCGGGCCGGCGGGCTGGAGCTGATCGGGGCCACGTAGGCGCCCCGCCGGGGCCCGATCGGGCCTCCGAGGGGCAGCAATGGGCCCCCGATCGCGCCGCGGGGCCGCGGACGAGCCTCGGGACCGGGGCTCGAGCCCGCGAACGCGTCCCCAGCCGGTCGACTCCGCATCGATTCCCGCCTGGGTCGCGGTAGCGACCCAGGCTCCTAGGCCAGCGCGTCGATCTTCGCCGCCAGCTCGAAGTCGTTCTCGGTGAGGCCGCCCTCGGAGTGGGTCGAGAGGGTCACCGTCACCGTGTCCCAGGAGATCTCCAGGTCGGGGTGGTGGTTCATCGCCTCGGCCGGCTCGACCAGGCTGGAGACGAACTCGACCGAGCCGACGAAGTCGCTGCGCCTGAACTGCTTGGAGATCGCGGCGCCGGAGCGCTCCCAGCCGCTCAGCCCGGCCAGCCTCGCCTCGACCTCGGAGTCGCCAAGCAACGCCATCGCGCCTATGCTGGCAGGAGGCGGAAGGCGGCGCAAACGGGAGGCGCGAATGAGTCAGCGGAAACCGGTCCTATGGCAGATCGAGATCTCGCACTTCAGCGAGAAGGCGCGCTGGGCGCTCGAGTACAAGGGCATCGACCACGTGCGGCGCTCGCCGCTGCCCGGGACGCACATCCCGATCGCGCTGGCGCTGACCCGCGGCGGCTCCTTCACCTTCCCGGTCCTGCAGCTGGACGGCCGCACGATCGGCGACTCGACCGCGGTCATCGCCGCGCTGGAGGAGCGCCAGCCCGAGCCGGCGCTCTACCCCGCCGACCCCGAGCAGCGCCGCCGCGCGCTCGAGCTGGAGGACTTCTTCGACGAGGGGCTGGGCCCGCACATGCGCCTGCTCGCCTTCCACGAGCTGATCGACGAGCCGGAGATCTTCGCCGAGCTGGCCGCCGAAGCGGTCCCGGGCCCACTCGGCCAGGCGAAGGGGTTCGCCGGTCTCTACGCCCGCGCCTACACGAGCCTCCGCTTCGGCGCCGGCAGCGACGGGGCGGCCGACGCGGCGCGGGCGAAGATCGTCGCGGCGATGGACCGGCTCGACGCCGAGCTGGCCGCCGGCGACGGCGCCTACCTGGTCGGCGACCGCTTCAGCGTCGCCGACCTCACCGCCGCCTCGCTCTTCTACCCCCTGGTCCAGCCGGCCGAGGGGCCGATCCCGCCGGACCGCCCCTCGCCGCCCGCCTTCCTGCGCTTCCGCGACGGGCTCGGCGAGCGCCCCGGCTTCCTCTGGGTCGAAGAGATGTTCCGCCGGCACCGCCACCGGGCCCCGATTGACGCAGTGACCGCGCTGTAGCCGGACAGCGCAGCGCTCGCTCAGCCGCCGATCGGCATTCGCGGGTTCGCGCCCCAGAAGACGACGGTGCCGAGCATGCCGAGGATGTGGACGGCGACGATGTTGAAGACCATCGACTTCGCCGTCGCGGTGCCGACGCCGACCGGCCCGCCCGAGGCCGTGTAGCCGTAGTGGCAGCCGACCAGCACGATCACGGTCGCCATCGTCATCCCCTTGACCAGGCTGAAGACGAGGTCGGTGGGGTCCCGACCTTGGCCGCGAGGATGTAGCCGAAGGCGTAGGGCAGCGCCTCGCGCAGGTCGCAGTAGGCGGAGAAGAGGCCGGCGTAGCTGGGCACGCCCTGGGCGCGAAAGAAGTAGGCGCCGAGGACCCCGCACTGCAGGCCGAGGATGAAGACGAACGCCCAGATGATCAGCGCCGAGCCGAGGATCAGGATCCCTGCCTGGCGCAGGCTCTCGCCGAAGAAGCGCAGCGCCCGGCCCGAGTAGACGAGGCCGGCGATCCGGGTGCCGAAACGCGCGATCTCGCCGAAGGAATCGAGCCAGTCCCGCGGCGCCGCCAGCCAGCCGCTCATCGCGACGCCTTCACCGGATCGTCTGCAGTTCTGGATTGGTTGCGAGGAGGACGGAGGTGAACACGTAGAGGAACGCGAAAACCCCGAGCAGAGCGATCACCACCGCCTGATTCACCGCCCGCCCGACCCCGGCCGCGCCGCCCGAGGCGGTCATCCCCTTGTAGCAGCAGACGACGGAGATGATCGCGCCGAAGATCGTGCACATCAGGACCGAGCCCCAGAGGTCGGTGATCGAGGCGTCGGAGAAGAGGGTGGCGGAGAAGCCCCCGAGCGTCTGGTTGTAGAGCAGCTCGGCGGCGATGCCGGCGGTGAGCCCGAAGACGATCGCGAAGATGTCCAGCAACGCCGTCACCAGCATCAGCGCCAGGAAGCGGGGGACAACGAGGTTCTTGATCGGGTCGACGCCGAGCACCTGCAGGGCGTCGAGCTCCTCGCGGATCTTGCGGGCGCCGAGGTCGGCGGTGATCGCGGTGCCGGCGACGCCGCCGACGACGACCGCGGTCACCACCGGGCCGATCGACCGGATCGCCGTCAGCACGAAGAAGCCGCCGAGGCGGTCGAGGGCGCCGAAGACCTGCAGCGGGCCGGCCGCCTGCAGGCCGGGCGCACCGAGGCACAGGGCGAAGGTCGAGATCAGCAGGGGGAACCAGCACAACCTCAGCGTGAAGTGGAACTGCTCGACCAGCTCCTCGCCGTAGGGATAGGGCGGCCGCACCGCGGCGACGATCGTCCGCGTGGTGAGGATCACCATCAGTCCGATCTCGGTGAAGAGGCCGGCGGCGGAGCGCGCCCTGGTGGCTACGGATTCGAGCGCCACCGGCCCATCGCCCTGCCGAGCGGTCCCCTGTCCTCGGCTTCGCGCCGGACCCGGCGCTCCGCCGCCCGCTGCGCCTCCGAGAGCTGGGCGATCAGCGTGTCGCGCGTCTGCTCCAGCTCCTCGACCCCGGCGACGTGGGGGACGGCGCGGCGCGGCGCCGTCGGCAGGTCGGCGCCGAGGTCGCGCGTGTAGGAGGCGAGCTCGGCCTCGAGCCGGGCGATCTGGCGGCGAGCTACGGCGTCAGCACGATCTTCAGCGCTTCGCGGCGGTCGTAGATCTCGTACGCCTCGGCGGCGTCGTCGAGCGACATGTGGGCGCTGACCAGGGGGCCGGGGTCGAGCTTGCCCGCCCGCATCAGCGCCACCACGCGGTCGACGTGGGCGACCACGTTGGCGACGCCCAAGCGCAGGTCGAGCCCCTTCAGCCAGGCGAGCCCGAGCGGGATCTCGGCCTTGCCCGCGTAGGCGCCGATCCCGGAGACGGTGCCGACGTCGCGGGCGAGGCTGATCGCCAGCGCCAGCGGCTCCGGGTCCCCGACCGCGTCGACGACGACGTCGACGCCGTTGCCTTCGGTCGCCCCGCGGATCTCGCCCTTGGGGTCCTGCTCGGTCAGGTGCAGCGGCGTGGCGCCGAACTCGGCAGCCATCTTCAGGCGCTCCTCGACGGTGTCGATCGCGAAGACCTCGACGGCGCCGCCGGCGAGCGCCACCTGCACCGCGCAGAGCCCGACCGGCCCCAGGCCCAGCACGGCGACGGTGTCGCCGGAGCGCATCCCGGCGTTGGCGATCGAGTGGTACGCGGTGCCCATCACGTCGCCGGCGAAAAGGGCGACGTCCGAGGACATGCCCTCCGGCACCCGCCGCAGCGTCATGTTGGCGTGCGGGACCAGCAGCTGCTCGGCCTGGGCGCCCTGCAGGTTGCCGAGGTGGGAGCCGTGGCCGAAGGTGCGGCCGTTGCGGCAGCGGTGGTAGTCGCCGCGCAGGCAGGACGAGCAGGTCCCGCAGGCGGTGAGGAAGGTGCCGAGGACGCGGTCGCCGATGCTGACCCGCTCGACGTCGTCGCCGGCGGCGAGCACCGTGCCGACGAACTCATGGCCGATCGTGAAGCCTTCCTCGACCGGCACCCGCCCGTGGTAGATGTGCAAATCGGAGCCGCAGATGCCGCTGGCGTGGACGCGGACGATCGCGTCGTCCCCCGCGACGATCTCCGGCTCGGGCTTCTCCTCGACCCGAACCTCCCCCGGTGCCTGAAACGTGACAGCCCGCATTCGCACCCAACCGTATCGCCCACCACTCAGGGCGTCGGAGCCGGGGGAGCCGGTGCCCGTCCCCCTGTGGACCCTTCATGGCAGGGGTCGGGGGTCCCTGCCGCAAGCGGCGTCATGTTTTTCGCACAGACCAGTTAGCGAGAGACGGCGGGTCCAAGGCGAAAAACCCAGCGCAGCGGTAGGGACCCCCGACCCCTCCCACGCACGCCGAAGAGAATCGCCTAAACGCTGACGCCGGCGACCTGGAAGCGGTTCGCTTCGCCGTCCGGGCTGGCGGTCTCGGCGATCCGGGACTCGAGCGCCAGCTCCTTTTCGAAGTCCGCCGCCTCGCCGTGCTGGAAGGAGACGTCCTTGCCCTCGAGCAGCTCGATGAAGATCTCGACGAAACGGGCGTCGAGCTGCTTGCCGGCGACGCGGCGCAGCTCGACGATCGCGTCGTAGCTGGACATCGGCGTGCGGTAGGAGTCGCGGGCGGTCATCACGTCGTAGGTGTCGGCGACGGAGATGATCCGGGCCAGCTCGGGGATGTCGTCGCCGCTGAGGCCGCGCGGGTAGCCCTTGCCGTCGATCCGCTCGTGGTGGGCGAGGATGATCTCCGCCACCGGGCCGTAGCCGTCGAGCGAGGAGACGACGCGGGCACCCTGCTGGGGGTGCCGCTTGATCAGCATCCAGTCCTCGTCGGTGAGCGGCACGTTGGCCTTGAGGATGCGGTCGGGGAGGATGAACTTGCCGATGTCGTGCAGCAGGGCCGCGATGTGGACAAGCTCCTCCTCGCGGCGTGAGTAGCCGGCGCGCTGGGCGATCGCCCGCGAGTAGCGGGCGACGGCGGCGCTGTGGCGGGCGGTCATCTGGTCGCGCAGGTCTAGCGTGCGCAGCATCGCGCTCAGCATCCCGACCTGGAAGCTGGCCAGCTGCTTGCCGCGCAGCTCCAGTTCACGCGCCCGCTGCTGGGAGAGCAGGAGCTGACCGAGCAGGTACTGGAAGGTGACGAGGACGACGCCGAAGAGGGCGATCGCCGAGATGCCGATCTCGTGGTAGACGTAGGTGACCGCGACGGCGAGCATCGCGCTGGCGAACTCCGAGGGGAGGACCGGCGGCAGCACCCGCAGCTTGGTCTTGAACGAGGAGCGCTCGACGTAGCAGCCGTAGCTGGCGATCAGCAGGAAGTTGACCGCCAGGGCGAACTGGAAGAGGGCGAAGACGCAGATGTAGAAGCCCGGCTCCGACGGCGTCAGCCCCAGCGCCTCGACGCCCTCGTGGAAGGCGATGCCGCCGACCAGCGGGAAGAGGGCGTAGGTCAGCAGGTTGTTGAGGAGGTAGTGCCAGTCGTCGCGCCAGCGGATCCAGCCGGTGAGGATCGTGGCGACGCCGATCAGCGCCGCCGGCGTGCCGCCGAGGAAGACCATCGCCACGACCAGCGCCAGGAAGCTGCCCGAGACCTTGAGCTTGGACTCGGTGGTGACCGCGGTGAGGTCGCTGAAGACCGAGAAGGCGAGCAGAACCGCGAACAGGCCCAGGTCCCAGTTGCCGACCGGCGCCCGCCAGACGGCAGCGGCGACGGTCAGCGCCATCATGCCGAGCATCGCGGCTATCGCGAGACGGGTGGGGCGGGGCTGGAGCATTTGTTCCGGGCTTCCGACTGGACAACTGGGCGTGGCAGTTGACTTGTTCAGGAACGAGCGCGCGTTCCCTGCGAAGGACCGCCGTGACGCCGGGGTTCGCTATTTGCGTGAAGCCAACGGTAGTGCTGCCTCCCGGTTTAGGCAAGGCTCGCTGGCCGCATGGCCAGATTCGCCCAAATAGCGCCTGACACGGCACAGCGGGGGCCCCACGGTCGCAGGTGGATGGGTCCGGCCCCGAAAACACGAAGGGCGTCCCCGAGGGACGCCCTTCAAAGGCTGGTGCGGAGCGCTCGCATACAGCGTTCCGCTTGAGAAGTTCTAGTGACGAAAGCCCATTTTCTTCCCCTTCCGTGGTGGTTGAAGCCCGCAAACTTGTGCGCTGCATCCTGGGAACTGCTTATTACCTGGCAACTTTGTAGCACAGGTTGGCGGAAACTTGTGCAACTGCAGGAAATCTTGTGCATAAATGCGGTAGTACGAACGGCTACCCATGCGTAGCCGCGGCCTGACCGACCCCCTGCGACGACCCCTCTTTCGCCGTCTCGCGACGACCTACGCGGTCAACGAGCTGGGCGACTGGATGGGGATAGTCGCCCTCTCGGTGCTGGTCTTCGAGCGCACCGACAGCGCCCTGGCGACCGCCGCGCTCTTCCTCGGGACCCGCTTCCTCCCGGCCCTGCTGGCGCCGATCCTCGTCACCCGGGCGGAGCGGCCGCCGCCGCGCTTCGCGCTGCCGGTGATCTACTGCGGCGAGGCGGCGGCCTTCGGTGGCCTCGCCCTGCTCGCCTCGGCCGACAGCTTCTCGCTGGCCGCGGTGATCGCCCTGGCGATGGTCGACGGCGCCCTCGCTCTCGCCGGCAGAGCGCTGACCCGGGCCGTGGTCGCCGCCCTGCTCGAGCCGGCCGGCGAGCTGCGGGCCGGCAACGCCCTGCTCAACATCGCCTTCACCGGCGGCGCCGCCCTCGGCCCCGGCCTCGCCGGCCTCGTCGTCGCCGGCCTCGGCGTGCCGACGGCGCTGCTGCTCGACGCCGTCTCCTTCTACCTGGTCGGCTGGATCCTGCTGACCGCCGGCCCGCTGCCGCGGGCGGAGCCGGAGCCGGGCCGGATGCGCGACCGGGTCCGCGCCGGCCTCGCCTACATCCACGAGAAGGTGGTGCTGAAACGGCTGCTGATCGCCCAGGGCGCCGCCTTCGTCTTCTTCGCCGCGGTGATCCCGATCGAGGTCGTCTACGCCAAGGAGACGCTCGGGACCAGCGACTCGGGCTACGGCCTGATGCTGGCCAGCTGGGGCGCCGGCATGGTCCTCGGCAGCCTCGTCTTCGCCGCGGCGCGGCGGGCGTCGATCGCCCTCCTCCTCCTCTTCAGCACCCTGGCGGTCGGCGCCGGCTACCTCGGCCTCGCCGCCGCCCCCACCCTCGCCCTGGCCTGCGTCGCCTCTGTCGTCGGCGGCGGCGGCAACGGGGTGCAGTGGGTGTCGATGATCAGCGCCGTGCAGGAGCTGACCGCGCAGGGGATGCAGGCGCGGGTGATGAGCGTGCTGGAGTCGATCGGGGCGGCGATGCCGGGCATCGGCTTCGCCCTCGGCGGCGTCATCGCCGCCGTCGCGACCCCGCGGGCGACGTTTCTGGTCGCCGGGCTCGGGGTAATCGCGATCGTCGTCGTGGTGGCGCCGGCACTTGGCACGAAATGGTCCGAGCGCCTTGCACGAAGTGGTTCATATGAGCTTGACGGGCCCAACGACGTTGTGCTGGAGTTGATCCCCGGGAGCGCGCCTATCCAGTCCGATCGGGAGGTTTGAGACTTTGAAGAACTTGCGTATAGCTTTCACGGTGTTCGGACTTGCAGCGGTCGCGGCGATTGGACTGGCTTCGTGCGGCGGCGGGGACGACACCGGCGGAGGCGGCAAGGAAGGCGGCGTCCTCAACGCCACCTACGCCTCCTTCCCGGACTACATGGACCCGCAGCTCTCCTACACGGCGGAAGGCTGGACGGCGATGGGCGAGATCTACATCCCGCTGCTGACCTACAGGCACGCCGAAGGCGCGGAAGGCAGCGAGGTCGTGCCCGGCCTGGCGGAGGACCTGCCGAAGATCAGCAACGGCGGCAGGACCTACGCCCTGACCCTGCGCTCCGGCCTCAAGTACTCCGACGGCACGACGGTCAAAGCCTCCGACTTCACCAACGCGGTCGAACGCCTCTTCAAGGTCAACTCCGGCGGCTCGCCCTTCTACACCAAAATCGTCGGCGCCGAAAAGTTCGCCGAAACCAAGAGCGGCGGCATCCCCGGCATCAAAGCCGACGACAAGACCGGCGAGATCGTCATCGACCTGGTCAAACCGAGCGGAACCTTCACCAACGAGCTGGCGCTGATGTTCGTCGCCCCGGTTCCGCCCGACACGCCCGACGAAGACCAGTCGGCGAGCCCGCCGCCCGGAACCGGGCCGTACACGATCACCAAGTCGCAGCCGGGCCAGGGCTGGGAATACGAGCGCAACCCCTACTGGGCGAAAGCGAACTCGAAGGCGATGCCGGAATACCCGAGCGGCTCGATCGACGGTGCCAAGATCACGGTGGTGCGGAACCAACAGACCCAGGTCAACGACGTCGAACAGGGTCGCTACGACTGGATGCAGAACCCGCCGCCGGCCGACCGCTACGCCCAGGTGAAGGAAGACTTCGAGGGCACCCAGTTCCGGGTCCAGCCGACGATCAGCACCTACTACTTCTGGATGAACACGACCGAGCCGCCCTTCGACGACCTCGAGGTACGGCAGGCGGTCAACTACGCGGTCGACCCGGCGGCGCTGGAACGGATCTACTCCGGCCAGATCGCGGCGACCCACCAGATCCTCCCGCCCGGGATGCCCGGCTACGAGAAATTCGACCTCTACCCCCACGACGTCGCCAAAGCGAAGGCGATGATCAAGGAAGCCAACCCGTCGGACATGGACATCACGATCTGGACCGACAACGAAAGCCCGCAGGACGAAGCCGGCGCCTACTACGAGGACGTGCTGAAGGAACTCGGATTCAGCACCACCCTCAAAGTCCTCAACGCCGACAACTACTTCACGATCATCGGCAACCAGACCACGCCGAACCTCGACACCGGCTGGTCGGACTGGTTCCAGGACTATCCCCACCCGAACGACTTCTTCCAGCCGCTGCTGGCCGGGGAAAGCATCCTGCAGACCAACAACGGCAACTTCGCCAACATCGACGAACCGCAGCTGAACGCGGAAATCGCCAAGCTGGGCGAAGAACAGCTCGCGCCCGAACAGGAAGAAGCCTACGCGGCGCTGGACAAGAAATACATGGAACAGGCGCCGTGGGTCCCCTACGGAACCCGCACCCTCTCGACCTTCGTCTCCGACGAGATCGACCTCGAAAGCATCATCTACAACCCGACCTTCTTCGAGTACCTGACCAGCTTCGAATTCAAGTAGGGCGTTCCGGGTAGGACCACCAGCGTGCCGCTCGATCCCCAGCCCGAAGCCGTTCCGGCCGGGGGTCCCGGCGCCGGCCTGCCGCCGGCGCCGGAGGAGCTGGCCGCTGACGGGCACGGCCCCTGGTACCTGGCCTACCGGCGCTTCGTGCGCAACCGCGTCGCGCTCGCCTTTCTCGGCCTCTTCGTCCTGATCGTCGTCTTCGTGCTGGCGGCGCCGCTGTGGGCCGACCACGTCGCCCACAGCGGCCCCAACAAGACCCACACGCTGGAAAAGATCAGCGTCGACGGCGAAACGCGCGAAATCGTGACGCCGGAAGGCAAGCCGATCGGGCCGCAGTGGTTCGGCGCCGGCGGCAAGTTCTTCCTCGGCGCCGACAGCCGCCTCGGCCGCGACGAGATGGTGCGGCTGATGTACGGCGGTCGCACCTCGCTGCTGATCGGCGTCACCACGGCGCTGATCACCACCTTCGCCGCGATCGTCCTCGGCCTGCTGGCCGGCTACTACCGCGGCTGGGTCGACACCGTCATCGCCCGCACGCTCGACGTGCTCTGGTCGCTGCCGGTCTTCCTGATCGGGCTCGCGCTCGGCATCTCGCTGGCGATCGGCGGCCTCAAGCTGGGACCGATCGAGCTCTCCGGCGGCTCGCTGTGGATCCCGATCTTCGTCATCAGCATCTTCACCGTGCCCTACATCGCCCGGCCGATCCGCGGCGAAGTGCTGGCGCTGAGCGAGAAAGAGTTCGTCGAAGCCGCGGTCGCCCAGGGGGCCGGGCCGCTGCGGCTGATGTTCGGCGAGATCCTCCCCAACCTTGCCTCCACGGTGATCGTCTTCTTCACCCTGACGATCGCCAACAACATGCTGTTCGAGGCCGGCCTCTCCTTCCTCGGCGCCGGTGTGCAGGCGCCGAATTCCTCCTGGGGGACGATGATCACCGTCGGCGCCGACCTGCTGAGCACGCAGCCGCTGCTGGCGATCATCCCCGGCGTGATGATCATGCTGACGGTGCTGTCGCTGAACATCGTCGGCGACGGACTGCGCGACGCGCTCGACCCGCGCGCCAAGGTCAAGCTCGACGCCGCCCTGCAGCTCGACGCCCAGACCGTCACGCCGGGAGCCGAGGGAGCGGCGCGGATCTGATGGTGCGTTTCATCGTCAGGCGGCTGGTCGGAATGGTGGCGGTGCTGTTCGCCGTCTCGGTGATCGTCTTCCTGATCTTCAACGTCGTCCCCAACTCGAACCCGGCCCAGCAGCTGGCCGGCAAGAACGCGCGGCCCTTCCTCGTCCACAACATCGAAGAGGAATGGGGCTTCAACGACTCGCTGCCGGAGCAGTACGTGACGATGATGAAGAAGGTCTTCACCGGCGAGCTGACCTCCTACGAACCGCGGATCCCGGTCGACGACCGGATCAAGGAAGGGATCCCGGCGACGCTCTCGCTCAGCATCGGCGCCGGCATCATCTGGCTCTCGTTCGGCCTGCTGCTGGGCTACGTCTCCGCCCTCAAACCAGGCGGCTGGCTCGACCGCCTGCTGACCGGCGTCGCCGTCGCCGGCATCTCGATCCCCGTCTTCCTGCTCGCCCCCCTCTTCATCTACCTCCTCGCCGAACGGCTGGGCTGGTTCCCGAACGGCAGCTACGTGCCGATCAGCGAAGACCCGTGGGAATGGTTCACCCACCTGATCCTCCCCTGGTTCACGCTGGCGATCCTCTCGATCGGCTTCTACAGCCGGGTGCTGCGCTCGAACATGCTCGACGTGATGAACGAGGACTACGTGCGCACGGCGCGGGCCAAGGGCCTCAGCGAGCGCAGGGTGATGACCCGCCACGTGCTGCGCAACTCGCTGATTCCGATCGTCACCCTCTTCGGGCTCGACTTCGGGGCGACGATCGCCGGCACGGCGATCATCACCGAATCGCTCTACGACATCGACGGGGTCGGGTTCTACGCGGCGGAAGCGGTGGGCAAATACGAACTGCCGCCGATCATCGGCGTCACCCTCTACGGCGCCTTCTTCGTCGTCCTGATCAACGCCCTGGTCGACATCGCCTACGCCTACCTCGACCCCCGCGTCAGGCTCGGGGAAGCGGCCTCGCAATGAGCCCCGCCCCGCTGCTATCGGTCAGCGACCTGCGCGTCGGCTTCGCCACCGAAGGCGGCCTGCTGCAGGCGGTCGACGGCGTCAGTTTCGACCTGCAGCCGGGCGAGGTGCTGGCGATCGTCGGCGAGTCGGGCTCGGGCAAGAGCGTCACCGCGCTGACGATCATGGGCCTGACGCGGGGACAGAACGCGCGGATCGAGGGCTCGGTCGTGCTCGAGGGCGAGGAGCTGACCAGCGCCGGCGACGCCGAGCTGCGGCGGCTGCGCGGGCGAGCGGATCGCGATGATCTTCCAGGACCCGATGACCTCGCTCAACCCGGTCTACCGGTCGGCGACCAGATCGTCGAGGCGATCCGGGCGCACCGGCCGGGCACCTCCAGGAGCGAGGCGCGGGCGCGGGCGATCGAGCTGCTCGGGGCGGTCGGCATCCCCAGCGCCGAGCAGCGGGTCGACGACTACCCGCACCAGTTCTCCGGCGGCATGCGGCAGCGGGTGATGATCGCGATGGCGCTGGCGCTCGACCCGGAGCTGCTGATCGCCGACGAGCCGACGACGGCGCTCGACGTGACGATCCAGGCCCAGATCCTGCGCCTGCTCGAGGACCTCAACCGGGAACGCGACCTGGCGACGATCCTGATCACCCACGACCTCGGCGTCGTCGCCGAGGTCGCCGACCGGGTGCTGGTGATGTACGCCGGCAAGGTGGTCGAGCAGGGCACGCTCGACGAGATCTTCTACGACCCCCAGCACCCCTACACCTGGGGCCTGCTCGGCTCCCTGACCCGGCTCGACCGGCCGCGGCCGAAGCGGCTGCCGCAGATCAGCGGCGCCCCGCCCTCGCTGCTGGACCTGCCTGCCGGCTGCCCCTTCCGACCGCGCTGCCCGCACGAGTTCGCCAAGTGCCCGCAGCTGCCCGGGCTGGAGTCGCGGCTGCCGGAGGCGCCCGAGCACCGCGACCGCTGCTGGCTCACCCCCGAGGAGAAGCGCGAGCAGCGGCAGGTCGAGGGCCAGATCGGCCTGGAGGCGCCGGCGTGAGCGACGGCGGCACGAGCGGCGGCGGCGCGGCCGCCGGCGAGCCCCTGCTCGAGGTCACCGACCTCGTCAAGCACTTCCCGGTCAAGCGCGGGATCCTGATCGACCGCGAGGTCGACCAGGTGCGGGCGGTCGACGGGATCAGCTTCAGCATCCCGCGCGGGCGAGACGCTCGGCCTGGTCGGCGAGTCCGGCTGCGGCAAGTCGACCGCCTGCCGGGCGGTGCTGCAGCTGATCAAGCCGACCTCGGGCTCGGTCCGCTTCGAGGGCCAGGAGATCGCCGGGCTCTCGCGGCGGCAGATGCGGCCGCTGCGGCGCGAGATGCAGATGATCTTCCAGGACCCGTACGCCTCGCTCAACCCGCGCAAGCGGATCGGCCAGATCGTCGGCGACCCGCTGCGGCGTGCACGGGGTGGCCTCGGGGCGGAGCTGCGCCACCGCGTCGACGAGCTGCTGGAGCGGGTCGGCCTCGGCCGCGAGCACTACGACCGCTTCCCGCACGAGTTCTCCGGCGGCCAGCGGCAGCGCATCGGCATCGCCCGGGCGCTGGCGCTGCGAGCCGAAGCTGATCGTCGCCGACGAGCCGGTCTCGGCGCTCGACGTCTCGATCCAGGCGCAGATCATCAACCTGCTCGACGACCTGCAGGACGAGCTCGGGCTGACCTACCTCTTCATCGCCCACGACCTCGGCGTCGTCCGCCACGTCTCCGACCGGATCGCGGTCATGCACGACGGCAAGATCGTCGAGCAGGGCAGCGCCGACCAGGTCTGCGAGCACCCGCGCGACGACTACACGAAGAAGCTGCTGGAAGCGGTGCCGATCCCCGACCCGCGCGAGAGCCGCGCCCGCCGCAAGAGCGCCGCCGGCAGCGGCTGAGACGTACCCTCCACGGCGTGTCCCTCCCCCTTTCGCCGCCGATCAAGCCGCAGCTGGCGCTGACCCGCAAGCAGCTGCCGCTGGGCGAGGAGTGGGCCTACGAGCCGAAGCTGGACGGCTTCCGGGCGATCGTCTTCGTCGACGGCGAGGACTTCTACGTCCAGTCGCGGGGCGGCAAAGCCCTGGCCCGCTACTTCCCCGAGCTCGGCTTCGCGCCGGGGCGCTGGGTGCTCGACGGCGAGCTGGTGATCCGCGACGCCGAGGGCAACCTCGAATTCGACGCCCTGCAGGAACGGATCCACCCGGCGGAGTCGCGGATCCAGCTGCTTTCGCGAAGGAGATCCCGGCCGACTACATCGTCTTCGACCTGCTCGCCGAGGGCGAGGAGTCGCTGCTGGAGGCGCCGCTGGCGGAGCGGCGGGAGCGGCTGCGGGCGATCGCCGCCAAGGCCGGCCTGGAGCTGACGCCGCTGACCACGGACACCGAGCAGGCGGAGCGCTGGCTCGGCAGCATCGAGGGGGTGATGGCGAAGCAGCTCGACGCCCCCTACGTCCCCGGCAAGCGCAAGGGGATGGCGAAGGTGAAGCGCGAGCGCACGATCGACTGCGTGGCGATGGGCTGGCGCCCTGGCAAAGAGGAGGGCACCGTCGGCTCGCTGATCCTCGGCCTCTACGACGACGGCGAGCTGCGCAGCGTCGGCCACATCTCCGGCTTCAGCGCCGCCGCGAAACGGTCGCTGCGGGAGATGCTGGCGCCGCTGGAGACCGGCGAGAGCGGCAGCGCCGAGCCCAGCCGCTGGACCGGCGGCCGCGACCTCGAGTGGGTGGCGCTGCGGCCGGAGCTGGTGATCGAGGTGGGCTACGACCACGCGGCCGCGGGGCGGATCCGGCACGGAGCGCGGTTCCACCGGTTTCGGGACGACAAAGAGCCGGGGGAGTGCCGGTTCGAGCAGCTGGACGAAGGGGCTTAGAAGAGCGGCTGCTGGCGGGGCGGTGGCCCAGCGGGTCCTGTCGCGGCAGGGGACCCACCATGCCCTGCGGCAGGTGCGGGGGCGGCCCCAGGGACGGACGGCGCGAGTCGCTCGCTTTCGTTGCTCGGGCTTCAGGTAAGCGCGGTTGCGGTAGAGCTGTTCGTAGCGGGGGAGGAGGTCGGGGCGTTTGGCCTCGAGCCAGCCGAGGAAGACGTCCTTGACCTCGTCGCGGAGATGGAGGGCGACGCCGCCGAGGAAGGTGGCGCCGGCCCTGCGGGCGCGCTCGACGATCGGCCGCACCTGGTCGGGGCTGTCGTTGATCCCCGGCATCAGCGGCGCGATCAGGACGCCGGAGTCGATGCCGCGACGCCGCAGCTCGGCGACCGCGTCGAGGCGGGCGGCCGGGCTCGGCGTGTGCGGCTCGGTCGCCCGCCAGGCGTCCTCGTCGAGGGTCGGCACCGAGAGGTTGACCGAGACCGGCAGCTTCTTCGCCATCCGCGCGAAGATCTCGACGTCGCGCATCACCAGCGGCGACTTGGTCAGCACCGAGACCGGCGTCTCCGCCGCCTCGAGCGCCTCGAGGATCTCCGGCATCATCCGGTAGCGGCTCTCGACCCACTGGTAGGGATCGGTGTTCGTCCCCAGCGCCACCAGCTCCCGCTTCCAGCTCGGCCGCGCCAGCTCCGCTCGCAGCAGCTCGGGCACGTTGACCTTGACGACGATCTCCCGCTCGAAGTCCCGCCCGGCGTCGAGGTCGAGGTAGGTGTGGGTGCGGCGAGCGAAGCAGTTGTGGCTGACGACGCCATTGGCGATGAAGTCGCCGTTGCCGGTGGCGATGTCGAACATCGGCAGGCGCTGCCCCAGAGGCTCGATCGAGACGACTCCCAGCTTCGCGCAGAGATAGCCGCGCCGATACTCGCCCGTTTCCTCTATGCCGGGACCCAGCGTGCCCACCCCCATCAGCTTGTTGTTCAGGGTGAGAAAGGGACGTTGGCCGGGTCCCTGTTCGGCGCCGGTCACGTGCTTCCAGCCGCGATTCGTCAGGAACCGGTGGTCGCCGCTGGAAATCAGCTCGGTCCCGTCCTCGAGAACGACCCGGAAGGCCTCTTTGCTCGTCTCCCAATGGGCCAAGACCCGGGTCCGCTCGTAGCGACGGTAGTTCCCGCGACGGACCGTGCCGTAGATCTCGTCCCCCACCCGGATCCCCCCGATCGGCTTCGTGCTCCCGTCGGCCATCAGGATCGGGGTGGACCCCTGGAGGCAGTAGGCGCACGCATGGGTGCAGCCCCTGTATTGATTGATCGTCCAGCTGAAGCCGTAGCGGTCGCCGGCGACGTGGTTGAGGGCCGAGCGGGCGCGGACCTCGTGGAAGTTGATCCCCATCGCGTCGGGGACGTCGAAGGTGCGGACCGCGCTGCCGTCGCCGACGCCCGGCAAACGGAGGTCGTTCTCGACTCGTTGCTCGTCCCACCTCATACGAACGTATGTTCGCATGTTCGGTGGACGCCAAGGACGCGCTAGATGCTGGAGCCGGTCTCTTCCCGCTTGTAGGTGATGAGCTGGTCGAGGGCCTTGGCGCGGGCTTTGGAGCGCAACGGCGGCAGCAGCGCGACCAGGTGGCCTTTCGGCCCCAGCGCCTGGCTCGCCCAGCGGTGGAAGTCGAACTCGTCGACGTGGTCGACGATCAGGCCGGCCGCGTCGAAGCGGAAGCTGGCGCGGATGTCGTTGACCACGGGGCGACCGGTGGAGAACGTGTAGCGCGCGATCCAGTGGGCCGAGCCGGTCTCCTCCCCCGCCTCGTGCTCGTGCAGCTCGATCTCGAGCTCGGCGGCGCGGCCGGTCAGCATCCGCCACATGGCGCCGACGTCGTCGCCCTCGAGGTCGCCGAAGGCGGGGTCGCGGAAGTGGGCGCCGGGCGCGTAGCAGGCGGTCATCGCGGCGCCGTTGCGCTGGCCGAACGCCGCGTAGAGGCGCTCGATCGTCTCGCGGTTGGCGTCGGCGGACACGAGTCCAGCCTACGCCCTATCGACCGGGCAGCTGGCCTCGGATCACGTAGCGCAGGACGTCGACCACCTGCTCGGCGCTGCGCGCGGTCGCCTGGGCGGCGCGGTCGACCTCCTTCAGCGCGTGGTCGAGCTCGGCGTCGTGGACGGTGACGAGCGGCTTGCCGAGCGCGGCGGCGTAGCCGGCATCGAAGGCGGCGTTCCACTGGCGGTACTTGTCGCCGAAGCGGACGACGACGACGTCGGCGTCGCGGATCAGCGTCTGGGTGCGGATCGCGTTGACGCCGGCGCCCTTGTGGTCGCGCCAGAACGCCTCGCCCTCCTCGCCCAGCGTGCCGGTGCCGGCGTCGTCGGAGGCGGCGTGATCGGTAACGGGAGCCGAGAAGGAGACCGGCAGCCCAGCGTCGGTCACACCGGCCTCGATCCGCTCCCGCCAGTCCGAGTGGATCTCCCCCGACAGGTAGACGTTCCACGTCCGCTCGCCCATGCCCCGATCCTAGCCCGCGAGGTTGCAGAAATCGTCGTATATCGCAGGTTTCCGCAACCTCGGCGAGGCGGGGGAAAGCTAGTCGACCGCCGGCGCGCCGGCGGTCTGCTCCTCGAAATGCTTGCTCAGCATCGTCACCTGGCCCTGGTAGTTGGAGCCGAGGTCGGCGCCGTAGAGGCGTTCGGCCGGAGCCGACATCCGCTCCAGCCCGAGCTTGCAGACCGGCTGGCGGTGCTCGACCATGAAGGAGACGTCGCGGGCGCGGACCTCGAGCGCGGCGCGGCTGCCGTGGCGCCCACCGGCCGGGTCGTAGCCGAAGCCGGGATCGAAGAAGCCGGCGTAGTGGGTGCGCAGCTCGCCCGCGGTGGGGTCGTAGGCCATCATCTCGGCCGCGATCTGCGGCGGGATGCAGACCCCCTCGGCCGAGAGCAGCAGGTAGAAGATCTCCGGCTCCAGCACCACCCTGCCGCCCGGCTCCGGGTAGACCGGGTCCCAGTAGTCGGTCCAACGGTAGGCGCGGATCCGCGAGAGGTCGACCGGGAGGCTGTTCTTCTTCGCCCGGTAGCCGACCGTGCGGTCGCCGGGCCCGGAGAGGTCGAGGCTGAGGAAGAGGCCGTCGGCGACGGCCAGCTCGGACTGCCGCAGGGCGTGGGAGTCGAGGTAGAGCAGCGGGAACTCGTCCTGCAGGGCGCGGATTTCGCCGTCGTCGAGGCGTACCTCGCCGCGACTCAGCCGCAGCTGGTTGAGCGAGAGGCCGGTCTTCACCTGGATCGCGAAGGAGCGCGGGACGATCTCCAGATAGAGCTTGCCGTGGTAGCCGGCGCGGATGTCGTCGAAGCGGTGGTGGCGGTCGGTGATCACCCGGGTGAAGACGTCGAGCCGCCCGGTCGAGCTCTTCGGGTTGGCCTTGGCGCGGACGTCGGCGGGCAGCGCCAGCTCCTCGATCAGCGGCACCAGGTAGGGACGGTCGCGCTCGAGCACGGCGCCGTCGCGCAGGTCGACGCGCTGGAAGGCCAGGCCCTCGGTCTTCTCCTCGACGGTGGAGTCGACGTCGGGGAGAAAGGAGCAGCGCAGCGCCCAGGCGAAATCGCCGAGGCGGAGGTCGATGCTGGCCGGCTGCACCGCCTCGGGGCGGATGCGGTAGTCGCCGGAGCTGACCCACTCGGCCTCGATCGCCCGGTTCAGCTCCTGCGAGGGCAGGACACCGGCCCGGGCGGTCTCCCGCTCCCCGAGGGCCCCGTCGCCCGCCCTTGCCGGCTCGATCATCCGGCAGAGACTATTCGCCGCGCCTCGGCGCCGCCCAGGTAAGGAGTCAGCGCGAATTCGAGAACTGCGGGAATCAGTTGCTGCAGCTGCTCGGCTTCACCCGCCAGCACCCGCCGCCCGAGCAGCGAGGCGATGCCGCCGACGACCGCCTCGTCGGTGGCGACGGGCACCTCGCCGCCAGCGGGAGCCTCCGGCGCGCCCTGGCGCAGGTAGGGGACAAAGCTCTCGACCGCCGCCTGGTAGCGGTCGTAGACGCCACGGCCGGCGCGCAGGCCCTCGACCAGGGCGATGCCGGCGAGGGCCGGTTCCTGCTGCTGCAGCTCGACCAGGGCGACGATGCCGTCGCGCACCCGCAGCGACCATTCGCCCTCCTCGCGCTTGGCGCAGGCCGCCAGCACCTGCTCGCGAATCCGCTCGATCGCGGCGTCGTAGGCGGCGACGAAGCAGTCGTCCTTACTCTCGAAGTGTTTGTAGAAGTCACTCTTGGATACGGCCGCCCGCTGGCCGATCAGTGACACAGTCGTCTTCTGGTAACCGACCTCGTGCAGGACGTCGATGAGTCCCGCAATCAGCCTCGAGCGCTGATTTTGGGCGACGAACTCGGGGGAAAGGCCATGGCGTCCACGCGGTAGTCGGTCCATTCAGGTATTGGAGTCTGCCACCGTACTGTCACTTTCGCCTCCCGGTTCTCACCTGTGAATTCCCTACACCAAGGTACGGAGAAAGCACGAACTCGGACAGTTCGGGCAGCAGATCGGCTGCCCGCGTCGCTTCGCCGCGACGAATCTGCTGGTGCAGGATCCAGGCGACGCCACCGATCAGCGTCTCCTCGATCGTCTCCGGCAGGCCGGTGCCGGCGGGGGCGTTGCGCTTCAGCAGCTCGACGAACTGGCGCACCGCGACGTCGTAGCGGGTCGAGGCGGCCGGCGTTGCCGAGAGCGCCTCGACCATGCACATGCGCGCCGCCGAGGGCCGTTCGGCGACGCAGCGGAGGAAGGCGGCGAGGCCCGATTCGATCCGTTGCCGCCAGGCGCCGCCGGTGGAGTCGCAGGCCTCTTCGACCTCTTTCCTCACGTCGGCCGAATAGAGGTCGAAGGCAGCGAGGAAGAGATCTTCCTTGCCGTCGAAGTTGTCGTACAGAGTCTTCCGCGCTACTCCGGCGCGGCGCACGATGTCCGCGATCTTGGTCGCCTCATAGCCCTGTTCAGAGCTCAGTTCAGCGATCGCGTCGATCATCCGCCGCCGCTTGTGCACGGCAACGAACTCTCGGGGAAGCTCGGGCCGAGACGGCTTCATCCGGGCTCCCCAAGGTCGGCTGGGAGCATGGATTGAAGAATAGCCGTGGTCTTCAAAAAGCCGCACGAGCCTCCATCTCTTCTGGTACCGTAAGAAAACTCGGGTTGTTTTTGTTAGAAACTTAAAGGTTTCTCGTTGTCATTCGATCGAATCCAATTGAGCCAGGAGATCCTGCTCGCAGCTATCGGCGATGACTGGCCCCCGGAGCAAGTCGACGCCGCGATCGAGCTCTTGGCCAGCAGCCAGGGCAAGTTCCCTTCCGGGGTGCGCAAGCTGCCTTCCGACCTGGTCAGGGCGGTACAGCGGGAGCGCCTGATCGTGGCGATGCTGAGGGCGGCGTCCGAGCTCGGCTACCGCGGCGCCAACGTGCAGGACGTGATCGAACGGGCGGGTGTCTCCCGCCCCACTTTCTACGAGCATTTCGCGAATAAGGAAGACTGCTTCCTGGCCGCCTTCGACACCAGCGCGCAGCGGCTGCGCTACAAGGTCGAAACCGCCGCGCGCAAGGGCGGCGGGAGCTGGCGCGACCAGGTCCGCTTCGGCCTCGAGGCGGTGGTCGCGTTCATCTGCGCCGAACCCGACACCGCCCGCGCTTTGATCGTCGAGGCGCGGGCGGCGAGCGCCGACGCGGTGATGCGGCGGGTCGAGCTCCTGGACCATTTCTCCACCTGCCTCGACGCCCAGGCGCGGCGGCTGCTTCCAGACACCGCGCGGTACTCCGAGGTCACCGCGTCGGGGGTCGTAGGGGGGGTCGAAGCCCTTCTCTACTCGCGTTTGTGCAAAGGAGAATTCGACGCCCTGGAGAGGCTGCTGCCGTCGATGATGTACTTCGCCGTCCTCCCCTACGAGGGGCACGAAGCGGCCGGCGAGGAGCTGGCGCTGGCCGGCTGAGCGCCTACAGTCGGCGGCCGTGCGATCGCCCCGCAGCGCCCGCGCCCGCGCTCGGCTTGCTCTGCCTCGCCGCCGTGATCGGCCTCACCGCGGCGCTGGCGCCACGGGCCTTCCACGACGACCTCCCCTTCGTCGCCCACTGGGTCGACCTCCCTCCTCCCTACGAGCACCTGGTCACCGACGTCGGCGGCCCCTACATCGGCTTCGCCGAGATCCTCAGCCTCTCGCCCTCCTCCTGGCCCCGCCGCCAATCGCGATCTGGGCCGTCGGCCCACCCCAAACGCCCTCCGCGCCGTAGGCCAAGCAGTGCAAGGAAGAGGGAGCGCGGCAGTGCCTTGCACGACGGGCTCCCGATGACGCCGCAATGCGCCGGCCTACGGCGCGGAGCGGAGGGGGTGGGATTCGAACCCACGAGCGCCTTGCGACGCCAACAGTTTTCGAGACTGCCCCGTTCAACCGCTCCGGCACCCCTCCAGGGTCAAACAAGCCAAATCCTATCGACGGAGAATCTCGAGGGAACGCCGGCTAGGGAACGAAACCCAAACTCAACCCGAGAACCGCCGACGCTGAGGACCATCTCCGGCTGAGCCGTTGCCTGGCCTGAAACGAGCTCGTCGCCAGCCGGCATGCTAGCCGCCACGGGCAACCTGCGAAGGGCGGCCCGCACCCGGAGATCTATCCACGGCCCGCGTTGGCTAGGTAGACGCCTGCAAGGCGCAGCGCAGGCCCAGGCCCAGGGCGAGCAGGCCGAGCCCGCGCCTCAGCAGGTTCTCCGGCAGCCGGGCCTGAAGGCGGGCGCCGAGGTAGGCGCCCGCCGGTCCACCGACGCCCATGCCAATCCCGAGCGCCCAATCGGGGGCGATGTCGCCCTCGCCGCCGATGCTGAGCAGCGCATAGGTCAACACCCCGGCGATCGAGGTGAGGAAGGTCGCCGCCAGCGCGGCCTGATCGAGCAGCTTGACGCGAATCAAAGCGCCCGCGACAACCTCCGGCAGGGTTCCGAGGATCAGCTGACGCAGCAACGGGCCGGTCAGCCGTTCCTCCGGCGAAAGCGCAACAGCGCCCCGGGGATGGCGATCAGGTTGTAGAGGAGGTTGGTAGGCGTGACCGCCGGATTCGGCGTGTGCAGGATGCTGATCTGAACCGGGACCAGAAAGACAGCGCCGGAGACGCCGACCGGGGTGGTGAATACAGCGATACAGAAGGCGATCAGCGCCCCCAGGGCGACGTCAGCGAGCATCGCGGCAGGGTAGCGACGTACTGCCGCTGCTCACCGGCGGCCGTACCGGTGCAAGCGGGACCACCACTAGTCGGATGAAGTGCTGAGGCCAGTGGGATTCGGGCGCGCGACAGCGGCGCCCAGTGGCCGCGGGCCCAGCGGGGCCATGCCGTCGAGTGCGATCGTCAGGGCCGTGGCCCCTGCAAGCAGGTCGGCGAGTTCAGCCAGCGCCGCCCGGCTTGGCCTGCTCTCGTCGAAGTCCGCCGACGTCAGGTAGACCGAGACCGGCAACACGAGAGACCCGAAGAAGCTCAGCACGTCGCGCAGGTGGCGGTCGGCGCCGAGAAAGTGATGGTCGGAGGCGCCCATCGCTACCAGCCCGACCGGCTTGCGCTCCAGCGCCCCGACCGGGAGCGCGTCGAAGAGGTTCTTCAATGCCCCGGTCATCGAGCCGCGGTAGACCGGGGTAGCGAAGACCACCGCGTCGGCGGCGGCGATCGTCTCGACCACCACCCCGATCTCGTCCTCGCCACCGTCGCTGGCCCCGACGAAGCCGATCCGCAGCTCGGCCAGGTCGATCAGGCTGGCGTCGGCACCCGGCGGCGGGCTGTCCAGGGCGATGGTCAGCGCGCGGCGCAGCCGCCCCGGCGTGGTGACGCTGCCGAGCACCACCGCCAGGCGCACGCGCTCGCCCTGCATCGCTCAGCTCACCGCCCGCAGCTCGACCTCGTGCTCGCCGCCGAGGCTGGCGTAGGAGCCGCGGTAGAAGAGCAGCGGCGAGGCATCTGCGTCGGTCGAGATCGAGAGCGCCTCGCCGATCACGATCTCGTGGTCTCCGGCGACGTGGATCGCGTCGAGCCGGCAGGAGAGCGTCGCCAGCGACCCCGGCAGGTGGGGAACCCCGGTCGGGTGCTCGGCGAAGGGAACCTCCCCCGCCCGCGCCTCGGCGCCCTTGGCGGCGAAGCGGTTGGAGTGGTGGTGCTGGTCGGCGGCGAGGATGTTGATCGCGAAGCGCGAGGACTCGCGGATCGCCGACAGGGTGTGGCTGTCGCGGGCCAGGCAGACCAGCAGCAGCGGCGGCTGCAGCGAGACCGAGGAGACCGCGTTGACCGTGGTGCCGACCGTCTCTCCCTCACCATCGCGGGCGGTGACGACGCCGACCCCGGTCGCGAAGTGGCCCATCGCCTCCCGCATGGTGCCGCCGAACAGCGCCGCCGAGCGGCGGTGGGCGAGCAGGTCGTCGACCGAAACCGTGTTGAGGTTGTAGCGCCGCGCGTAGTCGACGAGCCCGGTGGCGGTGGCGGTGGCGCCGTCCTCGTCGAGCACGGTGCAGACGATCGCGGCCGGCTCGGTGCCGGCGAGGCGGGCCAGGTCGACCGCGGCCTCGGCCTGTCCGGCCCGCTCGAAGATGCCTCCCCGGCGCGCCCGCAACGGCATCACGTGGCCGGGCTGGACGAGGTCCATAGGCCCCTGGGTGGGATCGACCGCAGTGCGGATCGTGCGACTGCGGTCGTGGGCGGAGATGCCGGTGGTTACCCCTTCACGGGACTCGATCGAGACCATGAACCCCGACTCGGCGTCGCCGCCGCCGGGCCGGCTGATCGGCTCCAATCCCAGCTGGTCACAGCGCTCGGCGCTCAGCGCCAAGCAGATCAGCCCGCGCGCCTCCTTGGCCATGAAGTTGATCGCCTCGGCGCTGGTGAACTCCGCCGCCAAGACCAGGCTGGCCTCGTCCTTGCGGCCGACACCGCCGCTCAGCAGCGCCATCCGGCCGGCCCGCAGGTCCGCGGCGACGGCGGCGACCCGGGCGCTAGCCGATACAACCTCCGCCGCTTGGGTCGGCGCACTCAAGAGGCCACCTGCAGCGGCCGGTCGACGGTGGCGAAGAGGGCCGCGGCGACGGCTTCGGCGTGATCGCGGATCTCGGTCACACCGATCGCCTCCCACTCCACCCCCTTGCGCAGCGCGCCGACCACGCGCAACCGCTCGGAGACGCGCCCGGCGGCGTCGACCAGGCCGCCGTTCTCGGCCACGTCGAGGCCGATGCCCAGCGGATCCGGACGTGCTGTGCCGGAGCCGAGCAGGTCGCGGACCAGCGGCGGCGCCTGGCGGGCGAGGTTGGCGCCGGCCCCGGTGCAGTTGATCACCCGGTCAACGTCGACGATTTCCGGCTTGGCGTCGCCGACGGCGTGAAGAGAGACCCGCACTCCGCCGCGGCGCGGCTCCAGGGCAACGACCTGGCGGGCGTCGACGCTGATCCGCCCCGCGGCTTCCAGCTCCTCGAAGCGATCGGCGACGGTGGGTGCCATGCGGAAGCGGTGCACGTCCCAGAGCCGCTGCAGGCCGTCGAGGAAGCGGCGCTTCTCCTCCACCGGCAGCGAGCGCCAGATCGTCGGCGTCGCCGAGCGCATCGAGTCGAAGACGTCGCGCCAGTCGCCGCCCTGCTCGGAGACCCGGCAGATCTGCTCCAAGACGGCGGTCACCACCGGCTCCAGGCGGCCGTCGTCGAGCGGCACCGGGAAGCGCTTGATCTCGGTCATCTCGCGGCGGTGGCGTCGCGGGACGAGGCCGTGGCGAGAGACCGCCCGGATCGCCGGGCCACGGTCACCGGCGCTGAGGCTGAGCGCGAGGTCGACCATCGTCAGCCCGGTGCCGATCACCAGCACGTCGCGGTCGCCGCGGACGGGGGCGAGAGCGCCGGGCGCCCAGGGTTCGGAGATGTAGCTGCCGTCGGCGCGCAGCTCCTCCGGCACGGCGATCGGGTCGCCGCCGGGCAGCGGCCCCAGCGCCAGCACCGCCTGGTCGGCCTCGACCCGGCTGCCGTCGGCGAGGCCGAGCGATAGCGGCTGCAGCGGCGAGTGCGGCACGGAGAGCGAGATGACCTCCCCGGCCCGCCGCTCGAGCTGCGCCCGCTGCGAACAGTCTGCCGCGGTCTCGTCGAGCAGGCTGCGCAGGTAGTCGCCGAAGAGGCCGCGCGGGAGGAACTCCTGCGGCCCGGCGTCTTCGCCGCGTCCGCGCACCCAGTCGTGGAAGTGCTCGGGGTGGCCGGAGATCCCTCCCATGCGACAGGCCGGCACGTTCAGCACGTGCACGGGGTCGGCGGTGCCGTAGGCGACGCCGGGTCCGAACTCGCCGCCGGCGTCGAACATGGTCAGGTCGACGCTGCCCTCCTCGACCCGGCGCATCAGGTGGACGGCACTGATGGTGCCGGCGGCGCCGCCGCCGACGATCGCGATCCGCGCCCCCGCGGGGGCGCGGCGGATCCGCACCGGTGGCCCGGCATCGAAGCCGTTGCCGTTGGCGTTGACGCGACTGGCGCTCATCGCGCACCCACCGCGAAGGGGACGGCGCTGCGGTCGCGGTCGCTGGCCACCTGCTCGGCTCCGGGCGGGCTCCAGAGGCCGCGCTCGCGCAGCAACGGCAGCACCCCCTCGCCGAACCAGTAGAGCTCCTCCAGATGCGGGTAGCCGGAGAGGACAAACTCCTCGATGCCGATGCCGGCGTACTCCTCGATCCGCTCGGCGACCTCCTCGTGGCTTCCGACCAACGCCGTGCCGGCCCCGCCGCGACCGAGCCCAACCCCGGCCCAGAGGTTGGGCGCGACCTCAAGGTCGGCGGCGGAGCCGCCGTGCAATGCCAGCATCCGCTTCTGCCCGACCGACTCCGAACGCCGCAGTTTCTCCTGCACTCGAGCGATCGTCTCGGCGTCGACGGTCGAGAGCAGCCGATCGGCCTCGGCCCAAGCTTCCTCCGAGCGGTCGCGGGATATCACGTGCAGGCGAATGCCAAAACGCAGCCGGCGCTGCCGTTCGGCTGCCAGCTCACTGATCCAGGCGACCTTCTCGGCGACGGCACCGACAGGCTCTCCCCAAGTCAGGTAGACGTCCGAATGGGAAGCCGCGATCTCTCCGGCGGCGGAGGAGGAACCGCCGAAGTAGATCTGCGGCGGCGGGTCGGGCAAGCGGGGGATCGCCGCTCCCTCAACCCGCAGGTGCTCGCCGGCGAAGTCGACCGTCTCGCCTTCCCAGAGCCGGCGGACGATCTCCAGGAACTCCCCCGTGCGCCGGTAGCGGTCGTCCTTGGCAAGGAAGTCGCCGTAGGCGCGCTGTTCGTCAGCGTCGCCGCCGGTCACCACGTTGAGCAGCAGGCGCCCGCCGGAGTGCCACTGGAAGGTCGCCGCCATCTGCGCTGCCAGGGTCGGCGAGACCATGCCCGGGCGGAAGGCGATCAGGAACTTGAGCCGCTCGGAGGTCTCGCTCAGCATCGCGGTCACCATCCAGGCGTCGTCGCACCAGGCCCCGGTCGGAGTCAGCGCCGCCTCGAAGCCGAGGTCCTCGGCTGCGGTCGCAATCCGGGTCAGGTATGAGATCGAAGAGTCGCGGAGGCCGCCGGCGACGCCGGTCGGCCCGGTGCCGCCAGTCTCGATCAGCGCCCGGCCGTCGCCCTGGGTGGGCAGGAACCAGTGGAAGCGCGCCTCGCTCACGAGAAATTGTTGACTGATTCGCTCATGAAGGTAGGGAGATGATCTGCCTCCGAGCTGTGCGCGTCAAATCGAAATCGCCGATCACTCGATAGGCCAGGGGCGAATAACCAAGCTAGTCGGTCAACATAGTATTCTTTTATCCATGCGGATCGAGCAGCTCGAATACATCACGGCGGTGGCAAGGGTGGGCTCCTTTCGCCGCGCCGCCGAGGAGCTTCACCTCTCCCAACCGGCGCTGAGTGAGACGGTGCGCAAGCTCGAGAGCGAGCTCGGGGTCGAGATCCTCGCCCGCGGCCGCTCCGGGGTCACGATCAGCGGCCAGGGCCGCGAGCTCCTCCCCCACATCCTCGAGGTGATCGAGGCGGTCGACCGCCTCCGCCACGCCGCCGACGACCAGCACCACAGCAGCCGGGTGGTCCGCCTCGGCACGGTCACCGCCGCCACCGCTCCCCTGCTGACGCCGACTATCCGCGAGTTCTCGGAGGACCACCCCTCGACACAGATCGAGATCATCACCTCCCAGCAGCACTGGATCCACCGCGACCTGCTCGACGGCAGTGTCGACCTCGGCCTCGTCAACTACCTCGGCGGCGACGACGTGCCGCCGGAGCTGGAGACGACCGAGCTGCTGCGGGGCCGACCCGTGGTCTGCGTGCGCGCCGACAGCCCGCTGGCGAAGCTGGCGCGAATCGGGCCCGACGACCTGATGGGCGAGCACCTGATCGCGATGCGCACCGGCTACGTGATGCACCGCTACGTGCACCGGCTGCTCAAGGGCCGCACACCGATGTTCTCCTACTCGGCTGACGGGGCCGAAATGGGCAAGCTGATCGTCGCCGAAGGTCTCGGCGCCGCCGTCCTCCCCGACTACAGCGTCGTCGGCGACCCGCTGGAGCTGGGAGGGGCGATCACCGTCCGCGAGATCGACGACGACACCGACTTGATGTTGGTGATCCAGCGACGGCCGACGAAGTCGCCCGGCGGCGCCGCCGACGAGCTGCACGGGCTGTTCGTCGAGCACGCGCGCGAGCTGATGGCGCCGACCGCGGTGGACGCCGCCGCGTGAACCGAGCCGCCGAGCGTGGGCGTCATGCCGAAACGACGATGCGACCATCGACTCCTCGACCGCGACCTTGCGCAGGCGCCGGCGCGGATCGAATAGCGCGCAGCCGCTGCGGGCGTCGTACTCGTAGCCGTGCCAGGGGCACTTGATCACGCTCTGGCCCTCGACCGGGCGGTACTCACCGACCTCCGCGCCGTCGGTGCCGGCCCGCAGCCTGTGCCCCGCGAGAGCGGCGCGCCCTGGTGCACGCAGCGGTAGACGAAGGCGCGCAACTCGCCCTCGGGGGTGCGGACCACGAGAACCGGCAGCGAGCCGACGCGCAGGCTGATCATCCCGCCGGCCGCGAGCTAGAGGCGGCGCAACTCGCCTGCCGCTTCTCGGTCGCGACGGTCAGGCCGGAACCCTCGCGCCGAGGTCCGGCACGGTTGCCGGGAGCCGCCCGTAGGTCGCCAGCGCGTTTTCGAAGAAGATCTCCGCCTCAGCTCCTTCCGGGAAGCCGATCGGCAGTGCCTCGAAGGGCGAGTCGAAGTCCCAGTGCGGGATATCGCTGGAGAGGCGGATCAGCTCCTCGGAGCCCATCTGGTCGATCGCAGGCCCCAGCAGCTGCGGGCGGTAACTCCTCGATCGGCTGACTGGCGAAGCGGACCTGCTCGCGGATGATCCGGCTCGGCGCCCGCTTCACCCAGGGCACCTCGTGGCGCAGCTCCCGGTACTGCTGGTGCGGACCGCCACATCAGGTGCGGCACGTAGGAGAAGCCGCCCTCGATCAGGATCACTTTCAGCTCGGGGTGCCTTTCGAAAACGCCGTTGAAGATCCAGGCTGACCGCCTGCGACATGAAGACCTGCGAGATCAGCGTGTGCCACTCGGCGTAATAGCGGTGGCGGCCGAGCGCGGTCGGCGAGTTTTCGCTGTGGTGGATGCCGACGACGAGGCCGTGGCGCTCGGCGGCCGCGAAGATCGGCTCGTAGCGCCGGGGACCCGTAGGGCTGGTCGCCGATGTAGAGCATCACCTGCACCATCCGCGGGTGCTCGGCCATGCGTTCGATCTCGCGGGCAGCGCCCTCGGGGTCCCAGGCGTTGACCTCGATAGAGCCGAACAGCCGTGGCTCGGGCTCGAGCCAGCGCTCGACCAGGTGGTCGTTGTAGGCCGACATCAGCGCGGCCTTCAACTCGCTCCACCCTTCCTCCTCTGGGTCGCTGAGGCGCTCAGCCACCCGGTCAGGATCGCCTGCTGCACCCCGAACTCGTCGAGCAGCTGCTCGCGCAGCAGTGGCAGGCTGGAGCCGGCCGGGCGGCCGTCGCCGGGCTTGGCGTCGGCCCGGTCGAGCCCGCCCGCGGTCGGCTGGCCGTAGGGGTTGAAACGCTCCGGGGTCCAGCCGTAGTCGGTTATGTACTTGTGCCAGATCGCCGGCAGGTAGGGCAGCAGGTCCTCCAGCTCGGCGCGCTCGTGGACGTCGGTGTCGATCAGCCGTTGCAAGGTCGCCGGCGGCTAGAAGAACCAGTTGTCCGGCAGCGGCGTGCCGTTGATCTCAAGGTCGCCGATTGCCTGCGCCTTGTGCACTGTCGGGTTGTGCGAGGCCAGCGTGCGGCGACTGCGCCAGTGACGGTCAAGGTTGTTGGCGTGCTTGGTCGCCGAGGCGCCGCCAACGTCGAAGAGCCGCGTCCCGGCGCGGAAGGCGAGCCCGTCAACGACGACCTTGGCCTGGGCGGCGGCGAGCGCGGCGGCGTCGGCGAGGCCGGGGTCAACGACCCCGTGACGACCCAGGCGATCTCCACGTCCTGGGCCTCGGCCGCGATACCAGCACGGTCGCCTCGGCAGCGAAGGCGGCGCCGGCGATCTCGCCGACCGCCTCCTGCAGCAGCGGGTCCTCGGCCGGGCGCGCGGCGGCGTGCGCGAACGGCCGCCCCTCGCGGGAGCGGACCAGGGCCGCAGCATCGCCGGCGGCGTCGCGGATCACGCCCGCAACCACTGCCGTCAGGTAGAGCTGCGGCATCGCGAAGCGCGGGCAGGAAGCGGCGATCGCCTCGGGGTCGAGCAGCTCGTCGGGGTTGACGAAGACCGAGTTCAGCCGGGTCGTCCCCGATCCGGTCAGGCGCTGGCCCATCCCGTCCCAGTCGTCCTCGAGGACGACGCCGTCGCGGTTTGCCGGCACCAGCGCAATCGCCAGCTCGCCGGCCTCGTCGGTCGCGGTAAGCGTCGCCAGTCCGAGTAGAGGCTCCCCGTCGAGTAGTACTTGGTGCCGGCAAGCCGGAAAGCCTCGCCCTCGCGGGCGAGGGTCGTGCCGGGCGCGATTCCGCCGAGCGCCCCGGGCCCTAGCTCGGTCGCGGCGCCGGCGAAGATCGACCCGCGGCGACCTCCTGGCGCCAGCGGGGGTCGAGATCCGGCAGCCGCAGGATCTGCTCGACCAGGCAGTAGTGGGAGCGGAGGATGTGGGCGACGTTGGCGTCGGCGGCGGCCAGCGCAACGAGCACCCGGTAGAGGTCGCGGATCGTGGCGCCGGCGCCGCCGTTGTCGCGGGGCAGCCGCAGCACGCGCCGAGGCGGGTCTCGCGGATCAGGTCGACCTGCTCGTAGGGCGGGATCTGGTCGCGCTCGCGCTCGCTGGCGCCGTCGGCGATCGTCTCCAGCAACGCCGCCAGGTCCGGCGAGCCGGGCTCGAGCAGCCGCGAGGCTTTGTGCGTTTGCGGTCGCGACGCTCATGGGGACACCGCCTCTCGGCGGTAGGCGGCCGCCGGGTGGCGCTCGGAGATCCGCGGCCCGTCAGTGCCGTCCGTGAGCTTCTCGCGCAGGGTGCCGGGACGGTACTCGTCCTGCTGCAGGCCGCGCTCCTGCAGCACCGGCGTGACGCCGTCGATGAACTCGACGAAGGACCCCGGGGTCGTGTAGTACATGAGGTTGATGCCCCCGACGCCGGCGTCGGCGTAGACCGCGAGCTGGTCGGCGATCTGCTCCGGCGTGCCGAGCGGCGCGGACGCTCGCGGCCCAGCGCAGCAGCTCGCCGAAGCTTCCAGGTCTTGTCCGGGGCCGCCTCGACCAGACCGTTCATCATGCTCTGCCCGGCGAAGCGCTCCGGCAGCTCGTGGATCGGCGCCTCGAGGTCGAGCTCGCTGAGGTCGAGCCCGATGTTGCCGGCCATGTGGGCCGCGTAGCCCTCCTCGCTGGCCTGCCCGTCGAGCTCGCCTGCCTTGCGCCGGGCCTCCTCCTCGGTACCGCCGACAATCGCGCTCAGCGCCTGGAAGTAGACGATGTCCCCGGGCTCCGCGACCGTGGCCGATCGCCCGCGCCCATGTCCTCGATCTGGGCCTTCGCCCCCTGCGGGTTGCGGGCGAGGCGTGAAGCGGGCCTCCGCGTTGCGCGCGGCGAACTCGCGCCCGCGCTCGGAGGAGCCGGCCTGGAAGAGCACCGGGGTGCGCTGCGGCGAGGGCTCGGAGAGGTGCGGGCCGGCACGTCGGGTAGAAGTGGCCCGCTGTGGTCGATGTCGTGGACCTTCGCCGGGTCGGCGTAGATGCCGCGCTCGCGGTCGCGGACGACGGCGTCGTCCTCCCAGCTGCCCTCGAGCAGCTTGTAGAGGACCTCGACGTACTCCTCGGCGCGGCGTAGCGCTCCTCGTGCGCGGGCAGGCCGCCGAAGCCGAGGTTGCGGCCGGCGTCCTCGCAGGTAGGAGGTGACGATGTTCCAGGCGACCCGGCCGTCGGTCAGGTGGTCGAGGGTCGAGAGCCGCCGGGCGAAGTTGAACGGCTGCTCCTGCAGCACCGACTGGGTGAAGGCGAAGCCGAGGTTCTCGGTCGGCAGCGGCCATCGCCGGGATCAGCAGCGAGGGATCGTTGACCGGGATCTGCAGGCCCTCGCCCACGGCGGTGTCGCGGCTGCCGCGGTAGCTGTCGTAGGTGCCGATCGACGTCGGCGAGGAACAGCGCGTCGAACTTGCCCCGCTCGAGCAGCTGGGCCAGCTCGACCCAGGGGTCGAGGCTCGACGTACTCGATCTGGCGCGTGTCCGGGCGCGCCCACTGGCCGTGGTGGATGTGGGAGACGCAGTTCATCGCGAAGGCGTTGAAGCGAAGAACGGGGCATGGCTAGTCCTCCAGGGTGGACATGTCGATTACGAAGCGGAAGCGGACGTCGCCCGCGAGCATGCGCTCGAAGGCCTCGTTGATCTGGTCGATCGCGATCCGCTCGATCTCGGCGACGATCCCGTGCTCGGCGCAGAAATCGAGCATCTCCTGCGTCTCGGCGATGCCGCCGATCGAGGACCCGGTAAGCGCCCGCCGGCCGAGTAGGTTCTGGACCGTCGGCGAGGGGTTGCGCTCGGCCGGGAATGCCGACCAGGACCAGGGCCCCGTCCCGCTTGAGGACCTGCAGGTAGGCGTCGAGGTCGTGGGGCGCGGCGACCGTGTCGAGGACAAGGTCGAAGCCGCGCCCAACGCGTCCATTGCTGCGGGGTCGGTGGAGACGACCACTTCGTCGGCACCCAGGGCCCGCGCCTCCGCCTCCTTGTCCGGCGAGGTCGTCGAACGGCACCACCTCGGCCCCCAGCGCGCTGGCCAGCTTGACGCCGATGTGCCCGAGCCCGCCGAGGCCGACGACGCCGACCCGGGAGCCGGGCCCGACGCCGTGGTGGCGCAGCGGCGAGTAGGTGGTGATGCCGGCGCACAGCAGCGGCGCCGTCGCCGCCAGGTCGATCTCGGCACCGATCTTCAGCGCGAAGTGCTCGTCGACGACGATCTGGTTCGAGTAGCCGCCGGCGGTGGGCCGGCCGGTCTCATTCTCGATGCCGCCATAGGTGTAGGTGAGCCCGCCTTCGCAGTACTGCTCAAGGTTCTCGCCGCAGGCCTCGCACTCGCGGCAGGAGGCGACCAGGCAGCCGACCCCGGCGTGATCGCCGACGGCGAAGCGGTCGACCTCGGAGCCGACCTCGCTGACACGGCCAACGATCTCGTGGCCGGGGACGAGCGGGTAGACGGTCCCGCCCCACTCGTCGCGCGCATGTGCAGGTCGGAGTGGCAGACGCCGCAGTGGAGGATCTCAATCCGCACGTCGTGCGGCCCCAGCTCGCGGCGCTCGAAGTAGTGCGGCGCCAGCTGCGCGTCGGGGGCGGCGGCGGCGTAGCCAGCGCGACCGAGATGCCGCTGGCGGCAGTCGGCGCGCTCATGCCGCGCGCTCCAGTCGGGACCCGGCGGTACCCGCCGCCTGATGGGTCTCGGGCAGCCGAGCCCCGCGGCCGAACAGCTTCTCGCGCAGCGTGCCCTCCTCGTAGGACGTGCGGTAGCGGCCGCGTCGCTGCAGCTCCGGCACCACCAGCTCGGCGAAGTCGGCGTAGGAGCCCGGCCTGACGACATGGTTGAGGTTGAGCCCGTCGGCGTCGGTCGCGTCGATCCAGGCTTCGATCTGGTCGGCGACCGACTCCGGGCTGCCGATCGCGGTCGGCCCGTCGGCGCCGAAGCCGAGCCCCTCGACGAAGTCGCGCACGGTCCAGTTGCCGTCGCCGAAGGTCTGGTTGGTCGACTGCATCGCCTCGTTGGGGACCGCCCGCAGCGGCTCGTCGAGGTCGTAGGAGGGAGAGATCGAAGCCGAGCCAGCCCGACCACAGCACCAGCGTCCCTTCGGGGTCGATCAAGCTGCGGTAGTAGTCGGCCTTCTCCGCCGCCTCGGCCTCGCTGGGCGCGACCACGACCGAGTAGCTGCTGAAGACCTTGATGTCACCGCGGTCGCGGCCGAAGCGCGAGGAGGCGCTCGCGCAGGTCGGCGATGTTGGCGGCCATCCGCTCCGCCG
>CAVPEX010000060.1:0-34238 GCA_963703585.1 uncultured Solirubrobacterales bacterium | reverse complement strand
TGAATGGAGATCACCTTGAAGGTGAACGCGGTTAACCGTAGGGAAGGCCCCGGACGACTTGAGATCCGCGCCGACGATCCCTCCCTGACCCCGCACGCAGGGCTCGCTCTCACCGGCGAGCTCTGCCGCCGGCTCGGGCTCGTGGACCTGATCGACGCCGAGCTCGGCACGGTGCGCCGGGCACGGCCGGTCAAGTCGCGCCGCCGCGGCCTCAGCCCGGGTCAGTACCTGGTCTCGATCGCCGAGACCCAGCTTCAGGGCGGCGAGTTCTTCGCCGACGTCGAGCAGCTGCGCGCCGATGAGGCCGGGGCGCGCGCTGCGAGCCGTCGCCGAGACGCCCTCCCAGGCGACCGCCCGCCAGTACGCGCGCCGCTTTCGCCGCTCCCACCTGCGCGCCGCCGAGCGGGCGATGGCCCGCTGCGGCGAGCGCCTCGACTCGCGAGCTGGGCCGCGATGTCGGCGAGGAGGCGACGGTCGACCTCGACGCGATCGAGATCGAGGTCTTCGGTGACCCAGAAGCAGGGGGCGGCCAAGAGCCACAGCGGGGCGCTCGCCTACCAGGCCTACGTCGCCACCTGGGCCGAGCGCGGGCGGGCGCTCTGCTCGGAGCTGGAGTCCGGCAACCGGGCGCGGATCAGCGGCGCGGAGTCGGCGCGGATGCTGAGGCGAGCGATCTCCCACCTGCCCGAGGGCCACGGGCCGGTCAACGCGCGCGTGGACTCGGGCTTTTACTCGGTCGCGCTGATGCGCGCCCTGCGCCGCGAAGAGGTCCGCTTCACGATCTCGGCGCCGCGCTCCGCAGGCGATGTGGAGGGCGCTGGAGGGGATCCCCGATTCGGCTTGGCAGGAGGCCGAGGGGATGGCCGGCGCCGAGGTCGCCGAGACGACCTACGTGCCGCACGGCTGGCAGGCAGAGCCGCTGCGGCTGGTGGTCCGCCGGGTCGCCCACCGCGCCGCATCGCTCTCGGCCGACCCGCGGGCGAGGCGGCTGCGGACGATCCACCCCGCCCAGCTGCCGCTGGCGCTGGGCGGCGAGCTCGACACCGTCTACGGCTACTCGTTCATCGTCACCGACCACCCGCCCGAGCGCGACGCCGCCTGGGTCGAGCGCCACCACCGCCACCGCGCCCAGATCGAGGAGCGCCTCGGCGAGGCGAAGCTCGGGCAGGCGCTGCGCCACCTGCCCTCGGGCGACATGAACGCCAACCGGGTCTGGCTGCACGCGGCGCTCACCGCGATGAACATCGCCGCGATGACCTGCGACCTGTGCCCGGCGGCGGGAGCATCGGGGCAGCCCGCGCCCTGGCGGGATCCCGAGCGCGAGCCGCCCGCGCGCCGCGCCGCCAAGGCGCTGCGGCGGATGCTCGTCTGCGTCCCGGCGCGGGTGGTGCGCTCCGGGCGGCGCACCGCGCTGCGCCTGCCCGAGGGGTTCCGCTACGCGGAGACCTTCGCCGCCACCTACGCGGCGATCTGGGCGCTGTCGCCGCCCTGAGCGCTCGCGCTCGCCCACGCCCATGACCAACGGCGCCGCGGGGAGCGCGTCAGCGTGCCCGCAGGCGGAGCTCCGGCTCCGAAGAGCGACGTCGGGGGCGGCAGTTGCGACCCGCTTGACACCACATCCACTTCCGTGCGCCCGTCACCGAGGTGTTGGCGCCGCTTCAAGCGCGCTTTCGGCGTTACTCATCGATCTAGGTCTGAGGTGGCCGACGCACCCAAGCCCACCCCGAGCGGCGGAACTCCGCCGCCACCGCCTCCTCCGACGCTCGGACTCGGACGCCCAGAGACCCGCGGCGGGTAGCTGGTCCGCCGCCCGCGGCCGGCGCGGCTGCTTACAAATCCCTACAGCCCCATCGTCTTGCCGATGATCTCCTTCATGATCTCGTCGGTGCCGCCGCCGATCGGGCCGAGGCGGGCGTCGCGGACGGCTCGCTCGATGCCGTACTCGCGCATGTAGCCGTAGCCGCCGTGGATCTGGAGGGACTGGTCGGCGATCTCGAGGACGGCGCGCTGGGTGATCAGCTTCGCCATGCTGACGTCCTGGATGCAGTCCTGGCCGGTGTCGAAGAGGCGGAGGGCGTTGTAGGTGAGGGCGCGGGCGGCTTCGGCCTTGGTCGCCATCTCGGCGACGTGGTGGCGGATCGCCTGGAACTTGCCGATCGGGCGGCCGAAGGCTTCGCGCTCGAGGGCGTAGTCGACGGTGATCTCGATCAGGCGCTGCATCGCCCCGACGGCGCCGATCGCCATCAGTAGCCGCTCCCAGGCGAAGTTGGCCATGATCAGCTTGAAGCCGCCGTTCTCCTCGCCGAGCAGGTTCTCGGCCGGGACCTCGACGTCGGTGAAGGCGAGCTCGCCGGTGTCGGAGGAGTGCCAGCCCATCTTCTCCAGCTTCTGCGCCACCTCGTAGCCGGGCATCTCGCGCTCGAGGACGAGGAAGGAGATGCCGCCGTGGCCGCCCTCCTCGGTCGTCTTGCAGGCGCAGACGAGGAAGTCGGCGCGGACGCCGTTGGTGATGAAGGTCTTGGCGCCGTTGACGATGAAGCGGTCGCCGTCGCGGCGGGCGGTGGTGGAGATGCCGGCGACGTCGGAACCGGCGCCGGGCTCGGTTATCCCCAGCGCGCCGATCTTCTCGCCGGCGACCCCCGGCACCAGCCAGCGCTGCTTCTGCTCCTCGGTGCCGAAGTTGGCGATCGGCGGCATCGCGATCGAGGCGTGGGCGTTGAGCCCGGCGGCGACGCCGCCGGAGCCGCCGGAGCGAGCCAGCTCCTCGACCCAGACCGCGTCGTGCAGGTGGGTGCCGCCCTGGCCGCCGTACTCCTCGGGGAACTTCAGCCCGAGGAAGCCGAGCTCGGCGCAGCGCGAGTAGAGCTCACGGGGGAATTCCCGCGCCGCCTCCCACTCGTCGACGTTCGGCGCGATCTCCTTGGCGACAAAGCGCGCGACCGTCTGCCGCAGCTCCTCGTGCTCCTCGCCGAACGGCGGCAGCGTCGCCCGGGTCCCGGTGTCCTTGATCACGGTCATGCGGAGACGTCCCCCCTCCCGGCCGGGGGCTTCCAGTCCGCCAGCATCGTGTAGCCGCGGCCCTCGTGGTCGAAGCCGAGCAGGTCGCCCTGCGGGTTCTTCTTGCCGCCATGGTGGTAGGCGCGAACCTCGGCGATCTTGCCGTCGCGGATCAGGAACCACTCGGTGCCGCGGTCGAGGCGGCGCTCGCCGCTCTTCGGGTCACGCCAGGTCATCGTCCACTCGATCACCACCTGGTCGCCCTGCTCGATCGCGTTCTCGACGTACCACTGGGCGTCGATCGTGGAGACGCCCAGCGCGGCGAAGCCGCCGATCGTCTCCGCCCCTCGTGCGGGCCCAGCCGCGTGTAGTAGTGGGTGGCGTCTTCGGTGAAGTGGGCGGACACCGCCTCGGCGTCGCCGCCGTTGAGCGCCTCGTAGTACGCGCGGACACGCTCCACCCCGGTCATTTCACGAAGTCGTTTCGCTAGTGTTGCAGACAACGCGTTTCACACGCGTCCTTTTTTCGTAAGGTCGAGGCATGGAGCGAACGATGTGGACCGATGGCCGACTGGACGACCTCTCACGGCGCATGGACGCCGGCTTCGACCGGGTTGACCGGGACATTCGTGAGATGCGAACGCTCGTCTGGCGGCTCTGGGCGATGAACATCGTCGCCACCGTCGTTGCGTTGATCGCGACTCGGGTCTGAGCTCGACCGTTTCGCCTACAGCCCGTATGAGCGGCCGATCACGTCGAGCATGACCTCGTCGGTGCCGGCGCCGATGCGGTTGAGGCGGACGTCGCGGTAGGCGCGCTCGATCTCGTACTCCTTCATGTAGCCGTAGCCGCCGAGGATCTGCACGCACTCGTCGGCGACCTCGCAGGCGATCCGCGAGGCGAAGAGCTTCGCCATCGTGATCTCGCGCACCGGGTACTCGCCGTTGGCGAAGCGCCAGGCGGTCGAGTAGGTGAACTGCTTCGCCGCCTCGGTCTTGGTCGCCATCTCGGCGAACTTGTGGCGGATCGCCTGGAACTTGCCGATCGGGCGGCCGAAGGCTTCGCGCTCCTGCGCGTAGGTGAGCGTTTTTTCGATCATCCGCTCCGCCCCCGCGTGGCAACCGGCGGCGGCGACCAGCCGCTCGCCCTGGAGCTCCCAGGCGATGTGGTAGAAGCCTTTGCCGACCTCGCCGAGCACGGCGCCGGCCGGGACGCGGACGTCTTCGAAGGCGAGTTCGCCGGTGTCGGAGGCGTGCATCCCCATCTTCTCCAGCTCGGCGGAGACGCTGAAGCCGGGGACCTTCTCGCCGCTGGAGTCGCGCAGGTCGACGATGAAGAGGGTGATGCCGGCGTGGCGCTCGCCCGGGTCGGTCTTGCAGACGAGGACGATGAAGTCGGCGCGCGGCCCGTTGGTGATGAAGGTCTTGGAGCCGTTGATGACGTACTCGTCGCCGTCGCGGATCGCGGTGGTGCGGATGCCGGCGACGTCGGAGCCGGCGCCGGGCTCGGTGATCCCGAGGCTGCCGACCTTGTCGCCCTTGAGGCCCGGTTCGAGGTACTTGCGCTTCTGCTCCTCGGTGCCGAGCAGGTGGATCGGCGGCAGGACCATGTCGCTCTGCACCGCGAAGCCCATGTTGGTGCCGCCGGAGCCGGAGTAGCTCATGCACTCGGCCCGGACCAGCGAGTAGAAGTAGTCGCCGCCCTGGCCGCCGTACTGCTCGGGGAAGCAGAGGCCGAGGAAGCCGAGGTCGCCGGCGCGCTTCATCTTCTCGGTCGGCCAGTAGGTGTCCTCCCACTCGTTGCGGTGGGGCCAGAGCTCCTTTTCCACCCACGACTGCATCGACTCGCGCAGGTCTTCGTGCTCCTGGCTGAAGATGAAGTGCTTGCGCCCGGACTCGAAGTCGGGTTTGATGACGTTGGAGCCGTCGCTGGTCGCGGTCGCCACTGTTCTCTCCCTCGCTCGTGGTTTGGACCGGGGCGCCGCCGCCCCGGAAGCGGGTAGACAGTAGCACTTCCCACTTTCGACGGAGGCGTTATTGTTCGGGCCGCAGATGAGCGACGCCAGCTACGAGAAGGTCGCCTACGAGGTCGCCGACGGCGTCGCCACGGTGACGCTGAACGACCCCGAGAAGCGCAACATGCTCTCCGGCCAGATGCTGTTCGAGCTGGTCGACGCGATGAAGCGAGTTCGCGACTCCGATGACGTGCGCGCCGTGGTGCTCACCGGGGCCGGCGACAAGGCGTTTTGCGCCGGCGCTGACCTGGGTGGCTTCGCCGCGGACGTACCGCTCATCCAAAAACACTTTGCAACTGATCTGTTCCTTGAATATTTCAGGCTGATGCCGCGGCTCGGCAAGCCCTCGCTCTGCGCCGCCAACGGCCACGTGCTGGCGGGGGGGATGGGGCTGGCCCTCTCCTGCGACCTGGTGATCGCCCGGGAGAACGCGACCTTCGGCACGCCGGAGATCAACGTCGGCGCCTTCCCCTACATGATCATGGCGATCGTCTACCGCAACGTCCCGCGCAAGAAGGTCAACGAGATGATGCTCTTGGGCGAGCGGCTGAGCGCCGAGCAGGCCGTCTCCTGCGGGCTCGCCAACAAGGTCGTCCCGGCGGCGGAGTTCGACGCCGCGGTCGCCGAGTGGGCCGGCAAGCTGGCCTCGAAGAGCCCGGTGCTGATGCGCCTCGGCCACGATGCGATGTACCGCCAGCAGGACATGGCGGTCGACGACGCGCTCGAGTTCCTGCGCTCCCAGCTCTCGCTGACCTTCACCACCGAGGACATCGTCGAGGGGGTCACCGCCTTCTTCGAGAAACGCGACCCGGAATGGAAGGGGAGATAGTGGCGAGCACCGAGCAGGAGCAGGGGGAGAAGAACCTCCTCCCGGGCACCGCCCCGCTGGAGGAGCTGACCGAGCAGCTGCACGAGCGCCGCGCCAAGGCGCGCCTCGGCGGCGGCGAGGAGAAGATCGCCAAGCAGCACGAGCGCGGCAAGATGACCGCGCGCGAGCGGATCGACCTGCTGGTCGATCCGGGCACCTTCGTCGAGATGGGGATCCACGGGCGGCCGCACTTCGCCCAGCGGGCGATGGAGGGGGTCGAGGCGCCCGCCGACGGCGTCATCACCGGCTGGGGCGACATCGACGGCCGCCCCTGCTGCATCGCCGCCTACGACTTCACCGTGATGGCCGGCTCGATGGGGATGACCGGCGAGCTCAAGGTCACCCGCCTGCGCGAGATGGCGCTGGCGAAGCGGATGCCGTTCGTCTGGCTGCTCGACTCCGCCGGCGCCCGAATCCAGGAGGCGACCGGCTCGCTCTTCGCCGGCTCCGGCCACCTCTTCCGCGAGGAGGTCGAAATGTCGGGGGTGATCCCGATGGTGGCGGCGATGATGGGGCCCTGCGCCGCCGGAACCGCCTACATCCCGGCGCTGGCGGACTTCGTGCCGATGGTCTCCGGCCAGGGGGCGATGGCGTTGGCCGGCCCGCACCTGACCAAAGCCGTGACCGGCGAGGACATCTCGATGGAGGAGCTCGGCGGCGCCAAGGTCCACTGCCGCAAATCCGGCGTCGGCGACCTCGAGGTCGACGACGACGAGGAGTGCATCGCCGCGATCAAGACCTACCTCTCCTTCTTCCCGGCCAACTGCGAGCAGAAGCCGCCGCTCGCCGAGAGCGACGACCCCGCCGACCGGATGTCGGAGAAGCTGATGGAGATCGTCCCCGACTCCTCGCGCAAGCCCTACGACATGTATGACGTGATCCGCGAGATCGTCGACGACGGCGAGTTCTTCGACCTCAAGCCGAAGTTCGCGCGGACGCTGATCACCTGCTTCGCCCGCTTCGGCGGCCAGCCGGTGGGGATCGTCGCCAACCAGCCCAAGCACCTGGCCGGCATCCTCGACAACGACTCAGCCGACAAGGCGGCCCGCTTCATCAACCTCTGCGACGCCTTCAACATCCCGCTCGTCTTCCTCCAGGACGTGCCCGGCTTCATGGTCGGCGCCAAGGTCGAGCACGCCGGGATCATCCGCCACGGGGCGAAGATGCTCTACGCGGTCAGCCGCGCCACGGTGCCGAAGGTGACCGTGGTCGTCCGCAAGGCCTACGGCGCCGGCTACTACGTGATGTGCGGCAAGGCGTACGAGCCCGACCTGATCGTCGCCTGGCCAGGGGCGGAGATCTCGGTGATGGGCGCCGAGGGCGCGGTCAACATCATCGGCCGCTCGGCGATCGAGGCCTCCGAGGACCCGGAGGCGACCCGCGAGGCGATGCTGAACGCGGTGCGTCAGCAGATCGACCCCTACATCGCCGCCGGCAACGCCGTCATCGACGACGTCATCGACCCGCGCGAGACGCGTCCGACGATCGTCAAGGCGCTGCGGATGGCGGCGACCAAGCACGTCGAGAAGCCGAAGAAACGACACGGGGTGATGCCGGTATGACGCCGAGTGTCGACTTTCTATCGCTATCCGGAGGAAACTCGACACCTGGGGGTGGGCAATGAGTCGCTTCGAGGACCCCGTAGTCATCAGCTGCTCGATCAGCGGCGTGATCGCCAACCGCGACCAGTGCCCGGCGATTCCCTACACGCCCGAGGAGTACGCGGCGGAGGCGCGGCGCGCGGTCGACGAGGGCGCCTCGCAGGTCCACATCCACGCCCGCAAGCCGGACGGCACCCCCTCCTACGAGGTCGAGGACTTCAAGGCGATCACCGAGGCGATCCTGGCCGAGGTCGGCGACGTGATCGTCAACTACTCGACCGGCGCGATCGGGATCCCGATCGAGAAGCGGCTGGAGTACCTGCGGGCGCTGCGCCCCGACGTCGCCGCCCTGAACATGAGCTCGATGAACTACGCCAAGTACTCGAAGCGGCGCAAGGACTTCGTCTTCAAAGCGGTGTTCGAGAACAGCTTCGACACGATCGTCGAGTTCCTGACCGAGATGAAAGCGCTCGGGATCAAGCCCGAGCACGAGTGCTTCGACTCCGGCCACGTCGCCAACCTCGACCCGCTGCTCGACATGGGCCTGCTCGAGGAACCGCTGCAGATCTCGCTGGTGATGGGGGTGACCGGCGGCATCCGGCCGACGCCGCGCAACGTCACCCTGATGTCCGACCAGATCCCCGGCGGCCCCGAGGGCCCGAACCAGTGGCAGGTGATCGGCATCTCCCGCGACCAGTGGAAGCTGCTCGCCTCCTCGCTGGTGCTGGGCGGCAACGTCCGCGCCGGGGTCGAGGACAACCTCTACCTGCCGAACGGCGAGATGTGCCGCTCCAACGGCGACCTGATCGCCAAGGCGCGGCAGATGGCCGAGGACGTCGGCCGCCGCGCCGCCACCGTCGCCGAGGCGCGCGAGCTGCTCGGAGTGCCCAAGCGGGCAGAGGTCTAGCGGTGGAGACGACGATCCACCGCGCCGGCGTCTCCTGGACCGGCGGCGAGGGCGAGGACGTCCGCGCCCACGACGTCCTCCTCGGCGCCCAGTCGCTCTCCGGCTCCTCGGCCCTCGAGTTCGGCGGCGACGACACCAAGGCGAACCCCGAGACGCTGCTGGTGGGCGCCCTCTCCAGCTGCCACATGCTCTGGTTCCTGGCGCTGGCGAAGAAAAAGGGGTTCGAGGTCGCCTCCTACGAAGACGACGCCGACGGGGTGCTCGAGGGCAAGACTTTCACCTCGGCGACGCTGCGGCCACGGATCCGCTGGGCGGAGGAGCCGCCGACCGCCGAGGCGATCGAAGCGCTCCACCACCGCGCCCACGAGCTCTGCTTCATCTCCAACTCGGTCGACTTCCCGGTTTCGGTGGAGCCATCGTGAGCGAGCTGCCGCTCGCCGACGTCAAGGTCCTCGACCTCACCCGGCTGCTGCCGGGCGGGTTCTGCTCCCTGCTGCTGGCCGACCTGGGCGCCGAGGTGCTGAAGGTCGAGGACACCGGGATGGGCGACTACATCCGCTGGGCCCCGCCCTACTACGGCGGTGAGGAGCAGCAGGCGCTCGGCACCCGCTCCTCGCTCTACCTCTCGCTCAACCGCGGCAAGCGCTCGGTCCGGCTTGACCTCAAGTCCGAGGCCGGCCGCGAGGCGCTGCTGCGCCTGGTCTCCTCCCACGACGTCGTCCTCGACGGCTTCCGCCCCGGCGTGCTCGACCGGCTCGGTGTCGGCTACGAGCGGATGCGCGAGGCCAACCCCGCGATCGTCTTCTGCGCGATCACCGGCTACGGCCAGGACGGCCCCTATGCCCAGCGCGCCGGCCACGATATGAACTACCTCGGCCAGGTCGGGCTGCTCGGGCTGACCGGCGCCAAGGACGGCCCACCGGTGCAGTCCGCCGGCCAGATCGCCGACATCGGCGGCGGCGGCCTGCTCGCCGCCTTCGGCGTGATGGCGGCGCTGCACGAGCGGCGCCGCTCCGGCGAGGGCCAGATGGTCGACATCTCGATGGCCGACGGCGCCCTCGCCTGGCTGGCGATGGTCGCCGGCCGCTACTTCTGCGACAGCGAGGTGCCGCGCCGCGGCGAGGGTCAGCTCTCGGGCGGCCTCGTCTGTTACCTGCCCTATGAGGCGGCCGACGGCTGGGTCACCTGCGGCGCCCTGGAGCCGAAGTTCTGGGCCGCCTTCTGCAACGGGGTCGACCGCCCCGACCTGGTCGAGAAGCAGTTCGAGGCGCCCGGCTCGGACGCCTGGCGCGAGGTTGCCACCGTCTTCCGCTCCCGCACGCGCGACGAGTGGCTCGCCTTCAACGGCGAGCACGACTGCTGCATCGAGCCGGTCCTCGACCTCGACGAGGCGCTCGACTCCGAGCTGGTGCGGGCGCGCGGGATGGTGGTCGAGCTGGAGCAGCCGGAGCTGGGGACGGTGCGCCAGCTCGGCAACCCGGTGAAGCTGAGCCGCACCCCCGCCGACCCGACCCGGCCGGCGCCCGCCTTCGGCGAGCACACCCGCGAGGTCCTGCGCGAGGCCGGCTACGGGGAGGAGGAGGTCGAGGCGATGCTCGCCTCCGGCGCCGCCGCCGGCCTCGACGCCGGCGCCGAGGCGCGGGAGTTCCGCGCGTGAGCCGGCGGACGGCGGGGCGATGAGCACCGAGAGCGCCGAGCTGCTGAAGATGGGCGAGCTGGCCGAGGCCTCCGGCGTGCCGGTGCCGACGATCAAGCACTACCTGCGCGAGGGCCTGCTGCCGGAGCCGGTCAAGACCAGCCGCAACATGGCCTACTACCCGCCCGAGTTCGTCGCGCGGATCCGGCTGATCAAGCGCCTGCAGGAGGAGCGGTTCATGCCGCTGAAGGCGATCAAGAACGTGCTCGACGAGGACCCCTCGCGGGCCAGCGCGATGCTCGAGCTGGAGGACCAGATCCTCGACCGCGCCCTCGCCGGCGAGCGCTCACGGACCAGCGCCGCCGAGGTGCGCAAGCGCTACGGCGTCCCGGCCGAGGTGCTGGACCGGCTCGCCGAGCTGGAGGTGCTGACGCCGAACAGCCGCGGCTACTCGCCCTCCGACGTGACGATCATCGAGGCGATCAGCCGCTTCCGCGCCGGCGGCTACGACGAGGAGATCGGCTTCACCGTCTACGACACCCTGCGCTACAAGACCGCGATCGAAGAGCTGGTCCGCCAGGAGGTCGACGTGGTGATGAACCGGCTCGCCGGCGAGGTCCCGCCGGAGCGGGTGGTGGAGATGCTCGAGGCCGGCGCCCAGCCGCTCAAGGACCTGATCGCCGCCCTCCACACCAAGCTGCTGGTGGCCGAGCTCGAGCGCCACCGCGCCGGCCGCGGCTGATTCAGGCGCGCTCGCCCGCGTTGGCGAGCGCCTCGCGCTCGGCTTCGACGTCCTCCAGCAGCCCCAGCGCCCCGGTCTGGCGGGCCACCCGCGCCGACTCCCCGAGCGCCGCGGCGGCGCCGTCGCGACCGGCGGCGGTCAGCGCTCGGCCCAGGACCAGCAGGGCGATCGGCAGCGTCCAGAGCATGCCGCGCCGGCGTGAGACCTCGACCGCCCGCGCCGCCACCTCGATCGCCTCCTCCGTCCTGCCGACCCCGGCCAGCGCCTGGGCTCGGAGCTGGGCTCGCCAGGCCTCCATCTCACCGCCGCCGTCCATCGCCTCGCGGTAGAGGCTCTCCGCCGCTTCGATCGACTCCAGCGCGTCCTCGTATTCGTCGGTCGCCAGCTGCGCCCAGGCGAGGTTGGCGAGCGCCAGGCTGCGGGAGAAGACGTCGCCGAGGCGGTCGGTGAGCTCGCGGTTGCGCCTGGCGACCGCCAGCGCCGCCTGGACGTCGCCGCGGGCCGCCAGCAGCCCGGCCTGGTTGCCGCGGGTCCAGCTCGCGGTCTCCGGGTCGTCCGCCTCGGTGGCGAGCCGCAGGGCGCGATCGAAGAGCTCTTCCGCCTCGGCGATCTGGCCGCGCTCGCGGCGCACCATGCCCTTGCCCATGTTCGCCCAGGCGACCGGGCTGCCGAGCACGATCCCGGCGCCGGCGGCGGGATCGCCGTCGGCCAGCTCCAGCACCTCGTCGAGGGTGCGCTCGAAGCCGTCGAAGTCGCCGGCGCAGAGGAAGGCGTAGGCGCCGGCCGAGCGGACCGCGATCCGCAGGTGCAGGTCGCCCGATTCGTCGGCCAGGCGGTTGATCTCGGCCACCGCCGCCAGCCAGTCGTCGGCCACGTGCGGCAGGCCCGGCCGGGCGGAGGTGGCGAGCCGCAGCATCGCCTGGGAGTGCAGGTCCCCGGTCCGGGTCGCGATCTCCTCCGCCTCGGTCACCAGCCGGTCCACTTCGGCGCCGTCCATCCCAAGCCGCCAGGCGTACTGGAGCTGGAGCAGGCGGGAGGCGATCGCCAGCGCGGCCGCCTCCTCGCTCTCCTCCAGCTCGGCGACCAGCTCCATCACCCGGCGCCAGAGCCGCTGCGCCTCCAGCGGCTCGCTGGTGCCGACCCAGTAGGCGGCGCGGGCCGACCAGCGGGCGGCCTCCAGCGTCTCGCCGCCGGCCTCGAGGTGGCGGGCGATCAGCGCCGCCAGCTCGTCGTGGCGGTCGGCGGGCTCCAGCTCGATCGTCGCCCGCGCGGTGGCCGCGTGCGTCCTCGCCCGGCCGTCGCCGAGCTGGGTCGCGTAGGCGACCTCACGGGTGAGCGGGTGGCGGAAGGCGAAGACCCGCCGCGGGTACATCTCCGCTTCGTAGAGGAAGCCGGCTTCGGCCAGCTGGCAGAGCGCCGGCTCGATCTCGGCGGTCTCAAGGCCGGCGGTCGCTCCCAGCGCCCGCGCGCTCAGTTCCCTGCCGACGACGGAGGCGACCTGGAGCAGCTGCTTGGCGGCGGGGTCGAGGCGGTCGATACGCGCGGCCAGCACCGCCTGCACGCTGACCGGCACGCCGGCGTCCTCGATCGGCCGCGCCAGCCGGTAGCCGCCGTGCTCGCCCTCGAGGTGGCCGGACTCGGCCAGCTCGCGGACGATCTCCTCGATGAAGAAGGGGTTGCCCCGGGTGCGCTCGTGGATCGGCTCATCGAGGCCGTCGAGGGAGGGGTCCTCGCCGGCGAGGTCGCGCAGCAGCTCGGCCGTGTCCTCGCGCTCGAGTGGCTGCAGCGGGATCGGCCTGAAGCCGGAGGCGGCGCTCCACGGCGGCGAGTATTCGGGCCGGTAGTTGACCAGGGCCAGCGTGCGCGTCTCCGCGATCGAGTCGATCAGCCCGGCCAGCATCGCGTTGCTGCCCTCGTCGACCCAGTGCAGGTCCTCGATCACGAGGACCAGGGTCTTGCGGCGCGAGGGCGTGTTGAGGAGGCGGCAGACGATCCCGCCCAGAGCGCGCTGGCGCGCCTCGGCGCTCATCTGCGGCACCGGCCGGTCGGGGTCGGGGACGCCGAGGAAGTCGAAGAGGAGCGGCAGGTCCTCGGCGAAGCCCTGGTCGAGCAGCAGCGCCCGGCCGGCGATCTTCTCGCGCGCCTGCTGCTCGGGTTCACGCTCGCCGATCCCGAAGAAGGAGCGCAGCATCTGCAGCACCGGCATGAACGGGATCGACTTGCCGTGGGCCTGCGCCTGCGCCTCGAAGACCTCGACCCCGTCCTCGCGGCAGTGCTGGACGAACTCGTGCGCGAGCCGGCTCTTGCCGACCCCGGGGTCGGCGACGAGGCCGACGGCGCCGCCGCGGCCTTCCTTCGCCGCGGCCAGTGCCGCCTTCAGCGCGTCCAGCTCCTCCGCCCGTCCGACGAAACGCGAGAAGCCGCGCTGGCGGGCGAGGTCGAGGCGCGAGCGCGCGGCGCCGACCCCGGCGAGCTCGAAGACGTGGACCGGAGCGCTGGCCCCCTTGATCTCGAACTCGCCGAGGTCCTCGAGGTCGAGGAAGCCGCGGGCCAGCTCGGCGGTGTGCTCGGTGACGTAGGCCTTGCCCGGCTCGGCCAGCGCCTCCATCCGCTGGGCCAGGCCGACGGTGTGGCCGATCGCCGTGTAGGCGCCCTCCTCGCCCTGGCCGATCGCCCCGGCGACGACCTCGCCGGAGTCGACCCCGATCCTGGTCGAGAAGTTGAGGCCCTGGGCGCGGCGCAGCTCCGCCGCGTACGCGGCGACGTCGTCGAGCATCTGCAGGGCGGCGTAGCAGGCGCGCCGGGCGTGGTCCTCGTAGGCGACGGGGGCGCCGAAGACGGCCATGATCCCGTCGCCGGTGAACCTGTCGACGGTTCCCTCGACGCGGGTCACGGCGTCGGCGAGGATCGCGAAGAAGCGCTGCATGATCTTGCGCCACTCCTCCGGGTCCTGCTGCTCGGCGAGGTCCATCGAGCCGCTGACGTCAGCGAACAGCACGGTCACCTGCTTGCGCTCGGCGTCGTCCCGGTCCCGGATGGTCTCGGTCACGTCAGTACCTAGATTACGCCCCATGTAGCCTGGCCCCGTGCGGTCGGTCCTTGTCACCGGAGCGTCAACCGGCATCGGCCGCGCCGCGGCGCTGCGGCTCGACGCCGCCGGCTGGCGCGTCTTCGCCGGGGTGCGCCGGGAGGGGGACGCCGCGGCGCTGCGGGAGGTCGCCTCGGGCGGCCTCGAGCCGCTCTTCCTCGACGTCACCGACGCCGGCCAGGTCGCCGCCGCCGCCGAGCTGATCGGCGAGCGCGCCGGGGACGGCCTGACAGGGCTCGTCAACAACGTCGGCGTGGCGATCCCGAGCCCGCTGGGGACGATCCCGATCGACGACTTCCGCCGTCAGCTCGAGATCAACCTGACCGGCCACGTCGCCGTCACCCAGGCGCTGCTGCCGGAGATCCGTCGCGCCGGCGGCCGCGTCGTCTTCATCAGCTCGGTCGCGCGGGCGATCGAGCACGCGCTCGGCGCCGGGCGTCCCCGCAGTCGCTACCCGGTCGGCCTCGACGCCAAGGTCCAGGCGCGGCTGAAGCCGCTGATCCCGACGCCGGTGTTCGATCGGATCGTCGCCCGCGTGATGGACCTCTAGCCGCTGGACGCTCATATACTTCATTGACCGATTGACTGGTCAATCAATGGAGGGCGTGGGTGCGCGTAGCGGTCGTACAGCTTAATTCGAACGGCGAGAAGGCCCGCAACCTGGCCGCGGCCGAGCGGCTGGTGCGCGAGGCGGCCGCCGACGGGGCCGAGCTGGTGGCCCTGCCGGAGAAGTGGAACCTGCTGGCCGACGGCGAGCGGCTGGCGGCGGAGGCCGAGCCGCTCGACGGCCCCAGCCTTACCGCGGCGCGCAGCTGGGCGCGGACCCTGGGCATCCACCTGCTCGCCGGCAGCATCAGCGAGCGCGCCGAGGAGAAGGCGTTCAACACCTCGGTGCTGATCGGGCCCGACGGCGAGGATGTCGCGACCTACCGCAAGATCCACATGTTCGACGTCGACGCCGGCGGCGTCTCCCACCGCGAGTCGGCGCACGAGCAGGCCGGCACGGAGGTCGTCACGGCGCCGCTGGGCGAGCAGCTGATCCTCGGCCTGGCCGTCTGTTACGACCTGCGCTTCCCGGAGCTGTTCCGCATCCTCGCCCTGCGCGACGCCCGGCTGATCGCGCTGCCCTCCGCCTTCACCCTCGCCACCGGCCGCGACCACTGGGAGGTGCTGCTGCGGGCGCGGGCGATCGAGAACCAGGTCTTCGTGGTCGCGCCGAACCAGGTCGGCAAGGCGCCGCCCCACTACGAGTCCTTCGGCCGCTCGGCGATCGTCGACCCCTGGGGGGTGGTGCTGGCGACGGCGCCCGACGAGGAGTGCTTCGTCGCCGCCGACCTCGACCTCGCGGCCCAGGACCACCTCCGCGACTCGCTGCCCTCGCTCGCCAACCGCCGGCCGGAGGCTTACCGCTGGCCGCAGGTGACGGAGGCGCGCGCCTGATGGCCTCCAAAGCCGCAGCCGTCGACAAGCGGCGCCAGATCCTCGACGCCGCGGTGCGGGTGTTCGCCCGCCAGGGCTTCCACGCGACCCGCGTCTCCGACATCGCCGACGAGGCCGGCGTCGCCTACGGGCTCGTCTACCACTACTTCAGCTCCAAGGACGAGGTCCTGAACGAACTCTTCGTCGAGCGCTGGTCGCTGCTGCTGGCGGCGATCGAGGAGGCCGACCGGGCGGGGGGGGAGCCGCGCGAGAAGCTCGCCGCGGTCGCCGGCTTCATCATCGACTCCTACCGCCACGACCCCGAGCTGATGAAGGTGATCATCGTCGAGGTCACCCGCGCCGCCAACTCCTTCGGCCGCACCCACCTGCCGGAGATCCGCCGCGCCTACCAGTCGATCGCGAAGATCGTCGCCGACGGCCAGGCGGCGGGCGCCTTCCGCGACGACGTCGACCCGCTGTTCGCCTCGATGGCCTTCTACGGAGCGATCGAGCAACTGCTCTCCGGCTGGATCTTCGACGTCATCCCCACCTCCGGCGCCGACTTCGAGGAGGCAAAGGATCTTTTGCTGACGACGATTTGCGACGGACTCGAGCCGCGATAGGTAAGGTCGCGAGCCGGGTATGGACAACGAGATCGTGAGAAGACTGCTGTGGAGTGGGCTGCTCGCCGCGAGCAGCGCTCTCGCGAGCATCGCCGCCGCGCGCCTCTCGGCGGTGCTCTGGCGCCGTCTCTTCGACGAAGACCCGCCCGAGTAAGGAGCGACAGATGCCCGAGCCTTCCCAGACTCCGCCCCCCGTCCCGCCGCCGGGGCCGCCCCCGGAGCCGGAGCCGGAGCACCGCTCGGTCGCCGAGCTGGTCTTCGACGTCACCGAAAACGCCTCGACGCTGATCCGCGAGGAGATCGAGCTCGCCAAAGCGGAGATCTCCGAGAAGCTCGGCAAGATCCTGCGCGGCTCGGTCGTCGGCGTCGCCGCCGGCGTCTTCGCCTTCCTGGCGCTGATCCTGGTCATGGAGGGCATCGCCTGGCTGCTCAACGAAGAGGTCTTCGACGGCAAGGCCTGGCCCGGCTTCTTCGTCGAGGCCGCGATCTTCCTGCTGGTCGCCGCCGGCGCCGGCTACTTCGCCTACCGCTCGGTCTCGGCGGGAGCGCCGCCGACGCCCGACCAGGCGATCGAAGAGGCGAAGCTGACCAAGGAGATGCTGGAAAAGGAGGAGAGTTGAGCTCGACCCCGCAGCCCGCCCGGCCCTCCGCGCCCGGCGCCCCCGGTCGCTCGGCGGCGGAGATCCGCCGCGACATCGACCTCCGTCGCCAGCAGCTCGGCAGCTCGGTCGAGCAGCTGCGCGGGCGCGTCACCGAGCTGACCGACTGGCGCCGCCAGGTGCGCGAGCACAAACGCGAGCTGATCGTCGGCGCCGCCATCGTCGGCTTCGCCATCGGCGGGCTGGCGATGCTGCGGCGTCGTTAGTCGACGCTGACCGGCTCGGTCCGGACGCTGCCGACGCCGAGCAGGCCGGGGCCGACGTGGGCGCCGAGGACGGCGCCGATCTCCGAGGTGAAGACGGGCCCGCAGCCGAAGATCTCGTAGCAGTCTTCGATCAGCGCGTTGGCGGTCTCGTCGTCCTGGATGTGCTGGACGACCCAGCCGTCGGCGCCGGAGTCGTGGCGCTGGCGGGCGTAGCCGCGCAGGCGCTCCAGCGAGCGGGCGCGGGTGCGGACCCGCTCGACCGGGGTGATCTCCTCCTCGAGGGTGAGGATCGGCTTGATCTTCAGGGCGCCGCCGATCCAGGCCCGGGCGCCGCCGATGCGGCCGCCGCGGCGCAGGTACTCGAGCGTGTCGATCGCGAACCACATCTTCAGCGACTGGCGCGCCTGCTCGGCGCGGGCGAGCGCTTCCTCGCCGTCGGCGCCCCCGACCGCGGCGGCGGCGGCCCCCAGGACCGAGAGGCCCATGCCGCCGGCGGCGGAGCGCGAGTCGTAGACGTGGATCCGCTCGCCGCCCTTGCCTTCCTCGATCAGCCGCTCGCGCGCCTGCCCGGCGGCCTCGAAGGTGCCGGAGATGCCGGCGGAGATGTGGATCGAGACGATTTCCTTGCCGGCGTCGAGCAGCGGCTCATAGACGGCGAGGAAGTCGCCGATCGACGGCTGCGAGGTGGTGGCGCCGCTCTCGGAGGCCCGAAGCTGCTCGTAGAACGCGGCGTAGTCGGTGATCTCCGACTCCCGCTTCTGCTCCCCGTCAACGGAGACGTAGAGGCTGATCGTCTGGATGCCCCGCTCGGCGATGAGCGCGGAAGGCAGGTATGCCGTCGTGTCGCAGACGACGGCGGTCTGGGCGCTCGCGTTCAACGCCCGCGATTCTCGCAGACGGGCGGGTTCTCGACAGCTGCCGCCGCCGCCCAGCTACACTTTGTGAAGTGACCGATATGCCTAATGCCGCGATCACCCTGACCGACAAGGCAGCCGCCAAGATCGGCGAGCTGCTGGCCGGGCAGGAGGAGGGGGCCGAGCAGGCTCTCCGGGTTGCCGTCCGCGGCGGTGGCTGCTCCGGCTTCCAGTACGCGCTCGCCTTCGACAGGCCGAAGGACGACGACAACGTCTTCGAGGTCGACGGCGTCGCCGTCGTCGTCGACAAAGTCAGCATGCAGTTCGTCTTCGGCTCGGAGGTCGACTACGTGGAAGGCCTGCAGGGCGCGGGCTTCCAGGTCAACAACCCCAACGTCGTCGCCGCCTGCGGTTGCGGTTCCTCTTTCCAGGTGAAAGAGGACGCGGCTGAGTCGGCTGCCGTCTAGCCGCGAACGCGGCGACCGGCGCTATTCGATCTGCAAAGGCGGGGACTGCGCGGGCGGAGCCGACTGCGGGACCTCTGCCGCCGCCGCCGGCTGCTCGACGCCGAGGGCCTCGGCCAGCTCGCCGGACTCGAACATCTCCTCGACGATGTCGGCGCCGCCGAGCAGCTCGCCGTTGACGTAGAGCTGGGGGAAGGTCTGCCAGTCGGAGATCTCGGTCGTGACTTCGCGCAGCGGCTGCAGGGCTGGCAGCACGTCGATCGCGCCGTACTCGACGTCCATCTGGTCGAGCACCTGCACGACCCGCATCGAGAAGCCGCAGCGCGGCATGTCGGGGGTGCCTTTCATGAAGAGCAGGATCGGATTGGCGCCGATCAGCTCCTGGACTTTGGACTTCAGCTCCGGGTCGGCCATGGCCAAAGACTAGCTAGCCGGGGCCGTCGGCCCGACTGGGCCGCTCGCGGGTGAGTCAGAGCTGCGTTGCGATCAGGCCGAGGATGGCGGCGAGGACTCCGATGAACGCCGCGAACAGTCCCCCGCCGACGAGCAGGATCGTGTGCTGAAGCCCGTCGATCCTGGTGCTCAGTCCGTCTACCCTGCCGCTGAGCTCGCCAACGCGACCGTTGAGGTCGTCGAGGCGTGAATCGGTCCAGGTCGATCGCATTGACTCCATGGCTCCTGAGGCTAGGGATCGAGAGCGCGCGTGTGGCGCACGGAAGTGTAACTTTGTGTCTACGCCCGCGTGCTCCGCGGAGTCAGCCCGGAACGCTCGTCTTCACCGACAGCGCGTGGATCGTGCCGTCGTCGAAGCGCTCCTTGACCGCGGCCTTGACCAGGCGGTGCTGGTCGATCCGCGAGAGGCCCTCGAACTGGGGGGCGCTGACGGTTGCGCGCAGGTGGTCGCCGTTGCCGGTTTCGTCGCTGACCTCGACCGCGGCGCCGGGCAGCGCCGCCTCGATCATCGCCTTCAGCTCTGCCAGGTCGGCGGCCACGGGAAGCTCAGCCGGAGACGCGCTCGCCGAGGGTCTCGAGCATCTCCTCGACGCGGACGAACTTGACCCGGGGGCGGCCGTGGGGCTCGCCGCGGCCGACCTCGGCCTGGTCGATCGCCTGCCAGTCCTCGAAGGTCACGTAGCGGATGTCGCGCTCGCGCAGCAGGTCCTCCACCGCGGCGGGCTCCGGGCTCCGCGGCTCGAGCAGCGTCTGCGACTCGACGTCGGCGAGCAGGTGCTGGACGGTCTCCAGCGCGTCTTTCTTGTTGGTGCCGATCACGCCGGAGGGCCCGCGCTTGATCCAGCCGGCGGTGTAGTGGCCGACCTTGTGCCCGGCATCGTGGGAGTCGAGGATGCGGCCGCCCTCGTTGAGGATCAGGCCGCGCCTCTCGTCGAAGGGGACGCCCTCGATCGGGATGCCGGTGTAGCCGACCGAGCGCAGCACCAGGCCGCACTCGAGCTCTTCGCGCTCGCCGGTGTCCTTGGCGCGCAGCGTGCCGCCTTCCTCGACCAGCTCGTTGCGGCCGATCACGATCGATTCGACCTTGCCGTCGCCCTTGATCTCGACCGGCGAGGCGAGGAAGCGGAGGACGATGCGCTGGTGCTTGCCCTCGGGCTGGCGCCGGGAGAACTCCTTCAGCGTCTCGACGTTGACCCGCGTCGTCTTGTCGGCCTCGTCGGATTCGAGGAAGGCGGCGCTCGCGGCGTCGAGCTCGACCTCGGCCGGGTCGACGACGACGTCGGCGTCCTCCATCTCCCCGAGCTCCTTGATCTCCGGGTTGGTGAAGGCCGCTTGCACCGGGCCGCGGCGGCCGAGGACGACGATCTCGCGGATCTTCTTGCGGTCGAGCATCTCGATCGCGTGGTCGGCGGTGTCGGTCTGGCGCAGCTCGTGGTCGGTCAGGGCCAGCATCCGGGCGACGTCCATCGCCACGTTGCCGTTGCCGATCACCACCGCGCGCTCGCAGGCGAGGTCGAAGTCCTCGCCCGCGTAGTCGGGATGGGCGTTGTACCAGCCGACGAAGGCGGTGGCGGCGTGGCTGCCGGGCAGGTCCTCGCCGGGGATGCCGAGCTGGCGGTCGGTCTCGCAGCCGACCGTGAAGACGATCGCGTGGTAGAGCCGCTCCAGATCCTCGACCTCGACGTCGTGGCCGACCTTGACGTTGCCGAAGAAGCGGAAGCCGTCGCGGGCGGCGGTTTTCTCGTAGACGCGGATCACCGACTTGATCTTCGGGATGGTCCGGGGCGACGCCGCCGCGGACCAGGCCGAACGGGGTCGGAAGGCGGTCGAAGAGGTCGACCTGGGCGTGGACGTCGCCATCTTTGAGGATGTGCTCGGCGGCGTAGAAGCCGGACGGCCCGGCGCCGACGATGGCGACTCGAAGTGGGTTCTCCTGCGTTCCGATCTGGGTCATAACGAGCGCGAAAGAATAGGGAACTCGGGCTCAGCCGAGCGCCGGCGCCTCGGCCGGCACCGCCGAAGGCGTCCCGTCGAGCGCATCGAGCGCCTTCGCGACCGACATCGCGGCGCAGGTGAAGATCGGCGTCTCCAGCTCGGTGTACTCGCTGGACTCGGTCGGGCGCAGCTCGTTGACGAGGTCGAGGAATTCGCCGGGGTCGTCGCCCTCGAAGCCGACCACGAACTCCTGGTCGTCGAGCCCGTAGGAGTAGGTGGTGTTGATCGTGATCTCCGGGTAGCGGCGGCCGACCTCGATGTGGCTTTTCATGATCCGGCCGCGCTCCTCCGGCGGCAGCCCGTACCAGCGGCGCTGCTTGACCATCGGGTAGAGGAAGAGGTACTTGCGTTCGGAGACGCAGATCTCGGTGCGCGCCTTCTCGGCCGAGTAGGGCGAGGGTTTGGTCATCGAGAGGAACGAGTAGGGCGTCTCCGCCCATTTCGCCAGGCCGCTCTGGCCGAGGACCACGTGGAAGGTGTGGATGTCGTCCAGCCGCGGACTCTGGCTCAGCAGCACCAGGTCGACGTCGCCGCGCGTGCCTATGGTTGAGTAGGCCCGCAACGAGCGGTCGATCGCGAAGTCCTCGCAGGCGGCGAGGAACTCCTGCTTGTCCGCGGCGCGCAGCTCGGGATCCCGGCGGCGCCAGGCTGGATCAACCTTGAAGAAGCTGAACTTGGCGAAAGTGCGGTCGGCCACGGGAGCCACGATAGCGCTCGTTGTGCTTGGGCTGGCGGGGAGCGGGCAGGGGGCTTCACTTGACCTTTTCGGTGGAGAGCCCGCTGCCGCCGCCTCCGAGGTGGGCGCCGAAAAAGTACAGGACGTTCCGCCCCCCGCCCGCTCCCCGCATACGAGCGTCACGCTGGCGTGGCTCCCCCGGCAGACGACGGTCGCTCAGCTGGCGGATGCCGGGTTTGCGCCGGGCGTGCTCTCGGCTGGGCTGGGTTCGGTGCCGCCTGAGCAGACCTACCTCGACGTCACGCAGGGCAACCGCGTCTTCGACTCCCTCTACGACTCAGAGCTCCCGCTCCTGAGCCAAGACTGCGCTTCATGGTGGAGGGCTGTGGAGGAGCGTGCCGAATCCGCCCCCGCCGACATCGTCCCCGGCCTCCTTGCGTCGACCCTGGAAGACGCCGGTGTGGGAGTGCGGGCCAGGGGTGGAGCGTCTTGTACTTTTTCGGCGCCCACCTCGGAGGCGGCGGCAGCGGGCTCTCCACCGAAAAAGTTAAGCGGAACCCCTGGCCCGCACTCCCCAAGCGCCTTCGAAGTCCGCGACGAGACGCCCGGTGAGTTGCCGTCCCTAGCGCGGACCCTGCCCGACGACGACCTGTTGATCGCGATCGCCCGCCCCACGGGCAAGTCGGACGACCCGCTGCCGATCGGCATCGCCGGGCGCGGCTTCGACGGCAACCTGACCTCCGGCAGCACGCGGACGGACGGCTACGTCCTCGCGACCGACGTGGCGCCGACCGTGCTCGAATGGTTCGGGCTCGGCGTTCCCGGCGAGATGTCGGGACAGCCGATCCGCTCCGAGGGCGAGGTCGACGTCGCCGCGATCGAATCGCTGGCGGACCGGATGGGGGTGATCTCGCACCGGCGGGGGCCGGTGATCGGCTGGAGCCTGCTCGCCTGGCTCGTCGTGCTCGGCCTGGTGGCTGGCCTCTCGCGGGGTGCTCTGGCGCGACCGGGGGTGCGATTGGCCGGCCTCTCGATCATCTACATGCCGTTGCTGCTGTTGGGCGGGGCCGCCGCGAAGCCGGGGGAGACGCCGGAAGCGCTCCTGGTCATGCTCGGCGCGCCGGTGCCGGCGGCGCTGACCCTCGCCCTGCTTCGCGGCTACCGGCCGCTCGCGCTCGCCTCGGCGCTGACCGTCATCGCCTACGCGATCGACGTCGTCGCCGGCTCGCCCCTGACCGCGCTCTCGCTGCTGGGGCCGAACCCCGGTCTCGGCGTCCGCTTCTACGGGATCGGCAACGAGCTGGAGGCGCTGCTGGCCGTGCTGGTGGTCGCCGGGACCGGCGCGGCCTTGGCCGGCTTCGCGCCCGACGCCCCGCGCAGGCCGGCCGCGGGCGCATTTGTGGCCATCGGCCTCCTCGCCGCCTTCGTCTTCGCCGCCGGGCGTTTCGGCGCCGACGTCGGCGCCGCGATCGTCTTTCCGGTGGGGGCCGCCGTCGCCGCGGCCCTGGTGCTGGGGCGGGGACGGCGCTCGGCGCCCTGGCTGGTCGTCGCGGCGCCGCTGGCGGTCCTCGCGCTGCTGGCCCTGGTCGACCTGCTCACCGGCGCCAACGCCCACCTCACCCGCTCGGTCCTCGATGCCGGCGGGCTGGGCGACCTCTCCGACGTCGCCCAGCGCCGCCTGCAGCTCTCGGCCCACAGCTTCGCGCGGCCGGTGCTCCTCTGCTTCCTGCCGCTGGTCGTCGCCCTGGCCGTCCTCGCCGTCGTCCGCAGGGACCGGCTGCGTGCCTGGCTGAGCGGATCGAGGGCGATGCGCGCCGGGCTGGCGGGGGCGCTCGCGGCGACGGCGGTGGGGACGTTGGCCAACGACTCGGGCGCGCTCCTGCTCGAGATCGGGACCGCCTACCTGCTCGTCTTCACCGGCTTCGCCTGGGCCGAGAGCGCACCGAGCTGAACGGGCGGGGGAATTACCCGTCGCGGGCCGGTCGATGATCTACCCTTAGTTGCTCGTGCGCATAGGTCTCGTCTCGCCATATTCCTGGTCCTACCAGGGCGGCGTGAACCGGCACGTCGAGGCGTTGGCCGAGGAGCTCCTCGGTCGAGGCCACGATGTCCGTGTGCTCGCTCCCTACGATCCGCCTGGCCGGGTCAGTCGCGCCCTGCACCGGGCCGGCGCCGAGCCGCGCGAGCTGCCCGACTACCTGACCCCGCTCGGCCGCACCGTCGGCTTCGGCGCCAACGGCTCCGTCTCCAACCTCGCGCCCTTCCCCGCCGGCGGCGTCGTCGCCCCGCGTCGCGCGGTCCGCGCCGGCGAATTCGACGTCATCCACGTGCACGAGCCGCTGGTGCCGCTGGTCGGCTGGAACGCGACGCTCGGCGCGAGGACCCCGGTGGTAGGCACCTTCCACGCCTACTCGACCAAGCCGCTGCCCAACTACATCGCCAATGGCGTCGGCGCCCGCCGCCTCTTCAACCGCCTCTCCGCCCGCATCGCCGTCTCCGAGGCCGCGGCCTGGACCGGTCGCCGCTGGTTCGGCGGCGACTACACAATCATCCCCAACGGGGTCCACGTCGACGCCGCCCCGAGCACACCGCCGCCGCCCTCCGACGACCTGCGGATCCTCTTCGTCGGCCGCCCGGAGGAGCGCAAGGGGCTGCCGATCCTGCTCACCGCCTTCGGCGCGCTGGTCGAGCACGTCCCCTGCCGCCTGACCGTGATCGGCGCCGAGCGCGAGGACGTCCTCCGCTACGTCGCCGACCCCGAGCTGCTGAAGTCGATCGACGTCCGCGGCCGCGTCTCCGGCGAGCGCCTCTGGGGCGAGCTGCACGAAGCCGACGTCCTCTGCGCCCCGTCGCTCTCGGGAGAGAGCTTCGGCATGGTGCTGACCGAGGCCTTCGCCGCCGGCACGCCGGTGATCGCCTCCGCCATCGCCGGTTACAGCGACGTCGTCCGGGACGGGGTCGACGGCCTGCTGGTGCCGCCGGGGGACCCGCAGCGCCTGGCCGAGGAGCTGCAGTGGATCCACCACGAGCCGCAGTGCCTGGAGGCGATGGGGGAGGCGGCCCGCCGCAGCGCCCAGCGCTACGCCTGGCCGCGGGTGGCCGACCAGGTCACCGAGGTCTACGAGCGGGCGCTCGAGGCGCCCGCCCCCCGTACCACCGGCGAGCGCATCGCCCACTGGGCCGGCGTCCGCCCGGCCGACGGGCTGCCGAAGCGCCCGGCGCAGCGGCTGCCCTCGCTCGACCCGCCGCTGGCCCAGGAGAGCAAGCGCGGCCGCCGCGTCGCCCGCCGCCTCGGGCTTGGCGTCGCCGGCGCGCTCGGCATCGGGCTGACCGTCCTCGCGGCGCAGAAAATCGGCGTCGACAAGGTCGTTGAAAGCATCGTCCGCTCCAACTTCACCTGGGTCCTGGTCGCGCTGGTTCTGATGGGCGCCTCGCTCTTCTTCCGCGCCGCCTCCTGGTACTGGATCGCCCGCGCGGCGCTGCCGAACCGGCCCGTGCGCCGCCGCGACGTCACCTCGGCGACGATGATCGGCGTGCTGATGTCGGCGACCCTGCCGGCCCGCCTCGGCGAGCCGGCGCGCGCCCTGACGCTGGCGCGCCGCACCGGGCGCATGCGCGAAACCTTCCCGGTGCTGCTCGGCACCCTGGTCTCGCAGACGATGCTGAACCTGGCCGCCCTGGCGATGCTGGGCGTGATCATCGTCTCGACCACGCCGCTCTTCCACTCCGGCACCCAGAAGCTGTTCGCCTTCAGCCTGGTGCCGCTGATCCTGCTCGTCGTCGTGCTGCTGGCGCCGCTGCTGATGCGCCGCAACGGCAACGGCCGTCTGGCCCGTCTGGGAGGCGCGGTGCACCGCGCCCTGGTGCAGGTGCGCGCCGGCCTCGCCGTCTTCCGCGACCCGCGCCGCGGCGCCGCTGCCGCCGGAGCGCAGCTCGGCGCCTGGGCGATCCAGCTGGCGGCCTGCTGGGCGCTGCTCTACGCGCTCGGCCTCGACGACATGGCCGGCATCGGCGCCGCCGCCGCCGTCCTCTTCGCGGTCAACGTCACCGCCGTGGTGCCGGCGACCCCGTCCAACATCGGCGTCTTCCAGCTGGCGGTGATCAGCGTCCTGCACACCGGCTTCGGCATCGGCACCGCCGACGCCCTCGCCTACGGCGTGATCCTGCAGGGCGTCGAGATCGCCACGGCGGTGGGTCTGGGCCTGCCTGCCCTCGTCCGCGAGGGCCTCACCTGGAGCGACCTGCGGGTGCAGGCGCTTTCCACGGCGCCCGTCAGGCTCGATCCAGAGCCCCGCGCCCGCGGTGAAGCGAACCGCGAGGGCGTCATCTAGCTGGGCGGAGAACTATCTAGGCGGTCATTCCGCTGAGCTATAAAAAATCCTCGTGTATTCATCTGGGTTGCCCGTGGAGGCGTGTCGCCACCTTTCCCAGGCCGGCACTCCTGGCTACCGAGGAGGCGTGAGGCCGGCGTCGAGTCCATCCAGCTGGCGCCGGTCCCCTCCTCGGTCAATTCTTGCCTAACGGCAAAAGTTCCTTGACGAGTCTGGGTCTCTTTACATGAGGTCGAGAAAACCAGTGGCGGGGGTTGCTCGAACGGGGGTGGACGCATTGGAGTACGGCCCGGCGGTCTTGGAGGAGGTCGCGCAGGAGTTCCGGGGCGACAGGTGGAGGTCGGTAGTGCCGGAGGCGATCACCGAACCCGGCGTGGAAGTGGCGCGGTTCGGCCCGGTGCAGGCGACGGCTTTCGGCGACCTGCCTGAGGCGGACCTGCTGAACCAGATACAGGGGGCGGCGGAGCCCGGGCGACTGAGGACGGCCATCTGGGCGCGGCGGTCGAATGGATGCGGGCGCGCGAAGTCGACTACCGGGTGCCGGTGGCCGAGATCCGGCCCGGCGCCTCGACGGCGGGAACGCTCTTCTTCTCGCTGCCGCAGGAGGGGAGGTGGCGCTGCTACACGGCCGCGCTCGGTGAGGACGAGCCGGCGGTGGCCACCGGCGCGATGCTGATCCACAACGGGGTCGCCCAGCTCGGCCCCGGCACGACGCTGGAGCACGCCCGCGGCCACGGCTGCAACACCGCATTGCTGCGGCGGCGCCTGCTCGACGCTGGTGCGGCAGGCTGCCACACGATCTTCGTCGAGCTCTACGCCGTGGAGCGGAGCGACCTCGCGCAGGCGGAGCGGATCCTGCTCCGAGCGGGCTTCGAGCTCGCCTACGAGAGCCAGATCTGGCAGCGCCCGGCGCTGCACCGGGCCGGCGTTCGCTGAGCGGCGCCGGCCCTCAGCGACTCAGCTCGGGCGCGGCGACCGGCTCGGAGGCCCCGTCGTCGGGCTCGGACTCGGGCGGCAGCTCGCCGCCGCGCTCGGTGCCGGCGATCAGCTCGTCGGAGACCTTGTCCTCCGGGATGAAGCCGGACTTCATGCCGAAGTAGACGGCCTGGGGGTGGTGGGCGACGATCGCCACCGTCGACTGCTCCGGCATCACCGCGTAGCCGTCGGAGAGGGTCATCCCGATCTCCTCCAGGCGCAGCAGGCGCCAGACCTTCTCGTGCTCGGACTGGTCGGGGCAGGCCGGGTAGCCCCAGGAGTAGCGGCGGCCCTGGTCGAGCTCGATGCCGAGCTCGCGGCGGACGTCGGAGTGCAGCCACTCGGCCAGCCCCTCGGCCGCCTGCACACCGAGCCCGTGGACGAAGAGCTGTTCGGCGAACTCGCCTTCGGACTCGAGCCGCTCGATCAGCTCGGTCACCTCGGGGCCGACGGTGACGCCCTGCAGGGCGACGACGTCGCGTTCGCCCGAGTCGAGCGGGCGGAAGAAGTCGGCGAGGCAGATCCGGTCGTGCTTGGGCTGGCGCGGGAAGACGAGCCGCTCGATCTCGCGCTCGGGGCTCTCGGGGTCGAAGACCACCAGCTCGTTGCCGTCGGCGTTGCAGGGGAAGTAGCCGAGCCGCGCCCGCGGGTGCAGGTAATCCTGCTCGCGCCACATCCGCTCCAGCCGCGGCGCGAAGCCCTCCTCTTCGTCGGTCCCCTCGACCAGCTGCCGCCAGGCCTCGCCCTTGACCCCGCGACCGCCCCAGTGCAGCTTGAAGAGGACGTGGCGATCGAGGTAGGGGAAGACCTCCTCGAGGTCGACGGCGATCTCCCGCGCGCCCCAGAAGGGAGGCTGCGGGATCGGCGTGTCGGTGCGGGTGGCCGAGCGCACGCTGTCGTCGGTCGTCGGCGGCGAGTCGTCGACCACGACCGGCTTCTCGCGCAGCTGCTTGGCCTCGGAGCGGATCCGCTCGACCAGGGCGGCGCGCGCCTCCGCGTCGATCAGCGCGTCCATCGTGTCGAGACCCTGGAAGGCGTCCTTGCAGTAGAAGACACCGGGCTCGTAGACCTCGTCGGACTCTTTGCCCTTTGGGTAGAGGGTGCGGCGGCCGAAGTCGCGGTTGATCGCGGCGCCGCCGATCAGCACCGGGAACTCCAGGCCACGCTGGTGCAGCTCCTGCACGCAGGTCGGCATCTGCTTCGAGGTGGAGACGAGCAGCGCCGAGAGCCCGATCGCGTCGGCCTCGTTCTCCACCGCGGCCTCGATGATCGTGTCGACCGGGACCTGCTTGCCGAGGTCGATCACGGTGTAGCCGTTGTTGGTGAGGATCGTGTTGACCAGCGACTTGCCGATGTCGTGGACGTCGCCGAAGACCGTGGCGATCACCACTTTGCCCTTCGTGTGGCCGTCGATCCGGTCCAGGTAGTTCTCGAGCTGGGCGACGGCGCGCTTCATCACTTCGGCCGACTGCAGGACGAAGGGCAGGATCAGTTCGCCGGCGCCGAATTTGTCGCCGACCTCCTTCATCGCCGGCAGCAGCACCTCGTTCAGGGTCGGGACGGCGCCGATCTTCTCCACCGAGCGGTCGATCCAGTCCTCGACGCCGTCCTTCTTGCGGCGCAGGATGTGCCAGTGCAGGGCCTCCTCCGGCTCCATCCCGGCGGTCGGGTCGGCGGCCTCGACCTCCGCCTCCTCGCCCTGGGACTCGAAGTGGGAGATGAAGCGCTCCAGCGCGTCCTCGCGGCGGTTGAAGACGAGGTCGTCGGTGAGCTCGCGCTCCTCGTCGCCGATCTCGCCGTAGGGGGTGATGTGGTTCGGGTTGACCATCGCCAGGTCGAGCCCGGCCTCGACGCAGTGGTGGAGGAAGACCGAGTTGAGCACCGCGCGCGGGCGCGGCGAGACGCCGAAGGAGACGTTGGAGACGCCGAGCGAGGTCTTGACGCCGGGGATCTCGGCCTTGATCCGGCGGATCCCCTCGATCGTCTCCACCGCCGAGGGCTTCCACTCCTCGTCACCGGTGGTGAGGGTGAAGGTGAGGGCGTCGAAGATCAGCGCCTCGGGGTCGAGGCCGTGCTCGCCGCAGGCGATGTCGCGGATCCGTCCGGCGATCTCGACCTTGCGCTCGGCCGTCTTCGCCATCCCGACCTCGTCGATCGTCAGCGCGATCAGCGCCGCGCCGTGGGCCTTCGCCAGCGGCACGACGACGTCGGCCTTGTCGCGGCCGGCCTCGAGGTTGATCGAGTTGACGATCGCGCGGCCGGGGATCTGCTCCAGCGCCGCCTTGATCACCTCCGGCTCGGTCGAGTCGACCTGGATCGGCGCCGGCTGGGTGAGGGAGATGCGCTTGACGACGGCGCTCATCTGCTCGTCCTCGTCCTGGCGCTCGGTCAGGGCCACGCAGACGTCGAGCACGTGGGCGCCGCCTTCGACCTGGTCTTCGGCGACCTGGACGAGGCCGTCGTAGTCGTCGGCCAGCAGCAGCTCCTTCGCCTTTTTCGAGCCCTGGGAGTTGACCCGCTCGCCGACCAGCGTCGGCCGCGGCTCCTGGACCAGCGGGGTCGAGGTCATCATCGAGGAGACCTCGATCGGCCGCGGACCCGGGCGCTCGCCCGGCGTGCGGCCGTCGACCCGCTCGCGAATCGCGGCGATGTGCTCCGGCGTCGTACCGCAGCAGCCGCCGACGATGCCGACGCCGTAGCGCTCGACGAACTCGCCGAGGGTGGCGGCCAGCGGCTCGGGCTTTTCGGGGAAGATCGTCTCGCCGTCGGGGCCCTGCAGCGGCAGGCCCGCGTTGGGGATGCAGTGCACCGGCAGCGGGCTGGTCTCGCCGAGGAAGCGGATCGCGTCGCGCATGTCCTCGGGGCCGGTCGAGCAGTTGAGGCCGACGACGTCGACGTCGAGCGCGGCAAGCGTGGCCAGCACCGACCGGATGTCGGTGCCGAGCAGCATCTTGCCGCCGTTGGGGAGCAGCGAGACGCTGCACTGGATCGGCAGCGTGCGGCCCGTCTGGGCGAAGGCCTCGCGGGCGCCGAAGATCGCCGCCTTGACCTCGAGGATGTCCTGCGCGGTCTCGACGATGATCAGGTCGGCGCCGCCTTCGACCAGGCCGCGCGCCTGCTCGGCGAAGATCTCGGCGAGCTTGCCGAAGCTGATGTCGCCGAGGGTCGGATCGGTGGAGGCGGGGAGGAAGCCGGTCGGCCCGATCGAGCCGGCGACGAAGCGGCTCTCGCCCGCCGCCTTGCGGGCGATCTCCGCCGCCTTGGTGTTGATCTCCAGCGTGTGCTCGCCGAGGCCCCACTCGTCGAGCTTCAGCCGCGAGCCCTGGAAGGTGTCGGTCTCGACCACCTCGGCGCCGGCCTCCAGCATCGAGGCGTGGACGCCCTCGATCACGTCGGGGCGGTTCAGCACCAGCGCCTCGTGGCATTTGCCCTGGAGGCCGCCGTAGTCCTCCTGGGTCAGGTCGAACTGCTCGAGGGTCGCGCCCATGCCGCCGTCGAAGACGACGACGCGCTCCTTGGTCGCAACTATGTAGTCACGCTCGGCCATGAACCCAGAGAGGCTACCGGGACGGTCAGGTAACGCCGTGCGGCGCGCTGCGTGGCTAGAAGAGGTACGCGCCCAACGCCGTCAACGCGGCGGCGACCAGGGTGAAGATGCCGCCGAGGCTGGCGGCGATCAGGATCCGCTCGAGGCCGTCGAAGCGCGCGTTGAGACGCTCGCCGACGGCCACGATCTCTCCGCGCAGCCCGGCGATATCGTCTCGCAGTTCCTTCGTCGCGTCCTTCAGCTCGCCCCGGACTTCGGCGATCTCGCTACGCAGTTCCTTGGTGGCTTCCTTCAGCTCCCCGCGGAGCTCGGCGCGCAGTTCGCTCTGCCCCTGGCGGATATCGGCGATCTCCGCGCGGACCTGTTCGAAGCGGCGGTCGACCTGTTCGAAGCGCCGGTCGACCTGCTCGAAGCGCCGGTCGACCTGTTCGAACCCGTCGTCGACCCGCTTCGCGAGGTCGCCCATGCGCTCGTCAGTCCAGGTCTCCCGTGCCATCACGGCCATGATGGCATAGTAGACAAAAAGTTGCGGCGAGGGATCAGCCGCGCATGCCGAGGCGGCGCTTGATGCCGCGGGCGTTGAACGCCTGGGCGATGCGGTCGACGAGCTTGCGGCGGCCGCGGGTGTAGGGGTACCAGGTCGGCTCGCGCTTGCCGCCGAAACGGGTGATCACGACCGACTCGGTGCGGCAGTACTTCTTGATCCCCTGCTGGCCGTGGCGGGTGCCGATGCCCGACTGCTTCCAGCCGCCCATCGGCACGTCGGAGGCGAAGTAGTTGACAAGGACGTCGTTGACGTTGACGGCCCCGCACTCGACCCGGCGGGCGACCCGCTCGGCCCGCTCCCTCTCGCCGAAGACCGAGCCGGAGAGGCCGTAGCGGCTGTCGTTGGCCAGCCGCAGCGCCTCCTCGGCGTCGCGCACCTTCATCACCCCGACCACCGGGCCGAAGGTCTCGTCCCGCATCACCTTCATCGAGTGGTCGACGTCGACCAGCACGGTCGGCTCGAAGTAGTCGCCGGGGCCCGCGACCCGGTTGCCCCCGGTCAGCGCCTTCGCGCCTGATGCGAGGGCGTCGTTGACGTGGTCCTCGACGATCGCGATCTGGTTCGGCGAGGTCATCGCGCCGACGTCCTTGGGGTCGCGGGCGCCGTCGGCGCCCTGGCGCAGGCGGCCGACCTCGGCGGTCAGCTTGGCGACGAAGTCGTCGTAGGCGGGCTCCTCGACGTAGATCCGCTCGACCGACATGCAGATCTGACCGGAGTTCATCATCCCGCCCCAGGCCGCGGCGTTGGCGGCGCGGTCGAGGTCGGCGTCGGCGAGCACGATCATCGGGTCCTTGCCGCCGAGCTCGAGGCTGACCGGGGTCAGGGTCTCGGCGGCGCGGGCCATCACCTTGCGGCCGGTGCGGTCGGAGCCGGTGAACTGGATGAAGTCGACGTTGTCGACGAGGGCGCCGCCGGTCTCGCCGATCCCCTGCACGCAGTCGAGGACGTCGGGGCCGCCGATCTCCTCCTTCCAGGCCTTGACCACCTCGGCCAGGCCCAGCGGCGTGAACTCGGAGGGCTTGATCACCACGGCGGCACCGGCCTGCAGCGCCGGGATCGCGTCGCCGAGCGCGAGGATCAGCGGAAAGTTCCAGGGGGCGATGATGCCGACGACCGGCTGTGGCCGGTACTGGACCCGCAGCTTCTTGGCGGCCAGCAGGGCGGAGTGGGGGCGGACGCTCTCCTCGCCGATGAACTTGGCGGCGCGGGTTCCGTAGAAGTTGATCAGGTCGGCGAGGTAGACCGGCTCGTTGGAGGCGTCGGCGCGGACCTTGCCGGTCTCCGCCTGCATCGTGTCCAGTACCCGGTCGCTGTTGTCGAGCAGCCAGTCGCGCAGCTTGCCGAGCCAGTGGTAGCGGCCCTCGATTCCCATCGCCTCCCACTCCGGCTGGTTGGTGCGCACCCGGGCCACGGTCGCCGCCACCGACTCGGGGGAGTCGACGGCAACGTGGGCGATGACCTCGCCGGTGGCGGGGTTGCGAACCTCGATGTCCTCGGCGGACGGGCCGGCGCCGTTGCCGGCGGTCGTCGCGGTGCTGGTCCCGGCGGTGCCGCTCTCCATCTCGTGCTCCCTTCTTCGACCCTTTGGCTGGCCAGCCAAGATTAACCGGCCGGCGACCGCCGGACTCATAACCCGAAGGTCGCGGGTTCGAATCCTTCCCCCGCAATAGAGAAAGGCCCCGGAAGTCGACCCCTTTTTTCTTGGCGTGGTTCGCTGTGAGCTCCTATGGGCCGCGAGCCCGCTGGTGTAACTGGCCGCCCCTGCGACTTGCCCGGGTGGGCCGTGAGCCCGAATCCGTAAGTGTCGTTTCGCCCGCCGCGTCTCCCAGGTAAAGCCAAGAGAAGAAGGGAGACGAAGTGCGCTTCATCGGACTGGACATCCACCGCGACTTCTGCGAGATCGCGATCTCAGGAGGCGGCAAGGCGCGGCTCGCCGGGCAGGTCTCGACGGCCCCCGAGGAGCTCGAGCTCTTCGCCGAGAGCCTCGGCCACGACGACCGCGTCGTCCTCGAGGCGACCGGCAACGCACTGGCGATCGCCCGCATCATCGCCCCCACGTGGGCGAGGTCCTCCTCGCCCACGCCAAGCATCTGGGTGCGATCAGCCACGCCAAGGTGAAGACCGATCGCCCCCGCCCCTGGGAGACCAGGGTCGGCGAGATCGAGCTGGCGATCCCCCGCAAGCGCTCCGGCGAGGCCTACTTCCCGAGCTTCCTCGAACCACGCAAACGCTCCGAGCAGGCGATCGTCTCGGTCGTCATGGAGGCCTACGTCAACGGCGTCTCGACCAGGAAGGTCGACCGCCTGGTGGAGCAGCTGGGGATCGGGTCGATGAGCAAGGACCGCGTCTCGGCGATCTGCCGCGGCCTCGACGAGCAGGTCGCCGCCTTCCGCGAGCGGCCGTTGGAGGGCACCTACCCCTACCTCTGGCTGGACGCCAAGGTGCTGAAGGTCAGGGACCGCGGCCACGTCTACCCGAAGGCGCTGGTGATCGCCTACGGGGTGCATGAGTCGGGCCGCCGCGAGGTGATCGGGCTCGACCTCGGTGAGGTCGAGTCGGGAGCCTTCTGTCAGACCCAGAACCCGAGCCGTCGCGGCCAACAGCCCGTCGATCAGGGAGTCGCTCGCCTACGAGGCGCTGATCGCCCGCTTCCTGCAGCGAGCCCGCGCCGACCGCCGCCCGCTCCGGCGCGCCCAGGGAGTACCCCCGCCTCCGCGATGAGCGCCGCGGCGCGGCCGCTGGTCACGACCTCCTCCTCCTCCTCCTCCTCCTCCTACGGGGCCGGCGGGAGCACCGTCGGTCCCGGGGTCGCAGAGCGCCTCGGGGTGCCGCTCGTCGACCGGGCGATCCCGGTCACGGTCGCCGAGCGCCTCGCGGCGCCACTCGGCCAGGCGCTCGCCGCGGAGGATCGCTGTGCCGGTCCCGGCAGGCTGCTCGCGCGCTTCGCCCGGCTCGCCACCCTCGCCGGCGCCGGCCCACTCGCGGCAGGCCGGGGCGCGCCGCGGGAGGAGGACTTTCGCGCGCAGACCGAGCAGCTTCTGTGGGAGCTCGCGGAGACCACGGGCGGCGTCGTCCTCGGCCGCGGCGCCGCGATCCCTCCCTCTACCACCTGGTGATCGACAGCACCGCGGTGGCGCTCGAGACCTGCGTCGAGGCGATCGCGATCGCCGCCCTGCCCCGCCTCAAGGCCGCGCGCCGGTGAGCGCCGGCCCCGCGGCTGTCAGGCGGCGGCCTCGCCTGACCAGGAGCGAAGCGCCTCGATCACCGGCTCGAGCCGCCGGCCGCGGGCGGTGAGCGCGTAGGTGGCGGCGATCGGCGGGCCGGGGTCCACCTCGCGCGTGGCAAGGCCCGACTCGACCAGCTCTCGCAGGCGCTCGCTCAGCACCCGCTCGGAGATCCGCGGCAGCGCCCGGCGGAGCTCGCAGAAGCGGGCGGGCCGCTGCAGCAGGAGCTCGACGATCAAGAGCGTCCAGCGCTTCGCCAGCAGCTCTACCGCCGCGCGCAGGCGCCCGCAGGACTCGATTTGCCGGGCCATCGGTGGTAGCTTACTTTTCCCCTGTCACTATCAGTTGCAAAGGAGGGCCGAAGGTTGGACTGGGTGATTCTCGCTGGTCGGATTCTGTTCTTCTTCCTGTTC
>CAVPEX010000059.1:0-28665 GCA_963703585.1 uncultured Solirubrobacterales bacterium | reverse complement strand
AGTTACCCCAAGCCCCGTAGCGGATTCCGCTTGGCAGCGCGGGATTGCGGCCCGGCCAGCTGTCTCGTTCGTGACTACGCCTGCTTTGGGATCTTCTGCTCGACCAGCGCCATCGCTCGGGCCTGCAGCGGCGAGGGCCGCGAGAGCTGCTCGAAGGTGGCACCCGTCGTGCTGAGCAGGATCGCGTTGCGGGTCCGAAGGGCGAGCTCGGCGATCAGGCTCTCGAAGGAGTGGGGCGCCTCGCCGCGGGCGGTGCGCTTGCGGCGCGCCTTCGCGGTAGCGGCGCCCGAGCGCTTCGCCTTGGCGACCGGGTCGGCCTGCTCGGGCGGGCACTCGTCGCGGAAGGTGAGCTCCGCCCAGGCCTCGCGCAAATGCCACTCCAGGTAGTAGGAGAGCATGCAGAGGAAGAGATGGGCGCGGACCCGGTCCTCCAACCGGTGGTGGATCGGGCGCACCTCCAGCGGCCCCTTCAGGGTGCGGAAGGCGCGCTCGGCCCACTTCAGCTGCTTGTAGGAGCGGACGACCTCGGGGGCGTCGAGCCGCTCCTCGGGGACGGTCGTGCGCAGCACGTAGATCCCGTCGAGCGCCGCCTCGGCTGAGATCTGCTCGGCCTTGCGCTCGTAGGCGAAGGAGGCGTCGGCGATCGTCACCTCGAAGTGCTTCTTGACCCGGTAGCGCTTCAGCGCCGGGCCGGCCGCGAGGCCGATCTCGGCCGCCCCCCGCAGCGTCCCCGCCTCCACCCGCTCGCGGATCTCCCGCAGCCCGCGCTCGGTGGCGGCGAGCAGCTCGGAGCGCTTGCGGGCGCGCTCCTCGGCGAGGAGCGGGTTGCGGCAGACCACCAGCCGCTCGCCGGGATAGTCCTCGGAGGAGATCTCGGCCAGGCTCTGCTGGTCGAAGAGCGAGAGCTGCAGGTCGCCCTCGCGCACCAGCTTCTTCACCTGCGGCGCCTTCAGCGCCGTGATCCAGGAGACGCCCTCGGCCTCGCCCATCGCCTCCAGGTTGGCCTTGGTGACCATCCCGCGGTCGGCGACGACGCAGACCTCGGCGAGCCCGAAGCGGTCCTTCAGCTTCTCGATCTGGGCGGGCAGGGTCGCCGCGTCGCGGGTGGAGCCGGCGAAGGCCTCGATCGCGATCGGGCGGCCCGCGGGATCGCAGAGCAGCCCGTAGGTGAGCTGCAGCGTGCCGCGCCGCCTGTCGCGCGAGTAGCCGCGCTCGGCGAGCGGGCAGCTGCGGCCCTCGAAGTAGGAGGAGGAGAGGTCATAGAGGACGTGCGTGCCGTCTTTCAGGTGACGGGCGGCGAGGCGGCCCTCGATCCGCTCCTGGCGCTCCACCAGCCAGTCCATCGCCGCGTAGAGGTCGTCTTGATCGGCGTCCTCGACCCCCAGCTCGGAGGCCAGCGTCGAGCGCCCGAGCGCCCGCGCGGTGGCGAGCTTGGAGGCGGGGGCGAGCACCCGCTGGCAGATCATCGCCAGGCACAGGTCGCGCTCCTTGCCGGGCGCGCGGTCGAGCAGCCGGGCGAGGCCGAGACGCCGGGCGGCGCCGAGCACCGCGTCGACGTGGCCGGCGGGCAGCGAGCGCTCGATCGCCACCTCCTCGCCGGCGGCGAGGAACGCCTCGCCGCGCAACGAGCGGCGCACCAGCTCGATCGTCTCCTCGGGAAGGTGGGAGAGGTTGGCGACCGTCTCCTTCTTCACCGCGCCGCCCTCGCGATAGGAGCGCCGCAGCAAGTGGGTGACGTACTCGCGGTCCTTGACCCGCTTTTTTGTCGTAACCACGTGGAAGGGACCCGATGGCCGACGAGGTCTTCCCATGGAGCCAAGGTACCATCGCCATCGGACGCTTTATTCCTGACCACACCAGACAGAACCAAGGGAGCCGCGATCCGCATGGGAAAGCGGAATCGCACCCCTCAGGTGCCTGCTATTCGGGGTAACTTCCTCCTAGACTCCGAGGCGGATGAACGCCCAGTCCCGAGTTGATGAATTCACGACCTCGACGAGGGCTCTTGGGTGTATCTGAGCCTCCGGGGTGGGGAGCGACGTACCGAACGCGATTTGCGTCAGCGCGTGATCGCGGCCTGTGAGGCGAGTGGGTGGCCGGCGGTCAGCTGGTTGCCACCGGTCCCACGACGGGAACGTCATCGATTCTTCGCGCTATTTCGAGGGCATGAGTCACGCCGTGGAGCAAGCCGACGTCGTCGTCGTCGACAGTCCCTCGGCGATGACCGACGCCGAGCTCGCCTTTGCCTATAGACACAATCGACCGGTGATCGGACTGCGATTCGGTAGTCAGGACGCCGAAGCCTCGGCTGTCCAGGCCATGCTTCAACGCCACGGCCGCGCTCGTCTGATCGATTGCGCGGATGTCGACGATTGCGCCACGGGTCTACGCGAGGCACTTGCCGATCCTGCGTTCGCTGCGACGATTCGTGAAGCCGCTGGGGAACAGATCGACTATGTCTAGGTCTTCGAGTAATGCACTGCTGACCCTCGGACACTCGAACCACCCTTCGGAGCACTTTCAGGCTCTACTGATCGAGCACGGGATCGAGGTTCTGGTGGACGTGCGGTCGTGGCCCCACTCTCGGTATGTCGAGTGGGCGGACCGGGCAACCCTGCCGGAGGTGGCGGCGGCGGTCGAGATCAAGTATCTGTGCCTTGGCCAGCAGCTGGGAGGCCGCCCGGACGACGGGGCGTTCTATGACAAGGACGGACACGTTCTCTATGCGAGGGTCGCAGCCAGCGAGGAATTCCGGGCGGGGATCGAGAGGCTGCAGCGAGGGGTAGAGCAGTGCCGCGTGGCGGTCATGTGCAGCGAGGAGAACCCCGAGAGCTGCCATCGCCGTCTCCTCATCGCCAAGGTCATGCTCGACCAGGGGTTTGCGGTGACCCACATCAGGGGCGATGGTCGGAGTGAAATGGAGCCGGGCCCGATCGATCTCTCGGAGGGCTCCCTTTTCCACGACGAGGAGAGGCAATGGAGATCTTCACGATCGGTTTCACGAAAACCACCGCCGAGGACTTCTTTGGCCGCCTGAAGTCGAACCGGATCGAGCGGTTGCTCGACGTTCGGCTCAACAACCGCTCCCAGCTCGCCGGCTTCGCGAAGCGAGACGACCTCGCTTACTTCCTACGGGAACTGATCGGAGCGAGCTACGAGCACGCTCCGCTGCTGGCGCCGACCGAAGAGATCCTCCAGGCCTACAAGCGCAAGGGCGCGATGCCCTGGTCGGAATATGAGGATCGGTTTCTGGCGCTGATGCGAGAAAGGCGAATCGAGAGCAAGCTGGACAGGGCGAGCTTCGAGCAGCGGACGGTCCTCCTCTGCAGCGAGGACACACCAGACCGCTGCCATCGACGCCTCGTCGCTGAATACCTCGCTGAGTGCTGGGGAGAACTCGAAATAGTGCATCGCGGGAATATCGACTGCATCCGGTCGCTGGATTCGTCCCGTGTCGAGCCTTCCGAAGGGCCAGCTCGACCCTTATCAATGCAGAGTGGGAGGCCGGATGCCACAGACCCTGGACGTTGTGCGCTTTGGCTACGAGCGTCGACTCAATAGCCCCGGCCAACCCGAGAACGTGCTTTTGGACGAGCGGCCCTGGACGCCGTCCGGGTGCCTCGCCGCGGCAGAGGCCTATGCCCAGCTGGCGCCCTATGTCTCGCGGCACCGGTCGCTGCTCGGCAACCGGGGCGTGGCCGTCCCCGAGACGGAGGCCGAGGCGGGAGTCGAGGCATCCCTGGCCCTGGTCGAGCCGGGGGGATGCCGAGTTCTCGATGAGCGAGCCCGACCAGACGCAGGGCAAGCTAAAGCCCAAGGCAGTCTTCCGGCACGCTGGGCATCGGTACGAACTCACCCTCACGGAGGACGTGATCGCCCCCGCATCCGCAAGCTTGGCCCCGGTGGCTACGGACCAACCGACCTTGGGTTCGCCGCTGAGGATCGGATGCTGATCACGGTCAGCCTGGCCGAGCCGTTCAACGGCTGGTGCACGAAGCTGGCCGCAGCGGCCATCTTCCTGCCGGCCTAGCGGCGCCCGTCAGCCCAAGGTGCAGCGGGCCTGGTAGATGCTGGTGAAGCCTGACTCGAAGCCGTTGCGGGCGGCGCGCAGGTAGAGGCGCCAGACGCGGATCCGTTCCGGGCCGGCGAGGCGGGTCGCCTCCTCGATGTTCTCGTCGAGGTTGCGCGCCCAGTGCTTCAGCGTCTCCGCGTAGTCGGCGCCGAACTCCTCGACGTGGCGGGTGACGAAGCCGGCCCGTTCCAGCGCCAGCAGGTTGCGCGAGAGGTGCAGCGGCGCGGCGTCGGGGAAGACGTAGCGCTCGGAGAACGGCCCCGCCTCGGAGTCGGTGTGGCGGAGGCGGGTGATGCCGTGGTTGAGCAGTCGCCCGCCCGGCTCCAGCAGGCCGGCGAGGGTGCGCGCGTAGAGGTCGATGTTGGCCGAGCCGACGTGCTCGACCATGCCGATGCTGGCGATCGCGTCGAAGCGCTCGCCGCTGGCGGCGAGGTCGCGGTAGTCCATCACCCGGATCTCGACCCGGTCGGCGACGCCGGCCGCCTCGGCCCGCTGCCGCGCCTTCTCGGCCTGCGGCGGCGAGAGGGTGATGCCGACGACGCTGGCGCCGTACTCGGTCGCCGCCCGCAGCGGGAAGCCGCCCCAGCCGCAGCCGACGTCGAGCACGCGGTCGCCCTGCTTCAGCGCCAGCTTCTCGGCGACCATGTCGAGCTTCGCCTCCTGCGCCTGCTCCAGCGTCTTCGCCCCGCGCGAGAAGATCGCGCAGCTGTAGACCATGCTGGGGCCGAGGAAGAGCTCGAAGAACTCGTTGGAGACGTCGTAGTGGTGGCGGACGGCGCGGGCGTCGCGCTCCTTGCTGTGGCGACGGCCGCTGGGCCGCAGCTCCGAGGCGGGGCGCCGGGGCGGCCGGCCGACGCCGGCGGCGCGCACGGCGCCGAACAGCAGCGCCCGCTTGTCGGCGCCGTCGAGGGCCGGCGGCTTCCAGCTCTCCAGCAGCTCGATCACGGCGTCGATGTCGTCGACGTCGAGCTCGCCGCTGACGTAGGCGCGGCCCAGCCCGAGCTGGCCCGGTGCCCGCAGCACGTGGGCGGCGGCGCGGGGCGAGCGGACGCTGAAGGTGGGGCCGCCGCCGGCGGTGGACGGCACCCGGGTCCCGTCCCAGAACTCGATCGTGAAGGGGCGCTCGGGGAGGCGGCTTTCGATCTCCCGGCGCAGCGGCGCGCTGTTTGCGAACGGCATCGGTCGGGGGACCCTACAGGCGAGGGCCCGTCGTCGCACTCGGGGAGGGCGAATTAGGGTGCCCGAAACATTCCTTCAGCTGGGACCCGTATGATCGCCCCAATGTCGAGCACCGCAGGACCCCTCCCCTCAGACGTCCAACCCGTCGAGAACGAGACGCGGGACCGGATCATCACCGGCCTGGTCACGATCATCCCGTTCGTGGCGATCGGGCTCGCCGGCTGGCAGGTCTGGGGCAGCGCCCTGCACTGGAGCGACGTCTTCCTCTTCGTCGGCATGTACGTGCTCACCGGGCTCGGCATCACCGTCGGCTTCCACCGCCACCTCACCCACCGCTCGTTCAAGACCTACAGGTGGCTGCACGGGCTGCTCGGCATCCTTGGCTCGGCCGCGATCGAGGGCCCGGTGATCTCCTGGGTCGCCGACCATCGCAAGCACCACACCTTCTCCGACCAGGAAGGCGACCCCCACAGCCCCCACGTCGACCACGGGGGCGGCTGGAGCGGCGCCATGCGCGGCCTCTTCCACGCCCACATGGGCTGGCTCTTCATCCACACGCAGCGCGGCAACAGGGAGCGCTTCGCGCCCGACCTGCTGAATGACCCGGTGATCAGCTGGGTCGACCGCACCTTCCTGCAGTGGGCCGTGCTCGGCCTCCTCATCCCCTTCGCGGCCGGTTGGATCATCGGCGGCACCCTCTTCGCCGCCCTCACCGGCCTGCTCTGGGGCGGCCTGGTCCGCGTCTTCGTCCTCCACCACTTCACCTACAGCATCAACTCGCTCTGCCACGTCTTCGGCAACCGCGAATTCGAGACCACCGACCAGTCGCGCAACCTGGCGCTGATCGCGATCCCGACCCTGGGCGAGGCCTTCCACAACAGCCACCACGCCTTCCCGACCTCGGCCACGCACGGCCTGCGCTGGTACCAGGTCGACCTCTCGGCGATGCTGATCGACGGCCTCGAGAAGGTCGGCCTCGCCTGGGACGTAGTCCGGGTCTCTCCCGATCGCCTCGCCGCCAAGGCCGTCTGACCGGCGCATCTCGGCGTCCTCGGTCGGTCGTGTGCGGAGCACACTTCCCTCCCTGCGTCCTTGACCTGCTTGGTCAGACGGCCTTAGGGGGATTCGGGGGATTCGTAGGAATCGATCCAGGCGTTGCAGGCCTCGCCGAGCGGCACGTCGCGGTGGGGACCGACCGGGACGGCGACCAGCTCGCCGATGTAGGCCTTGCCGTCGTAGCCGCTGAGGCTCTGCAGGGTCGAGGCCTCGGCGCCGGAGACGGTGAAGCGGACGCGGCCGCCGTCGCTCTCGTAGCGCCCCGCCGGCCAGAACTGGCCGTTGTTGCCGAGGCTGATCGTGTTCGGCCGCTGGCCGTCGAGCGCCGCCGCCAGCGGTTCGCTGAAGCCCGGCGCCGAGAGCGACAGGTCGAACGGGGCGAAGTACTGCAGCGAGAGGTTCCAGCTGCCCGCCGGCAGATCGAGCGCCTGCGAGGCCCGCTCGCCGGTGCCGAGGACGCTGCCCTCCTCCCAGGCCGCTTTCGGGCCGATCACCGCGCCGGGGAAGAGCGAGGCGCGCCCCGGGTTGGCGAGCAGGATGCGGATCTCCGGCGAGGCGCAGCCGGCCATCGCCGCCGCCTCGGTCCCCTCGAGCAGGACGTGGCGGTCTTCGGGGGTGGGTCCGGTCCGTTCCCAGAGCACGTAGGAGGGGGTGTCGGCGATGCGCTTGAAGTTGGGGGGCGCCTTGCTGTTCCAGGCGGCGCGGCCGGTGATCACGTAGGGGAAGCGGTTGAGGGTCTCGCGCGAGAAGGAGTCGAAGTCGACGGGGCTGTAGGCGTCGCCGGTGTCGAACGGCTTCTCTGGGTTTGGGGAGACCCCCGGGTCGGGGAACTCGACCAGGGGCACGTGGGTGTCGGCCCCGAGCAGCTCGTAGGCGGCGTAGCGGTCCTGGCCGGCGTAGAGGACGTCCTTGCCGTGGACGATCGGCAGGAACGCCTTCAGCTCGCCGCCGTGCCCGGCCGGCCCGACGGGAGCGTCCCGCAAGACCAGCAGGCTCGAGTACAAGCTCCCCCCGACGAACGCCACCCCCAACAGGGCCCACCCCAGCCGCAGGACGACCCCCCCACCCGGTGAGCTCGCACTTCTTCGCGCATACCGCAAAGAAGTGCGAGCCCGGCGGCCCTGGCGGCCGGGGAACTCGGTCACCAGGGGGCGGATCGCGACCAGCATCGCCAGCGGGGCGGCGATCATCAGCGCCTTCGCCTGGGAGTAGTCGCCGGCGGAGGGGAGGGAGGCCAGGTAGAGGACGGCGCTGGCGCCGAGCGCGATCGGGATCGTCGCTTCGCGGCGCTCCACCCACCAGGCGACGCCCGCCAGCAGGGCCAGGATCGCGATCGTCGCCGCCAGCCCGGTCAGCTGCGAGCCGCCGGCGGCGTCGAGGCGGTAGTTCGACGTGAACCAGACGCCCAGCGTCTCCAGCGGCGAGACCGGCCCGTAGGTGTTGCTGCCGGCGACCTTGTTGAAGCTGCCGCCGAAGCCGAACGGCCCGACCAGGGCCAGCGCCCCCAGCCCCGCCAGCACGGCGATCGCCAGCAGCGTCGTCGGTCGCAGCAGGAAGCGGAGCAGCGCCCGCGGCCGCAGCGAGCGCCGCACCGCCGGCAGGGTCAGGCTCCAGAGGGCGAGGATCGCCACCGGCCAGGCGACGCCGGCGAAGCTGTAGGAGAAGAAGATGCCGCCGAACAGCGCCAGCGGCGGCAGCACGAAGCGCAGCCGCGGCCAGCGGCCGGCGCCGGGCGCCCCGGGCGCGACCAGGAAGATCGCGAAGGCGAGCACGAAGAGCGCCTCGGCCGTCTCCTTGAAGGCGGCCTGGGCGTAGTAGGAGACGGCGAGGTAGGGGAGGGCGACCATCGCCGCGGCGAGCAGCCGCCGCCAGCCGGCGAGCTCGCGGAGGGCGCCGAGCGCGGTCAGCCCGGTGAGGACGCCGATCGCGACGATCTCGCCGAGGAACGCCTGCCCCAGCCCGATCCCCGGCACCGCCGCCGTCGCCACCGCCAGACCGTGCGGCCCGAGCGGGTAGCCGGCGTCGGGGGAGGGGCCGACGCCGCTGCGCAGCCACTCGGCCCAGGCGAGGTGCAGCCCGAGGTCGTTGTTGAAGCCGACGCCGAGCAGCCCCCAGCGGCCGCTGACCGCGAAGGGGATCGCCAGCGCCAACGCGATCGCCAGCGCCACCGGCCAGCCACTGCGCAGGGCGCCGGCGGCGTCGTAGTCCAGCCACCAGACGACCAGCGCCGCTGCCACGACCAGTGCCGCCACCCCGAGCGTGGCGCTGGTGCCGTGGCCCGGCGCCCGCGCCAGCGCCCCGGTCACCGTGAGGACGGCGGCGAAGCCGACCGCCGGCTCCAACCAGGACCAACTGCGACGCCCCGCCAGCGAGAGCAGGGTACGCCCCACCAGCAGCGAGACGGCGCAGATCAGCGCCGCCGAGGCGTAGGTCCCGATCATCAAGGCAGGCAAGTTATGGGATCGGGCTGCGCTCGGCGGCGCCAGGCTCGCGCGCTCAGAACTTCTCGGCGGCGCGTTCCAGCGTCTCGCGCAGGTTCTCCCCGCGCAGCGGCTCGTCGTGCCCGGTGCAGACCACGCGCGGTTCCAGCGCCGCCAGCCGCCGCACCGACTCCTTCGCCTTCTTGTGGTCCCAGGCCCAGGCGGGATGGGGGACGCTGGCCTCGCCCTCCGGCAGCGGTTTCAGCCGCGCCGAGTCGACCAGGTAGACGACGTCGCTGACGATCGCGACGCGGTCGCTCTCGCGCCAGAGCCCGATCAGCCCCGGCGCGTGGCCGGGGAAGTGCAGCACTTCGAAGCCGGCGACCACGTCGCCCTCGATCACGGTGTCGGCGATCCGCACCGCGCCGCCGTCCCAGCGCCGCAGCAGGAAGGGGTAGAGCCGGCGCACCCAGGCCACCGGCAGCTGCGAGAGGTCGAAGTAGGGGGCGATCGCGGCGTTGCTTTCGGCGTCGGCGACTTCGTCGGGATGGCAGAGGACCGGCGCTTCCATGTAGGGGGCGGTGCCGCGGTGGTCGGCGTGGGCGTGGCCCAAAACGATCCGCTTGAGGCCGCCGAGCTGCTCGGCCGCCGCCCGCGCCTTCTTCCGCATCGCCTTGGTGCCGGCGTCGAACTGGACGACGCCGTCGCCGTTCTCGAGGAAGTAGATGTTCATCGCGCCGCGGAAGTCCCCCCGCAGCAGCCAGACGCCGTCCGCCACCTTCTCCGATGCCATCCGCCCAGCCTAGCCCGCCCGCGAGGCGCACGGCGGAATTCGCCCTCTAGGGTTCGCCCGTGCCGTGGATCTGGAAAGTCGGGATGCTGGTCCTGGTCATCTGCCTGGTCGCCTCGATGGCGATCGCGATCGTCCGCCTCACGACCACGCCGACCGAAATCCTCGGCGACGGCTTCCGCGGCCTGCCCGCGAAGCAGGCCGAACAGGCCCGCAACGCGCGTTAGTATCGGGCGGGTTCGGCGACCGAGCGGAGGGAGAGGCGCGTGTTCACTCGTATCGTGGTTGGGACGGACGGCTCTGACACCGCCGCCGAGGCCGTGCGCCAGGCGATCGACCTGGCCAGTCTCTCCGGTGCCACCCTCAGCATCGTCAGCGCCTACGCGCCGGTCCCCGAGCGCCGCGTGAAGGGGGAGAAGCTCTCCGCCCCGCCCGACATCCAGTACGAGATCGGCCCCCGCGAGGACGTCAACCTGATCCTCGACGCGGCCGCGGCGGCGGCGCGCAAAGAGGGGATCGAGGTGCAGACGCACCCGGTCGAGGCCGACCCGGCCGACGCCATCATCGACGTCGCCGAACAGACCAAAGCCGACCTGATCGTGGTCGGCAACAAGGGGATGACCGGCGCCCGCCGCTACCTGCTCGGCAGCGTCCCCAACAACGTCTCCCACCACGCCCCCTGCAGCGTCATCATCGTCCGGACGACCTGACGTCCGTCTCAGGCGACCGGGCCGCGGGGCGCGGTGGCGGCGCCGACGTCCAGCAGTCCCGCGCCCTGCTGGGTCGATGGCAGCGCCAGGTCGCGGGCGGTGGTCCGCAGCTGTTTCGTCACCGCTTTCACCCGGGATTTGGCGCCGCTTTCGGTTTCCGGGACGAGGCGCGGACCGCCGTAGGTGTCGGCGGCGATGACCATCGCCGCGGCGCCGGCGAGGTGGGCGGCGGCCATCGAGGTGCCGACGTAGTTGCCGGGGATGCCGAAGAGGTCGGTGCCGCCCGCTTTCAGCGTCACCTGGTAGATCGGGCGGGCCGAGACCGAGGGGCAGCCGGGGCTGGGGGCGCCGCCGCCGGGGGCGACGATGTCGATCGCCTTGCCCGCCAGCGAGTAGTTGCCGAGGCAGCCGCCCTCGGTGGTGCCGCCGACCGCGATCACCCGCGGGCCGGTGGCCGGCTCCGAGACGCAGGTCTCCGAGCCGAGGTTGCCGGCGGAGGCGACCGTGACCACGCCCCGCGCGTAGGCCTCCCGCAGCGCTTCGTCGACCTCGGGGACGCGCTTGCCGCAGCCGAAGTTGAAGCTCATGTTGATCACCTGCGCGCCGTGGGCGACGGCGAAGCGGATGCCCTTGGCGATCGCCGTGGCGTCGCCGCGTCCGTGCTTGTCGAGCACCCGCACCGGCATCAGCTTTGCCCGGTAGGCGAGCCCGGTGAGGGCGATCGCGTTGTCGGTCTTCTCGGCGATCGTCCCGGCGACGTGGGTGCCGTGGCCGTTTTCGTCCAGCGGCAGGCGATCGTCGTCGACGAAGTCGCGCCCCTTGGCGAACTGGCCGGCGCTGAAGTCCGGGCTGCGGAGGAATCTGCGGCCCATGTCCCGGTAGGCGATGCCGGTGTCGAGGACGGCGACCGTCACCCCTTCGGCGCCGGGGCGGCCCGCCGCTTCCAGGTTGCGCCAGGCGCCGACGGCGTCGATGCCGCCGGGCGAGACCGGTAGGCGGTCGGTCGGCCCCCCTTTCCAGGCGAGGAAGTTCCACTGCTTGAAGGACCAGTCGCCGGCCGAGGCGGCGGCTTCGGAGGCTCCTTCGAGGGTGCCGGGGTCGTTGGGGACGAGGAAGGCTTCCTCGCGCCCGGTCGCCGAGGCGGTGGCGATGTAGTTGGGCTCGGCGTAGACGACGCGCGGGTTGCCGCGCAGCGCCGCCGCCGTCCGTCGCACGCCCGCTCCCGCCGGCAGCGAGATCGTCCGCCCCGAGTGCGCCCCCTCGAACTTGACGACCAGCTGGCGGGGGACGAACTCGCGCGCCGGCGCCAGCCCCGTCTCCGCCCGTGCGCCGGCGGGCCCGGCGAGCAGGGCCGCGAGCAGGGTCAGCGGGGCGAGGGTCCGTAGGAGTCGTTTCATCGGGCTGTCAGGCGCGCCGGCGTCCCCTGGGACGGCGGGCTCTACATCCAACACCGCGACGCCGACGAAGTTCTTGCCTGCGGGACATACTCCCGCATCGGATGAATGGGCCGACCGCTGAGATCGAGCACGAGCGGGCGATGGGCCTGGCCCTGGAGCAGGCGCGGCTGGCGGAGGGCCACGGCGACGTCCCGATCGGCGCCGCGATCCTCCGCGACGGCGAGACGCTGGCCGCCGCCGGCAACGAGCGCGAGCTGCGCCGCGACCCCACCGCGCACGCCGAGATCCTCGCCATCCGCGCCGCCGCCGAGGCGCTCGGCGGCTGGCGCCTGCCGGGCACGACCCTCTACGTCACCCTCGAGCCCTGCGCGATGTGCGCCGGCGCGATCGTCCTCGCCCGCATCCCCACCGTCGTCATCGGCGCCCCCGACCCCAAGGCCGGCGCCGCCGGCAGCGTCCTCGACGTCCTCGACGAGCCCGCCCTCAACCACCGCCCCGAGGTGATCCGCGGCATCGGGGAGGAGGAGTGCGCCGCGCTCCTCCGCGACTTCTTCGCCGCCAAACGGGGCTGAAGAACCGGCACACTCGCGGCCTGGGGCCAAGGCTGGCAAGGAAGCAGGGAGCGCGGTGTGCTCTGCACACAAGCGACCGATGACGCCGGCACACTCGCGGCCTGGGGCCAAGGCTGGCAAGGAAGCAGGGAGCGCGGTGTGCTCTGCACACAAGCGACCGATGACGCCGCCAGACGCCGGCCCCAGGCCGCGAGCGGAGAGGGTGGGATTCGAACCCACGAGGCGAGTTAACCCCGCCCACGCGATTTCCAATCGCGCTCCTTAAGCCACTCGGACACCTCTCCGGGGTGTCGGCAAAGCCTAGCTGGGCGCTCTCGGCGCGGCGCGGTCGGATCGGCGCGGCGGGCCTGTGCTCGCCGCATGCGGGGTCGGCTCGGATGGCGCGTCGCTCTGGTCTGCGGACTGGGCTCGGTCTCCGCGATCGGGATCGCCGTCGACCGCAGGACCGACGGGAGGCGCAAGGCGATCCTCGGCTACCGCTTCGGCGACGGCCTCTGGGCCTACCTCGGCGCGGTCACCTACAAGCAGAGCGCGCTGCGCCTGGCGATCGACGCCACCAGGCGGGTCGTCGCCGGATAGCCGCTCACGCCCGCTCCAGCACCGGCGAGAGCCCGGCCGCCAGCTCGCGGTAGTCGTCGAGGGAGACGACGATCGCGTCGGCCTCGGGGATCGGGGCGCTGGGGCGGTGGCCGCGCAGGCGCTCGTGGCTGCAGACGACGTAGCACCATTCCATCAGCCGCAGGCGGGCGTCGGGGTCGATGTCGGCGATCGTCGCGCCGACCAGGTACCTGCCCTCGGACTCGCGGCAGCTGCGCACCTCGACGTGCGCGGCGACCTCGTGCGGCTCGCCGGCGGCGTCCTCGAGCTCGAGCAGGACCGCCGGCCGCTCGCCGACCTCCAGCGGTGCCGCCGCGACCAGCCCGATCCCGGCGGCGCTGGCGTCCACCAGCCGCGCCGGGGTGCGACCGGCGGGGGAGAAGCACTGGGCCGGCGCGTCCCCCTCGAAGCGGTAGACGAGGCGGCGCTGGCGCCGCCGGCCGACGGCGAGGAGGGTTTTCAGCAGCCGCCGCAGCTCGTACAGGCCGAGCAGCGGCACGACCACCGCCGCGATCCCCGGCATGTCGGGCAGCGGGCCCACCCCGGCCAGGTCGAGCAGCCGCAGCGCCGTGCCGGTGAACAGCAGGACCGTGCAGAAGATCACCAGGTGCAGCTTGCGGACGGCGTCCCAGCCGCCGCCGTCGCGCCCCTGCTTCGGCGTCACCTTGAAGGCGGTCCTGCCGGGACGGACGGCGCAGCGCAGCGCCCGCGTGTAGATCTCCATCGTCAGCAGCTCGTAGTGCGCGGTCTCCGGGATCCGCATGTAGCCGCGCGCCAGCGCCGCGCCGGCGCCGAAGTTGAGCAGCACCGAGGGCAGCCACAGCGCCGCCAGCGCGACGACGCTGATCTTCAACGGCAGCTCGCCGGTCCACAGCACCAGCGCCAGCGTCAGGAGCAGCAGGAAGCGCATCGGCGGCGCCAGGTAGGCGAGCAGGCTGGCGAGGTAGGAGAGCCGCTGCAGCGGGCTCAGCGTCCGTGCCCGCAGCGGCGACTCCGGCAGGGTGAAGACGGCGAGGTTGCCGCGCGCCCAGCGGTCGCGCTGCAGCAGGTAGCCGTCGAGGTCGTGCGGGGCCAGGCCCTGGACCAGGACCTCGTCGTGGTAGCGGCTGCGCCAGCCGCGGCGCTGCAGCCGGATCGTCGTGTGGAAGTCCTCGGCGATCGTCTCGGTGGCGACGCCGCCGATCTCCAGCAGCGCCCGGCGGTTGATCAGCGCCGCCGAGCCGCACCAGTAGGCGCCGCCGTGGCGGTCCTTGCCGGGGCAGACGACGCGGTAGAAGAGCGACTGCTCGTGGCGGCCGACGACGTAGTGCTGGACCGAGTCGTGGTTGAAGAAGTCGTGCGGGGTCTGGACCACCGCCATCCGCTCGTCGTCGAAGTAGCCGACGAGGGCGTCGAGCGCGTCGGGCATCGGCACGTGGTCGGCGTCGAGCACCAGCACCAGGTCGCCCTCGGTGCGCGGCAGCGCCGCGTTGAGGTTGCCCGCCTTGGCGTGGGAGTTGTCGGGCCGGGTCAGGTAGCGGGCGCCGGCCAGCTCGGCCAGCTCCCTCATCTCCGGCCGGCGGCCGTCGTCGAGCAGGTAGGTGGTGTGGGGATAGGTCAGCGCCCGGCAGCCCGCCAGCGTCGCCATCACCACCTCGGCCGGCTCGTCGTAGGTGCAGACGTAGACGTCGACGGCGCGGCCGGGCGTCGCCGCCGGCCGCCGGGCGGGCGGCCGCGACCAGGAGAACCAGGTCAGCACCGCCAGCGCGTAGAGGCCGTAGACCTCGGTCGCGAGCAGCATCGCGAACAGCGCCGGGTTGGCCCCTTCGCCGCTCCAGCCGATCCGCCAGGTCAGGTAGCCGAGCCCCCAGGCGAGGGCCACCAGCGCCAGGGTGCGCAGGATCAGCGTGTGGCGCTCGAAGAACCGCCCGATCCGGGTCTGCCCGCTGCTTTCCACCGGCGATGGATCGGCAGCTCGCACCGGTTCGTTTAGCGACGAATACCCTGGCCCAGGTGGACAGGCGTCGATTTCCCCTGGGGCTGGGCTCCGAGGCCCCGCCCGTCTGGCTCGGCCTGCTGGCGACGCTGGCCGTGGTCGCGCTCGGCACGCTAGTCGTCTACCCGCTGAAGACGGTGGCCCCGGCGGTCTCGCTCGGCGTCGTCTACATCCCCGGCGTGCTGCTGATCTCGACCGTCTGGGGGTGGCGGCTGGGGCTGGCGACGGCGGCGCTCAGCACCGTCGCCTTCAACTGGTTCCACATCCCGCCCACCGGCCGGCTGGCGATCGCCGCCGACCGCGACGGCGTCGCCCTGGTCGTCTTCGCGATCGTCGCGATCGGCAGCAGCGCCCTCGCCGAGGTCGCCCGCGCCCGCGCCGCCGAGGCCGAGCGCCGCCGCGAGGAGACCGACCGCGTCCTCGCCGAGCTGCGGTCGATGTCCGAGGAACGGGACCGGATGGAGGCCGAGGCGATCGAGGCCGGCGCCCTGCGCCGCAGCGACGAGCTGAAGACCGCGCTCCTGCGCTCCGTCTCGCACGACCTGCGGACGCCGCTGACCTCGATCATCGCCGCCGGCGCGGCGCTCGACTCGCCCAGCATCACGGAGGAGGAGCGGCACGAGCTGAGCGGCGCGGTGGTGGGGGAGGGGCAGCGCCTTTCGCGGCTGGTCGAGAACCTGCTCGACGTCTCGCGGCTGGAATCGGGCAACGCCGAGCCACAGCGGGAGCCGGTCGACCTGGTCGGGCTGCTGGAGGCGGCACGCGAATCGGTCGGCACCGGCCCGGAGGAGGTGAGGCTGGCGCTCGACGCCGAGCTGCCGCCGCTCGAGGCCGACGCCGTCCAGCTCGAGCGCGCCTTCGCCAACCTCTTCGAGAACGCCGTCCGCCACGGCGACGGCCGCCCGGTGCTGGTCCGCTCGCGGCAGACCGGCGGGCGCCTGGTCGTCCGCGTCGTCGACCAGGGGCCGGGGATACCCGAACACGAACGCGAGCGGATCTTCGAGCCGTTCTTCCGGCGCGAGGGCTCCAACCAGGGCTTCGGCCTCGGCCTGGCGATCGCAAAGGGGTTCGTCGAGGCCAGCGGCGGCGAGATCGCGGTCGAGTCGGTGCCCGGCCAGGGCAGCACCTTCGTCGTCTCCTTTCCGCTGGACGGAGGGCCGGCATGAGCGCGCCTCCGCGCGTCCTCGTCTGCGACGACGAGCCGCAGATCCTCCGTGCCCTGCGGGTGATCCTGCGCGACGCCGGCTACGAGGCGGTGACCGCGAGCACGGGGGAGGAGGCACTCGACCTCGCCGCCGTCCACCCGCCCGAGGCGGCGATCCTCGACCTGATGCTTCCCGACATCGACGGGGTGGAGGTGGCGCGGCGGATCCGCGAGTGGAGCGAGATGCCGATCCTTGTGCTCTCCGCGGTCGGCGAGGAGGACCGCAAGGTCGAGGCGCTCGCCGCCGGCGCCGACGACTACGTGACCAAGCCGTTCGGGCCGCGCGAGCTGGTGGCGCGGCTGGAAGCGGCGCTGCGGCGGGCGCGGCCGGAGAGCGGCGAGCCGGCGATCGTCGTCGACGGGCTGGAGGTCGACCTCGCCGCCCGCGCCGTCCGCCGCGACGGCGAGGACATCCACCTGACCCCGACCGAGTTCGAGCTGCTGCGGGTGCTGGTCCGCAACCGCGGCCGCCTGATGACCCACCGCAACCTGCTGGTCGAGGTCTGGGGGGTCGAGTACGAAGACGACCTGCAGGTGCTGCGCGCCCACATCGCCAACCTGCGCCGCAAGATCGAGCCCCCGGGCGAGCACGTCTTCATCAGGACGGACCCTGGCGTCGGCTACCGCTTTTCTGCCTGAGCGCTGCGTTCCTTTCAACCGCATAGTGGGACACATGACTATCCGGTCAGGTCCGTCCGACGCCTGACCTACGGTCGGCCGGTGGCGCGTCCGACCTCCCCCCGCTCGATCGTGGAGTTCCAGCGCCGCTTCCCCGACGAGGCGGCATGCCGCCTCGTCGGGGATCTCGGCGGTGCAGCTGCAGCGCCAGCTCGGGATCTCGCGCTATGAGACCGCCTGGCTGATCCTGCAGAAGCTGCGCCGGGCGATGGTGGCGCCCGAGCGCAAGCCGCTGCGCGGCGAGGTCGAGATCGACGAGACCCTGGTCGGCGGCTACCACGAGGGGCGCCGGGGCGGGCGCCGGCGCGACGGCACCAAGGCCCTGGTCGGGGTGATCGTCGAGGTCCGCGGCGAGGGCTCGGGCCGGCTGCGTTTGAGGGTGCTGCCCGACGCCAGCCAGGACACCCTCACTCCCTGGGTGAAGGCCAACGTCGAGCCGGGCGCGATCGTCCACACCGACGGCTGGGACGGCTACGGCAAGCTCGCCGGCGCGGGCTTCGACCACCGGCCCCTCCTGCAGCGGCGCGATCACCCCGACGCCCAGAAGCTCCTGCCCCGCGCCCACCGCGCCGCCTCCAACCTGAAGACCTGGCTGCAGGGCACCCACCGCGGCGTCTCGCCCGAGCACCTGCAGTCCTACCTCGATGAGTTCGTCTTCCGCCACAACCGCCGCCGCACCCCGATGGCCGCCTTCCAGACCCTGCTCGGCCTCGGGACGCAGCACGGCCCGACCACGTACCGCCAGATCGCCGATCGAGCCGCGGATTCCATCGCGGAGCAGACCGGATAGTCATGAGCGGAACAAAGGTACGCATCGACCCTCTTCACAAGATCTGTATGCGGGTGGGGCTGAAGTTCATGCGGCCTTGACGGGGGCGGGCGCATGATCGGCCCATGCTCGTCCTCGCAGACCTCTTCGCCGGTGGTGGCAGCCCGCTGGCCGACGCTTTCGCGATCGCGATCGCGGTCGGCCTCTTCGCGCTCCTCTACTGGGCGATCGACCTGATCGACCGGATCTGACGATGCCGCTCGCCGCCCTCACCGGTGCCGACGTCTTCGGCCTCGTCATCTCGGCCGCGGTCTTCGCCTACCTGCTCTACGCGCTGCTGCGCGGGGAGAACCTCTGATGGCCCAGAGCTGGCTCCAGATCGCCGTCTTCATCGTCATCGTGATCGCGCTGACGAAACCCCTCGGCGCCTACATGGCCCGGGTCTACACCAACCAGCGCGTCTTCCTCTCGCCGCTCCTGGGCGGCGCCGAGCGCCTCACCTACAGGGTGCTTCGCGTCGACCCGGTCGAGGGGCACGACTGGAAGGCCTACTCGCGCACCCTCGTCCTCTTCTCGCTCTTCTCCTGGGTCGCCCTCTACCTGATCCTGCGCACCCAGAGCATCCATCCGTTCAACCCGGCCGGCTTCGACTCCGGCCCCTGGGACGTCAGCTTCAACACGACCTCCTCCTTCGTCTCCAACACCAACTGGCAGTTCTACGGCGGCGAAACGACGCTCGGCTACTTCTCCCAGATGGTCGGCCTGACGACGCAGAACTTCGTCACCCCCGCCGTCGGCGCCTGCGTGCTGGTGGCGATGACGCGCGGGATCATCTCGCGCGGGGGCAGCAGCCTCGGCAACTTCTGGCAGGACCTGGTCCGCACGCTCTACTACATCCTGCTGCCGCTCTCGATCGTCGTCGGCCTGATCCTCGTCTCCCAGGGGGTCGTGCAGACGCTCAGCGGCGCCGGCGTCGTGAAGACGCTGGAGGGCGCCGAACAGGCGCTCGCCCTCGGCCCCGCGGCCTCGCAGGTCGCGATCAAGCAACTCGGCACCAACGGCGGCGGCTTCTTCAACGTCAACTCGGCGATGCCGTTCGAGAACCCGAGCCAGCTGACCGACTTCGTCGAGCTGCTCTCGATCATCCTGATCCCGGCCGCGCTCACCTACACCTACGGCCGCCTCGCCGGCCGCCAGCGCGAGGGCTGGGCGATCTTCGCGGCGATGCTCGCGATCTACATCGCCTTCATCGCGGTGATCATCCCGGCCGAGCAGAACGGCACCCCCGCTCAGCACGCCGCCGGGACGCCGACCGCGGCGATCGACGGCTCCAGCGGCGGCAACCTGGAGGGCAAGGAGCAGCGCAACGGGATCGCCGAGTCGGCTCTCTGGGCGACGACGACCACGGTCACCTCCAACGGCTCGGTCAACTCCGCCCACGAGTCCTACACCGGCCTCGGCGGCGCCGTGCCGATGTCCGGCCTGGCGACCAGCGAGGTCGTCTTCGGCGGCGTCGGCACCGGCCTCTACTCGATGCTGCTCTACGTCCTTCTGGCGGTCTTCATCGGCGGCCTGATGGTGGGCAGGACCCCCGAATACCTGGGCAAGAAGATCCAGGCGCGGGAGATCAAGCTGATCTCGCTCGGAGTCCTGTTCACGCCGCTGGCGGTGCTGGTGACCGCCGGGCTCGCGATGGCGACCAGGGCCGGCACGCGGTCGATCTACGAAAGCGGGCCCCAGGGCTTCTCCGAGACCCTCTACGCCTACCTCTCGCAGGCCAACAACAACGGCTCCGCCTTCGCCGGCTACACCGGCTTCATCCAGCCCGACGCGCCGGGCAACGAAGGCGCCTACGGGATCTCCTTCGCCGACCTGCTCGGCGGCGCGACGATGACGCTGGCGCGCTTCATCCCGATCGTCCTGGTCCTCGCCGTCGCCGGCTCGCTCGCCGGCAAGAAGATCGCTCCGGCCGGCCCGGGAACGATGCGGACCGACACGCCGACCTTCGTGATCCTCCTGATCGGCGTCGTCATCCTGGTCGGCGCCCTCGCCTTCTTCCCCGCCCTCCTGCTCGGACCGATCGTCCAGAGCCTGACCACGACGCTGTTCTGAGATGCGCCGCGCCGCCCTCAGCTCACTGATCGCCGTGATCGCGATGACCGTGGTCTTCGGCGTCGCCTACCCGCTGGCGATGACCGGCATCTCGCAGCTCGTCTTCCCGGGCAAGGCGGACGGCTCGAAGATCACCGTCGACGGCCAGGCGGTCGGCTCGAGCCTGATCGCCCAGGAATTCACCGGTCGCGAGTACTTCCACCCCCGCCCCTCGCAGACCGAATATTCGCCCGACACCACCTACTTCGGCAACCTCGGGCCCAACAGCGTCGAAGGGCGCGAAGTCGTGCGCGAATACCTGAAGGCCTACCTGGCGCTCGAGAAGCCGTACGACCGCTCCGTGACCAGGGAAACCGTCCCGGTCGACGCGATCACGCAGTCGGGCTCCGGGGTCGACCCCGAAATCTCGGAGGCGAACGCGCGGATCCAGGCGCACCGGATCGCCGCGGTCCGCGACCTCTCCCTCGACGAAGTCGAGGACCTGATCTCCGACCACACCAACGGACGCTTCCTCGGCCTCTTCGGCGAGCCCGGCGTCAACGTCCTCGAGCTCAACATCGCACTCGACGAAGAGGCACCGACCAGATGACCACCGAGACCAAGGCCCGCTCACTCTTCGATCCCGAGATCCTGCGCCCGGCGCTGCTGGAGTCGCTGCGCAAGCTCGACCCCCGCGTCCAGGTCCGCAACCCGGTCATGTTCGTGGTCGAGATCGGCGCCCTGATCACCACCGTCGCCTGGCTGATCCAGGTCTTCGGCGGCGAGCCGCTCGGCGGCGGCAACGAGCCCGCCTGGTTCACCTTCACGGTCACCCTCTGGCTCTGGCTGACCGTCGTCTTCGCCAACCTCGCTGAGGCGCTGGCGGAGGGTCGCGGCCGCGCCCAGGCGGCGAGCCTGCGGGCGATGCGGACGGAGACGACGGCGCGGCTGCGCGACGGCGGTGAGAAGCCGGCGTCCGAGCTGACCCGCGGCGACGTCGTCGTGGTCGAGGCGGGGGAGACGATCCCCGGCGACGGCACCGTGATCGAGGGCATCGCCTCGGTCGACGAGTCGGCGATCACCGGCGAGTCGGCTCCGGTGATCCGCGAGGCGGGCGGCGACCGCTCCGCCGTCACCGGCGGCACCAGGGTGCTCTCGGACCGCATCGTCGTCGAGATCACCCAGGAGCCCGGCAAGTCCTTCCTCGACCGCATGATCGCCCTGGTCGAGGGCGCCTCGCGGCGCAAGACGCCGAACGAGATCGCCCTCGGCATCCTGCTGGCGGCGCTGACCCTCGTCTTCATCCTCGTCGTCGTCTCGCTGCGCCCCTTCGCCCTCTTCGCCGACACCGAACTCTCGGAGACGACGCTGATCGCGCTGCTGGTGGCGCTGATCCCGACCACGATCGGGGCGCTGCTCTCGGCGATCGGGATCGCCGGCATGGACCGCCTGGTCCGCCGCAACGTGCTCGCCCTCTCCGGCCGCGCGGTCGAGGCCTCCGGCGACTGCGACGTCCTCCTGCTCGACAAGACCGGCACGATCACCCTCGGCAACCGCGAGGCGACCGAGTTCATCCCGATGCCCGGCGTCGAGGAGGCGGAGCTGGCGGAAGCGGCGCAGATGTCCTCGCTCGCCGACGAGACCCCCGAGGGCCGCTCGATCGTCGTCCTCGCCAAGGGGTTCGGCATCCGCGAGCACGACTTCGCCGGCCACGAGCCGACCTTCGTCCCCTTCACTGCGCAGACCAGGATGAGCGGCGTCGACTACGACGGCACCCGCCTGCGCAAGGGCGCCGGCGACGCGATCGAAGCCTGGGTGTCCGCCGAAGGCGGCCGCCCGCCGGCGGAGCTGAAGCTGCAGCTGGACCGGATCGGCCGCGAGGGCGGCACTCCGCTCGCCGTCGCCCGCAACGAGCGTGTGCTCGGCGTCGTCTACCTCAAGGACGTTGTCAAGGAGGGGATGAAGGCCCGCTTCGACCAGCTGCGGGCGATGGGCATCCGCACGATCATGGTCACCGGCGACAACAAGCTGACGGCGGCGAAGATCGCCGAGGAGGCGGGCGTGGACGACTTCCTCGCCGAAGCGACCCCGGAGCGCAAGCTCGAGCTGATCAAGGAGCAGCAGGCCGACGGGCGGCTGATCGCGATGACCGGCGACGGCACCAACGACGCCCCGGCCCTGGCCCAGGCCGACGTCGGCGTGGCGATGAACACCGGCACCCAGGCGGCGCGCGAGGCCGGCAACATGGTCGACCTCGACTCCAATCCGACGAAGCTGATCGAGATCGTCGAGATCGGCAAGCAGCTGCTGATCACCCGCGGCGCCCTCACCACCTTCTCGATCGCCAACGACGTCGCCAAGTACTTCGCGATCCTGCCGGCGATGTTCGCCGCCACCTACGCCTTCAGCGGCGGCACGGGGCCGCTCGACGACCTCAACGTGATGTCGCTGGGCACGCCGGAATCGGCGATCCTCTCGGCGGTGATCTTCAACGCCCTGATCATCCCGCTGCTGATCCCGCTCTCCCTGCGCGGCGTCCGCTACCGGCCGATCGGCGCCACCGGCCTGCTGCGCCGCAACATGCTCATCTACGGCGCTCGGCGGCCTGATCGTCCCCTTCGTCGGGATCAAGCTGATCGACCTGGTCGTCCACAACCTGCTGGGGGCCTGAGCCCGGGAGGGCCGATGCCACGCGGCCGCTACAAGATCTTCCTCGGCATGGCGGCCGGGGTCGGCAAGACCTACCGGATGCTGCAGGAGGGCCAGGCCGAGGCAGGCGCCGGCCGCGACGTGGTGATCGGCTACCTGGAGCCGCACAAGCGCGAGGAGACCAGCGCCCAGGCGCGCGGGCTGGAGGTGGTCCCCCGGCGCCGGGTGCCGGTTCGCGACGTCGTCGTCGAGGAGATGGACCTGCCGGCGCTGCTCGCCCGCGAGCCGGAGCTGGCGCTGATCGACGAGCTCGCGCACACCGACGCGCCGGGCCTGGTCCACGAGAAGCGCTACGAAGACATCGCCGACGTGCTCGAGGCGGGGATCGACGTCTTCTCCACCGTCAACGTCCAGCACCTCGAGTCGCTCAACGACCAGGTCGCGGAGCTGACCGGGGTGCGGGTGCGGGAGACGGTGCCCGACTCGGTGCTCGGCAGCGCCGACGAGGTCGTCCTCATCGACCTCACGCCGGAGGCGCTGATCGCCCGCCTGCGCGAAGGCAAGATCTACCCCGGCGAGAACATCGACGCGGCGCTCAACAACTTCTTCCGGATCGAGAACCTGGCGGCGCTGCGCGAGGTGAGCCTGCGCCAGGTCGCCGAGGACGTCGAGTCCAAGCGCCTCGTCTTCCACGTCGGGGAGCCGCTCGGTACGCGCGAGGAGGAGCGGGTCGCGGCGGAGGTGCCGAAGGCGGTGGGGGAGCGGCTGCTCGCCCTGGTCCGTCCCCAGCCCAGCTCCCAGCGCCTGGTGCGACGGGCCTGGCGCTCGGCGCAGCGGCTCGGCACCGATCTTGACCTGCTCTGGGTGAAGCACCCGGGGGAGCCGATCGAGGGGGAGGTCGAGCGCCAGGTCACGGCACTGCGCCAGCTCGCCTCCCTGCTCGGCGCGACGCTGCTGATCGAGGAGCACGACGACGTCGTCGCCGCCGTCGCCCGCGTCGTCCGCGAGCGCGGCTCCACCTACATCATGGTCGGCGAGTCCAAGCCCGCGCGCGGGCTGGCGCGGCTGCGCGAACCGCTGCCGCAGCGGCTGATGCGGGCGACGCCGCCGGGCGTCGACGTGCGGATCGTCGCCCACCGCGGCCGCAAGGAGCCAGGGTCGTGATCGAGGTCGAGCACATCCTCATCGCCGTCGCCCTGCTGCTGGGACTCGCCGGCGGGTTTGCGCTGGCGCGCGCGCGGATGAGAGGAGGGGCGCAGCCGGATCGGGTGCACCGCATCCTCCTGCCCTTCACCGGCACGGAGATCTCCCGTCGCGCCCTCGACGCCGCCCTGCGCCTGGCCAGGGCCGAGGAGGCGACCCTGATGCCGGCCTACCTCGCTGCCGTGCCGCTGCAGCTGCCGCTCCAGTGCGCCCTGCCCAGGGAGGCGGGACAGGCGATGTCGATGCTGGAGGCGATCGAACAGCGGGCGACCGCACAGGGCGTGCCCGTCGACGCCCGGATCGAGCGCGGCCGCTCCTACCGCCACGCCCTCGCCCGGCTGCTCTCCGAGGAGCGCTTCGACCGCGTCGTCGTGCCGGCCCACGCCGAGGGGGTGGAGGGGCTCTCCGGCGACGATCTCGTCTGGCTGCTCGAGCGAGCCCCCGCCGAGGTCCTGATCCTGCGCCCCGCCCCCGACGACACCAACCGGGTCCTCGCCGGACAGGCGTAGCTCATCGCTAGGATTTCGCTTGTCCCAGCCCGGAGGGTGCCGGAGCGGTTGAACGGGGCAGTCTCGAAAACCGTTGGCCGTCGCAAGGGGGCTCGTGGGTTCGAATCGCAGGCGGTTTTCGGGGAAGGACTGAAACGGAAGACCGCGACAGCGAGACTGATCGGTCGTCGCTGTCAAGGCCGGTCGAAAAGTGGGCCACTTCTGCCAGCACTCCTCGAGGATCCTCAGCTGGACCCGCTCCGCGCAGCCGTTTGAGTTCGGCCGCCCGGCCTTGATCTTGCGCTGGGTGGCCTTGTGCTTGGCGAGGGCGGCCTTGAAGTCGACGGCGCGGAACTCCGAGCCATTGTCGGTGGTGACCTCGCCCAGCTTCCAGCCCGCCGCCCTCAACTCGGCGGCGACCAGGTGGACGAGCTCGGCCGTGTGGCGAGCCGAGGGGTTGTGATCGCTTTGGCGCAGGAAGGCCCAGGTGTGGGCGGAGGCGACGTCGATCGCGGTGTATTGCCAGATCACTCCCTTGCGGCCGGCGAGGCGGCCGACAAAGAAAGCAGTCCATCTGCACCTTCTCGCCGGGCTCAGAGGCGTCGATGTGCAGCTCCTTTGGCGGGATCTCGGGCTTGCGCTCGCAGGGATCGGCGTGGCGGGCGATCAGGGCCAGGCGCTTGGAGCGGGTGTTGAGGTTGAAGCGCTTGAGCACGGACCAGACGCCGTTCTCAGTTCAACCGGTCTTGACATCACCTGGTCGGGAGCCCTGCTCTACCGATGCCACCGCCGCGTGTAGAGGGTCGCGTGAGCACCCGCCTGCAGCCCATCGACGGTGTCTCACCGGGGGGCGTCGAGAGTGCTCGCCGACCGCAAGCTCACAATCGAGGGCCCTACTGATCGCAGATCACGCGGTTGCAGTGAGCAGCTGCCCCCGTCGTCGTCGGCCCCGGCGGCCGTTGCAAAGCTGCTCGTCTGGCCATCGTGATCAGCTCCTCGTCCTCGTAGAAGCGCCCGAGACTCGCCGGCGGCCCGGGTGCGGCTGGAGTGCCGCGCAAGTCCGGAGATGTCGTGTAGACCCCGTGTAGAGCGCGAGGCGGCCGCCCGGGACGAGCACGCGCCGGCACTCGCGACGAACGCCCGCCGGGTCCGGCAGCAAGAAGAACACGATCGACATAGCCACCGCCGTAAACGAGCCATCGCGAAACGGGAGACGCTCCGCGCTGGCAAGCGCGACCTCTGCGTCCGGCGCCCGCTCGCGGGCGAGGTCCACCAGCTGAGCGATGGCCAGCGCCTGGGTGCCTGGCAGGTGCTGTGGACGCCGGGCCACGACCCGGAGCACATCTGTCTCTGTCGCTCCGCGGATCGCGTCCTGCTTTGCGGCGACCTGCCCTTGCCCGGCTACACCCCGAACGTCCAGCCCTCGTGGGACGGCCGCGACGCCCTCGCCGACTTCGAGGACTCGCTTCGACGGATCGCGGCGCTGCCGATCTCGCTCGTCCTTCCCGCGCACGGTGGCGCCTATCGCGACGCCGCCGCGCGTTCGGCGGAGCCTCTCGCCCACCACGCGCGACGGCTCGCGGTGCTGCGCCACCGCCTGGCCGCTGGACCCGCCACGCTCGACGAGCTGTGTGACGCCGCATTCGGCTCCCCCGTCGCGGCCCCCGCCGACGCGATGCTGGCCGCCTTGGAGGCGTACGCCCACCTGGATCATCTGGGACGCGAGGGAGAGGTCGGTGTGGGCGACGGCTGGGCATGGACCCTGGCCGCGTGACTCTTGGCGGCCGCCTACCCCTCAGCTCGCTCCGCCGCCGACCGGGCGTGCTCCGCTCTCGCGGGAACCGGTGGCGGCGCGGTTCTGGAAGGCCTCGACCTGCGAGGTATCGCCAGGGCGGCGACGAAGGCGAGCGCAACGCCGACCGCGGAGATCGCGAACGCGGTGGTGAACCCCGCTTCTTCCGGCAGCCCGGTGGCGGCGACGTGGGCCGCGACGACGCTGGCCGCGATCTGGCCGCCGAGCGAGCCGCCGATCGTCCGCATGATCGTGTTGATCCCGGTGGCGACGCCGGTCTTCGTCTGGTCGACCGCCTCGACGATGAGGTTCGCCATCGCCGCGAAGCTGAAGCCGATGCCGAGCCCGAGCGCGGCGCTCGCCGCGTAGATCGACCAGCGCTCGTCGTGGAAGAGGGTGAGGAAGACAAAGCTCGCCGCGGCGATCGCGGTGCCGATCACGAGCGGCAGCTTCGAGCCGAATCGTCCGCCGAGCCATCCCGCGAGCGGCCCGGCGACGAGCATGATCCCGGCCGAGGGAAGCATGAAGAGCCCCGCCTCGGTCACCGTGGCGCCAAAGCCGAAGCCCGCCGCGGGCGGCATCTGCACGAACTGGGGGATCAGGATGAACGAGCCGAACATGCCGAAGCCGATCAGAAAGCCGGTGGCGTTGGTGGTCGCGACGGCGCGGTCGCGCATCATCGCCATGTCGACGAGCGGATCGCGCTGCTTTGCCTCGAACCTCACCCAGGCGATCAGGAACGCAGCCGAGGCCACGAACAGCCCGACCACCCGGCCCGACCCCCAGCCCCAGGAGCTCCCCTCGCTGACCGCGACCAGGAGCGCGACCAGGCCCCCGGAGAGGAGCGCCGCCCCGCCCCAATCGACTCGCCCCGGGCTCTTCACCGGTGACTCGGGCACGAACAAATGCGTGGCGACGGTCGCCACCGCGACCACCGCGAGCCCGAGCCAGAAGATCCACTCGTAGGAGAGGTGATCGACGATCAAGCCGCTGAGCACGAGTCCGGCTCCGCCGCCGATCCCGAAGGTGGCGCTGATCAGACCGATCCCGGTCGCGACCCGCTCGGGGGGGAACTCGTCGCGGATGATTCCGAACGAGAGCGGGAAGACGGCGCCGGCGATGCCCTGGATCGCCCGCCCGGCGATCAGGACGCCGATCGAGTGCGAGAGCGCCGCGACCAGCGATCCGATCCCGAAGATGACCAGCGTCGCCACCAGCATCCGCTCCTTGCCGAACATGTCGCCGAGGCGGCCGACGATCGGGGTGGCGACCGAGGCGGCGAGCAGGTAGGCGGTGAGCACGAAGGTGACCGCGGTGGTCGACGTCCCCAGCTCGCGCTGGATCTCGGGCAGCGCCGGGGCGACGAGAGTCTGGGAGAGGGCGAAGGCGAGCGCCGCCAGCACGAGCACCGCGAGCGTCAGCCCGTAGTGCTGCCTCGTCTCGCCGGCGGGCTGTGCGGACACGCTCACCCTCGCCCGCCCGCGGCGGCGCGGTCGGGGAGCCAGGCGACGGTCAGCCTCACCTGACGGCGGCGGCAATCCTCGGGATCCATGCGCCGGTCGACGACGCCGAGGCGAACGAACTCCTCGACCCTCGTAGTCGCGACGCTCCGCGAGACGCCGAGCGCCTCCGCGATCTCCGACACCGAGAGGACGCCGGCGGCGCGGAGCGCGTTCACGATCTCGAGCTGTCTTCGGGAGAGGACGATCGGGTCCCCGCCGGGCCCGTGCGCCAGCGCGAGGAAGCCGTCTCGTGCGGAGGGCTCATCGCCTGCCCGCCGGCGCTCCGAGCGCCGGCGACGATCAACGCCGCCGGCGCTCACAGCGCCTCGATCGCCTCGGCCAGGCGCCGCAGCAGCCGCCGGGCCTGCCGGCGCTCAGCCGCGGTCAAGGACTCATACAGCGCGCGGCGCTTCTCGGAGACGACGGCCTCCTTTCGCTCCAGGAGCCGCCGGCCCTTCGCCGTCAGCGCGACCGTGACGCTGCGGCGGTCGCCGGGCACCGCGGCGCGGCGAACGATGCCCGCGCGCTCGAGCCCCGAGAGCATCCTGGTCGTGGTCGGGGCGCTGACTCCCACCAGACCGGCGAGCTCGCCGCTGCGCGCCGCCGGCGACCGCGCGACGGCCGACAGCAGCCGGTACTGGGGGACCGTCAGGCCGTCGGCCTGTCCCCGCGCCGCCCTCCCGCGAACCTGGTTGAGGGCGGTGAAGAAGTCGTCCCAGGACCGCCACAGATCCTCGTAGTCGCTCCTGCTGTCGAGGGCGCCCACCGGCTTCGGAAGCGTTACCGCCTGCATAGTTAGCATGCTACTTTATCCGGCGATGTCGTCCCGCATGACCGGTGACGCCGGGCCCGACCGCCGCCCGCTCCGGCGCGCCCAGGGAGTACCCCCGCCTCCGCGATGAGCGCCGCGGCGCGGCCGCTGGTCACGACCTCCTCCTCCTCCTCCTACGGGGCCGGCGGGAGCACCGTCGGTCCCGGGGTCGCAGAGCGCCTCGGGGTGCCGCTCGTCGACCGGGCGATCCCGGTCACGGTCGCCGAGCGCCTCGCGGCGCCACTCGGCCAGGCGCTCGCCGCGGAGGATCCCTGCGCCGGTCCCGGCAGGCTGCTCGCGCGCTTCGCCCGGCTCGCCACCCTCGCCGGCGCCGGCCCACTCGCGGCAGGCCGGGGCGCGCCGCGGGAGGAGGACTTCAACCTGCAGACCGAGCAGCTTCTGTGGGAGCTCGCGGAGACCACGGGCGGCGTCGTCCTCGGCCGCGGCGCCGCGATCCCTCCCTCTACCACCTGGTGATCGACAGCACCGCGGTGGCGCTCGAGACCTGCGTCGAGGTGATCGCGATCGTCGCCCTGCCCCGCCTCAAGGCCGCCGCTTCGCCAGCAGCTCTACCGCCGCGCGCAGGCGCCCGCAGGACTCGATTTGCCGGGCCATCGGTGGTAGCTTACTTTTCCCCTGTCACTATCAGTTGCAAAGGAGGGCCGAAGGTTGGACTGGGTGATTCTCGCTGGTCGGATTCTGTTTTTCCT
>CAVPEX010000058.1:0-8228 GCA_963703585.1 uncultured Solirubrobacterales bacterium | reverse complement strand
TCCGGTCCCTGATCGGCTCCGTCCGCGCGCCGGCCGATACTCGCCGAGATGAGCAGGAAGGGCAAGCGCTCCCGCCGGGGGAGGCGAGCCTCGCCGCCCGCCCCCATTCGCGCCCACCCGGAGCCCGAGCAGCGCCTGCTGCTCGACCAGGTCGCTGCCGGCGCGCTCGACCCCCACCTGACTCGGATCGCCGAAGCGATCAGCGCTCGCTCCCTGCTGCTGCAGACGATCGCCTCCGCCAAGGCGCTCAACGAGCTCACGGTCGGCGATCGCATCCGCATCAACAGCCAGGCCACGCCCCGCTACCTGCACGGCATCGAGGGCACCGTCGTCGACCTCGACGAGGAGAGCGCCACCGTCTGCGTGCACCGCCCCGTCGGCCGCTTCAAGAGCGGTGAGATCCGCTGCCCGCCGCTCGTCCTGGATCGACTCGGCAGGGCCGCCTGAGGCCGTCGAGTGGAAGCCGATTCGCCGTGAGCCGTGCCCGTCGAGCCGACCCCGACCTCGACGGCCTGATCGCCGAGATCACCGCCGACTGCCACGACGAGGACGAGGCGCTGCAGGCGTTCCAGGACGCATTCGAGGGGGACGCTGGCCTCCCCTGCCCAGGCACCGTGATCGGCGAGAGCGTCGAGGTGCGCTGGATCGGTCTGGGCGATCGTCGCCGCGAGCTCATAGCCACCTGTCAACGCGCCGGGCGCGACTACGACGTCGCTCTGCTTGACATCAGTCTCCAGGCCGATTCGACCACCTCACGCCTACTCGACGCATACCGCCGCTGGGTCGGCGACTGAGTCCGCGGCACCTGAACAGTTACTACTTGAACATGACCAGGGCACTGAGCGGCCCACGCGCTCGACGTGAGCCAGGCCGGCTTTCACGGAGACTCTGATCTACCCCCGATCTGACGGAGTCCTGTTTCTAGAGTCCTTCGGCACCAACATGAACAACACCACCGGCTCGGGGGGCGATGGGCTGGATGATGTTCATGCCCGAAACCTGGGCCGCCTACGGGGTCGACGCAAACGGCGACGGCAAGAAGGACCCCTACGACCCCGAAGACGCGATTTACGCCCCGCTACCTCCGGGCCTCCGGCGCACCGCGCAACTGGCACGACGCGATATTCGCCTACAACCATGCCGAGTGGTACGTCGAACGGGTGATGGGCGACTTCCGGCGCTTCCAGGGCGCAGGCATGGACCGTCGCATCCCTGGCGCTCGGCGAAGCCTGCGGCCCACGATCGGCGGAGACGCGATGCTCCGCCACGCCCAGCGCCTTTACCAGCCGCGGACCTTCAAGGCGCTGCCGCGCCGGCTCTGGGTCGGCGGCGGGAGCCCGCAGGCGGTCGACGAGCGGATCTGGCCGGACGCCGTGTGGCTGCTTGAAACCAACGAGCTCCGCGTGACCGCGGCGCGCGCGGGCGGCCACAACACCCACGGCGACGGCACGGCGATGGACATGGTTCATGCCAGTGGCCGCGGCTGGGACGACACCGCCAAGCGAGCTGCGGAAGACCTCGGCTGGACCGAAGGGTGCGGCGGCTCAGGCACCGCCCCCGTCTGCCCCCTGGTCCCCGCGATCCAGTTCATCGGCTACAACGGCTACGAAGCCCACGGCGATCCTGCCCACGTCGTCGCGCAGCCACGCCAGGACGAGCCTGTTGGCGAGCTCGTCGAGGACGAGGCCGCTGATCACGCCGCCGGCCGGCGTCCATCTCGCCCAACACCTGCGCCCGCCAGGTCTCAACCGGCTCCAGCGACCGGCCTCGCCTCGATCGCAGGTGCGCGTAGAGGAAATTCGTGTCGAGGTAGCAGCGGCTCAAGGCGACCGGAGGGCTCGCTCCAGAGCGGGATCGGTCTGTTCCGGCCAGTCGCCGGCGAGAACCTCGTCCAACTCGCCGGGCCTCGCCTCGCCCGCGGATCCCGCCGTCCTTTCCCAAGCCGCCGTCGAGTCCGGGCCAACCTCCCAGAGCGACCCTGGGCCAACTCCGAGTGCCCTCGACAGCCGCGCAATCGCGTTGAGGTCGACCCGGGTCGCCCGGCCGGCGAGGATGTTCCGCACCGTCTTCTGGTCGAGGCCCGCCTCCTCGGCGAGTTGCCGCGCGCCCCAGCCCCGCTGCGCGGCCAGCTCCCCAACCCTCCAGGCAATCGTTGACATGGGAGCATCCCACTGACTCGGGACGATGCTCCGATCAAGGAACCTCAGCCGGGTCATCGCGGGCGCTTGCCGTGCGCGGCCTACGAGCCCAATGCCTTTCGCTCGGCGGCTTCGGCGATCGCCTCGTAGGTGGGCTCCAGGAGCTCGGCGACATCGCGCTCGCCGAGCTTGGCCGGGCAGGGACCGAGCTGGCGAAGGAGGCCGTCGGGTGCCTCCGCCGCGAGTGGGCGCACACGCAGCTCGGCCAGCTTGGGACCGCTGTGCCAGAAGGAGTCGCGACGATCCGCGAGCGACTCCGCTCGCCGGCGTCGCCCGCCGGCAGTCGCGCCCTCTCCCCCCGACTCCCTCGCTGCTTTCGCTCGTCGCGCGCGCAGTTGCGCCAGGAGTTCCTCTCGCGTGCGACCACGCCAGGCGAAGATCAGGAAGGGATCCTCGTCGAAGCGCTCGGCCAGGATGTAGAAGGCGGCGGCGACGTGCTTGCAGGGGTTCTCCCAGTCGGGACAGTCGCAGAAGGAGCGCAGGTCGGAGGCCCGCCGCGGGAACAGCGAGAGCCTGGCGTCGGCGAGGATCGCCTCGATCTCGCGCGGCATCTCGCCGGCCAGCAGCTGCGCCAGCGGCAGCGCCTCGGCGGTGATCGCCCGTTCGGCGCGATGCCACTGGCCCTCGGAGAGCGCGTTCGCCTGAATCCGCACCCGGTACGGCGTGTGGCGCGTTCCCTGCACGGTGGCCAGCACCAGCCCCGGCTCGACCTCGAGCCCGGTCACCTGGCCCGAGCGGGCGTAGGAGCGGCCCCGCTTGAGGCGCGATCCGACCCCGAAGGACTCGAGCAGCTCGATGAAGCGCCGCGACCACCAGGTCTCGCCGATCGGCCCGCGGCGGCTGCGCGCGGCGATCCCGCCCTCGGTCGCCAGCGGCCTCGCTGCCTGATATCGGGGAAAGCCGCCCCAGTCGCCCATCAGCCCTCCGCCACCGCCTCGCTGCCCAGCGCGACCAGCTCGCGCAGGCGACCGGTGTCGAGCTCGGTGAGCCAGCCCTCGCCGCTGCCGACGATCCGCTCGGCCAGGTCCTTCTTCTCCTCGATCAGGCGGTCGATCCGCTCCTCGAGCGTGCCGACGCAGCAGAGCTTCCTCACCTGGACGTCCTTGCGCTGGCCGATCCGGAAGGCGCGGTCGGTCGCCTGGTCCTCGACCGCGGGATTCCACCAGCGGTCGAAGTGGATGACGTGGTTCGCCGCGGTCAGGTTGAGGCCGGTGCCACCCGCCTTCAGCGAGAGCACGAACAGCGCCGGGTCGCCCTCCTCCTGGAAGCGGCGGATCATCTCCTCCCGCGCGGTCCGCGACGTGCCGCCGTGCAGGAACAGCGTCTCCCGTCCGAGCTGCTCCTGCAGGTGCGCGCGCAGCATCTGGCCGAACTCGGCGAATTGGGTGAAGACCAGCGCCTTGTCGCCAGCTGCCAGCGCTTCGTCCAGGATCTGCTCGAGGCGGGTGAGCTTGCCCGAGCGCCCCTCGAGGCGCGAGCGGTCCCCGAGCACGTGGGCGGGGTGGTTGCAGACCTGCTTCAGCTTCATCATCGCGGCGAGGATGATTCCGGAGCGCCCGATCCCCTCGGCTTGCTCCACCCTCTCCAGCATGTCGTCGACGACCGCCCGGTAGAGGGTCGCCTGCTCGCGGGTGAGGTTGCAGGGGACCTTGATCTCGATCTTCGCGGGAAGGTCGTCGATGATCGTCCGGTCGGTCTTCAGCCGCCGCAGGATGAAGGGGCCGGTGGCCCGCTTCAGGGTCTCGGCGGCGGCGCCGTCGCGGTAGCGCTCTATCGGCCGCGCGAAGCGCTCCTCGAAGCGGTCCGCCGAGCCCAGCAGCCCCGGGTTGAGGAAGTCCATGATCGAGTGCAGCTCGCTGAGGCGGTTCTCGACCGGCGTGCCGGTCAGGGCGACGCGGTGGCGGGCGCGCAGGCTGCGAATGGCCCGCGTCTGCTTCGCGCTTCGCGTCTTGATGTTCTGCGCCTCGTCGAGCGCGACCCGCTCCCACTTCACGGCGCCGAGGGTCTCGGCGTCGCGGTGGGCGAGCGCATAGGTGGTGATCACCAGGTCGGCGGCGCGGGCGGCGCGGGCGAAGGCATGGTCCCGAAGGCGCTCCGGACCGTGGTGAAGTTGGGTGCGCAGCTCCGGCGCGAAGCGCTCGGCCTCGCGCTGCCAGTTCCCCGCCACCGACATCGGGCAGACGAGCAGCGTCGGGCCGGGTCGCCTGCGCCCTTCGCGCTCGGCGAGCAGCAGGGCGAGGAGCTGGATCGTCTTGCCGAGCCCCATGTCGTCGGCGAGGCAGGCGCCCAGCCCGAGGCCGGAGAGGAACGAAAGCCAGGCGAGCCCGCGCGCCTGGTAGGGGCGAAGCGTGCCTCTGAAGGCGGCCGGCGCCTCCACCGGCTCCAGCCTGCGCTCCCCGTTGGCGCCGAGCAGATCCCCGAGCCAGCCGTCCGCTTCGATGCCGCCGAGCTCGAGGTCTGGCGCGGCGTTGGCCCCGTCCAGGCCGAGGCCGGTACGCAACAGCTCCCCCGCCGGCGCCTCTCCCGCCGCCGCCGTCTGCTCGAGGAAGGAGAGCGCGGCCTCGATCTCCTCCGGCCGCAGCATGATCCACTGCCCCTTCGCCCGCACCAGCGGCATCTTCCGCGCAGCGAGCTCACGCAGCTCCTCCCCCGTCAGCGACCGGTCGCCGACCGCCACCCGCCATTCGTAGGCGCAGAGGCCGTCCAGTCCGAGCAGGCCCGATCCCTCCTCCCATTCCTCTTCCAGCGGGCGCAGGCGGAGCTTGGACGTGAGCCGGGCTCGGGCAGGGGCGAGGATCGAGTAGCCGGCCTGCTCCAGCGCCGGTGCCGCGTCGCCGAGGAACTCGTAGGCCTGCTCCAGGGTCAGGTCGACGCCGGTCGGCGCCGGCTCGCGAAGCGCCGGCTCGAGGTCCGGCCAGTGTCGCAGCGCGATGCCGAGACCGCTCAGCAGCCGCTCGTGCGGGTCCCGCAGCTTGCGGCCGAGGGCGGTCAGCGGCTCGCCGTTCGCCGACCAGACCTCCTCGGCCGGGACCAGCACGCTGGGGTCGTCCTTCGCCTGGAGCAGGATCTCGACCCGCCAGGGAGAGCTGTGCATTGCCTCGCCGCCGCGCTCCTCGGAGCCGTCAGCGTCCTCCGGCCCTCCGCCGCTGTCCAGCGCCCCCACCTGGCCAGGTGGGTGAAGCCGGAAGCAGGTTCGGAAGGTGCCGGTCTGGGCGGACGCCAGCCCGGCTTCCCGCCAGTCGTCGAGCCGCTCGGCCAGCGCCGCGAGCTCGCGGGGATCGGCCCGGACGACCGGGTCCCTGGCCGTCAGCGCCGCCAGCCAGGCCCCGGTCGCGGAACGCCCGGCCCGTGATCGCCGGTCCACCCCGAGCCCGCGAGCGGCCCACTTGCGGGCCGAGGCGTCGACGAACGCCGCGAGCACGTCGCCGACGACCGACTCGGCAGGGTGCCCTTCCCGCGAGCCGCTGGCCTCGGCGCGGACCGGCGGCGGGATCGCCTCGACCAGGATGCGAAGCCGCTCGGCGTCCTCGGCATCTTCGAGCACAGGCTGCCACCCCGCGACCCACCCCTCACCTCTGGCCCAGAGCCCGGGCGTCAGGCGGCCGCGCGCCAGCAGCTCGAGCGCAAGCTTTGCCGCCTCGGCCAGGAAGCGGAGCGAGTCGCCGACGGCGACTCGCGAGATCGGCTCGGCGGGCAACGCAAGCAGCAGATCGAGCGCGGGTCCGGGCGCCAACCTGATTGCCGGTGCACGCCAGGGAGCGACTTCCTCGGCGGCCTGCCGGCTGCCGTCGCCGTCGGCGCGAAGCAGGTGGGGGGACGATTCGGGCCCGTCCTGCGAGGAGGGAAGAAGAAGGGTCACCGTCCCCTCCTCACGGCTTCTGGGGAGGCGCCCGCCGAGCGTGCCCATGGCTCCGCGCAAGGCGGGTGCATCGCAGGCGAACGGATGCTTGCGCGGCCGAGGTTGCGCCGGGGGCGGGCCACGCCGCCGCCGAGCCCGCGCCGGCAGCGCCGAGTCCTCCCCCCAGATATGAAGAGACGACCGCTGAGACCAGACGCCGTGGAGAACGATCACGCCGCGGGATTCTTGCGAACCCGCCCGACGCTTCGATCGAGGTCAGTCGCGATTACCTCGCCAGCGAGACCATGTCCGCATCAATCCGCGCCAACTGGTTCGACTTGTGTTCTGCCGGGGGCGTCCGTGTGGAAGTGCGTTCGGGCTCAGTAGCCGGGCGGGTGGCGGACGACGTAGCCGTGCGACGAGGCGGTGGCTGGGAGCTGAGAGTCCGCCGCCATGAGGATGAGACCTGGCGCCGGCCTGTGCCGGTGACCTCGACTGCGGCGTGGTCACGACCGAGCCGGTGCCTATTCCCGACGAAGAAGTAGTCGTTCGGGGTTCGATCACGATCGACCCGGCGACCTGGCCGCAGGCCAGGCCCCAGGTCAGACTGACCGGCGCATAGAGCTGACCGCCGCCGCCTCGTTGAAGAACAGGATCGACTGCTCGGCGTCAAGCAGCGCCGCCGCGAGCTCGAGCGAGGACACCTGGTTCCTGGCGAGGATCAGCTCCAGCGCCGTCATTGCCCGCGGCTTCGCTGCTCCAGCTCGCGCGGGCCGTGGACGACGATGACCGGACAGGGGGCGTGGGCCACGCACTGCTGGCTGACGGACCCGAGCAGGAGCCCCGCGAACCCGCCGTGGCCGCGCGAGCCGACGACCAGCAGCGCCGCGCCGGCGGCTTCCTCGAGCAGCACCGCCGCGGCCGCTCCCCGCCGGACGCGGCGCTCGATCTCGACCGCCGCCAGGTCGCCGCCGAGGGCCACGAGCGCGCGGTCGAGCCCCGCCTCGGCGGCACGCTCGAGCTCGGCGGCCTCGAGGCGCGGCCCGGGCGGCTCGAAGCCGCCGCCCATGTAGCCCGAAAGCGGGTAGTGCCAGGCGCAGACGACGCGCAACCCGCAGCCTCGGAGCCTGGCCTCCTCGAGGCCGAACTCGAGCGCCGCCCGGGCGGCGTCGGAGCCGTCGAACCCGACCACGATCCCATCGCTCGCCCGGCTCAAGTGGTTCCGCCTTCGATCACGCCGGCTCCGCCCAGGTGCCTCTCGAAGAAGGCGAGGATGCGGCGCCAGGCGTCCTCGGCGTCGTCCTCGCGATACTCGACCGTGGCCAGCGGCCGCAGGGCCCGCGCCGCCGGCCGCGGCAGGCTGCGGTTCATGAAGCTGTGCCCGGCCTCGGGATAGAGTTGCGTGTCGTGCGCGACGCCGCGCTCGTCGAGGAAGCGCCGCAGCCGCTCGAGGTGGGGAAGCAGCTGGCGATCGCGTCCCCCGTAGCTCGCCACCACCGGGCAGAGCCCCTCGAGCTCCGCCGCCGACTCGGGAACGCGCCCGTAGTTGACGGCGGTTGCGCGCAGCTCCTCGCGGGCGCCGAGAAGGAGCGCGAAACCCCCGCCCATGCAGAAGCCGATGGCTCCCGTTCGCCCGGCGTCCACCTCCGGGCGCCCCCGCAGCGCGTCGAGGGCCTCGGCGGCGCGGGCGGAGCCGAGCTCCCCATCGCCGCGGGCAAGGTCGCGCACGGCTCGGGCGATGCACACCGGTCGCCGGCCGGGGCCGTAGAGCTCCGGCCCGAGCGCGGCGTAGCCCGCCGCCGCGAGCCGCCCGCAGATCCGCTCGATGTCGGCGGTCAGGCCCCAGAGCTCATGGATCACCAGCACGCCCGGGTGAGGCCCGGGCCCGTCGGGCAGCCCGAGCCAGGCCCCGACCGCGCGCCCGCCGAGTCGGAGCTCGATCCGCTCACCCGCTGCGCGCGACTCGTATCGCTGTAACTGCGACATCCGTATCTCGCTTACATTACCGCTGCGGCCCGGTGGTCCCGGCGACTCGAACGCACGATATACCGCGGTCCCGCGTCGCAGCGCCGCCGACCAACTCGTGCCACACCGCCGCCGGTCTCAACTTCCGCGTCGCAGCGCCGCGCGCAGTCGCTCCCGCGCCCAGCGGGGCACCGTCCGCCGCGCGCCCGCCAGCGCCTCGCGCAGCG
>CAVPEX010000057.1:0-18282 GCA_963703585.1 uncultured Solirubrobacterales bacterium | reverse complement strand
GAACGAGGAACCGTCGTCCGGGTCGAACTCAAGCTGAAGGCGAGCAACGGCCTGCACGCCCACCTCGAAAACTCCGAAGACGGGACCGTGGCCCTCGAGCTGCGGAGAAAGGGCCAGATCGTCAACTAATCAACTACGAAGTGCCAGGCAAAGTCCCCGAGGCGGGGCTGAAAGTGCCCTTCGGGCGACTCGGTCTGATCGACGTCGCCTTCACCCCGACCGAGACGCTGAACCCGACTGAGCCGGGGGAGGGCTGCACGGGAGCGCCGCGTGCCGGCGTCGTCGGGTCGATGCCCTACGTAGTGCCCTATACTGCCTTGCCATGCGCAAGACCAGCATCTACCTCGATGACGAGCAGGCCGAGCGCCTCGCCCGTCTGGCCCGCGCGGAGGGCCGTCCCCAGGCGGAGATCGTCCGCGAGGCGATTTCCTGTTACCGGCCCGCGCCCAAGCGGGACCGGAACTTCGCCCTCGCCGGCAACTTCGAGCGCATCGACACGCGATGCTCGGCCGATCTCGGAGATCCCCGAGGACGAGCTGATGCGCGGCTTCGGCGAGTGACGCTGATTCTCGACGCGGCGCCGCTGGTCGCGCTGGCGGACGCCGAGGAGCCGCGGCTCGAGGCGCTGCTGAGGATCCGCGAGGAAGAGGACGGCCCATTGGTCCTGCCGGCGCCGGTCGCGGCCGAGGTCGACTATCTGCTCGGCGTCCGCTTCGGCCACGCGGCCCGACGCGCCTTCCTCAGCGATCTCGCCGCGTCGCGTTATGACGTCGCCTGCCTGGAAGCGGGCGACTACCCGCTGGTCGCCGAGCTCGACGCCCGCTACGCCGATCTCGGCCTCGGCCTTGCCGATTGCTCGATCGCGGTCCTTGCGGAGCGCTACGAGACCCGGCGCCTCTTCAGCTTCGACGAGCGCCATTTTAGAGCCGTGGCGCCGCTGCAGGGCGGGGCGTTCGAACTCCTGCCCGCTGATTTCTGACCCCGCGGGCTTCTGGTCAAAGCCCCTGCAAATCAGCCAGCTCTCGCACGGAGTCCCGCTGAAGCCCGGCGTAATTGCCATGCAGAAGAACGAGGGATCGAAATCCCATCAGCCGCTTTCAATCACCGGAGCTGGAAGGCGCCGGTGATGAGGTAGGCGCTCAGCAGGCCGAGCGCGCGAGCGGAGGGCTGATGGAGCGGCTCGGGGAGATCGCTCAGCGGGGCGAGCGTCACCTCCGTCGTCTCGCTCTGGTCGGGACGCGCGTTCCCGCGCCAGCTCCTCGCCAGGAAGCAGAGCGCGAAGCAGTGGGTGAGGTCGCCGTTCGCGTAGCGGACCGTGTGCAGCTCGGCCTCGGAGAGGGTGGCGTAGGGGACCAGGTCCTCCGCCGCGACCTCGATCCCGGTCTCCTCGGCCAGCTCGGCGATCGCGGTGCGGGCGAAGCTGCCGCCGACCTCGGCGCCGCCGGCCGGCAGGCACCAGGTGCCGTCGTCGGCGCGCTTGGTCAGCAGCACCTGCCCGTCCCCACGCTGCAGCGCGACCATCGCGCCCGGCATCAGGACCAGGTCGCTGCCGACTGCCTGGCGCAGCCGCCACAGGTAGGAGTCGACGTATGCCACCCGCGGGGAGGGTAGACCGTCTGGGGCGGGTCCGCGATTGAGTGCCTTACCAGCTCCGCCGGGCCCTGAAGGCCTCCTGCACGTAGCCGGCGACCGAGATCGGCGACATGAAGAACTGGTAGGTGAGCAGGTAGCCGAGGTAGCCGAGGCGGTTCTGGCGGACGTGCAGGCCCACCTCCCGGAACGCCTGGCGGCTGAGGTGGAACATGATCATCGAGAGGGCGAAGTTCAGCGGCAGGACGGCGAGGGTCATCGGGCCGACGATCGCGAAGTTGCCGAACAGCGCCAGCACGATGCCGATCGGGAAGGCGACCGAGTAGACCGCGTCGACGAAGGGGAAGGCGAAGTTGACCAGCACCGCGTGGGCGTTAGCGCGCCTCGCGGCCACGAGCGCCCCTCCGTGCTCGCGCAGCCCCTCGATCATCCCTCGCGCCCAGCGCCGTCGCTGGCGGGCGAAGTGCCGTGCGTCTTCGGGGGCGCCGGTGAAGGCGATCGCGGTGCGCTCGTAGCCGACGCGGCCGCCGTCGCGCATCATCGCCCAGGTGAGGACGATGTCCTCGCCGATGCGGTCCGGCCAGCCGCCGACCGCACGCACGGCGTCGGTCCGGTAGACGCTGAATGCGCCCTGGGCGACCATCGTCCCCTGGAAGAGGCCCTGCTGGCGCTTGACCGAGGCGATCCCGAGGAAGTAGTCCCACTCCTGGGCGCGGGTGAGGAAGTTGCGCCGGGAGTTGCGCACGAAGACCGCGCCGGCGACCGCGACCGTGTCCGGCGGGGAGATCAGCAGGCGGGCGACGATCCGCTCCAGCGCCGAGTCCATCAGCAGGGTGTCGGCGTCGACGGTGCCGACCAGCGGCGTCCGCACGTACGCCATGGCCGCGGTCAGCGTGTGGGCCTTGCCGCCGTGGGGAAAGGTCACGACCGAGATCCGCTCATCCAAGGCGGCCCGCGCCCGGGCCAGCTCCGCGGTGCGGTCGCTGGAGCCGTCGTCGGCGACGAGGATCCGCATCTCCCCCGGATAGCCCTGTTTGCCGACGTAGGCGAGCGTCTCCTCGATCGTCGCCTCCTCTTCGAAGCAGGCGACGACCACCGTCAGGGACGGGAAGGCGAGGTCGAAGCGCAGCGGCGGTGGCCGGTCGATCAGCAGCGAGGCGATCAGGTTCGCGTTCAGGTAGCCGGGGATGATCGCGATGCCGAGGATCACCAGGATTGCCAGCGGCAGCGTGATCGATTCGCCAAGCTCCTCGATCCAGGGGATCGCGATCCACAGCGAGAGGCCCGCCCAGGTCAGGGCGATGCCGATCACGAGGGCGAGTTTGAGATGCAGGCCGACGTAGATCCGGCGCCGTTCCCCGGGCGTGCGCTCGAGGTCCTTGAGGCCCGTCTCGCGGGCGAGGTCGAGGACCGGCGCGAGCCCGGCGGGCTCTGGCGACGGGGCGGTGGCCTTGGGGTTGGCGCCGGGCATCCTCTCGGTACTCCATCGACGGATACCAGCCCGACCTTGATCGGCACTCGGCTCTTCGGCGCGACCGTCCTCCGACGCGACCCCGCGTGCGAATGCGCCGCATTGGGCTGACAAATCCCGGTCCGCGCCGTTTTGGGGAAGAGCGGAACACCCCTAACCTTGCGGAGATGCCCCGCGATGAGATCCAAGTCTGCGGATGAGCGAAGCTGCCGCCCCGAGCGGGTTCGGCTCGCACCTCGGTGCCGGGCGCCTGCTCTCCGACGAGCGCCTGGTGCGGCGGGCGACGGAGGGAGACGACGCCGCCTTCGCGGCGATCTTCCGCCGCTACCACCAGGATCTCTACCGCTTCTGCCTGGCGATCCTGGGCGACTCCCAGGACGCCCAGGACGCGCTGCAGAACACGATGCTGAAGGTGATGCGGGCGCTGCCCGGCGAGCGCCGCGAGATCCAGCTGAAGCCGTGGCTCTACCGGATCGCCCACAACGAGTCGATCGAGGCGATGCGACGACGAGCGCCGATCGAGGAGCTGGACCCCGAGCTGGCCACGCCGGCGGCGAGCCCACCCGAGGAAGCCGAGCAGCGCGCCCGTCTGCGGCGACTGGTCGCCGACATGGAGGAGTTGCCGGAGCGCCAGCGCGCCGTTTTGGTGATGAGGGAGATGGCCGGTCTCGGCTTCGAGGAGATCGGCGCCGCGTTCGGCACCTCGCCGGCGGTGGCGCGGCAGACGCTCTACGAGGCGCGGCTGAGCCTGCGGCAGATGGAGGAGGGGCGTGAGTTGAGCTGCGACAGCGTCACCAGAGCGCTCTCCGACGCCGACGGCCGCGTCACCCGCCGCCGCGACATCCGCGCCCACCTGCGCGGATGTCCTGCCTGCCGCGAGTTTCGTGACGAAATCAAGCGCCGCCGGGGCGACTTCGCCGCGCTGACGCCGCTGCCCGCCGCCGCGGCGGCGGGCGTCCTGCAGGCGCTGCTCGGCGGTGGCGGCCCCGGCGGCGTCGCCGGGGCCGGGATGGCCGGCGGTGCGGCGGTGGCCGCCGGCAAGGCCGCCGGGGTCTCGGCCCTCGGCACCTCGGCGCTCGTCAAAGGCACGGCGACGGTGGCCGTGGTCGCCGCGATCGGCGTCGGTGCCGCCGACCGCGGCGGTCTGGTCGACGTCGGGCTGCCCGGAGGGGGGAGCTCCAAGGACGCCCCGGCTCGGTCGGAGCCGGCCGGGACGGCGCCTGGAGCGTCGGTCGGGGTCGGTGGCGCGCGGGTCACGGGTGCGAGCTCCGGCGGCGTCGGTGAGTCCCGGCGCTCCACGCGGGAAGGCGGCAGGCAGGCAGAGAGCACGGCGACCGCCCCTCGCGCAGCCGGCACCGGCGCCGGCGCGACGGGGACCGGCTCACCGTCGCCGGCGCCGGGCGCCTACGCCGCCCAGGGGAACGCCGGCGGCCACGGCGCCAGCCACGGCAACTCGCAGGGGGCGTCCCAGCACGGACAGGAAACCGCCGCCAGCCACAAAGGAACGAACGGCAGCGCCGCCTCCGGCGACAAAGGCAACGGCGGCGCCGCGCAGGGCACGCCGAAGCCGACGCACGCCGCCAAGCCCGAACACGCGGTCGAGCCCGAGCCCCCGCCGAGACCCGAACCGCCCGAACCCGCGCCGCCGGCGGGCCCTGAGTCGGCCGGGGGCGGGAACCCGGCATCGCCCCCGGAAACGCCCGCCGGAGAGCTGCACGGGCCGCCGTCGAAGGGGTCGCCGGCTCTGTCCGAGCCGTGAGCGGGACGAGCCGGCGTGAAGACTTCCAGGTTCGCCCTGACAAACCCCGGTTGCCTCCGTTCCATTTCCCGGAGATACGCACGCGAACGCCCTTTCCCCCAGGGGCACGAGTCGAAGGAGGCACGATGAAGCCGCACCTCAGGATCGCGTTGGTCGTCGGCGCGCTCGCGCTCGCGGCGGCGCCCGCGGTCGCGATCGCAGCCCAGCCGGCCGAACCCGGCAACGGCCATGGCCAGGCAAAAGGGCCGCAGTACAGCCCCGAACCGCCGACCCCTGGCCCCGGGGCCGGTCTCCCCGAACAGGCGAAAGCGTACGGCCGCTACTGCCAGGGCGAGAGCAGGAAACACGTCAAAGGCGTGAAGGGAACCCCCTTCAGCAGCTGCGTCAGGGCGATGGCGAAGGCGGCCACCGACGAGGACCTGACCCCAAGGCAGGCGTGCAAGGAGCTCAGCCGCAAGCACGTCAAAGGCGAGAAGGGGACTCCTTACTCCCGCTGCGCGGTCGCGGCGGCAAAGCTGCGGTCTCAGGAAGGCTAGAGGCCCAGAACGGGTGCCGTGGTCGTTTACTGGTGTCGGCCACGGCGCCCCTTTTCCTCTCGCGGCGGATCGCTCTCTCCCTGAGCGATCCGGTCGCGCCGCCCGCCTGCTGCCACAATCCCGTCGGTGGAGGCGGAGCGCGGATATGACGTGGCGCTGTTTGGCGCCACCGGCTTCACCGGCGGGCTGACGGCCCGCTACCTGGCCGAGCACGGGCCCCAGGGGCTGCGCTGGGCACTGGTCGGGCGCAACCGGGCGAAGCTCGAGGCGGTCGCGGCGGAGCTGGCCGGCATCTCCTCCGCGGTCCCGGCTCCAGACCTGCTGGAGGCCGACGCCGCCGACCTGGTCGCGCTGACCAAGGTCGTCGAGGCGGCCAGGGTCGTGATCACCACCGTCGGCCCCTACGCCCTCCACGGCGAGCCGCTGGTCGCCGCCTGCGCGGCGGCGGGCAGCGACTACGTCGACCTCACCGGCGAGCCGGAGTTCGTCGACCGGATGTGGAGCCTGCACCACGCCGAGGCGGTCCGCACCGGCGCCCGCATCGTCCACTGCTGCGGCTTCGACTCGATCCCGCACGACCTCGGGGCCTACTTCACGGTCCAGCAGCTGCCCGAGGGGGTGCCGCTCAGGGTCGACGGGTACGTGCGCTCCAACGCCAGCTTCTCGGGCGGCACCTACCACTCGGCAATCAACGCGTTCGCCCGCGGTCGCCAGACGCTGGCGGCGGCGAAGGAGCGCCGCCGCGCCGAGCGGCGCCCGGCCGGCCGCGAGGTCCACTCGGCGCCGGCGCGGGTCCGCCGCGACGCCCGGCTCGGCGGCTGGGTGGCGCCGCTGCCGACGATCGACGGCGCCGTCGTCCGTCGCTCCGCCGCCGCGCTGGACCGCTACGGGCCCGACTTCACCTACGGCCACCACCTCGTCGCCAAGCACCTCGCCTCGGTCGCCGCGCTCGCCGCCGGTGTCGGCGCCGTCGCCCTGCTGGCGCCGCCGCCGCCGACCCGCAAGCTGCTGCTGAAGGCGAAAGCGCCGGGGGAGGGGCCGAGCCAGGAGCAGCGGGACCGCAGCTGGTTCAAGGTCACCTTCGTCGGCGAGGGCGGCGGCAAGCGCGTCGTCACCGAGGTCTCCGGCGGTGACCCCGGCTACACCGAGACCTCGAAGATGCTGGCCGAGTCCGGGCTCTGCCTCGCCTTCGACGAGCTGCCGCCGACGGCGGGCCAGGTGACCACCGCGGCCGCGATGGGTGACATGCTTCTCACAAGGCTGCAGCGCGCCGGCATGACGTTTCGCGTGCTGGAGTCGGCCAAGACCTGAACTGGGAGCCCACGCTTGTCCACCGAACACCTCGACGTCCTCATCGTCGGCGCCGGCATCGCCGGCATCGGCGCCGCCCACCACCTGCAGGAGCGCTGCCCCGGCAAGACCTACGCGATCTTCGAGGCGCGCGGGGACATCGGCGGCACCTGGGACCTCTTCCGCTATCCCGGGATCCGCTCGGACTCCGACATGCACACGCTCGGCTACCGCTTCCGCCCCTGGACCGCCGCCAGGTCGATCGCCGACGGCGAGTCGATCCTGGAATACGTCCGCGACACCGCCCGCGAGGCCGGGATCGAACCGAAGGTCCGCCTCCATCACCGGGTGCTCGGCGCCGAGTGGTCGAGCGAGCAGGGGCGCTGGACGGTCGAGGCCGAACGGACCGAGAGCGGCGAGAGGCTGACGGTCACCTGCGGCTTCTTCTTCGTCTGCAGCGGCTACTACCGCTACGACCAGGGCTACACGCCGGAGCTGCCGGGGATCGACCGCTTCGGCGGCCGGGTGATCCACCCGCAGCACTGGCCCGAGGATCTCGACTACGCCGGCAAGCGCGTCGTCGTGATCGGCAGCGGCGCCACCGCGATGACCCTGGTGCCGGCGATGGCGCGGGAGGCGGCGCGCGTGACGATGCTGCAGCGCTCGCCCACCTACGTCGTCTCGATGCCGGGGGAGGACGCGATCGCCAAGCGCCTGCGGCGCCTGCTGCCGGAACGGGCGGCCTACGCGGTCGTGCGCTGGAAGAACGTGCTGCTCCAGCTCGGCAGCTACCGCCTCAGCCGCCGCCGGCCGGAGCTGATGAAGAGGCTGCTGCGGCGCGGAGTGATCAAGGCCCTGCCGCCGGGCTACGACGTCGACACCCACTTCAAGCCCCGCTACGACCCCTGGGACCAGCGCCTCTGCCTGGTTCCGGACTCCGACCTCTTCGAGGCGATCTCCGCCGGCGACGCCGAGATCGTCACCGACACGATCGCCGCCTTCACCGAGACGGGCGTCAGGCTCGACTCCGGCGCCGAGCTGGAGGCCGACCTCGTCGTCACCGCCACCGGTCTCAACCTCCTCTTCCTCGGCGGCATGCGGATCGCCGTCGACGGCGAGGAGACCGACCTCGGCAGCTCCTTCACCTACAAGGGGATGATGCTCGACGGCGTCCCCAACTTCGCCTTCACGATCGGTTACACCAACGCCTCCTGGACGCTGAAGGCCGACCTCACCGCCGAATTCGTCTGCCGCCTGCTCAACCACATGGACGCCGGCGGCTACCGCGAGTGCGTGCCGGAGGCCACGGACCCGACGCTGACCGAGGAGCCGCTGCTCGACTTCAACGCCGGCTACGTCCTGCGCTCGCTCGACAAGCTGCCGAAGCAGGGCTCCAGGGAACCGTGGAAGCTGCGCCAGAACTACCCGGTCGACCTGCGCACCCTGCGCTACGGGCCGCTCGAGGACGGCGTCATGCGGTTCTCGCGCGGGCCGGCGCCGAAGCGGGTCTCCGACCCGGCCGCGGCGGAGGGAGCGCCCGCCTGACCGCTCCTCGCGGCCGGTGGCTCGCCGCCCTCGCCGCGGCGGCGTGCCTGCTGCTCGCGGCGCCCGCGAGCCCGGCGGCCCGTTGGATCGGCGTCCGCGACAACCAGCTCGTCGACGGGCAGGGGAGGGTGGTCCGCCTGCTCGGGGTCAACCGCTCCGGCACCGAGTACTCCTGCCAGCAGGGCTACGGCTTCTTCGACGGCCCCAGCGACGCCGCCTCGATCCGGGCGATGAGGAGCTGGCAGATCAACGCCGTGCGGGTGCCGCTGAACGAGACCTGCTGGCTGGGGATCAACGGGATCGCGCCCGGCCTCGGCGCCGCCGCCTACCAGGCGACGATCCGCGCCTGGGTCGACCGCCTCGAGCGCGCCGGCCTCTACGTGATCCTCGATCTCCACGTCGCCGCCCCGGGGGCATTCCAGGCGACCGGGATCGTCCCGATGGCCGACGCCGACCACTCGCCGGACTTCTGGGCCAGCGTCGCCGCCGCCTACCGCGACGATCGCGCCGTCCTCTTCGACCTCTACAACGAGCCGCACCACGTCGGCTGGGGCTGCTGGGAGCACGGCTGCGTCCTGCACGACCGTCGCGCCGGTGCCTACCGGGCGGCGGGGATGCGCGAGCTGGTCGCCGCGGTGCGCGCGACCGGCGCCCGCCAGCCGCTGCTGCTCGGCGGCGTCGGCTGGGCCCGCAACCTCGACCGTTGGCTGGCCCACCTGCCGCCGGACCCGGTGGGCGGGCTCGTCGCCTCCAACCACACCTACGACTTCGCCGCCTGCTTCGCGACCTGCCGCGCCGACCTCGCCCGCATCGCCCGCCGGCACCCGGTGGTGACGGGGGAGATGGGGGAGGGGGACTGCCGCCACGGCTACGTCGACGACTACATGCCCTGGGCCGACCGCCGCGGCGTCTCCTACCTGGGCTGGACCTGGAACGCCCACGGCGGCTGGACCTGCCGCAACGGCCCGACCCTGATCCGCGACTACGACGGCACGCCGACCGGCTTCGGGATCGGCTTCCGCGAGCATCTGCGGGCGCTCGCGCGTTAGCCCGCTCGCGGCACGGGTAGTCTTGGCGCCATGGACGACCAGCAGGTGCTCGACCGCATCGACCAGCTCGTCAAGGAAGAGGAGGATCTGCTCCATCGCCACGAGGGCGAGGGCCTCGACGACGACGAGCACGCCCGCCTCGACGAGCTCAAGGTCCAGCTCGACAAGGCCTGGGACTACCTGCGCCAGCGCCGGGCGCTGCGCCAGTACGGCGAGAACCCCGACGAGGCGAGCATGCGAGACGGCGGCACCGTCGAGGGCTACAGCAGCGTCGGCGACTTCGACGACACCGAGCCCGACGCCGCCGCCTGACCCCGATCGCCAGCGCTCCCAGAGCCCGGCGACGACCTCTGGACCTGGTCGACGAATGAGCTGAGCGAAGCTCGTTGCAAGCGGGCATCCCGTTCCCTTCCCAATAGATCGGATCTCCCGACGGGCCGACCCTACCCCGGGCACCCCGCGAATCGCGCCCCCTCCCGCGCCGCTAGGCTTCAACGGGTTCTCGGCGCCTTGGCGGAGTGGCTACGCAGCGGCCTGCAAAGCCGTTTACACCGGTTCGATTCCGGTAGGCGCCTTTTTGGTCTGAGCAGGGATTTTGGCTTGATAGAAGGGTTTGGGAGCCTATATATGGCGGCAACATTGTCCGGTTGATTCCGATTGCCGTCGGTTATTCCGTGGTAAGACTGGCCCATGACTGGCCCATCAGGAGAGATCCGAGTCGCCGGCTAGCCTCGCCGGATGAATCCGTTTCCCTCGGTCAAGGCGAAGAAGCTCCTGGCGATCTTGGAACGAGCGCCGCTGAACTATCGGGTTGTGTGGCAGTCGGGCTCACATCGTCGGTTGGAATCTGAGGGGCGCCCATCGTTCACGTTCGCCTTTCACGACAAGGCGACGATCCGACCTGCCCTCGTTCGCAAGATCCTGGTCGGGGACGTGGGGCTTGCAGAGGACGAGGCGCGGAAGCTACTCTGAGATGGAGGAACGAATGGAAACCGTACGCGTCATCTATCACCACGAAGACGGAAGCTGGTGGGCTGAGTCACCGGATGTTGACCGCTGGTATGCGGCGGGCGACAGCTATGCGGAGGTCGCCAAGCTGGCCGAGGAGGGCATCCCGTTTGCCCTTGAGCGCGACGACGTCGTTCTAGAGCATTTCGTGCCAGTTGGCGACAGCGTCGCCGCCTGAGTCGCGACGCAGGGCTTGCTGTTCATCGCGCTACTTCCCGACCTCCTCGGTGAGCTTCCCTAGTTGTGCGTCCTAATCGATGCCGGAAGTTTCATCGTAAGACTGGCCCATATTCTGGCCCACTACCGCATGAAACCGCTCTGGAATGCGGGTAAATCGCCCGCGCAGCGGCCTGCAAAGCCGTTTACACCGGTTCGATTCCGGTAGGCGCCTTTCGCCCTGGCGTCGGGCAGAGCTCCTGTTCACGTTCGATCGGGTCTACCTGAGGGAGCCGCTACGCGCTCACGGGATCGACGTCCCCGACCTCGATCAGTACCTGGCCGCGTAGTTCACTCAGCAACCGATCGCGATCATGTGGATCGTCGAGCAGCAGGCGAACGCCTGGAGGGGAGGATGGCCCGTGGAGGAGCCGCTCGCAGCCTATGGGCGGGCAGGGGTGCCCGGTCCGGCTCAGCTCTCGAGGACTGATTTGCGTCCGGGTGGCTTCATCCCCCCCTACGGTGGCGTCAGCGATTGCGAGCGACAGATTCGCGTATTACAACCGAGAGCCGGATCTCGCCTGGCTTCCGACCGGGGAGCCGTCGGACGTTCGCAGCAAAGAAGGTCAACTGGGGAGTGATCGACCACCGACGAGGTCGTCGCGATCGAGGTCTGGTCCGCAGCTGATCGAGGATCGGCGCGCCGAGCCCTGTGCCGAGCAGGCTGGTGGTCGCGGTCGCAGGCGCTGATCTGCAGCTCTCAGGATTGCTCCGGAATTTGCGGGTCGGCGGGGAGAGAGCGTCCGGCGGGAGACCTAGGGTGAGCATGGCGATGACTGCTCAGCAGGCACAGGAAGAGGCGCAGTTCCGCAAGGTCGAGGGCGCGATGCTGCACGTCGAAGACGCGGCGCGGCGCCTCACCGAAGCCGCCGAGGAGCTGAAGCGAGACGACGCGCCGGCCTATCTCGTCGCGGCGCTGGAGACGGCGGCCGGGGCCGTTCGCGCCGACCACAAGCGCCTGATGAAGTCGGTCTACTGGCCGGCGGCGGCCGACGATCAGCAGGAACTCGCTCCGCCTCCAGAGGACGCGCAGCAGCGGCTCGCGTCATAGTCCCGCCCAATGCCGTTGACGGGGGAGGAGATCAGGGCCAACCTGACGCACTTCGTCGCGCGCTGGAGCATTCGGGACGGCTACGAGAACGGCGAAGCGCAGCTCTTCCTGAGTGAGCTCTTCGCCTGCTACGGGCAGGACCTCGCCACCGTCGCGAAGTTCGAGCAGTTCGCGCCTCACCCCCGGTGCGGCCCCAACGCCCCGATCACCTGAGCGGAGAACCAGGGGCCTACCGGAATCGAACCGGTGTAAACGGCTTTGCAGGCTCCATGGATCGAGGAGGTCAGAACGCCCATCGGGTAGTCATCGTCGAAGGTGAAGACAATGGTCAGGTCGCTACACGCCCACTTCGTGCTTCGAGCCCTTTCCCTGGCCGCAGCCTGGATCAGCAGTGCGGAGCGAGATGCCGTTGTAGGTGAGGACGTCGGCCACCTCGGTGCTCTCGCCATCGAGAGTGACGGTGGTCAGCACGACCACTTTGTCCCCGTCGGCGATGAAGTCGTGCGCTCCTGCGCGCCCATGTGAACCCTTTCTCCCGCCCGGCGAGTTCCACCTCGCCTTGCCCGGTATTCTCCGACGCCAGCCACGTACTGACTTGTTCGCAAGAGCCCAGATGGCCAAACACGCTGGTTCATTTGTTCGTGCGGGGGGGTGTTGCACGGACCCCCGGGGTCGGCGTAGGCTCGCGGGCCGGAGCCCATGGCCAAGGTGATCGACAAGCGGGTGACGGCCGAGATCGAGGGGGACTTCGTCGTCTTCCTGATCGGGATGCGGGTCAACCGGCCGCTGAAGCTCTGGAAGTGGCTGCCGGTCCTCTTCGCGATGCCGAGGATGCTGAAAGAGCTGGAACGGAATCCCGACTCCGGCTTCCTCGGCGTGACCCAGTGCTTCGCCGGCCCGCTGCGGCCGCTACTGGTCCAGTACTGGCGCTCCTTCGAGCACCTGGAGAGCTACGCGCGCAGCGGGGACGCGAACCACTGGCCGGCCTGGGTCGCCTTCAACAAGCGGGTCGGCTCCAACGGCGACGTCGGCATCTGGCACGAGTCCTTCCTGGTGCCGGCCGGCGCCTACGACAGCGTCTACAACAACATGCCGGCGACGGGCCTCGGCAGGGCGACGAGGCTGGTGCCCGCGGCGGGCCGGCGCGCGACCGCGGCCGGTCGCGCCGGGATCCGCGAGGAGAGCTATCCGGCGGACGCCCCCACCGATCGGATCGACGTCTGACCTCGGCGATCGGAATCGTGCCTCCAAATCCAGCGTTTTGCCGGACTCCCCCTGATTGGGGGGGTTGACACGCAAGCACGGTCTGACAATAGGGTTCGCCACTATGCCGACCATCATCCATTTCGTCGGCCGCGACCAGATCATGGTCCGGGAGGATGAGACAGAGGTTCAGGCCGCCTTCGAGGAGAGCGACGGGCGCCCGGTCGCGCTCACGCACCACCGCTCCGGCAGCCCCCTCTTCATCAACCTCGGCCAGGTCACCTACTGGCAGGGCAGGGAAAGGCGCGACGTCACGCCGTTGCCCTGGCCGGCGATCGACCGCGCCACCTCGCCGCGCTAGGCGCGCCGGCTCAGCTCTCGTCCCGCTGCCAGTTCGGCCGCAGGTAAGCCTCCTCGAAGCCGGCCCGCAGGATGTTGCGGTAGCTGCCGGCCGGCCGGTCCTCGGCCCGCTCGCCGGTCTCGACGAAGAGCGTCCGGCAACCCGCCCCGGCGGCGTCGAGGATGCGGCGGCGCAGGAGCGCCAGCTGGCAGCCGCGGCCGCGGGCCGGCTCCAGGGTCGCGGCGATCCCGAACTCGGCCACCTCGCCGGCGATCAGCATCGCCGCGCAGGCCTGGGCCTCGCCGTCGATCCTCGCCACGTAGCAGCGCCAGCCGTCCCGCCCCGGCAGGTCGGCGAAGAACCCCGCCGCCCAGGCGGGAAGGCCGAACCCGGTCGCCGCGATCATTCCGAACGGCTCCTCGGCGCCGGCCTCCAGCTCGGCCACCTCGACGCCCTTGGGCTCGGCGAAGCGCGGCGGGTGGACGTCGCGGACGAACTTCATCCAGGAGTAGCCGCGTCCGAAGCCGTTCTCTTCCAGCCAGGCCTCGGCGGCGGCGGTCCCGGGCAGGCCGGGAGCGACCGGGACGTAGCAGCTCACCCCCTGGGCACTCGCCCACTCGGTCGCCGCGGCGAGGTGGCCGCCCTCGACGGCGCCGGGCTCGGCGGCGCCCAGCACCAGGTTCATCATCCGCACCTCCGGCAGCGCCGCGGCGACGGTCGCCTGCACCGGCCCGAAGTCCCTGAGGGCGACCCCGTGCGCCTCGGCGTCCGGCCCCGGCAGCGACTCCCACACCTCGCGCCAGAACCGGCGCTCGACCGGGTCCAGGTCGCCCGAGTCGTAGCTGACGCCGTTCCTCGTCTCGCCGCTGGCCATCGCTGGCGCCCAGCATAGGCGGGCGGCGGGCGGCGGGCGCCCGCGGCCGGGCGAGCGGCCGGGTCGAGCCCAGGGCCGTCATCTGTCAGCCTGATGGAGGTGAGCGCCGTCACGGCAACCGCGGTCGAGCCCAGCCCCCCCGCGCAGGTCCCAGGGGACCAGGTCATCGTCCTCTTCGGCGCCACCGGGGACCTCGCCCGCCGCAAGCTGCTGCCGGGGATGTTTCACCTCGCCCGGGTGGGGCTGATGCCGCAACGGTTCCGCATCATCGGTGCCGCCCGCAGCGCGATCGAGGTCGACGAGTTCCGCGAGATGGCGCGCGAGGCGGTCGAGGGCTCGCAGCGCCGCTCGCCCGACCCGGAGGTCTGGGAGCAGTTCGCCGCCACGCTCGAGTTCGTCGGCGTGGGGGAGGGGTTCGAGCCGCTGGCCGACGCCGTCGCCACCGCCCGCGAGGAGATCGGCGGCGAGCCGCGCCTGCTCTTCTACCTCTCGCTGCCGCCGCGGGCGGCGCAGGGCACGGTCGAGCAACTCGGCGAGCTCGGCCTCGGGCACCGCGCCCGCGTCATCACCGAGAAGCCGTTCGGCACCGACCTCGCCTCCGCCCGCGAGCTCAACGCCCTCCTCCACACCGTCTTCGACGAGCGCTGCATCTACCGGATCGACCACTACCTCGGCCGCGAGGCGGTGCAGAACCTGCTGGCGCTGCGCTTCGCCAACGGCATGTTCGAGCCGGTCTGGAACCGCAACCACATCGACCACGTCCAGATCGATGTCCCGGAGACGCTCTCGATCGAGATGCGCGGGAGTTTCTACGAGCAGACGGGTGCCTTCCGCGACATGGTCGTCACCCACCTATTCCAGGTGCTGGGCTTCGTCGCGATGGAGCCGCCGACCTCGCTGGAGCCGAAGCCGCTCGGACTCGAGCGCGAAAAGGTCTTCGACTCGATGCCGCCGCTCTCCCCGGGCGACGTCGTCCGCGGCCAGTACGCCGGCTACCGCGAGGAGGAGGGTGTCGCCCCCGACTCCGACACCGAGACCCTGATCGCCGTCAAGGCCTTCGTCGACAACTGGCGCTGGGAGGGCGTGCCCTTCTACCTCCGCTCCGGCAAGCGCATGGCGCAGAGCCGGCACCTGCTGACGATCGCCTTCAAGCAGCCGCCGCGACGGATGTTCCCGCTCGACTGCGATCAGATCGCCGAGTCCTTCGGCCACGACCACCTCACCTTCGAGCTGGGCGACCCCGGCAGCATCTCCGCCTCCTTCCTCGCCAAGGTGCCGGGGCCGACGATGCGGCTCGGCGAGGCTCACATGCACTTCAGCTACGCCAACACGTTCGGCGGTGCCGAGCAGGCGCTCGACGCCTACGAGCGGCTGATCCACGACGTGATGGTCGGCGATCGCACCCTCTTCACCAGCTCCGACGCAATCGAGCGCCTCTGGGAGATCTCCGAGCCGGTGCTCGAGCAGCCGCCGCCGACGCACCTCTACGAGCCGGGCTCGTGGGGGCCGGTCGAGGCCGACCAGCTGATCGCCCCGCGCCGCTGGCACCTGCCCAGCGATCACGTCTGAACGGACGACCAGGGGAACGGAAAAGGGCCCCTGCGAAGGGGCCCCTTGTTTCCGAAGGACGTACCACCAGAGAGTGTGAAGTCGCTGGCTCGTCGGTCCTCGAGCTTGGAAGTTCTAATTGCCGCAGCTCGCGCGACGCACCAATAAACACCAACGGGACAGAAAAGTTGCACCGATTGCATCGGCACCCGCCCGGCCGGCCCTCAGCGGCGTCACCGACGCTGCCGGTTCGGCTTTGCCGCTGCTAGATTCAGACCTCCCGGGCGTTTAGCTCAGTTGGGAGAGCGCTACCTCGACAAGGTAGAGGTCACTGGTTCGAGCCCAGTAACGCCCATCCGCCTTCCTGGCCGCGGTCCCTCCGGCTGGTTCAATCGGGGCCGTGCGCCGTCGCTACATCGCCATCGTCGCGATCGCCTGCGCGGTCGTTCCCGCCTACCTGGTCTGGCGCGCGTTCCCCCGCGACGACGTCACCCCGGCGACGCTCGGCGACGCCGTGCGCGCCTTCCGGCAGCGTGCCGTCGACCCGCTCTCCACCCGCCCCGGCGAGCCGGTGCCAGGCGTCTACCGGTACTCGACCCGCGGCGCCGAGTCGGTCGACACGGCGTTCGGCGTCCTCGGCACGAGTCACGGGTTTCGAGGGACCTCCACGGTCTCGGTGCTCCCGACCAGGTGCGGCTTCGCCGAGCGCTGGCAGGTTCTCGACACCCGCTGGACCGAGGTCGCCAGCTGTCGTGAGCGGGGCGGCTACCGGCTGCTCTCGGTCGACGAGATGCATGAGTTCTTCGGCGTCAGCCGCGAGGTGCTCTACCGCTGCCGGGAACCGGTGCGCCCGGGCCCGGCGAAGCTCAGGCCCGGGATGGGGTGGCGGGGGCGCTGCGAGACCGACGACAGCTCCCGGGTCAGCGAGTTCCGCGTCCTCGGCTTCGAGCCGGTCAGGGTCGACGGCAGAAGCTTCGAGGCGGTGCACACTCGCACCGAGCTGACGCTGGGCGGCACCTACTCGGGCTCGGCGCGCCAGGAGGAGTGGCGCCGCCGCGGCGACGGTCTGCTGCTGCGCCGGGTCTCCCGCACCGACGGCTTCCTCGACGGCACCGTCGACGCCGAGTACGCCGAGGCCTACGAGATCGAGCTGCGCTCGCCGCGACTCGAGCGCTGACGGCGGCCGAAGGCGACCGCCGTCGCCTCGGCGATGCGGGGGACGGCCCGATCGAACGGACCGTCCCCCTGTTGCATCGTCATGCCTCCCGGTCTCGGCCAAGGCGGGGGGCACGTCTTTGGGGGGTGGCATTTGGAGGACCCCCAGCCGGGCGACCGTTCCCTGCGCGGGAGGTGGATGCCCGCCAGACGATCGCGATCGGTTGAGTGGTTAACGGTTCCAGAACGGAGCCCGGCGGTCCATACCGAGTTCTCGAACGGGATTTACCTGACGGTCAGGTTTCCGCCGGAGTGGCGGGGGCCGGGGCGGAGCTGCGGCTCCGCTCGTAGCCCAGTGAGGTGACTACACAGGTGACGCCGGCTCGCCGGACTCGGCCCGGCGGTTGGCGGCTTCGGCCTCGATTTCGTGGATCCGCTCCCGGGAGCGAGCCTGCTCGTCGGCCAGGTCCTCGCGTCCTTGGCGGTCGAGCACGATCCGGTTCCAGGCCAGCATCACGCGGGGTCGCTGTGTAGCTTGCCGGCCCAGAGCGAGGCGAGGGCCTCGGCCATCGAGGCCTGCAGGATCAGGCCGGCGGTCGTCTGTCGCTCCTCGGCGGTCATCTCCGCGATGTCCTCGTCGGAGTAGTGGGGCAGCTTGACGACGCAGTAGAAGTTCTGGTTGATGTTGCCGACCCGCTCGGTGCGGGCGACTTCGATCGAGCCGGAGGCGAGCAGTTCTTCGACGTGGTGGGTGACCTTGCTGAGCGGCTGGCGCACCGTCCGCGCGAGCTCCTTGGTGCTGGCCGGCCCTTCGTGCAACGCCGCCAGAACTTCTATGCGGATGCGGTGCCCGACGGCGTAGCTGACCGCCTCCTCGACGCTCCGCCCGCTCTTCCCCCGCTCCGCCGCTGCGATCGCTTTCCCCACGGTGCTTCGACCCTCCGCTCGTTCGGTCTGGTTACTCAACCATTGCCGAGCTCATGACTATCCGGTCTGCTCCGCGATGGAATCCGCGGCTCGATCGGCGATCTGGCGGTAGGTGGTCGGGCCGTGCTGCGTCCCGAGGCCGAGCAGGGTCTGGAAGGCGGCCATCGGGGTGCGGCGGCGGTTGTGGCGGAAGACGAACTCATCGAGGTAGGACTGCAGGTGCTCGGGCGAGACGCCGCGGTGGGTGCCCGGCAGCCAGGTCTTCAGGTTGGAGGCGGCGCGGTGGGCGCGGGGCAGGAGCTTCTGGGCGTCGGGGTGATCGCGCCGCTGCAGGAGGGGCCGGTGGTCGAAGCCCGCGCCGGCGAGCTTGCCGTAGCCGTCCCAGCCGTCGGTGTGGACGATCGCGCCCGGCTCGACGTTGGCCTTCACCCAGGGAGTGAGGGTGTCCTGGCTGGCGTCGGGCAGCACCCTCAAACGCAGCCGGCCCGAGCCCTCGCCGCGGACCTCGACGATCACCCCGACCAGGGCCTTGGTGCCGTCGCGCCGGCGCCCGCCCCGGCGCCCCTCGTGGTAGCCGCCGACCAGGGTCTCGTCGATCTCGACCTCGCCGCGCAGCGGCTTGCGCTCGGGCGCCACCATCGCCCGGCGCAGCTTCTGCAGGATCAGCCAGGCGGTCTCATAGCGCGAGATCCCGAGCTGGCGCTGCAGCTGCACCGCTGT
>CAVPEX010000056.1:0-13009 GCA_963703585.1 uncultured Solirubrobacterales bacterium | reverse complement strand
CCGCTGCTCCTCGGTCTCGCCGAGGTTGAGGATGCCGCCGACGCAGGTCTCCAGGCCCGCCTCCTCGACCGCCTGGATCGTCCGCAGCCGGCCCTCGTAGCGGACCGTGCGTCGAGACCTCGGGGTAGTAGGAGCGGGCCGACTCGACGTTGTGGTGGACGCGCTGGATGCCGGCGTCCTTCAGCGCCTTGGCGCGCTCGGCCGACATGTGGCCGATCGAGGCGCAGCGCTTCAGGTTCGTCTGCTCGGCGACCAGTTCGGCGCCCTCGAGGATCTTCTGGAAGTCCCGTCTTGGAGAGCCCCTGGCCCTGGGTGACCATGCAGAAGCGGTGGGCGCCGGCGGCCTCGGCGGCCTTGGCGTGCTCGAGGATCTGGTCCGGCTCCATCATCGCGTGCATCGGCGTGTCGGCCTCGGCGTAGCGCGACTGGGCGCAGAAGCCGCAGTCCTCGGCGCAGCCGCCCGACTTGGCGTTGACGAGCGAGCACATGTCGGTCGAGTTGCCGAAGTTCTCGCGGCGGAGCGCCCAGGCGCGCTCGACCAGGGCGCCGATCTCGTCGTGGTCGGTCAGCCGCCCGTAGGCGAGGGCCTCGTCATGCGAAATCAGTGGTGGCATAGCTGTCCTTCCGGGGAGGGGGTTGCCCGCGCCAAGGCTAGGTATTCAAGCGGATGACCGGTGGCTCCGCGAGCCGGCGGGGACGCCGAGTCGTAGCATCGAACCAAGTGACCGAGGCGACCGAGGCCAGACGCAGGGCGGAGCGACGAGCGAGGCTGCGCCGGCGGCGATGGCTGGCGCTGGCCAGCCTGATCGGCCTGGGCGTGGCGGCGTTCGCCTTCGGCGCCACGCTCGGCGACGGCCGGGCGCCCGCGCCCGAGCCCGAGGTCGCCGAGACCCTGCCCGTCTCGCAGTTGGCCGGCGAGCGCATCGTCGTCGGGGTCGAGGGGAGCGAGGTGCCGCCGCCCCTGCGCCGCGCGATCGCCGCCGGCGAGGTGGCCGGCGTCGTCCTCTTCGCCGCCAACTTTCCCAGCCGCGAGGCCGGCCGCCGCCTGGTCCGCCGGCTGCAGGCGATCCGCCGGCCGCCGGCGCTGCGCGACCCGCTGCTGATCATGGTCGACCAGGAGGGCGGCCTGGTGAAGCGGGTCGACGGCGCCCCCAGCGCCTCGGCGCGGGAGATGGGGGAGCGTGGCGCCGCCTTCAGCCGCCAGCAGGGCGGGCGCACCGCCCGCAACCTGCGCGACGTGGGCGTCAACGTCGACCTGGCGCCGGTCCTCGACGTCGCCCGCCCCGGCGGCACGATCGCCGAGACCGAGCGCGGTTTCGGAGCGACGGCGGAGCGCGTCACCGCCACCGCGGTCCCCTTCGCCGAGGGGTTGCAGGGCGGCGGCGTAGCCGCCACCGGCAAGCACTTCCCCGGCTTCGGCGCCGCCACCGAGAACACGGACTTCGCGGTGGAACGGGTCGACCTCCCCAGGCAGCGGCTGCGGGCGGTCGACGAGGCTCCCTACCGCGCCTTTGCGGCGGCCGGCGGCGAGCTGGTGATGCTGAGCACGGCGATCTACCCGGCCTTCTCGCAGCGGCCCGCCGCCTTCACCCGCGCGATCGCCACCGGCGAGCTGCGCGATCGCGTCGGCTTCGAGGGCGTCTCGATCACCGACGCCCTCGACACGGTCGCGGTCCACTCCTTCGGCCCTGCGCCCAAGGCCGGCCTCGCGGCGGCCCGCGCCGGGGTCGACCTGCTCCTCTTCACCGAGCTGGGGCCGGCGGAGCGCGCCCGTCGCGCCCTGGTCGCGAAGCTGCGCTCGCGGGCGCTCGAGCGGGCCGAGTTCGAGCAGGCGGCGCAGCGCGTGCTCGACCTGCGCGCGCGGCTGGCCGGCTGAGCGCCGGCCCCGGCCTCAGTCCGCGTCAAGCAGCTCGCTGCGGATCGCGTTGAGGTCGAAGACGCGGACGCCGTCGCGGCCGCCGTCCTTCGCCGCGTACATCGCCGTGTCGGCCTCGGAGACGAGCGAGGCGAAGCTGACCCGCGGGTCCTCGCCGAACATCGCCACGCCGACGCTGGCGGTGATCGGCTCGACGCCGTCGTGTTCGGGCGCGTGGCTGCGGACCGCCTCGGCGATCGCTTCGGCGACGACGCGCGCCTCGGCCTGACTGCAGCGGGGGACGACGACGGCGAACTCGTCGCCGCCCAGCCGCGCCAGCGTGTCGCTCTCCCTGGTGCGCCGCCGCAGCACGCCGGCGACCTCCTCGATCATGCGGTCGCCCGCCGGGTGGCCGTGGGTGTCGTTGATGTGCTTGAAGTCGTCGAGGTCGATCATCAGCAGGGCGCCGGTGGTGCCCTCGCGCCGCGCGCGCGCCATCGCCGCTCGCAGGTCTTCCTCGAAGCGGCGCCGGTTCTTCAGCCCGGTCAGCGCGTCGTGGCCCGCTTCCCGCTCGAGCTGCTGCATGCGTTCGTTGCGGCTCCAGGCCATGATCAGCGCCCCCAGCAGCGCTGCCAGCGAGATCCCGACCACGCCCAGCAGCAGCGGCAGGCTGACGTCGGGGCGATTGGGGTCGCTGACTACCAGCAGCCAGGTGCGGTTGGCGAAGTGGATCCGAGCCGCCGCCGAATCCTCGAGCTCTTCGTTGGGCCCGACCACGACCTGCTTGGAGATGTGCAGCTGGTAGTCGACCTCGTCGGGGAGGGTCGCGTCCGCCGGGTCGGCGAGGTCGCCGATCGGGAAGCTGCCGGCGACGAAGCCGATCAGCGCGGCGCGGCGCTGGGCGACGGTCGCGGTGGGGGCGCCGTCGCGGTAGACGGGGCGGTAGGCAATGACGCCTCGACCGCCGAGCACGAGGGAGACGATCGGGGTGGCGATCGGCTTGCCGGTGTCGCGGGCGCGGCGCAGGAAGGGGGCCCGGTCGGGGTCGGATCCGAGGTCGAAGCCGAGCGCGCGCTCTGCCCCCCGTCGCGCGGCGACGAAGGTCATCGGGAGGTAGACCGGCCGCGGCCCGGCCCGGCCGAGGTGTTCGTTGGCGTGGCGTTCGACGATCTCGAACCCGTGTACGCGTTCGTAGCGGTGCCGGTCACGGGCGGGAACGCGCTGGATGAAGGCGGTCGCCCGCAGGAGGTCCTGGCGCAGCAGCGAGCTGGCGACGACGTCGAACTCGTGCGCGTTGAGGTCTCCATCGGCCTTGAAGAAGGCGGCGGCGCTGGCGAGCTGGCCGATCGAGAGGTCAGCGCCCGCCTCGGTCTGGTGGGCGGCGCGCTTCGCCTCTTCCTTCTGCATCGCGTGGAAGTCGGCGTGGTCGTCGGCGTAGACGACCAGGGCCGCCACGACCGAGCCGGCCGCGATCAGCAGCACCGCGGTCAGGCCGATCCAGAAACGAAGGCGCACCTGACCATTGTCGGCCGCCTGGGGCCAGGGATTGAGCCTGGGACGAGCCATGCCGCGAGGCCGTCAGTCCGGCACTGCCGCGAGCGACTGCCAGAGGTAGAGCGAGGCGAGGCTGCGGTGCGGCCGCCAGGGCTCGCCGATCTCCAGCACCTTGAGCGGAGCCGGCATCTCCTCCAGGCCGTACTCGACCTGGACCGCTTTGCGGATGCCGAGGTCGCCGCCGGAGAGGACGTCGGGTCGTTTGAGGTGGAAGAGCAGGAACATCTCAGCCGTCCACTGGCCGAGGCCGCGCACGGCGACGATCTCCTCGATCACCCGCTCGTCCTCCAGCTGATCCAGCCGGTCGAGCTCCAGCTCGCCGCTGAGCACGTGGCCGGCGAGGTCGCGGACGTACTCGACCTTGCGGCCGGAGAGGCCGGCGCCGCGCAGGTCGGCTTCGCTGGCCGCGAGCAGCCGCTCCGGCGAGGGGGTGGCGCCGTCGAAGATCTCCAGCACGCGCAGGTAGATCGTCCGCGCCGCTTTGGTCGAGAGCTGCTGGCCGACGATCGCCCGCAGCAGCGCCCCGTAGGCGTCGGGCGGGCGCTCCTCTTTGCGCCGCCGCAGCCGCGTCGCCAGGTCGATCGCGCCGACCCGCTCGATCAGCGTCGCCATCGTCGGGTCGGTGGCGGCGAGGGCGGCGCGATCGGGGCGGGCGCTCACCGGCCGGTCCAGTGCGGGCGGCGCTTCTCGGCGAAGGCGCGGATCCCCTCGCGGAAGTCCTCCGAGGCAAAGCAGGACTCGCGCAGGGCGACCAGGGCCGCCTCCTGCTGCTCGCTGAGCACGGGGGAGGAGGCGAGCAGGTCGATCGCACGCTTGTTGCCGCGCATCGAGAGCGGCGCGTTGGCGGCGATCGCGGCGGCGAGCTGGACCGATTCGTGGCCGAGGCGGTCGTCGCTGACGACTTCGTTGACGAGGCCGTACCGCTCGGCCCGGGCGGCGTCGAAGTTGCGGCCGGTGAGGAACAGCTCCTTGGTCCGCGCCAGGCCGACCGTGTCGAGGAACTTGCGCAGGCCGGTGTGGCCGTAGATCAGCCCCAGTTTCGCCGGTGGCATCCCGAGCTGGGCGCCGGCGGCGCAGATCCGCAGGTCGCAGGTGATCGCCAGCTCCAGCCCGCCGCCGAGGCAGTGGCCGTTGATCGCCGCCACGGTCGGCCAGGGGAAGTTGGAGATCGCCTCCATCGCCGCGTGGAAGGGATGGGCGACGAGCGCCTCGGCGTCGCGCTCGAAAGTCTGGTCGGGGATCGAGGCGATGTCGTAGCCGGCGCAGAAGACCGGCGGCGCGCCGGTGATCAGCAGGCAGCGGCTCTCGATCCCGTCGTCGAGCCGCGGCAGCGTCTCGGCCAGGGTGTCGAGGATCTCGTGGTCGAGCGCGTTGCGGCGCTCGGGATTGGAGATGCGAAGCCGGACGACCGCCTCGGCGGGCCGGTCGAGAAGCAGCTTGCCGCCGGCGAGGCGCTCTTCCATGGGAGCTACTCCAGCACTACGAGGACGTCGCCTTCGCTGACCGCCTGGCCCTCCTCGCAGGGGATCTCCTTCACGGTTCCGTCGTCTTCGGACTCGACCGGGATCTCCATCTTCATCGACTCGAGGATGACGACGGTGTCGCCGTCGGAGACCTCGTCCCCGACCGCCACCTCGATTTTCCAGACGTTGCCAGTGATGTGAGCCTCGATGTCTGCCATGGGCGGGCACAATAGCCATCCGATCGGTGTTCCTTTCGCCCGTAAAACGGGAGAAACGCGCACCGGTGTGAGAATGGCGGCGGATGCAGGCTGACCCGAGCACCGGCCTGGCGGCGATCGTCGCCGCCCGCAACGAGGCGGACCGCGTCGCCGAGACCGTGCGGGCGCTGCGGCAGGCCTTCCCATCGGCGGCGATCTGGGTCGCCGACGACGCCTCCACCGACGGCACCGCCGAGGCGGCGATGGCGGCGGGGGCGCAGGTCGTCAGCCGCGGTCGCCCGCACGGCAAGGGCGCCAACGTCGGAGCCGCGGTCGAGGCGGCGCTGAGCGTCGAGCCGCCGCCGCGGCTGGTCCTCCTCTGCGACGGCGACCTCGGCGCCTCGGCGGGACGGCTGGGGCCGCTGGTCGAGGCGGTCGAGCGGGGGGAGTGCGACCTCGCCGTCGCCTCCTTCGCCCGCCGCGTCGGCGGCGGCTTCGGCCTGGCGCTGGGCTTCGCCCGCTGGGCGATCCGCCGTCTCTGCGGCGCCGAGACGGAGGCGCCGATCTCCGGCCAGCGGGCGCTGCGGGTGGAGACGCTGCGCGCCTGCCTGCCCTTCGCCGCCGGCTTCGGGATGGAGATCGGGATCGCGGTCGACGCCATCCGCGCCGGCTACCGGCTCGGCGAGTACGAGCTGGACCTCGAGCACCGGGCGACCGGGCGCAGCCTCACCGGCTTCCTCCACCGCGGCGCGCAGCTGCGCGACTTCGCGCGGGTGTATGTATCCCGCATGCGGGGAGGGCGGAGAAGGCGATGATCCTGGCGATCGACCAAGGGACCACCGGCACCACCTGCCTCCTCTTCGACGCCGAGGGGCGGATCGCCGGGCGCGCCTACTCGGAGTTCGAGCAGCACTTCCCGCGGCCCGGCCGGGTCGAGCACGACGCGAACGGGATCTGGGAGGTGACGCGGCGGGTGGCGGCCGAGGCGATCGCCGCGGCCGGTATCGAGGGCGCGGCGCTCGACGCGATCGGCATCACCAACCAGCGCGAGACGATCGTCGCCTGGGACCCGGCGACGGGGGAGCCGGTCCACCGGGCGCTGGTCTGGCAGGACCGGCGCACCGCCGAGCGCTGCGACGAGCTGCGCGCGGCGGGGCACGAAGCGCTGGTGCGGGAGCGGACCGGGCTGACGATCGACCCCTACTTCTCGGCGACCAAGATCGAGTGGCTGCTGCGCCACGCCGAGGGCGCCGAGCGGGCGGTCTTCGGGACGATCGACTCCTGGCTCCTGTTCAAGCTGACCGGGCGCCACGTCACCGATTACTCCAACGCCTCGCGGACGATGCTGTTCGACATCCGCCGCCTCGGCTGGGACGCGGAGCTGTGCGGGCTGCTGGGGATCGACCCCGCGCGCCTGCCGGAGCCGCTGCCCTCGGCCCACGTCTACGGCACGACGGGCGAGTTCGGCGGCGAGGTCCCCGTCGCCGGGATCGCCGGCGACCAGCAGGCGGCCCTCTTCGGCCAGGCCTGCCACCACCCCGGGATGGCGAAGAACACCTACGGCACCGGCAGCTTCGTCCTCCTCAACACCGGTGCCGAGCCGCCGCGCCCCGCCGACGGGCTCCTCGGCACGATCGCCTGGGGTATCGAGGACGAGGTGACCTACGCGCTGGAGGCCTCGATCTTCGTCACCGGCGCCGCCGTGCAGTGGCTGCGCGACGGCCTCGGGATCATCGAGGAGGCGGGGGAGACCGAGGCCCTGGCGGCCTCGCTCGACTCCAACGACGGCGTCTACTTCGTCCCCGCCCTGACCGGGCTCGGCTCGCCGCACTGGGACCCCTACGCGCGGGGGACGATCGTCGGCCTCACCCGCGGCAGCGGCCGCGCCCACCTGGCGCGAGCGGCGTTGGAGGGGATCGCCTACGAGACGGTCGACGCGGTGCGGGCGCAGGAGGCCGCCTCGGGCGAGCGGCTGGAGATCCTCAAGGCCGACGGCGGCGCCGTCGTCAACCGCTGGCTGATGCAGTTCCAGGCGGACGTGCTGGGGGCACCGGTGGTGGTGCCGGAGATCCCCGAGACGACGGCCCTCGGCGCCGCCTACCTGGCCGGGATCGCCACCGGGACCTGGACGCGGGAGCAGGTAGGGGAGATGTGGCGCGAGGCGGCCCGTTACGAGCCGCGGATGGAGGCCGCGCGGCGGGAGGACCTGCTGGCCGGCTGGGGGCGGGCGCTGGAGCGCTCCCGCGACTGGGCGCGACCGGCGTAACTGCGGCGGCGGGCCAGGGTAGGGACCTCCGTCGCATGGCGGACATGAAGCCACAGGTCTACAGGGACCCGCGCCCGGCGGAGTACTTCACGCAGTTCCACGAGGCCGCCCGCAAGGGCGTCGGCTGGACCTACACGTTCGCCCGGATCATCGTCACCCTGCCGACGCTGCTGATCTACCGCGTCCGCGCGATCGGCGTCCGCAACGTCCCCCGCCAAGGGGCGCTGGTACTCGCTCCAAACCACTTCAGCCAGATGGACCACTTCTTCGTCGGCATCTATCTGCGGCGGAAGATCCGCTTCATGGCCAAATCGCAGCTGTTCGGCCCGCCCGTCCTCACCTACATCTACAAGCACGGCGGTGTCTTCCCGGTCCGCCGCGGCCACCAGGACGAGGAGGCCTTCAGGACCGCCTACACGCTGCTGGACCAGGGGGAGATGCTGCTCGTCTACGCCGAGGGCGGGCGCTCCCGCTCGGGCGAGATGGGCGAGCCGAAACCGGGGATCGGGCGGATCGCGCTGGAGTCCGGCGCCCCGATCGTCCCGGTCGCGATCCACGGCTCCGCCCGCGTCCGCGGCTGGAAGCGGCTGCGCTTCCCCAAGGTCACCGTCCAGTTCGGCGAGCCGGTCAGCTTCCCGGTCGAGCAGGCCCCCGGCCGCGAGCGCCAGCTCGAGGCGGCGACCGAGATCTTCGGCCGGGTGCGGGAGATGTACGAGGGGCTGGCTACTCGTAGCGAGGCGCGAGCCGGGCATAGAAGTCCGGATCGTGCCCGGGCGTGATCACCGAGTCGGGGAACTGACGGCGGAAGAGGCGCAGCTCCTGCAGCGAGCGGCGGAAGTTGTGGGCGTCGAAGGGGCGCGGCGGCGGTGCCAGGTCGCCGTCGAGCTGCCCCGCCATGTACATTGCGTCGCCGCCGATGACGAAATCGCGGCTGGCGAGGTGGGCGATCACCGAGATGTGGCCGGCGCTGTGCCCGGGGGTGAAAGCCAGGCGGAGGGAGCCGTCGCCGAAGAGGTCGAAGGTGCGGCCGAAGCTGGCGTAGGAGTCGATCCCGGCGCGGTCGAAGTCGATCGTGCGGTAGTCGAAGGCGTAGTCGAAGTGCTGGCGGCGGTAGCCGTTGAGGGTCGGTTTCGGGCCGACCGCGGCGGCCTCCCACTCGGTGGCGCTGACGACGAAGGTCGAGTTGGGGAACTCGGAGATCGCCGAGGTGTGGTCGATGTGCAGGTGGGTCATCGCCACGATCGGGATCTCGCCCGGGTCGAGGCCGCGTTTGCGCAGCTGCGCCGGCAGGTCTTCGCCGGGGGCCAGGGTCGGCTTGCCGATGCGGTTGCCGGGGCCGCCGAAGTTCTCCTTGCCGTTGGTCGCGATCGAGGGGTGCAGGCCGGTGTCGACGAGGATCGCGCCGGCGCTGGGATGGCGGATCAGGAAGGCCGGTACCGGGACCACGTTGGGGTCGGAGGGGCCGAACAGCTTCCGCGCCAGCTTCAGGGTCATGAAGCGCCCCCCGGGGCTGACCATCATCTCCCGGGGGAAGTCGACGTGGCCGGCGATCAGCGGCTCGACCGTGACGGTCGCGCCGGGGGTGCCGCCGGCGAGCGGCTCGTGCAGCGGGTGCGCCTCTACGTGGACCTTCATCGCCGCTGACATTAGTCCGCTCGACCCGCCTATAGGCTTCCCCGGCGATGGCTGAAAGCCCGCATTCGCAGGTGTTTCGCGACGGTCTGCTCGCCGGCCAGGTCTGCGTCGTCTCCGGCGCCGGCAGCGGCTTCGGCCGCGAGACCGCGCTCGAGCTGTCCCGCCTTGGCGCGGTCGTCGTCGGCTGCGGCCGGCGGCCCGAGCCGCTGGAGGAGACCCGCGCCCTGGCCGAGGGCCTGCCGGGAAGGGTCGAGTGCGAGCCGCTCGACATCCGCGAGGAGGAGCCGGTCGGGCGCTTCGTCAACGGCGTGCTCGAGCGCCACGGCCGCCTCGACGTGCTCGTCAACAACGCCGGTGGCCAGTTCCTCGGCCCGGCCGAGGCGATCACGCCCAGGGGCTTCAAGACGGTGATCGACCTCAACGTCCAGGGGACCTGGTTGATGACCCATGCGGCGGCGACCAGGGCGATGATCCCGCAGGGCGGCGGCAAGGTCCTCAGCGTCACCCTCTCCCCCCACAACGGGATGCCGGGAATGGTCCACTCGGGGGCCGCCCGGGCGGCCGTGGAGAACATGATGCGCACCCTCTCGATCGAGTGGGCCCGCTTCGGGATCAAGACCTGCTCGCTCGCCGCCGGCCAGTTTGCGACCGAGACGCTGCTGACCAAGTATCCGCAGGAGGTGGTCGACAACGTCGCCCGCTCGATCCCGCTGCAGCGCACCGGCCGGGCCGAGGAGATGGCCTGGCTCGTCGCCTACCTGGCTTCGCCGGCGGGCGATTTCTTCTCCGGCACGACGATCACGATCGACGGCGCCCGCGACAACTGGCTAGGCCCCTGGCCGCCTCCGGCGATGGCCGGCGAGAGCGGCGAGCCGGTCGCCGAGGAGCGGCGCCCCACCTGAACTGCATCAAATTCTGGCCGTTATGGGGCCAGAATTTGATGCAGTTCGAGTCAGCGCGGCTCGAGCACGACCAGCGGGATCTCGCGGTCCGTGCGGGCGCGGTAGTCCTCGTAGCCGTGGTAGGCCTTGACGGCCATGTCCCAGAGGCGCTCGCGCTCCTCGGGCTCGGCGACGCGGGCGTGGACCTTGCGGTGCTCGGAGCCGATCTGCACGGTCGTGTCCGGGTTCGCGATCAGGTTGTGGAACCAGGCCGGGTTCTTGGGGAAGCCGCCTTTGGAGGCGACGATGACCACGTTCGGCCCGTCCTCGACGTAGAGCAGCGGCGAGGTTCGCTTGACGCCGCTCTTCGCCCCGACGTGGTCGAGCAGGAGCATCTTGCCCGGCACGCCGGGGATCGAGTGGCCGAGGCGCCCGCCCGTCCTCCGGTAGAGGAACGTGTGGACGCCCATGAAGCGGCGGGTCGCAGGCCAGATCCTGTCCGCGACGTCGAGGTAGCGGGGCGGCCTGCGACCTGTCGCCGTCTGACTCAGGTGTACATCCCCCCGAACATGCCGCCGGTCACGTTCAGCACCTGGCCGTGCATGTAGTTGGCCAGCGGCGAGGCGAGGAAGAGGACCGGCCCCGAGGCCTCGGTGGGGGAGGCGGGGCGGCCGAGCGGGATGATCGCCGAGGCCATCGCCCGCATCTGCTCGGGGATGCCGAGCTCGATCTTCTCGCCCGAGGGCGACGTCATCTCGCCGCCGGCCTCTTTGGCGGCGGTGAGGCGGGTTTCGACGAAGCCGAAGGCGACGGCGTTGACGTTGATCTTGAACTGGCCCCACTCCTTGGCCAGCGTTTTGGTGACGCCGACGACGCCCATCTTCGCCGCCGAGTAGTTGACCTGGCCGGCGTTGCCCATCGTCCCCGAGGTCGAGGAGATGTTGATCAGCTTGCGGAAGACCTCCTTGCCTTCGCCGCGCTCGGCCTTGGCCGCCTCCCGCCAGTGCGGGGCGAGGGCGCGGGCGACGCGGAAGGGGACGACGGTGTGAATGTCGAGCATCGCCTGGAACTGCTCGTCGGTCATCCGGTGGGCGACCCCGTCCCAGGTGTAGCCGGCGTTGTTGACGACGATGTCGACGGCGCCGAAGGCGTCGACCGCGGCGGCGACGAGCTCGTCGGCGGCTCCGGTCTTGGTCAGGTCGCCGGCGTGGACCGCGGTCTCGCCGTCGATCTCACCGGCCGCTTCCTGCGCGACGTCGGCGTCGAGGTCGTTGATCAGTACCTTGGCGCCCTCGCTGGCGAACAGCTCGGCGGTGGCGCGCCCGATCCCTCGCGCCGACCCAGTCACGATCGCCGCTTTCCCGTCCAGAAGTCCCATCAGTCAGCTTCTCCTCGTTCGGTTCCCGAAAGTCGGTGGCGGAGGCTACAGGGATCGGGGTAATCCTGGTTGACTGGCCAATCAGCCATGTGGTGGACCGGACAAGCGGCGCTTGCTCAGCTCGGCGACAGTCGCACGCCGCCGTCCGGGGTCAGCTCCCAGTGCGGGTTGTGGGCGATCTCCCAGGGGTGCCCGTCGGGGTCGACGAAGACGCCGCTGTAGCCGCCCCAGAAGGTCTCGGCCGGCTCGCGGCCGATCCTCGCCCCGGCCGCCCGCGCCTCCTCGATCACGGCGTCGACCTCGGCGGGGGAGCCGAGGTTGAGAGCCGGCGTGACGCCGCCCCAGCCGCCGCCGTCCTCGACGCAGCTGTCCTCCGCGAGCTTGGCGCGGTCCCAGAGGGCGAGCACCATGTCGCCCGTCTGGAAGAAGACGACGTCGTCCCCCGGCGCCGCCCCGGTCGTCCAGCCGAGCGCTTCGTAGAAGGTCCGCGCGCGCTCCAGGTCGGACACCCCCAGCGTGATCAGGCTCACCCGCTGCTTCACCCGGCCGATTGTACGCCGCCACCAGGTGTGGTCAGATGAGCGCCAGATGGGCGACCTCGGCAGCATCTTCCTGCTCGCCCCTGCTGGCGATGTTCAACCCGACGCTGCTGGCGGCGGTGACGGTGATGATGCTGCTGCCGAACACGAGGCGGCTGATGTTCGGCTACCTGCTGGGAGCGCTGATGACCAGCATCGCGGCGGGGCTCCTGGTCGTCTTCTCGCTGCACGGCACCGGCAGCGCCGAAGCGGCGCGGAACACGCTGAGCCCCGGCGAGGACATCGTCTTCGGCCTGATCGCGCTGGTAATCGGCTTCGTCCTCGGCACCGGGCGGGGGAGGAACTGCGGGAGCGGCGGAAGCGGGGCCGGGACAAGGGGGAGTCGAAGGAATCCTGGCCGCAGCGGATGCTCGGCAAAGGCTCGGCCCGGGTCAGCTTCGCGGTCGGCGCCCTGCTCAGCTTCCCCGGCGCCACCTACCTGGTCGCCCTCAACCGGATCGCCGATCTCGACGAGGCCGCCGCCGTCTCCGCCCTGCTCGTCCTCGCCTTCTGCCTGATCCAGCAGCTGCTGCTGGAGGTGCCGTCGATCGGCTACGTGCTGTCCGCCGAGCGGACCGAGCGCGCGGTCACCGCCTTCCGCGAATGGCTGGCCCGCAACGGGCGCCGCGCCGGCGCGATCGTCGCGACGACGATCGGCACCCTGCTGCTGTTGCGGGGGACGCTCGAGCTGCTCGCCGGGTAGGTGCCTAGCCGACCTCGCGCTCGTCGACGACCTCGAAGACGCTGTCGGTGCCGACCGACTCGACGTACTGCTCGGCGGCGGCCCGTCGCTCGTCGTAGTCGTTCTGGCCTTTGTTGGCCATCATCTCCTCCAGGGTTCCGTCGAAGAAGCCGAAGGTGACGATCTCGTCCTCGTCCTTGAGGTTGCGCAGGGCGTAGAAGCGCTTCCAGCCGGGCGGGGGCTCGGCGTCCTCGGGCGGGGCGAAGGCCTGTTTGAAGTCCTCCATCGCGCCGGGCTTCAGCTTGCGGACGGTAAGCGCGCAGAGCATCGGGGCTCTCCTCTCTCCTCGGGTCCGCCCGGCCAGGGGCGACGCGGGCGGCGTCGGCTTCGATACTACGCCCGCGGGGGCGCACGGTCGAGAACGCGCCGTCGCGCCATTCAGACCTAGATCGATGAGTAGGACTGGGACTCCCGCGGTCCAGGTCGTCTCCGCGATTTCTGCACCCTTCTCCCGACCAAC
>CAVPEX010000055.1:0-7392 GCA_963703585.1 uncultured Solirubrobacterales bacterium | reverse complement strand
GGCGTCGCCGTTGCCGTCGGCCGGCACCTGGCCGGCGGCGATCGCGCCGACCACCGTGCCCATGAAGAAGGGGGTCAGGACCGAGGAGAGGGCGAAGGTCGCGCCGGCGGCGCGGCGACCCTGCAGCCCCTCGATCGACTTGCGGAAGGCGAAGCCGGCGCCGCGCAGGACGATCCCCAGCGCCGCCAGCGCGATCGGCACGTACAGCGTCGTGAAGATCGCGCTGAACGCCTCGGGGAAGGCAGTCCAGAGGACGACGAGGACGAAGATCAGCCAGACGTGGTTGGCCTCCCAGACGGGAGTCAGCGAGCGTTGGATCAGCGCCCGCGGCCGCTCCCCCTTCTCGGCGTCGCCGGCGACCAGGTCCCAGAGGCCGCCGCCGAAGTCGGCGCCGCCGAAGAGCGCGTAGAAAGTCGCCCCGACCCAGAGGATCGCCGCGGCGGCGTCGGCCTTGCTCACCGGACAGGCTCCTCAGGTGTCGACTTTCTTTCGCATAGCGAAAGAAAGTCGACACCTGCCGCGGTGGGAGGAGTCATGCGCCGCCCTCGCTCGCCGCCGGCGGCGCGTAGGGGGCGCCGGCCTCGGGTTCGGGCCGGCCCTCGCGCCAGCGGCGCGACATCGAGCGCAGGACGAGGATCGCGGTCGTCCCCAGCGCCGCGTAGAGCAGCAGCACCAGGGCGAAGGCGAACCAGATCCCGTCGGCCTCGGTGACCGCTTCGGAGGTCCGCATGTAGCCCTGGACGATCCACGGCTGCCGGCCGACCTCGGTGACGATCCAGCCGCACCACAGCGCCAGGATCGCACCAGCCCCCGAGACCGCGACCGCGCGCAGGAACCACGGCGTCCGCGGGATGTCGCGCCTTCTCCACCAGACGAACGCGAGCCAGGCGCCGAGCGCCAGCAGCGCCGTGCCGATCCCGACCATCGCGTCGAAGGCGAGGTGCAGCAGCGTGTTCGCCGGCGGCCGTTCGTCGGCGGGGATGTCGTTCAGCCCGATCACCTCGGTGTCGGCGCTGAAGCCGACCAGGAAGGAGTCGAGGTCGGGGATCGGGATCGCCAGCTTGACCCCGTCGTCGGTGCAGATGCCGCCGACGTACTCGGTCTGGTGCGTCCCCGTGTTCTGGATGCACTCCATCGCCGCGAACTTGGCCGGCTGGTGGTCGGCGACTTCGCGCGCCGCGGTGTCGCCGACGAAGAGCTGGATCGGGGTCGCGATGCAGCCGATTGCGAGCGGGATCAGCAGGCCCAGCCGGTGCAGGCGGTCGCGCCGCCCCTTCAGCATCCCGACGGCGTAGATCGAGGCGACGAGGAAGCCGACGACCATGTAGGCGGCAAGGATCATGTGCGGCACCTCGTAGCCGGTCGCCGGGTTGAGCAGCACCTTGACCGGGTCGGTGTCGATGACCTTGCCCGCCGCGTCGAGGGTGAAGCCCTGCGGCTGGTTCATCCAGGAATTGGCGGCGACGACCGCGAAGGCGCCGCCGATGCCGGTGATCGCCATCGGCACGCCGGACCAGAAGTGCGCCCAGCCGCCGAGCCGCTTCCAGCCATAGATGTAGATCGCGAGGAAGATCGCCTCGACGAAGAAGAAGATCCCCTCGATCGCGAAGGCGACCCCGAAGACGGAGCCGAAGCGGTCCATGAACTCCGGCCAGAGCAGCCCGAACTCGAAGCTGAGGACGGTGCCGGTGACGGCGCCGACGGCGAAGGTCACCGCCATCGCCTTCGACCAGCGCCGCGCCAGCTCCATCGCGTCGGCGTCGCCGCGCCTCAGCCCCAGGTAGTTGGCGAGGAGGATCGTCGCCGGCAGGGCGACGCCGAGGCAGGAGAGGACGATGTGGAAGCCGAGCGTGAACGCCATCTGCTCCCGGGCGGCGAGCAGGTTCGAAGCCGACGCCGCCAGCGGGAGCGGGTCGAGCGCGAGCATGAGGCCGGACCCTATTCTCCGCGTCGGGCGTTGCGGTAGCGGCGGATCAGGGCGTTGGTCGAGCTGTCGTGGTGGAGCTTCGGCTCGCGGCCGGCCTCCAGCTCGGGGATGATCCGCACCGCCAGGACCTTGCCCAGCTCGACCCCCCACTGGTCGAAGGAGTCGATGCCCCAGACGGCTCCCTGGGTGAAGACGCTGTGCTCGTAGAGAGCGACCAGCGTGCCCAGGGTCTCCGGCGTCAGCCGCTCGGCGAGGATCGTGTTCGAGGGCCGGTTGCCCTCCATCACCCGGTGCGGCACGACCGCCTCCGGCGTCCCCTCCTCGCGCACCTGCTCCGGCGTCTTTCCGAAGGCGAGCGCCTCGCCCTGGGCGAAGACGTTGGACATCAGCAGGTCGTGGTGGTCGCCGAGCGGGTTGTTGGAGTTGGCGAAGCCGATGAAGTCGCAGGGGATCAGCCGCGTGCCCTGGTGGATCAGCTGGTAGAAGGAGTGCTGGCCGTTGGTCCCCGGCTCGCCCCAGAAGATCGCCCCGGTGTCGTAGTCGACGCGGGCGCCGTCGAGCGTGACGTGCTTGCCGTTGGTCTCCATCGTCAGCTGCTGCAGGTAGGCGGGGAAGCGGTGCAGGTACTGGTCGTAGGGCAGCACCGCGCAGGTCTGGGCGCCGAAGAAGTCGCTGTACCAGACCGAGAGCAGGCCCATCAGCACCGGCAGGTTGGCGCCGGCCGGGGTCTCGCGGAAGTGCTCGTCCATCGCGTGGAAGCCGGCGAGCATCTCGCCGAAGCGGTCGGGGCCGATCGCCAGCATCGTCGAGAGGCCGATCGCCGAGTCCATCGAGTAGCGGCCGCCGACCCAGTCCCAGAAGCCGAACATGTTGTCGGTGTCGATGCCGAACTTCGCGACCTCCTCGGCGTTGGTCGAGACGGCGACGAAGTGCTTGGCGACGGCGGCCTCCTCGCCGCCGAGGCCGGCCAGCGACCCACTCGCGGGCCGAGCGGGCGTTGGTCATCGTCTCCAGCGTCGTGAAGGTCTTCGAGGAGATCACGAAGAGCGTCTCCTCGGGGTCGAGGTCGCGCGTGCACTCGACGAAGTCGGTGCCGTCGACGTTGGAGACGAAGCGGAAGGTCGTCTCGCGGCGACTGAAGTGGCGCAGCGCCTCGTAAGCCATCACCGGGCCGAGGTCGGAGCCGCCGATGCCGACGTTGACCACGTTGCGAATCGGCTTGCCGCTGTGGCCGCGCCACTCGCCCGAGCGCACCCGCTCGCAGAACTCGCCCATGCGGTCGAGCGTCTCGTGTACCTCCTTGACGATGTCGACGCCATCGACGATCAGCGAGCGCCCGCGCGGCATCCGCAGCGCCACGTGGAGGACGGCGCGGTCCTCGGAGACGTTGATGTGCTCGCCGGCGAACATCGCTTCCCGGCGCTCCACCACCCCGCGCTGCCGGGCCAGCTCGCCCAGCAGCATCACCGTCTCGTCGGTGATCCGGTTCTTCGAGAAGTCGAGGTACAGCCCGGCGCCCTCGGCGACCAGCCGCTGGCCGCGCTCGCGGTCGGCGGCGAAGAGGTCCCGCAGATGGGTGTCGCGGAGCTTCTCGTAGTGGGCCTCGAGCGCGGCCCAGGCCGGCACCTCGCGAAGGGGCGCCGGCTCGCTCACCCGGCCGCGACCCCGCGCTGGGAGGAGATCGACTCCAGCAGGTCTTGCCAGGACTTGACGAAGCTCGCCTTGCCCTCCTCCTGCAGCCGCGCCGCCAGGGCGGCGACGTCGATGCCGGCGCCCTCGAACTCGGTCAGGACCTGCTCGGCGTTGCCGCCGTCGGCGGGGACGGGGTCGCCGACCTCGCCGTGGTCGGCGAAGGCCTTCAGCGTCGGCTCCGGCATCGTGTTGACGGTGAGGGGCGAGGCGAAGGCCTCGATGTAGAGCGTGTCGGAGGCGCCCGGGTCCTTGGTCCCGGTGCTGGCCCAGAGCAGCCGCTGCGGGCGCGCGCCTTCGTTCATCAGCCGCTGCATCCGCTCGCAGTCGAGCAGCTCGCGGTAGGCGCGGTAGGCGCGGCCGCCGATCGCGATCCCGAGCCGGTTGCGCAGCTCGTCGGGGACGTCCTCGGCGACCGCGACGTCCCAGCGGCTCATGAAGATCGAGGCGACCGAGGCGACGTCGGGCTCGAGGCCGGCCTCGAGCCGCCGTTCGATCCCGCGCAGGTAGGCCTCGGCGGCGCCGAGGTACTGCTCGTGGTCGAAGAGCAGGGTGACGTTGACGGGGACGCCGGCGAAGATCGTCTCCTCGATCGCCTTCTGCCCAGCGGTGGTCCCGGGGATCTTGATGAAGAGGTTCTCCCGTTCGGCCTTGGCGTGCAGCGCCGCGGCCTGGGCGATCGTCGCCTCGGCGTCGTCGGCGAGCAGCGGCGAGACCTCCAGCGAGCAGAAGCCATCGACGCCGGACGTGCGCCGGTGGACGTCGGCGAAGAGGTCGGTGGCGTCGCGCAGGTCGGCCAGCGCCAGCTCGAAGAAGACGCGCTCGTCGGCGTTTTCGCCGATGCCCTCGCCGGCGTCGGCGGCCGGCGCCACCTCGGCGATCTGCTGGTCGTAGGCCTCACCCCCCGAGATCGCCTTGTCGAAGATCGTCGGGTTCGAGGTCAGGCCGGTGACGGAGAGCTCCTCGATGTAGCCCTTCAGCGTGCCGTCAGCCAGCATCGTGCGGGTGATGTTGTCGAGCCAGAGGCTCTGCCCCAGCTCGTGCAGTCGTGCCGTTGCTTTCACGACGACCCCCTCTCAGGTCGTTGACGGTTCGACGATCGCGCCGGCCAGCGCCTCGCGCGCCACCTGGATGATCCGCTCGGGCGTGAAGCCGAACTCCTCCTCGACGTCCTTGAACGGGGCCGACTGGCCAAACGTCTCCATGCCGACGATCCTGCCGGCCTCTCCAACGTAGCGCTCCCAGCCCAGCGTCGAGCCCTCCTCGATCGCGATCCGGGCGCTGACGGCCCGCGGCAGCACCCGCTCTCGGTAGTCGGCGTCCTGGCGGTCGAAGACCTCCCAGCAGGGCATGCTGACCACGCGCGAGCGGATTCCCTCGCCGCTCAGCTGCTCGTGGGCGGCGATCGCGAGCTGGACCTCGGAGCCGGTGGCGATGAGGATCAACTCGGGCTCGCCGCCGTCGCAGTCGGCGAGCACGTAGCCGCCCTGCTGAACCCCCTCGGCGGAGGCGTAGCGGGAGCGGTCGAAGACCGGCACGTTCTGGCGGGTGAGGACGAGCGCCACCGGGTTGTGGGTGCGGCCGACGACCAGCTTCCAGGCCTCGGCGACCTCGTTGGCGTCGGCGGGCCGGATCACGTCGAGGTGCGGCATCGCCCGCAGCGAGGAGAGCTGCTCGACCGGCTGGTGGGTGGGGCCGTCCTCGCCGAGGCCGATCGAGTCGTGGGTGAAGAGGTGGATCACCGGCAGCTCCATCAGCGCCGAGAGGCGGATGCCGGGGCGGGCGTAGTCGGAGAAGGTGAGGTAGGTCGACCACATCGGCCGCAGCTTGCTCAGCGACATCCCGTTGCAGGCGGTGACGGCGGCGTGTTCGCGGATGCCGTAGTGGACCTGGCGGCCGTCGAAGCTGCCGGGCTCGAAGTTGTGGGCGCCGTCGAAGCTGAGGCGGACCGAGGTCGAGTCGGTGAGGTCGGCGGAGCCGGAGATCAACCAGGGGACGCGCTCGGCGATCGCGTTCTGGACCTTGTTCGAGGCCTTGCGGGTGGCGAGGCCCTTCTCTTCGTCGGCCTCGAAGGAGGGAAGGTCGGCGTCCCAGCCGTCGGGCAGCTCGCGCCGCTGCATCATCTCCAGCTCGCTTGCCCGCCCCGGCTCGGCGGATTTGTAGCCGTCGAAGGCGGCCAGCCAGGCGCTGCGCAGCTCGGCGCCGCGTTTGCCGATCTTCTCGGCGAAGCGCTCCTTGACCCCGTCGGGGACGAGGAACCGGGCGTCCTCGGGCCAGCCGTAGGCCTGCTTGGTCAGCCGCACCTCCTCCTCGCCGAGCGGTTCGCCGTGGGCGGACTCGGTGTCCTGCTTGTTCGGCGAGCCCCAGCCGATGTGGCTGTCGATGACGATCAGGGTCGGGCGGCCGGTCTCGGCCTTGAACTCGTCGAAGGCGCGGCTCAGCTGCGAGGCGTCGTTGGCGTCGCCGACGCGGATCACGTTCCAGTGGTAGCCCTCGAAGCGGCTCAGCACGTCGTCGTCGTAGGCGAGGGCGGTGTCGCCGTCGATCGTGATGTGGTTGTTGTCGTAGAGCCAGCAGAGGTTGTCGAGCTTGAGGTGCCCGGCCAGCGAGGCCGACTCGTGGGAGACGCCCTCCATCAGGCAGCCGTCGCCGGCGAGGGCGTAGACGTCGAAGTCGAAGAGGGTCGTCTCGGCGGTGTTGAAGCGCTCCGCCTGCCACTTCGAGGCCAGCGCCATCCCGACCGAGGTGGCGATCCCCTGGCCCAGCGGCCCGGTCGTCGTCTCCACGCCGGAGGTCCAGCGGTACTCGGGGTGGCCGGGCGTGCGCGAGTGCAGCTGGCGGAACTGTTCGATCTCGTGCAGGCTCACCGCCGGCTCGTCGAGCAGCTCGTAGTCGGCGCTGACGCGGCGGACGCCGGCGAGGAAGAGCATCGAGTAGAGCAGCATCGAGGCGTGGCCGGCCGAGAGCACGAAGCGATCGCGGTTGGGCCAGGTCGGGTCGGCCGGGTCGTAGCGGAGGTGGTTCTGCCAGAGCTCGTAGGCGACCGGCGCAAGCGACATCGGCGTCCCGGGGTGGCCGGAATTGGCCTTCTGCACCGCGTCGATCGAGAGGGTGCGGATCGTGTTGATCGCGAGCTGGTCGATGTCCTGGGCCATGCGCGCCCGATCCTAGCCATTACCGGCAGACGGCCCCCCGGCGGCTCTCGGCGCGCCGCCGGGGGGCTCGAATCAGATGTAATTCCTCTTGGATTGAGAGATAGAAAAATATGTCTCTTAGTACAAGAACGATAGTTTAATATCTATTTTATGAACCGACCGCTGACCTTCTCTCCGGCCACCACCGAGGCGACCGAGCTGCTCGGCGCCCGCGTCAAGCTGGCGCGGCGCGAACGGCGCTGGACGCTGCAGGAGCTGGCCGACCGCGTCGGCGTCACCGCGGTGACGATGCGCAAGGTCGAGCGCGGCGACGCGAGCGTCCGCCTCGGCGTCGCCTTCGAGGCCGCCACGGTGGTCGGCGTGCCCCTCTTCCACCAGGACCCCTCCCGGCTCTCGCTGGAGGCGGCGCGGGTCGAGGACCGGCTCGCGGTGCTGCCCCGGCTCGTGCGCAAGCCGACCGAGGTAGACGATGACTTCTGACCTAAATCGATGAGTAAGCCCGCCTCGGCGTCACCCGGGCCCGCGACCACACGGTCGCGGTAGCATCTCAACCACCAGAAAAGCCCCGCAAAGCGGGGCTTTTCCGTCCGACTCCGTCGGCATCGTGGGGGTTGCCAACGA
>CAVPEX010000054.1:0-80627 GCA_963703585.1 uncultured Solirubrobacterales bacterium | reverse complement strand
GCCTAGTTCCCCTGCCCGCGCCGCGGGCCCACACGAGGATGTCCGGATCCCCGTGGAACTTCGGCGGCGATCCGGACATCCTCGGCGACTGAGTCCGCGGCACCTGAACAGTTACGATCCAAGATATGTATCGTTCGGTCGGTACATAGCCACTACTTGGGAGAGAACATATCGCGCACCTTGCTGACGATCGATCGCCGCCGATCGGCGAACACGTCGTCTCGAAAGCCGTGAATGATCCAACCCCCGACCCAGGGGTCGGGACGCTCGACCTGCCACCCACGCTCCGCTTCGACGACAGCGTCGCCTGGATCACCGGCGCCAGCCGCGGCCTCGGCCGCTCACTCGCCTGTGCGCTCGCGGGTGCGGGTGCGGGCGTGGTCCTCAGCGCCCGCTCCGAGGAGCCGCTGAGGAAGGTCGCGGCCGCGATCGAGGCGCGCGGCGGTCGCGCCGAGGTCGTTGTCGGCTCGGTCACCGAGCGCGAGACGCTGGAGCGCGTCGTCGAATTGATCGACGGGACCTGGGGCCGGCTTCACGTCCTCGTCAACAACGCCGGCATCGGCTCCTCCTTCAAACGCTCGGAGGCCCTCGAGGACGCTGCGGTGCGCGAGGTGATCGACACCAACCTGCTCGGTCCCTTCGCTTGCTGCCGGGCGGCATTGCCACTGCTTGAGGCCGCCGAGGGTGCGAGCGTCGTCAACGTCTCCTCGATTCACGGCTCACGCGCCCTGGAGCGGGTGGTCGACTACGCGATGAGCAAGGGTGGGCTCGAAATGCTGACTCGCGCGCTCGCGGTCGAATGGGCGTCGCGCGGGGTGCGGGTCAACTCACTCGCCCCCGGCTACCTCGAGACCGAGATGACTGCCGGCCTGCGGGGGCATCCACGTCTCAGCGAGATGATCCTCGGCCACATCCCGATGGCCCGCTTCGGCACGATCGCCGAGATCGTCGCCTGCGCGATGTTCCTGGCCAGTCCGATCTCCAGCTATGTCACCGGCGCCACGCTCTGCGCCGACGGTGGCTGGAGCGCCCAATGATCGACTTCGAGGTCCCAGCCGAGCAGGCCGAGCTGCGCGACCGCGTCCGCGAGTTCATCGCCGAGGTCGCGATCCCCGCCGAGGCCCGCGACGTCTCCTCCCACGGACTCGACGACGCCCTGCGATCCGAGCTACAGGAGGAGGCAAGGAGGGCGGGGCTCTTTGCCCCGCAGCTGAGCGAGGAGCTCGGCGGTCTCGGTCTCGACATGCGCGGCTCGGCGCTGATCCTCGAGGAGGCCGGCTACAGCCTGCTCGGCCCCCCGGCGCTCAACTGCGCCGCTCCCGATGAGGGAAACATGCACCTGCTGGACGTCGTCGCAACCCCGGAGCAGCGCCAGAGCTTCCTGGAGCCCCTGGCGGCGGGGCGGGTGCGTTCCTGCTTTGCGATGACCGAGCCGGCCCCGGGTGCGGGCTCGGATCCCTCGATGCTGATGACCCGCGCAGAGCGCGTCGAGGGCGGCTGGTCGATCAGCGGCCGCAAGTGGTTCATCACCGGCGCGGAGGGTGCCGCGTTTGCGATCTGCATGGCCCTCGCCGAGGAGGGGGCGACGATGTTCTTGGTCGACGCCGAGAATCCCGGATGGCGGGTCGAGCGCATCATCGAGGCAACCGACCGGGTCTTCGCCGGCGGTCACGCCGAGGTGGTCTTCGAGGACTGCAGGGTCGACGAGGAGGCGGTCCTGGGCGAGGTCGGCGAGGGTTTTCGCTATGCCCAGGTGCGCCTTGCCCCGGCCCGGCTCACCCACTGCATGCGCTGGCTCGGCGCCGCCCGCCGGGCGCTCGACATCGCCCTCGACCGCGCCAACGAACGCGAGGCCTTCGGCCAGCGGCTCGGCGAGCTGGGCATGGTCCAGGAGCGGATCGCCCAGTCGGTGATCGAGATCGAGGCAAGCCGCGCTTTGATCTGGCGCTGCGCCTGGGCGCTTGACCGTGGCGAGCCCGCTCGTCACGAGTCCTCGGTGGCGAAGGCATATGTCGCCGAGGTGGTCGGGAGGGTCGTCGATCGCTCGGTGCAGATCTGCGGCAGCCTCGGTGTCTCCGGGGATCGGCCGCTGGCGCGGCTGATCAATGAGGTGCGACCGTTCCGGATCTATGACGGACCGACCGAGACGCACCTCTGGGCGATCGCGCGGCGGGCGCTGCGGAGCCAGGCCGCAACCTCGACATCTTGATCGCTCTCGAGCCTCTCCAGCACTACCTCGATGACCTCGGTCTCGGCGCCGGCGAGGTGAGCGCCGAGCCGATCGGCGACGGCCACTCCAACCTCACCTATCTGCTGCGCGGCGGCGGTCGCCGGCTGGTCCTTCGCCGGCCGCCGCTTGGGTCGCTGGCGCCCTCCGCCAACGACGTGGTCCGCGAAGCGCGGATCCTCACCGCCCTGCGCGGCACCGGCATCCCGGTGCCCGAGGTACTCGCGATATGCGAGGAGGAGACGGTGCTCGGCGCCCCCTTCTATCTGATGCCGTTCGTCGAGGGGCACGTGCTCAGTGACCGGCTGCCGCCCGGATTCGACACCGAGGGCGCCCCGGAGCTGCTCGCCGAGGAGCTCGTGCGGGTCCTGGCCGAGCTGCACTCGGTCGATGTCGAGAGCGCAGGACTCTCTGCGTTCGGAAGGCCGAGCGGCTACCTGGAGCGTCAGGTAAGGCGCTTTCGGGTCCTACTCGAGCACAACGCCACCCGACCCCTGCCCGACCTCGAGCGGGTCGGCGAGTGGCTCGCCGACAACCTTCCCGGCTCCAGCGATTCCGCCTTCGTCCACGGCGACTACCGCCTCGGCAACGTGATGTTCTCCCCGCCGGGCCGGATCGCCGCGGTGCTCGACTGGGAGATGGCGACGACGGGCGATCCGCTTGCCGACCTCGGCTACTTCACGGCGATGTGGGCCGAGCCCGAGGACGCTCCCAACCCGATGCTCGACCTCTCCGGAGTCACCCGGCTGCCGGGCTTCCCCGGCCGCGACGAGCTCGCCCGACGCTACGCGGAGGCAACCGGCCGCTCGCTGGAGGCGCTGCCCTGGTACCGGGTCCTGGCGATCTGGAAGGCGGCGATCTTCCTCGAGGGCAGCTACGGGCGCTTCATCTCCGGGGCCAGCGATGACACCTACTTCGGCCGCCTCGGTGAGGGTGTCCCGGCGCTCGCACGGCTCGCGCTCGAGCGTGCCCTCGCGGCCTGAGGGACAGCCGCGGCCCGGCTCAGGCTTCGGCGCGCCGCTCGCGGATCGCCACCGCCAGCTGATCACGGGCGAACGCCCACTGCTGGGTCGCCTTGCGGGTGCCGGGCTGAAGCGCCGGCAGCAGCGCCAGGCCACGGACCGTGGCCAGCGCCATCTGGATCAGCTGGTCGCAGCTGGGATCCTCTCGATCGGAGGCGAACATCTCGCGGCAACGGACCAGCGTCGTCTGGTTGAGGTGGCGCTCGATCGGGACCAGGCTCGCGCGCAGCTCGGAGTCGGTGCGGGCGGCGGCGCCGAGGTCGACCGAGGCGTAGAAGAGCGGGCCGGTAAACCAGCTCCAGAGCAGCTCGAGCGCCGCCTCGATCCGGCCCTCGCCCGCCGGCAACCGGTCCACCTGGCCCTGAAACTGCTTTTCGCGGCGCTCGGCGAGCTCCGCCAGGGCGGCGGCGAGGAGCGCGGCACGAGTGCCGAAATGGTGCAGGTGGGCGCCGCGGGAGACGCCTGCCCGCTCACAGACCCGCCCGGTCGTCGTCCCGTCATAGCCGTAGTGGACAAGGCACCGGAGCGCAGCGTCGAGCAGCGCCGCGCGGGTCGTGGCGCGCCGCTCCCGCTGCGTGCGCTTGGGAGTGGACGTCGGAGTCATCGAGGCCTACACCGTAGCTACCACAATACATTCAGTCGCGAACGCATGTTAATCTTGAAGACTGAGCAAGGTTTTCGAACAAGGAGGGTCGGGCCATGGGCGCAACTGAGGCATTCGTATTCGAGGCGCTCCGCACGCCGCGCGGCAAGGGTAAGGTCGGCGGCTCGCTGCACGCGACCAAGCCGGTCGACCTCGTCGTCGGCCTGATCCACGAGATGCTCGGCCGCCATGTCGACTTCGACCCGAGCCGGATCGACGACGTGGTCCTGGGATGCGTCTCCCCGATCGGGGACCAGGGCGCCGACATCGCCAAGACCGCGGCGCTGAAGGCGGGGCTGCCGGAGACCGTCGCCGGGATGCAGCTGAACCGCTTCTGCGCCTCTGGGCTGGAGGCGGTCAACATCGCCGCCCAGAAGGTCGCCTCCGGCTGGGAGGACCTGGTGCTGGCCGGCGGCGTCGAGTCGATGTCGCGGGTGCCGATGTTCTCCGACGGCGGCGCCTGGATGAACGATCCCGACACCGCTCACAAGACCGGCTACGTGCCGCAGGGTGTCGGGGCGGACTTGATCGCGACGATCGAGGGCTTCGGCCGCGAGGACGTCGACGCCTACGCCGCCCGCTCTCAGCAGCGCGCCGCCGAGGCGCGCGAGGTGGGCCGCTTCGGCCGCTCGGTCGTCCCTGTCCTCGACCTCAACGACCAGGTGGTGCTCGACCACGACGAGTTCATCCGGCCCGGCACGACGGTGGAGATCCTCAGCAAGCTGAAGCCGTCCTTCGCCAGGGTCGGCCACGACGGCGGCTTCGACGCGCTGGCGCTGCAGGCCTACCACTGGGTCGAGCAGATCGACCACGTCCACACGCCGGGCAACTCCTCCGGCATCGTCGACGGCGCCTCGCTGCTGGCGATCGGCAACGAGCGGACCGGACGCGAGCTCGGCATCGACCCCCGTGCCCGCATCCTCGCCACCGCGGTCTCCGGAGCCGACCCGACGATCATGCTCACCGGCCCGGCACCGGCCAGCCGCAAGGCGCTGGCCAAGGCCGGCCTCGGAATCGGGGAGATCGACCTGTTCGAGATCAACGAGGCCTTCGCCGCTGTCGGTTCTGCGCTTCGTGAAGCGACCTGGACGTCGATCTCGACGAAGGTCAACGTCAACGGCGGCGCGATCGCGATGGGCCACCCGCTCGGGCGCCACCGGCGCGATGATCCTCGGCACGCTGATCGACGAGCTGGAGCGCCGGACAAGCGCTACGGCCTGGCCACGCTTTGCGTCGGCGGCGGCATGGGCATCGCCACCGTGATCGAGCGCGTCTGAGCCCGCACCTGACCAAACCACGACAGCGAGGGACGATGAACGAGACCGAGACGATCCGCTGGGAGGAGGACGGCGACGGCGTAGTCACCCTGACCTTCGACGACCCGAGCCAATCCGCGAACACGATGAGCGCCGCCTACGTGGCCTCGATGGAGCGCGCGCTCGAACGACTGGAGGGCGAGCGCGAGCGGATCGCCGGCGTCGTCCTCGCCTCGGCGAAGCGAACCTTCTTCGCCGGCGGCGACCTCAACGAGCTGCTCGCCGTGAGCAAGGAGGACACCGCCGGCTACACCGAGGAGATCCGCGGCATCAAGGCCCAGCTCCGCCGACTGGAGACGCTCGGCAAGCCGGTCGTCGCCGCGATCGGCGGCGCCGCGCTCGGCGGCGGGCTGGAGATCGCCCTCGCCGCCCACCACCGGGTCGTGCTCGACAGCCCGCGACTGCAGCTCGGCTTTCCCGAGGTGACGCTGGGGCTGATGCCCGGCGCCGGCGGGGTCGTCCGCAGCGTCCGCATGCTCGGCATCGTCGAGGCGCTCACCGAGCTGCTCCTCGAGGGCGGCCGGATCACGCCGACGAAGGCACTCGAGCTCGGCATCGTCGACGAGCTCGCCGGCTCTCCCGAGGGGCTGATCTCGGCGGCCAAGGCATGGATCGCGGCCAACCCCGAAGCCAGTCAGCGATGGGACACCGACGGCTACCGGATTCCCGGCGGCACGCCGCTCGACCCCTCCTTCTCCCCGGTCCTGCAGGCCCTCCCCGCCGACCTCAGCAAACAGCTCCGTGGCGCCAACTACCCGGCACCCCACGCGATCCTCGCGGCGGCGGTCGAGGGCACCCAGGTGGACTTCGACAGCGCGATCGAGATCGAGGGCGGCTACTTCGTCTCCCTGGTCACCAGCCAGACCGCGAAGAACATGATCCAGGCCTTCTTCTTCGACCTCCAGCTGGTCAACGGCGACCGCGGCAGGCCGCGTGGAGCGGAGCCGTTCCGGGCCCGCAAGGCCGTCGTCCTCGGCGCCGGGATGATGGGCGCCGGGATCGCCTACGCCTGCGCCAAGGCGGGCATCGAGGTCGTCCTCGAGGACGTCGACCTCGAGGCCGCCGAGCGCGGCAAGGGCTACTCGGAAGGGCTGGTCGCGAAAGCGGCCGGGCGCGGCCGCAGCAGCGAGGCGCAGGGGCGGGAGCTGCTCGACCGGATCGTCCCGGCCAGCGATCCCGCCGCGGCGGCCGGCGCCGACCTGCTGATCGAGGCGGTCTTCGAGGACCCGGCCGTGAAGGCGGGTGTCTATGCGGAGATCGAGCCGCAGATGGCGCCAGGAGCGCTGCTCGCTTCCAATACCTCGACCCTGCCGATCAGCGGTCTGGCCGAATCAGTCTCGCGACCGCAGGACTTCATCGGCCTGCATTTTTTCAGCCCGGTCGACAGGATGCCGCTGCTGGAGATCGTCTCCGGAGTAGCGACCTCGGAGGAGACCGTGAGCCGGGCGCTCGACCTGGCGAAGCAGATCGGCAAGACGCCGATCCTCGTCAACGACAGCCGCGGCTTCTTCACCAGCCGCGTCTTCGCCACCTACCCCGACGAGGGAATGGCGATGCTCGGCGAGGGCATCCCCGCGGCGACGGTCGAGCAGGCCTCCCTGCAGGCCGGCTACCCGGCCGCGGTGCTGCAGCTCTCCGACGAGCTCAACCTCAACCTGATCCGTCGCATCCACGAGGAGAACCGCGCTGCGGCCCTCGCCGATGGCGACGCCTGGGAGCCACACCCCGCGGAAGCCGTCGTCGAGCGCATGATCGACGAACTCGGCCGCGGCGGCCGCCTCGCCGGCGCCGGCTTTTACGACTACGTCGACGGCAAGCGGACCCGCCTTTGGCCCGGCCTGACCGACGCTTTCGGGACCACCGTCGAGGATATCCCGCCGCTGGAGGAGTTGAAGGAGAGGATGCTGTTCGCCGAGGCACTGGAGGCGAGCAGGGCGGTCGGGGAGGGCGTAATCGAATCGGTCGCCGACGCCAACGTCGGCTCGATCCTCGGGATCGGTTTCCCGCGCTGGACGGGGGGCGCTCTGCAGTACGTCAACGGCTATCCCGGCGGGCCCTCGGGCTTCGTCGATCGCGCCCGCGAGCTGGCCGCCGCCCACGGGACGCGCTTCGAGCCTCCCATCTCGCTGGTCGAGATGGCCGATAGCGGCGAGACCTTCCGCGAGGCGCCCGAACCGGTCGCCCGGTAGCCACTGCCCCCCCATCGCATCCAGGTGAGCATCCTGTCCGGTCGCGCTCGTAGCTTCGTCGCCTGGAATGGCGACGAAGGGAAAGACGTGGAGCAGGGCGCGAGCTGCCTGCCCGCAGCCTGAGCACGTGGGCTCTCGGGTGCGACTCGACGGCAACGGTCGGATCGTCTCCGAGCAGCTTGGCCGCCGTGGTCTGCGCAGCCTGCGACCCGCCGACATGCCGCTCCCGACCTCGGTGCTGGACGGCCTCATCGAGCCGATCCGCGCCGCGCTTCACCCTTGCGATCGCCAAATCTGGGGGCCTCTCGCCATTTTCCTCTCAGCCTGAACGCAGGAACGTCCCCAGGGTCGAGGGGCAGGGAGCCAGCCGCCCAGCAGGCGGCGCGTGCGTCCCGCGCGCAAAAGCTCCGCGTCGTCGATCGAGTCGGCGCCCAGCGCCATCGCGTAGATCAGCGCCATCACCTTGCGCCCGGCGCTCTGGGCGCCGGGCAGCTCCAGGCGCAGGCGCACGAAGCTCTGCGCGAGCGCCTCGATCCCGAGCCGCTCGGCGAGCGTCGCCACAAGCGCGATCCCCGCGTCGGAGACCACTCGCTCATCGTCGAAGCTGACCTCGACGCCGTCCAGTCCGGCCGGCCCATCATCCTGCACCATCAAGGTGACCTCCTGACGCTGGGCCCCGGCCGCCCACACGGCCTGAAAAAGCCCTGCTCAGGAAGTCATTCTGTCTGAGTTTGAGGCCGGACGGAATCTCGTTACCGCTGCGGTGGATTCAGGCTGAGAACAAGGAGGGGCACGATTCACCAGAACCCCTGCGTTATGCCGACCCCTACGCCGAGATCGCCGCCTCCAGAGCCAGGTTCGGGAGCCGTGTCGGCATAACGAGCAGGTCGGCATAATCGTGCTCTGGGGTATCCATTTAGACGGCCTAGGCTCGCCAGGGCCGATTTGCCGGGGGACGCTCGAGGCTGGGCGGCCGGCCCCGGGTCCCAGGCGGGATACGCACTCTTCCCGGCTTCGGGTTGGCGATCAGGTCGCGATAGCGGACGGGGTCGTGGGCGACTGCGAGCTCGAGCACGCGGTAGAAGACCAGCCCTCGGCTGCGCGAGCGGCGGCGGTTGAAGCGGAACACGAACTCGTGCAGGTAGCTGGGCAGATGGGCGTCGTCGATCGAGCCCTGGTGGGTGCCGAGCAGCCAGCGCTTGGCCAGCGAGGCAACCCGGTGCACCGCGGGCAGGAGCTCGTCGGGGTCCTCCCCGCGGGCGCGGGCCGCGCGCTGGCTGCGGCGCTCGTGGACGTAGCCGAGCCGCTCCAGCCCGGCGTAGCCTGACCAGCCATCGGTGATCGCGACCGCGCCCGGCTCGACGTGATCGGTGACGAAGGGGTGCAGCGACTCGGCGGAGGCATCGGCCAGCGGCGCCATCCGGCAGCGGCCGAGCCCCTTCGGCTCCCGAACCTCTACGGCGATGCCGGTCAGGACCTTCTTGCCCTTCGCCCGGCCGCCGGCAAGCCCGGCCTCCTCGCCGCCGATGTAGGTCTCGTCGACCTCCACTCTCCCGGCCAGCCGCTCCCGGCCGGGGCGCACCAGAGCCGAGCGCAGCCGGTGCAACATCGCCCAGGCGGTCTGGTAGGAGCCGATCTCAAGCGCACGCTTCAGCGACAGCGCCGAGATTCCATCTTTCTGGCTGGCGAACAGCCAGCAGGCCATGAACCACACGGTCAGCGGCGTGCGGGTCTTATCGAAGATCGTGCCCGCAGTGGGCGATATGCGAACGCCGCACGAGCACCGAAGCCTCCCGTCGGCCATGCGCCAGCCGCCTGCGCGCCCGCACTCCGGGCAGACGAACCCATCGGGCCACCGCAGCCACTCGAGGTAGTCCCGGCAATCGGCGTCGGTCCGGAACCAGGCGTGGAACTCGCCCAGCGACCGCGGATAGTGCTTTCCGGCTTGGGGACTGGCGATCAGCCTATTCTAGGCCGTCTAAATGGATACCCCAGATCGTGCTTATGCCGACGTCGGCATAAGGTGCATTTCGTACGCAACATGCATGGGCATTGCCGTCGCGACGAGCGTGGCCTCGTCTCCGCCGCCCTGCGCGAGATCTTCGACGCCCCCGATGCCGTGGTCGCCAGGGAGCGCTTCGGAGCGGTGCTGGAGCGCTTCGAGAGCTCCGTCCCCAAGGTCGCCGAGCTCTTGGAGGAGGCCGAGGAGGACCTGCTCGCCTTCTACGCCTTTCCGGCGCCCCACTGGCCGAAGCCGCGGAGCACCAACCCGCTGGAGCGGGTCAACCGCGAGATCGGACGGCGGTCGGACGTCGTCGGCATCTTCCCCAACGACGCCGCCGCGCTGCGCCTCGCCGGCGCCCTGCTGATCGAGCAGTGCGACGAGTGGTTGGTCGCCCGCCGCTACCTCTCGGTCGAGTCGCTCGCCCTGGTCCTCGAGGACCAGGGCGACGAGGGCGCGAAGGAGGTGGCCCAGCTACAAGACGCGTGAAGAGGGCCGACGAGGAGTTACACCACTACCGCCGACTTGACTGACGTGCGCCGATGGGCGGTACTGGGCTCGAACCAGTGACCCCTTCCTTGTAAGGGAAAGGTGGGTCGACGCTCGGCTGCTGACACTTACGCTGACACCCCCTCGATTCCGGCTCAGAGGTGGTGCTATCGACCACGAAAAAACCCCGCCTGAACGGGGCTTTTCTGAGTGCCGGAGGAGGGACTCGAACCCCCGACACGCGGATTATGATTCCGCTGCTCTAACCAGCTGAGCTACTCCGGCGGGAAGGGCATCGTAATGGGAGCAGGATCTGGGGGTCCACCTCGATCGGGTTGGGCGGTGTTGAGCGACACTCCGTTTGAGCACCAACACGATCTTCAGCGTCATTCACGCTGACCACGCTGAGGGTCGGCTCCCCGCTTGCGGATCGGCAACCGCCCCCGCCGCGGAGCCGAGGACGTAGGACGAGCGCAGCGGCGGGGGCGGTGCGGCCGTGGCCCTACGGCCCCTGGGGCGGCTCGCAACATAGGTTGGCCCTGGCGCCGGGACGGCGGCCGTGGGAGCCTCGCGCGCGTGCACGCCCTTCTCCTTCTCGCGCTCGTTGCGGGGTCGGCGCCGTTCGCGGCGCTCCCGCTGCGCAAGGCTGCCGCGGTGCTCTGCGTGGCCGTCCCCGAGGTTCAGCTCGCCGCGATGCTCGCCCGCGGCGAGGGGCCGCCGCTCCCCCCTGGCGCCCGATGCCCTCGCTGCGAGGGGCGACTCGGGCCCTGGCCGGGCTACCGGCGCCTGGTGCGCCACCGCGGCCGCACCCGGCGCCTGCGGCTGAACCGGGCCCGCTGCCGGAGCTGCGGGCGCACCCACGCGCTCCTGCCGAGCTTCCTGACCGCCTACCGCCGCGATGTCGTCGGGACCATCGGCGGCGTCCTCCTCGGCGCCGCGGCAGGGCATGGCCACCGGCCCCTGGCCGCAGCGGCCGCGGTGCCGGCGTCGACTGCTCGCGGCTGGATCCGCCGCGGCCGGCGCGGCTGCGCGCCCACCGCGGCGCGGCTGCGGCGCTACGCCTTGGAGCTCGAAGCCCAGCCGAGCCGCTCGCCGCCGGGCGCCGATCCGATCGGCCGGCTCCTGGAGCCGATCGCCCAGGTCATGCAGGCGGCAAAGGAGCGCTGGGCCGCCGTGGCCGCGCTCCCCGGCCCCTTCCAGATCGCCACCGCGGTCAGCGGTGGGCGGCTGCTCGGCCCCTGGCCGTCGGAGTAGCCCGCCCTGGCGCGACTCGCAGCCCGGGCTGCTGCCGACGCGCGCTCATCGTCATCTTGAGTGTCGCCGGGATGGTCAAACTGGGTGTCGCCCTACAGGCGGCGATGCGGCCCGTTCTGGTCGCCTTCCTGCTGGCGGCGGACGCCTTTGCCGTCGCCAGCCTCGTCATCATCAGGCCCGATGGTTGGCTGCCGCCGTTCATCGCTTTCGGCTCGCTCCTGGTCGGCCTCGTCTGGTTCGAGGCCTGGGCGCTGCGGCGTCGCCATGACGACGACTGAGCGGGGCAGAAGATTTTTAGTGAAGCGAATTCGTACAATCGAGTCGGCGCGAGCGGCGCTTGCAGGGGATTTGAATACGTAAACCACCAGTAAGGGTTAGGGTGACGGCCTGAGAGCGCTGAGCTGGACAAGGCTGTTCGTACGGTGGTCCGCCAGTGCATGGGTGTCTCGCCCGGCGAGGACGTGCTGATCGTCTGCAACCCGGTCACGGAAGAGATCGGCGCGCTGATGCGGATCGAGGCCCAGGGCGACGGCGCCGACGCCACCCTGGCGGTGATCTCCGAGCGCGACTCCGCCGCGGCCGAGCCGCCGCGCGCGGTGGCGGCGGCGATGGCCGCGACCGACGTCGTGCTGGCGCCGACGATCCAGTCGCTCTCCCACACCGCCGCCCGTAAAGCCGCCAGCGAGGCGGGCGTCCGCATCGGCACCCTGCCGGGCGTGACGGAAGAGATGCTGACGCGGTTGATGAGCACCGACCTGGACGAGATCCGCCGCCGCGGCTGGGCGATCGTCTCGGCGATGAACGGCGGCTCCGACGTCCACATCACATGCCGTCATGGCAGCGACCTCCACCTCAGCCTCGAGGGCCGGCTCGGCATCGTCGACGCCGGCGAACTGAGCAACCGCGGCGCCTTCGGCAACCTGCCCTGCGGCGAGGGCTTCATCGCCCCGATCGAGGGCAGCGCCGAAGGGACCCTGGTCGTCGACGGCTCGATCGCCGGCGTCGGCCTGCTCGACACGCCGACCTCGCTGACGATCCGCAACGGCCACCTGGTCGCGACCGACGGCCCCGGCGGCGAGAAGCTGATGCACCTGCTGACGCCGCACGGCCCCGACGCGACCAACGTCGCCGAGCTCGGCATCGGCACCAACGACGAGGCGCTCCTCACCGGCAACGTGCTCGAGGACGAGAAGATCCTCGGCTCCGCCCACCTCGCCTTCGGCGCCTCGGCGGCGATCGGCGGCGCCGTCCAGGTGCCGGTCCACCTCGACTGCGTCCTGCTCGAGCCGACGGTGGAGATCGACGGCGAAGCGATCGTCGGCGGCGGCGAGCTGCTGGTTTAGCGCGGGGTGGACCCGGGGAGGCCCTCGCCCCAGCAACAGCGGGGAGGCTGCGTCGAGGGCCTCCCCGGGCCCACCTCACACCGCTTCGTTGAGTTGGTTGAGCTCGTCGTCGCTTAGGTCGAGGCGGGCGGCTGCGAGGTTCTCTTCCAGGGGGCGACGGAGCTGGTGCCGGGGATCGGCAGGGTCGCCGGCGTGCGCAGCAGCCAGGCCAGCGCGAGCTGTGCCGGGGTTGCGCCGTGGCGGGCGGCGACCTCGGCCGCGATGCCGCCGGGCTTGGCCAGCGAGCCGGCGCCGAGTGGGAACCAGGGGATGAAGGCGATGTCGTCGGCCTGGCAGGCGGCGAGCACGTCGGCGCTGGCGCGGTCGCCAAGGTTGAAGCGGTTCTGGACGGAGACGACGTCGACGATCCCGCGCGCGGTCGCGAGCTGGCCGGCGTCGACGTTGGAGACGCCGACCTGGCGCACCTTGCCCTCGTCCTGCAGCTCCTCGAGGGCGCCGACCGACTCCTCGTAGGGACCTTCGAGTCGGGCACGTGCAGCTGGTAGAGGTCGATCCGCTCGACCCGCAGCCGCCGCAGCGAGCCCTCGCAGGCCTCGCGCAGGTGCTCGGGCCGCCCGTCCGGGACCCACTTGCCGGGGCCGGGGCGGGTGAAGCCGCCCTTGGTGGCGATCACCAGGTCCTCCGGGTAGGGATGGAGCGCCTCGGCGATCAGCTCCTCGCTGACCTCGGGTCCGTAGGAGTCGGCGCTGTCGATCAGGTTGACGCCGAGCTCGACCGCCCGCCGCAGCACCGCCAGCGCTTCGGCGCGGTCCGCCGGTGGGCCCCAGGTGCCGGTGCCGGTGATCCGCATCGCGCCGTAGCCGAGGCGGCGCACCTCGAGGTCGCCGAGCCGGGCCGTGCCGACCGTCTCGTCACTGAGCGCCTCCGCAGCCGTCGACCCACAGGCTAGCCTCCCTTACATGCCGGCTCTGCTCGCGGTCCCCAACGTCTCCGAGGGAAGCGACGCCGAGCGCCTGGCGAGCCTGGAGCAGGCCTTCGGCCGCGGCGTCGCCCTGCTCGACCGCCATACCGACTCCGACCACGACCGCACCGTCTTCACCCTGGCGGGCAGGCCGGGGCCGCTGACCGAAGCGCTCGCCGCCGGCGCCGAGGAGGCGGCGGAGACGATCGACATGGCCCACTACGACGGCGCCCACCCGGCGATCGGCGCCCTCGACGTCTGCCCGGTGGTCTGGCTCGACGCCGGCGACCGCGACGCGGCGCGCACCGAGGCGGTCTCCGTCGCCGCCCAGATCGGCGGCCTCGGCGTGCCGGTCTTCCTCTACGGCGAGCTGGCGCGGGAGCCGGTGCGGGCCGAGCGCGCCTACTTCCGCAACGGCGGCCTCGCCGAGCTGTGGCTGCGGATGGAGGCGGGGGAGCTGCGCCCCGACTTCGGGCCGGACCTGCCGCACGCGCACGCGGGGGCGACGCTGGTCACCGCGCGGCCGCCGCTGGCCGCCTTCAACGTCGAGCTCGACAGCGACGACCTCGAGCTGGCGCGGGCGGTCGCCGCCGGGCTGCGGGAGGCGGGGGGAGGGCTCGCCGGCGTGCGGGCGATCGCGCTCGTCCTCTCCAGCGGCCGCGGCCAGGTATCGACCAACGTCCACGACCCGCTGGCGGTGCCGCTGGGCCGGGTGGTGGAGGCGGTGCGCGAGCTGGCGGCGCCGCTCGGGGCGCGGCCGCTGGAGGCCGAGCTGGTCGGCCTGGTCCCGGCCGCGGCGCTGGCCGGCTATCCCGAGGACGTGCCGATCCGCGGCTTCGACCCCGAGCGGCACGTGATCGAGCGGCGGCTGGCGGCGCTCGGCGAGTAGCGGGGCGGCGGCTGGCGGGCGCGGGCGGCCAGCCCGGCCCGGGTCGCGATCATCTAGATTCAGGCGATGGCCCAGACGAGGAAAAAGCGCCGCCGCAAGCGCCGCGGCACCCAGGGCGGGCGGATCGACACCAGGGGGCGCGCCGGCCGTCCCCGCAGTCGCGAGGAGGCAAAGGCCCGCGCCCGCTCCAAACGCAAGCCCGGCACCAAAGGCGACCTGCCGCCGACCTGGCGCAGCTCGATCATCCGCGGCGTCATCGCCGCCGTCGTCTTCGGCGTCCTGCTGCTGCTGATCTTCAAACGGCCGGCCGGCGTCGCCCTCGCCCTCGCCGCCTTCATGCTCGCCTTCTACATCCCCGCCGGCTACTTCATCGACATGACGATGTGGCGGCGGCGCGAGCGCGCCCGCATCCGCGCCCGCGAAGAAGGGTGAGGCGGGGACGGTGAGCCTCGAGGTCGAGATGCTCACGGTCGGCGCGATCGGCGAGAACTGCTTCATCGTGCGCCGCGAGGGGGCCGGGGAGGCGGTGATCGTCGACCCCGGCGAGGAGCCGGAGCGGATCCTCGCCGCGCTCGCGGCGCTGGGGGCCGAGGCCAGGGCGATCCTCCTCACCCACACCCACTTCGACCACATCGGCGCCGTGGCGCCCGTGGCGGCGACGACGGGCGCGCCGGTCTACTGCCCGGAGATCGAGGTCCCGGTGCTCGCCGACATCATGGCCTTCGTCCCCTGGGAGGGCTTCGGCCCCTACGAGAGCTACGACGCCGACGAGACCGTCAGCGGCGGCGAGACCCTGGAGCTGGCGGGGCTGGAGATCGACGTGATCTCCACCCCCGGGCACAGCCCCGGCCACGTCACCTACGCGGTCCGCGGCGAGGATTCGCTCTTCTCCGGCGACGTGCTCTTCCAGGGCTCGGTCGGCCGCGTCGACCTGCCGGGCGGCGACGGGCCGACGCTGCTGGCCTCGATCGCGAAGCTGCTGGACTCCTTCCCCGAGGAGACCGTGGTCCATCCCGGCCACGGGCGCACGACGACGCTCGGCGCCGAGCGCGCCACCAACCCCTTCCTCGGCTCGCTGGCGCGGTAGGCGCGGCGGGTCGGCGGCCGGTCGCGGTCGATTAAGGTCGGCGACCATGGCCAGCAAGTACCAGGCGCCCCGCGGGACCTTCGACGTGCTGCCGGCGCAGGCGCACGCGCGGCTGCGGGTGCAGCGCGCCGCCGCGGCGATCTTCGCCCGCGCCGGCTACGAGCCGGTGGCGACGCCGGTCTTCGAGGACACCGAGCTGTTCGAGCGCGGCGTCGGCCGCTCGACCGACATCGTCCGCAAGGAGATGTTCACCTTCGAGGACAAGGGCGGGCGCAGCCTGACGCTGCGGCCGGAGGGGACGGCGCCGATCTGCCGCGCCTACCTCGAGCACGGCATGCACAAGCTGGCGCAGCCGGTGAAGCTCTCCTACCTCGGCCCGTTCTTCCGCCACGAGCGCCCGCAGGCGGGCCGCTATCGCCAGTTCCACCAGCTCGGGCTCGAGTGCATCGGCACCGACTCGCCGCTGGCCGACGCCGAGGCGATCATGCTGCTCTCCGACCTGCTGGCGGAGCTGGGCGTGCCGGGGGTGGAGCTGCGGCTGGGCAGCCTCGGCTCGCTGGAGTCGCGGCGGTCCTACCTGGAGGAGCTGAAAGCGCACCTGCACAGGCACGAGGCGGACCTCTCCGAGGACGTGCGCGAGCGGATCGACGTCAACCCGCTGCGCGCCTTCGACTCCGACGACGAGGGGACGCGCGGGGTGATGGCGAGCGCGCCGACGATCGTCGCGGGCCTCGAGGGCGAGGACGCCGGGCACTTCGCCGAGGTGCGGGCGCTGCTCGATGCCGCCGGCATCTCCTACGTCGTCGACCCGACCCTGGTCCGCGGCCTCGACTACTACACGCGGACGATCTTCTCCTTCGTCTGCGACGCGCTCGGGGCGCAGTCGGAGGTCGGCGGCGGCGGCCGCTACGACGGCCTGATCGAGCAGCTCGGCGGCCCCGCGACGCCGGCGGTCGGCTGGGCGGCGGGGATCGAGCGGATCCTGCTGGCGCTGGACGAGGAGGAGGAGCCGGCCGGGCGCGACGCCTTCGTCGCGGTCGCCGACCCGGCCCAGCGGCAGCGGGCGATGGCGCTGGTGACCGAGCTGCGCCACGCCGGGCTCTCGGCCGAGGTCGACCTCGCCGGCCGCGGCCTGAAGGGACAGCTCAAGCACGCCAACCGGATCGGTGCCCGCCGGGTGCTGATCCTCGAGGGCGACGGCAGCGCCCAGCTGCGCGAGATGGATAGCGGCGAGCAGCGTTCGGTCGATCCAGGCAACCTTGTCGACGAGATGACCGGGGGAGAATCGTGAGCGAGGCGGTCTCGAGCGGGGCGACGAGGGACGACGGGCGCGCACCGTCGCTGAGCCCGAACGGCTATCGCGACACCTGGTGCGGGCAGGTGCTGCCCGACCGCGTCGACTCCGAGACTCGGGTCGCCGGCTGGGTCAACCGCCGCCGCGACCACGGCGGCCTGATCTTCATCGACCTGCGCGACCGCACCGGCATCGTCCAGCTCGTCTTCAACCCTGACAGCTCCGGCGAGTCCTTCGAGCTGGCCCACAAGCTGCGCCCCGAGGACGTGCTGACGGCGGCCGGCACCGTGGTGCGGCGCTCCGAGGAGACCGTCAACCCGGAGCTGCCGACCGGCGCGGTCGAGCTGCTGGTGACCGCGGCCGAGCTGCTCGCCGACTCGGAGACCCCGCCCTTCCAGATCGAGGGCTACTCGGGGGAGGCCGGCGAGGACACGCGCCTGCGCCACCGCTACCTCGACCTGCGCCGCGAGCAGATGCGCGAGGCGCTGATGCTGCGCCACCGGGTGACGGCGGCGATACGGGAGTTCCTCGACGGCGAGGGCTTCGTCGACATCGAGACGCCGGTGCTGACCCGCTCGACGCCCGAGGGCGCCCGCGACTTCCTCGTCCCCAGCAGCCAGCAGCACGGCTCCTTCTACGCGCTGCCGCAGTCGCCGCAGCTGTTCAAGCAGCTGCTGATGGTCTCCGGCTTCGAGCGCTACTACCAGGTGGCCCGCTGCTTCCGCGACGAGGCGACCCGGGCCGACCGCCAGGCCGAGTTCACCCAGCTCGACGTCGAGATGTCCTTCGTCGACGGCGACGACATCATCGCCGTCAACGAACGGCTGCTGGCGCACGTCTTCGAGCGGGTCGGCGGGCCGCAGATCGAGCTGCCGATGCAGCGCATGTGTTACTCGGAGGCGATGGGGCGGTTCGGCACCGACCGCCCGGACCTGCGCTTCGGGCTGGAGCTGGTCGACCTCGGCGACGCTCTGCGCGAGACCGAGTTCAAGGTCTTCCGCTCGGTGCTCGACGGCGGCGGCTCGATCCGCGGCATCAACGCCGGCCGCCGCGAGGTGCCGCGCTCCGAGCTCGACGGCCTCATCTCCCGCGCCCAGGAGCTGGGGGCGAAGGGGCTGGTCTGGGCCTTCCGCGAGGGCGACGGCTGGCGCTCGCCGACCGCCAAGTTCCTCAGCGAGGCCGAGCTGGCCGACCTCAACCGGCGCCTCGGCGCCGAGGAGGGGGACCTGCTGCTGCTGGTCGCCGACAAGCGGCCGGTCACCGACGCCGTGCTGGGGCAGATGCGGCTCGACCTCGGCGAGCGCTTCGGGCTGATCGACGAGAACGAGCACCGGCTGGTCTGGATCGTCGACTGGCCGCTGATGGAGTGGAACGAGGGGGAGGGGCGCTGGGACTCCCTGCACCATCCCTTCACCGCGCCGGCCGGCGAGTTCGACCCCGACAACCCCGGCGAGGCGCGGGCGCAGGCCTACGACGTGGTCTGGAACGGGCAGGAGCTCGGCGGCGGCTCGATCCGCATCAACCGCGCCGACGTCCAGGAGCAGGTCTTCGCCGCGCTCGGGATCGACGCCGAGACCGCCGAGGCGCGCTTCGGCTTCCTGCTCGAGGCGCTGCGCTTCGGGGCGCCGCCGCACGGCGGCATCGCTTACGGCGTCGATCGCATCGTCCAGCGGCTGGCCGGCGCGGAGACGATCCGCGACGTGATCGCCTTCCCCAAGACCGCCTCCGGCTTCGACCTGCTGACCGGCGCCCCGGCCCCGGTCGAGGAGCTGCAGCTGCGCGACCTCGGCATCTCGATCCACAAGCGGAAACTCGCCGGCCACTGAGATGGGCCTCCGGGACTGGATACCGCGCAGGTGGCGGCCATCCCCCGGGCCCGGTCAGACCCCGGTCTACGTCGACGACCCCAGCTTCGACAGCTGGGAGGTGGTGCGGGACTTCGGCGACCTGCGCACCGCCCGCGCCTGGCATCAGGCGCTGGTCGAGGCGAACATCGAAGCGGTGCTGACCGCCGACTGGCCGCTCGACCGCTTCGGCCACGGCGACATCGCCCTGCGCGTCCCCGCCGATCGCTGGAGCGAGGCCGAGTGGCACCTCTCCAACCTCGATTAGGGACCGCGAAGTACCCGATTCGGAGCGCGAACGGGACCCCCCGCCGGTGCTACGGTTGAGCCCAGGCTCGAGCCCGTACGAGAGCCGTCTCACCGTTTGACCCAACACAAACGGCGCGGGAGCCACCGTCTCCGGGTCCCTTGGGATCAGGAGCAGGCACCCACCTTCATATGAAGGGATCAAAGCCAGAGGCGGCAACGGCGGGCTGGGGCCTCTTTTTCTTCCCGCCCCAGGGGCGACTTCGATCGAGAGGCGCATTTAGGTCGCTATGCGACCAAAACGTACCTCTCGTTCTGGGACGGAGCACTGTGATCGGCTTGTCGCTCGGTTGGCTGATTCTCAGCATGGGGTGGTGTCGCGGCGTCAGCTGCTTGGGCTTGGGGTTTCGCCGGGTGGGATCAAGCGGCGATTGGGGCGAGGGACGCTGCACCGGGTCTACCAGGGCGTCTATTCGGTGGGATATACGAAGCTGACCCGGGAGGGGCGCTGGACGGCTGCCGTGCTCGCGTGTGGGCCCGGCGCGGTACTGAGCCATAGAAGCGCGGCTCAGGTCTGGGGCGTCTTCCCGCGCTCGGCATCGCTGACGCCTGAAGTGACGCGGCCCACCCGGTGCCACGGGGGTGCCGATCTGCTCGTTCACCGCGGGCGGCAGATGCCCGACGAGGTCACGAAGGTGAACGGGATTCCGATCACCTCTGTCTTCCGGACCATCTTCGATCTCGCCGCGATCGCAACCGAGCGGGAGGTCGAGCGGGCGTTTCACGAGGCAGAAGTCCGCAGGCTGACCGACCGCGTCTCGTTGCCGATGCTGCTGGAGCGCTATCCGCGGCGGCGGGGGGCGACGGTCATCCGGAAGGTTCTGGCCAGCAGGGAGCCGACGGGGGTCACCCGCAATGACTTCGAGGAGCGGTTCGTCGCCTTCCTCGATGCCCGGGGGCTGCCACGGCCGCTCCTGAACGGGACGTTGCCGGTGCGTGGCCGACTCCTGAGCCCGGACTGCATGTGGCGCCGCGAGCGGCTGATCGCCGAACTCGACAGCCGCGAAGTGCACGACACGGACCGCGCCTTCGAGGGGGACCGCAGGCGCGATCGGGAACTCCTCGCCGAGGGCTGGCGCTCCACCCGCGTCACCTGGCACCAGCTGCGCGACGAACCGAACGCGGTCGCCGCCGACCTGCGGCGCCTGCTGGATCCCCCGACCTGACACCGGCGGTGGATCGCCGGGCCGGCCACCCGAGCGCGGTCTACCCTTGACCGATGGACCGGGAGCTCTTCGAGCATTTCCTGAGCGACGAGAGCCGGCGTGGGCCGGCGGTCGATGGGGCCTTCACGGGCGCCGCCGGCGGTGCCGCCTGCGGTGATCTCTCGCGGATCTCGCTCACCGTCGCCGACGGCCACGTCGACTCGGTCAGCTTCGATACCGAGGGATGTGGGGCCACGGCCGCTGCCACCGCCGCCGTCGCCGAGACCGTCGACGGCGCCCCCGTCCTCGACGCTGCCAGCCTCTCCATCGACGACGTCGCCGACTCCCTCGGCGGCCTGGCGCCGGCCAAGCGCCACGCCGCCCAGCTCGCCACCGACGCCCTGCACCGGGCGCTGTCCGCCGCCGCCGCCTCGTCGTCGCTGCGGCTGGCGGTGGACGCCGCTCCCACCGGCGTCGAGTCCAACGGAACCGGTCGCCGCGGTGGTCTCAGCCCCAACCGCGTCGCCGTCGCCATGTCCGGCGGCGTCGACAGCGCCGTCGCGGCGCTGCTGGAGCGCGAGCGTGGCGCCGAAGTCGTCGGGGTCACCGTCAAGCTCTGGGCCGATCCGGAGACCGACGGGGCCAAGGCGTGCTGCTCGCCCGAGGCGGTGTTGGGCGCTCGCGCCCTCGCGCACTCGCTCGGCATCCCGCACTTCACCCTCGACCTCGAGGAGGAATTCCGCCGCCGCGTCGTCGACCGCTTCGTCTCCGGCTACGCCGGCGGCAGAACCCCCAACCCCTGCGTCCTCTGCAACGGCGAGGTGCGGCTGGCGGCGATGGTCGACCTCGCCGAGCGGCTTGGTGCCTCTCGCCTCCTCACGGGCCACTATGCGCGGATCGTCGAGGACGGCGACGGTCCGCTGCTCGCCTGCGGCGCCGACGCCGCCAAGGACCAGAGCTACATGCTGGCGGCGCTGCCGCCGCAGCTGCTGGGCCGTCTCGGCTTCCCGCTCACCGAGCTGACCAAGCCGGAGGTGCGGGCGATCGCCGAGCGCCACGGCCTCGCTGTCGCCCGCAAGGCCGAGAGCCAGGACCTCTGCTTCCTCGCCGGCCAGGGCAAGCGCCGCTTCCTGCGCCGCCACGGCGGCCTCGAGGACCGCGACGGCGCCGTGCTCGACGCCGCCGGGCGCACCGTCGGCCGCCACCGCGGCCACCACAACTTCACCGTCGGGCAGCGCCGCGGGATCGGCGTCTCCGCGCCGGAGCCGCTCTACGTGATCGGTACCGACGCCGCCGCCAACACGGTCACGGTCGGCACCCGGCGTGACCTGCAGGTCCGCCGCGTCCGCGTCCGCGACGCGGTCCTCCACCGCGACGGCAGCCGCGTCGACGCGGTGCGCCTGCGCTACCGCTCGCGGCCGCTCCCGGCCTCGATCGCGGTCACCGGCAGCGGCCGCCACGAGAGCCTCGAGGTCGAGCTCGGCGAGGACTTCGCCGGCGCCTCACCTGGGCAGACCGCGGTGCTGATGGCCGGCGAGACGATCGTCGGCCACGGCACCATCTCCGCCTAGCCTGGGCGGCCCCGGCCGCCCAGGACCGCCCGAGCTATGGGGTGGCGGGAGGAAGCTTCAGGACTGCGCCTGGTCCTTCCTCAACTGGGCGACGCCTTTGACGCAGCGGCTGAACGGCGTTCCCTGCTGACCTTTGACGTGCTTCTTGCTCAGGGCCTTGCAGGCCTGCCTGGCGGTCAGCTCTTCGTTGTGGTCGGCACGCGCCATCGCCTGCACGCAGCGGCTGAAGGCGGTCCCCTTCTCGCCTTTGACGTGTTCCTTGCTCTGGCCTTTGCAGTAGTAGCCGTACGCTTTGCCCTGCGGGGCTTCGGGCGCGTATTCGGGCCCCTTCGGGCCGTTGCCGTGGCCGTTGCCGGCCAGTGCCGCCGGAGCCAGCGCCAGGGCCAGCGCGGCGGTGGCGATCGTGAGCTTCAGGTGCAGTCTCATGTCTGCCTCCTTCGACGTTGTCGAACGGTCGAGGCCGGGAGATCGGCCTCGCCCCTGCAACGCGAGGCGCGGGGATTTGTCAGGGCCGAACCCTTTCTCCCGGACAAATATTTAGGCTTCCTCACATGAGGGCCCAGGAGATCCGCGAGACCTACCTCTCGTTCTTCGAGCAGCGCGACCACAAGGTCGTGCCCTCGGCCTCCCTGGTGCCCTCGGTCCACGATCCCTCGGTGCTGCTCACCACCGCCGGCATGCAGCCGTTCAAGCCCTACTTCCTCGGCCGCGAACAGCCGCCGGCGCCGCGCCTCGCCGACGTGCAGAAATGCTTCCGCACGACCGACATCGAGGAGGTCGGCAACACCGCCCGCCACCTCACCTTCTTCGAGATGCTCGGCAACTGGAGCTTCGGCGACTACTTCAAGGCTGAGTCGATCCCGTGGGGCTGGGAGCTCTCGACCCAGGGCTTCGGGATGGACCCGGAGCGGATCTGGGTAACCGTGTTCGGTGGCGACGAGGAGCTGGGCCTTGGGCCGGACCAAGAGGCGATCGAGATCTGGCGCGGCGTCGGCGTCCCCGACGAGCGGATCGTCCAGCTCGGCCGCGACGACAACTTCTGGCAGGCCGGCCCGACCGGCCCCTGCGGCCCGTGCTCGGAGCTGTACCTCGACCGCGGCCCCGAGTTCGGCACCGAGGGCGAGCGACCGGGCGACGACACCGACCGCTTCCTCGAGTTCTGGAACCACGTCTTCATGAGCTACGACCTGGCCGAGGACGGGACGCTGACCGAGCTGCCGATGCGCAACATCGACACCGGCATGGGTCTCGACCGGATGGCGGCGATCCTCCAGGACGTCCCCTCGGTCTTCGAGACCGACCACGTGCGGCCGCTGATCGACCTCGCCGAGGAGATGTCGGGGCGCTCCTACGGCGAGGGCGGGGCGGTGACGCGGGCGATGCGGATCGTCGCCGACCACTCGCGCGGCGCCGCCTTCCTGATCGCCGACGGCGTCGTCCCATCGAACGAGGACCGCGGCTACATCCTGCGCCGGATCATGCGGAGGGCGATCCAGCAGGGCCGCACGCTCGGCCTCGACGCGCCCTGGCTGGGCCGCTTCGCCGAGCGCACGATCGAGCTGATGGGGGGCGCCTATCCCGAGCTGGTCGCCGAGCGGGAGCAGATCGCCCGCTGGGTCGGCGACGAGGAGGAGAGCTTCGGCCGCACGCTGGAGCGCGGCACCGAGCTGCTGGAGCGGCTGATCGCCGAGGCGAAGGAGCAGGAGACCTCCTGGATCGACGCCGCCGACGCCTTCAAGCTGCATGACACCTTCGGCTTCCCCTACGACCTGACCAAGGAGCTGCTGGCCGAGCAGGGGCTCTCGGTCGACGACTCCGGCTTCGAGGAGCTGATGGAGGAGCAGCGCCGGCGCGGGCGCGGCGGCGCCGCCACCGCGCACGGCTCCGAGGATCGCCACGAGCGGGTGATCGCCTTCGCCGCCGCGGCGCCGCGGACCCGCTTCGTCGGCTACGAGTCGCTGCGCGCGACGACCGGCCTCGCCGCCGTCGCCGCCGACGACGGTCGCGCCCTGGTCAAGCTCGAGGAGAGCCCCTTCTACCCCGAGGGTGGCGGCCAGGTCGCCGACTCCGGCCAGCTGCGCTGGGAGGGCGGCGCGGCGCGGGTCGTAGACGTCTACAGGGTCGGCGAAGACCAGGCGATCGAGGTCGAGCCCGGGGACGCGATGGTGGAGGCAGGGACCGCGGTCGAAGCCGTGGTGGATCGCGAGACCCGCCACGCGACGATGCGAAATCACACTGCCACCCACCTCCTGCACGCGGCGCTGCGCGAGCGGCTCGGCACCCACGTGCGCCAGGCCGGCTCCGCCGTTCGCCCGGACAAGCTGCGCTTCGACTTCACCCACGGCCAGGCGCTCAGCCCGGAGGAGCTGCGCGACGTCGAGGACCGGGTCAACGAGTGGGTGAAGGCAAGCGCGCCGGTGCGCTGGATGAACATGGAGCGGGCCGAGGCGGAGAAGCTCGGCGCGATGGCCCTGTTCGGGGAGAAATACGGCGAGTGGGTGCGGGTGGTCGAAGTCGACGGCGTCTCGCGTGAGCTCTGCGGCGGCACCCACGTCGCCAACACCGCCGAGGTCGGCATCTTCAAGATCTCCTCCGAGGGCTCGAGCGCCGCCAACGTGCGCCGGGTCGAGGCGATCACCGGCCCCGCCGCCATTGATTTCTTCCGCGAGCGCGAGGCGCAGCTGCGCGAGGCCGGCGAGCTGCTCGGCAACCCGCAGGACCCGCTCGGCGGCGCCCGCCGGGCGGCGGAGAAGCTGCAGGAGGCCGGCGCCGGCGCCGAGCGGGCGCAGCGGCAGATGCTGGGCGAGGAGGCGAAGCGGCTCGTCGCGGCGGCGGAGGAGGTGGGCGGCGTCAAGGTCGTCGTCTCCGCCACCGAGCTGTCGGGACAAAGGGAGCTGCTGGACGTCGCCAACCGGGTGCAGTCGAGCCTCGGGGGCGCCTCGGCGCTGGTGCTCGGCGGCGGCGACCGCGAGAAGGTGGCGCTGGTCTCGCTCGCCTCGGCCGAGGCCGTCGAGCGCGGGCTTTCCGCCGCCGCGCTGGTGCGCCAGGCCGCCGCCGAGGTCGGCGGGGGCGGGGGCGGCCGCGACGACATGGCCCAGGCCGGCGGTCGCGATCCCGCCAAGCTCGGCGACGCCCTGGCGGCGGCGCGGGCGGCAATCGAGCGGGAGCTCGGCTGAGCGCCATGCGGATCCTGGCGCTGGACCACGGGACGGTGCGGATCGGCTGCGCCATCTCCGACCCCAGCGGCACCCTCTCGACGCCGCTGCCGGTGATCGAGCCGCCGGAGCCGCGTGCCGTCGCCGAGCTGGTCGACGAGCATGGGGTGGAACGCGTCGTGGTCGGGCTGCCGCTGCACCTGAGCGGCGAGGAGGGCAGCCAGGCCGCCCTCGCCCGCAGCTTCTGCGCCGAACTGGAGGCGATGCTGAAGATCCCGGTCGAGACCTACGACGAGCGCCTGACGACGAAGATGGCGGACGCCAGCCGCCGCGCCGGGGCGAGCGCGCCGCGGGACTCGATCGCGGCGGCGCACCTGCTGGAGGCCTATCTGGCGGCGACGCCGGAGGCCGAGGACGAGTGGACCGAGGGCACGGACGCGTGAGCGGCCGCCGGACGAAGGAGAGAGACGCGTGAGCGACGAGTGGCCCGGTGGCGACCCCTTCGCCGACCCCAACGACCCCGCCGCGCGCGAGCGCGAGCAGCGCCGCCTCGAGCGCGAAGAGAAGCGACGCCGGCGCGCCGCCAAGGAACAGGGGAAGGGGGCCGCGCCGCCGCCGCCCCCGCAGCCGCCGCTCCCGCCCCGCACTCCCGAGCAGGAGTTCTGGGACGAGGAGCCGGCGCCCGAGCCGACCGCGGAGGAGCAGGCGCCCGAGGAGACGGCCGCGCCCGAGCCGGCGGCCAGCGGCCGCCGGGCGAGCGAGCCGCCTGCGGCGCCCGTCGCCGCGGTCGAGCCGGCCTTCGAGTGGGAGATGCCCGACGACGGCGACCCGGAGATGGCCGGCGCCGCCCGCAGCGGCCGCCGCGCCGGCAACGGCGGCGGCACCCGCGGCGGCGGCGTGCTCGGCGCCCTGCGCCGCCACCCCTTCCGGATCTTCGGCGCGATCGCCGCGCTCTTCGTCCTCTGGTTCCTCTACTCCCTCTTCCAGCCCTTCGACGGCGACGGCTCGGGCCGGGTGCAGGTGACGATCCCGAAGGGCTCCAGCGTCAGCGAGGTCGGCGACCTGCTCGGCGACAGGGGCGTGATCGACGACTCGACCCTGTTCCAGATCCGCGTCACCCTCGCCGGCAAGCGCTCCGAGCTCTACGCCGGCCACTTCACGCTCGCCCACGGGATGAGCTATGGCGCCGCGATCGACGCCCTCTCGCAGCCGCCGGTGAAGCGGACCGTCAGCGTCACCATCCCGGAGGGCTACTCGCGCCCGCAGGCCGCGCAGCTGGTCGAGGAAGACGGCGTCCCCGGCAGCTACACCATGGCCACGGTCAAGTCCAAGTTCCTCGACCCGGCCGAATACGGCGGCAAGGGGGCCGAGGACCTCGAGGGCTTCCTCTTCCCCGACACCTTCGAACTGAAGCCGAAGGCCCCCGTCGACGACCTCGTCGAGCTGCAGCTGAAGGACTTCAAGCGCCAGATCAAGCAGGTCGACATGGGCTACGCGAAGTCGAAGAACCTGACGGCGTTCGACGTGCTGACGATCGCCTCGATGGTCGAAGACGAGGCCGGCGTCGCCAAGCAGCGCAAGCTGGTCGCCTCGGTGATCTACAACCGCCTGCACGAAGGGATGCCGCTGGGGATCGACGCGACGATCCGCTTCGCCACCGGCAACTACACGAAGCCGCTGACCGAATCGGAACTGAACGAGGACTCGCCGTACAACACGCGCGAGAACGTCGGCCTGCCGCCCGGTCCGATCAACAGCCCGGGGCTGGAAGCGATCCAGGCGGCGGCGCACCCGGCCAAGACCGATTACCTCTTCTACGTCACCGACCCGAACGGGTGCAACGAACTCACCTTCGCCGAGACCGAAGAGGAATTCGAGGAAGCGGTCGACGCCTACAACACCGCCCGCGAAGAAAACGGCGGCAACGCCCCCGACACCTGCGGGGAGTAGAAGCGCGATGCCGCGGCTGGCGGTGATCGGCTACCCGGTCGCGCACTCGCGCTCGCCGGCGATGCAGACCGCGGCGCTGCAGGCGCTGGGCCTGGAGGGTTGGAGCTACGAGGCGGTCGAGGTGGCGCCCGACGGCTTCGAGGCGCGGGTGCGGGAGATGGCCGCGGAAGGATTCGCCGGGGCGAACGTGACGATCCCGCACAAGGAGGCGGCGCTGGCGCTGGCCGACTTCCCGAGCGCCGCGGCGCGCGAGATCGGCGCCGCCAACACGCTGAGCTTCGGCGCCGCCGGCGACGGGCCCGACGCCGAGTCCGGCATCGCCGCGGAGAACACCGACGCCGGCGGCCTGCTGGCGGCGCTGGCGGGCTGTGGGGCGGAGCCGCCGAGCGGGCGCGCGCTCGTGCTCGGCGCCGGCGGCGCCGCGCGGGCGGCGATCTGGGCGCTCGCCAACGCCGGCGCGGGTAGCGGCGGCGCGCTGGAGCGGTTCGCCGTCGACGTCTGGAACCGCACCCGCTCGCGGGCGGAGGCGGTCTGCGCCGCGCTCGGCGGCGCGGAGGCGCTGGGCGGCGGCGTGGTCGACGCCCCCGAGCTCGGCGAGTACGCGGTGGTCGTCAACACCACCGCTGTCGGCCTCCATGGCGAGGACCCGTTCGCCGAGCTGCCCCTTTCCCGGGAGGGGTTCGTCCCCCGGCAGGTCGTCGTCGACATGGTCTACGGCGAGCGCCCGAGCGCGCTGCTGGCGGCGGCGGCGGAGCACGGCGCCGCCAGCGTCGACGGCCTCGAGATCCTCGTCCGCCAGGGCGCCCGCTCGCTGGAGATCTGGACCGGCCGCGAGGCGCCGCTCGAGGTCATGCGCGCCGCCGCCCGTGCCTCGACCATCATGTGATGGATTACCGACCCTGTGGGGTGGTAATGCTGCACACGTTGCGCCGATAGCCTTGGCGCTGGTATGACCACCTTTCGCTTCGTCACCGCGGGGGAGTCGCACGGGCCGGGGCTCGTGGCGATCGTCGAGGGCATGCCGGCCGGGCTGCGGCTCGACCGCGAGGAGCTCGACCGCGACATGGCGCGGCGCCAGCTCGGCCACGGCCGCGGCGGCCGGATGAAGATCGAGACCGACACGGTCGAGGTCCGCTCCGGCCTGCGCCACGGGCGCACGCTCGGCAGCCCGATCGCCGTCCTCGTCGCCAACCGCGACTACGCCAACTGGGAGGAGCGGATGAACCCCTGGCCGGTGGAGGGGTTCGAGCCCGACGAGGTCCACCTGCCGCGCCCCGGCCACGCCGACCTCGTCGGCGCCCAGAAGTACGGCCACACGGACATCCGCAACGTGCTCGAGCGCGCCAGCGCCCGCGAGACCGCCGCCCGCGTCGCCGCCGGCACGATCGCCCGCGGCTTCCTCACCGCGCTCGGGGTGCAGGTCCACAGCCATGTCCTCCAGATCGCCTCGGTGCGGGCGGCGGAGCGGCCCGACCTCAAGCCCGAGGACTTCGCCGCTGTCGACGAGGACCCGGTCCGCTGCCTCGACCCCGAGGCCAGCAAGGCGATGGTCGAGGAGATCAACCGCCTGCGCAAGGCCAACGAGAGCCTCGGCGGCAGCTTCGAGGTGCTCGCCTTCGGCCTCGTCCCCGGGCTCGGCTCCCACGTCTCCTGGGAAGACCGCCTCGACGGCCGCCTCGCCGGCGCCGTCGCCTCGATCCAGTCGGTCAAGGGGGTGGCGATCGGCGAAGCCTGGGACGTCGCCGGCCGCCCCGGATCCGAGGCCCACGACGAGATCTTCTGGTCGCCCGAGCGCGGCTACCACCGCGAGACCAACCACGCCGGCGGCCTCGAGGGCGGGATGACCAACGGGCTGCCGCTCTCGGTGCGCGGCGCGATCAAGCCGATCTCGACCCTGACCAAGCCGCTGCGCTCGGTCGACACCGAGACCAAGGAGCCGGCGCAGGCGCTGCGCGAGCGGACCGACTCGACCGTCGTCCCCGCCGCCGCCGTCGTCGCCGAGGCGATGGTCTGCCTGACCCTGGCCCGCTGCTACCGCGAGAAGTTCGGCGGCGACCACATCGACGACGTGATCGCCGCCGTCGACGCCTACAAGGCGCGCATCGACTGGCGGGGTTGACCCCGTGAGCAAGCCCGCGATCGTCTTCATCGGCTTCATGGGGGCCGGCAAGAGCACCGCGCTCGCCGCCGCCCGCGGGGCCGGCCTGGGGACGACCGAGATCGACGCGCTGATGGAACGCGAGCTCGGCTCGACGATCCCCGAGGCCTTCGAGCGGCACGGCGAGGAGGGCTTCCGCGCCCGCGAGGCCGAGGTCGTCGGCTCGCTGCTGGAGGGCGCCGACGGCGGCGCCATCGCCCTCGGCGGCGGCAGCATCCTCTCCGAGCGGGTGCGCCAGGCGCTCGGCCGCCACGTCGTCGTCTGGCTCCAGGTCGGCGCCGGCGAGGCCTGGCGCCGGATCGCCCGTAGCAACCGGCCTCTGGCGCGGAGCGAGGAGGACGTCACGCGCCTGCTGGAGGAGCGCCTGCCGCTCTACGAGGAGCTGGCCGACGCGGTGATCATGCCGAGCGACCGCAACGTGGTGGAGCGGGCGCTGCCGTCGATCCTGGCCCTGACCGAGCTACCCGCCGGCACGAAGCTGCTCTGGGCGACGAGCGCCTCGGGCGAGTACCCGATCTACGTCGGCCCGGGGCTGCTCGGCGCGCTCGCCGCGGCCGCGGGGCCGGAGCGGCGCTGGCCGCCGCAGGGACGGCGGTTCTGCGTCTCCGACGAGGAGGTGATGCCGCTCTACGCGGACCGGCTGGAGCCGCTAGAGGCGCGGGTCTCGGTTCCCGTCGGGGAGCTGGCGAAGAACCTGATCCAGGCCAAGGAGGTGCTGGAAGAGCTGGCCTCGCGAGGGATGACTCGCGAGGACCACGTGGTAGCCCTGGGGGGCGGAGTGGTCGGCGACCTGGCCGGCTTCTGCGCCCACGTCTACCAGCGCGGCGTGCCGGTGGTGCAGGTACCGACGACGCTGGTGGCCCAGGTCGACTCCGCCTACGGCGGCAAGACCGGGGTCGACCTGCCGCAGGGCAAGAACTACGCCGGCGCCTACCACCTGCCCGCCGCGGTCCTGACCGATACCGGCACGCTGGAGACGTTGCCGCTGCCGGAGCTCCGGGCCGGCTTCGTCGAGGTGCTGAAGACCGGCTTGCTCGCCGGCGGCGCGCTTTGGGAGCGGGTGCGCCTGGTCGAGGAGCTGGACGCCGCCGAGCTGGGGGACGTCGTCTTCGCCTGCGCTCGCTACAAGTGCGAGGTCGTCGCCACCGACGAACGCGACGCCGGCCTGCGCCAGGTCCTCAACCTCGGCCACACGGTCGGGCACGCGATCGAGGCGGCGACCGACTACCGGCGCTTCCGCCACGGGGAGGCGGTGGGGCTCGGCCTGCTCGCCGCGCTGCAACTCTCCGAGGCGCCGGAGCTGCGCGGCGCGGTCGAGGCGACACTGTCCCGCCACGGGCTGCCGGTGGGGATCCCGCGCGAGCTCGCCGAGGACCCGACCCTGGTCGGCAACGTCCTCGACGCCCTCGGCCGCGACAAGAAGCGGACCGCCGCCGGCGTCGGCTTCGTCCTGCTCTCCGAGCCCGGCCAGCCCCGCGTCGGTCAGCTCGTCGACCCCGCTAGGGTCCGCGAGGCCGTGGAGGAGCTGCTGCCGTGACCACCACCCGCAACCGCGTCGCCGTCATGCACGGCGTCAACTTCAACATCCTCGAGCGCCGCGATCCGGAGGTCTACGGCGGCCTCTCGCTGTCCCAGCTGGAGCACCGGATCGAGGGCTGGGCGCGCGAGCTGGGGCTCGAACCGATCTTCTTCCAGACCAACGCCGAGGGCGAGTTCGTCGAATACCTGCACCGGCTGCCCGACCTGGCCGACTCGGCGCTGGTCAACGCCGGCGCCTGGACCCACTACAGCCGCGCCATCGCCGACGCGCTCGCCGTCGCCGCCCTGCCGGCGGTCGAGGTCCACCTCTCCGACGTCGAGTCCCGCGACGACTGGCGCAAGGTCTCGGTCTTCGACGGCCTGGTGCTGGCGAAGATCTCCGGCAAGGGCCCCGACGGCTACCGCGAGGGGCTGGAGCTGCTGGCCCGAGAGCTCGGCGTGACCGAGTGATGCGCGGCCGCGGCGACCGGCTCGAGGCCCAGCTCGGCGAGCGCGAGCTCGACCGAATGCTCGTCACCGACCTCGTCAACGTCCGCTACCTGACCGGGTTCACCGGCACCAACGGGGTCTGCATCTGCGGGCCGGGCGTCCGTCTCTTCCTCACCGACTTCCGCTACACCGAGCGCGCCGAGGCCGAGGTCGAGGGCTGGGAGACCGTCACCGCCGGCGGTGACTGGCTGGGCGCGATCGCCGAGCGCCTCGAGGGACGGGCCGGCTTCGAGGACGACCAGATGTCGGTGCGGATGCTGGAGAATCTGAAGGAGAAGCTGGCGGAGGGGGTCGAGGCCATCCCCGCCGGCGGCACCGTCGAGCGCCTGCGCCGGCTCAAGGACGAGGCCGAGCTGGCGAGGATCGCCGAGGCTTCGAAGCTGGCCGACTCGGTCTGGGAATGGAGCGTCGAGCGCGGCCTCGCCGGCCGCAGCGAGCGCGACGTCGCCCGCGCCGCCGAAGCGCGGATCCGCGAGCTCGGCGCCGACCCCTCGTTCCCGGCGATCGTCGCCGCCGGCCCCAACGGCGCCCTGCCGCACGCCGAGCCCGGCGAGCGCGAGATCGGCCGCGGCGAGCTGGTCGTCTTCGACATGGGGGCACAGCTCGACGGCTACTGCTCCGACGGCACCCGCACCTACGCCACCGGCGAGCCCGGTGAGGAGGCGCGCGAGGTCTACGAGCTGGTGCTGGAGGCGCAGCGGCTGGCGCTGGAGGCGATCGAGGCCGGCGCCAAGGGCGAGGACGTCGACGCGGTCGCCCGCAAGCTGATCGCGGCCGGCGGCCACGGCGAGCGCTTCGGCCACGGGCTCGGCCACGGGGTCGGCCTCGAGGTGCACGAGGCGCCGCGGCTCTCGCCGCGCTCCGACGACGTCCTCGAGCCGGGCGAAGTAGTCACCGTCGAGCCGGGCATCTACCTGCCCGGGAAGCTCGGCGTGCGGATCGAGGACCTGGTCGTGGTCGAGGACGGCGGCCTGCGCAATCTCAGCGGCCTGCCGAAGCAGCTGACCCTCGTCGACTGACCCGGCGCCGTTAGCGAGTGAGGTCGACGTCCGGCGTGAGGCGCGCGGCGAAGGCGGTCAGCAGTTCGACCGCGGCCTCGACGTCGCGCAGGTCGACCATCTCGACCGGCGAGTGCATGTAGCGCAGCGGGATCGAGATCAGGCCGGTGGGGATGCCGGAGCGGGAGATCTGCAGCACGTCGGCGTCGGTGCTGGTGCCGCGGCCGCTGGCGCCGATCGAGTACTCGATGCCCTCCGCCTCGGCGGTCTCCGCCAGCAGCTCGAAGACCTTGGGGGAGAGGGTGGAGCCGCGGCCGATCACCGGGCCGGAGCCGAGCGGGCTGGTGCCGAGCTCCTTCTCGTCGACCCCCGGGGCGTCGGTGGCGTGGGTGACGTCGACCGCGACCGCGAGGTCGGGGCGGACCTCGAAGGCGGCGGTGCGGGCGCCGAAGAGGCCGATCTCCTCCTGCACCGCGGCGACCGCGGCGAAGGATCCGCCCTCGGCGCCGGCCTCGTTCCAGCGGCGCAGCGACTCCAGCGCCACGTAGGCGCCGAGCCGGTTGTCCATCGCCCGCGAGACCAGCCGCTCGCCGACCACCGGCATCGGCTCGGCGCGGATCACGACCGGGTCGCCGACGCGGATCAGCTCCGCCGCCTCGTCGCGGTCTGTGGCGCCGACGTCGATGTGCATCCCTTTCAGTTCGACCACCTTCTTGCGCTGGTCGGGCTCGAGCAGGTGGATCGGCTTGCGGCCGACGACGCCGGGGACGAGCCCCTCCTTGCCGCGTACCTCGACCCGCTGCCCGACCAGGATCTGCGGGTCCCAGCCGCCGATCGAGGTGAACCAGAGGAAGCCCTTCTCGTCGATGTGGGTGACGACCAGGCCGATCTCGTCGATGTGGCCGACGACCGCCAGCAGCGGTGAGGCGTCGCCGACGCGGGCGATCGAGGAGCCGATCCCGTCGACGCTGAGCTCGGCGAAGGAGGCCGCCTCGCGCCAGACCGACGCGGCCGGCCCCTCGTAGCCGGACGGGGCGCCGGCGCGGAGCAGTTGGTCGAGTAGGGGTGGTGTGGTACTCAAGGTTCCGCAGTATTACCGACTCGTACGTCCGTCCGCCGGATGACCTCAGGATGAGGCGGGAGCGGCGCCGTAGGCTTCGTGGCGAAGCTCTTCCCGTCCCTCGCCGTAGCCGCGGTGCTCGTAGGCGATCATCGCCCAGACGAGGACGACGACGATCGCCACGCTGAGGATCGCCGGGATCGCCGTCGCCACCGGGATCAGGATCACCAGCACGATCGCGACGCCGAGCCGCTGGCGATTGAGGGTGCGGATGTGGCGGTAGCGGAAGCCGACCAGGCCCAGCAGGTAGAGCGCGGTACCGCCCAGCAGGGCGAAGGCGGGGACGTCGTGCAGGTGCTCGTCGTAGTGGGCGATCGACGTTTTCATCCCCAGCGCGACGAGCACGATGCCGGCGACCAGGGCGAGGTGGATGTAGGAGTAGGAGTCGCGGGCGAGTTCGTTCTGCTTGCGGCCGGCCTCCGTTTCGGCCAGGCGCCGGGCCGAGATCAGCGCCACCACGTCGAAGTAGACCCACCACATCGCCGCCGCCAGGGCGACGCCGAGCACGGCGACGGTGCCGATGCCGAGGTCGAGGGCGCCGGCGGCGCCGATCCCGATCGCGACGATCGACTCGCCGAGGGCGATGATCACGATCAGGCCGTGGCGCTCGGCGAAGTGGCGGGGGACGAGCCGCCAGCCTTCGGAGCCGAAGAAGTAGGGACCGGCCATGTCGAGGAAGAGCGCCAGTGCCCAGAGCGCCCCCTGGGCGAGACCGTCGAAGAGCGAGGCGGCGGCGAGCAGGGCGACCGCGATCGCGGTGCTGGCGGCGAGCCCCAGGACCGAGTGGCGCAGCTGGTCGTCGTCGGGGCTGGCGAGCATGAAGAGGGCGATGTGGGCGACCCGGAAGAAGCCGTAGGCGAGGGCGAAGGCGAGCGCGAGGTGGCCGAACGCCTCCGGCACGGCGAGGGAGACGATCAGCATCGCCGCCATCGCCGCGAACATGACCAGGCGCACCGCGCCCTCCTCGGGGTCGATGACGCTGGTCAGCCAGGCGTAGCCGACCCAGGCCCACCACAGCACCCCGAGCACCAACAGCCCCTGGGCGAGCCCCGACCAGGTCGGGTCGTGCGCCATCAGCGCCGTGCACTGGGTGATCGCGAGGACGAAGACGAGGTCGAAGAAGAGCTCCAGCGGCATCACCCGCTCACCCTCGCGCCGGGTGGCGGCGAGGCGGGCGTGGCGTGGGTTGGGCTGCGGCACGGCGCAATCGTTGCAGCCGGGTGGGGTACGGTGCGGGCGATGAGCGTGGCGGTGGTGACGGGGGCTTCGACGGGGATCGGCCGGGCGACGGCGATCCGGCTCTCGCGCGAGCCGGGCGCCGAGCTGGTGCTGGTCGCCCGCCGCGAGGAGCTGCTGCGCGAGCTGGCGGATTCGCTCCCCTGCCGCGCCGCCTGCGTCGCCGTCGACCTCACCGCGGCGGACGCGCCCGAGCGCGTGCGCGCCCATCTCGAGGCCGAGCACGGCGGCCGCCTCGACCTGCTCGTCAACAACGCCGGCGCCGCCTGGCGCGGCGGCTTCGCCGAGGAGGGCTACGCCAACGTCAAGCGCCACATGGACCTCAACTTCGACGCCGTCCTCCGCCTCACCGAGGCGCTGCTGCCGCTGCTGCGGGCCTCGGCCCCGAGCGCGATCGTCAACGTGGCAAGCACCGCCGGCCGCGTCTCCCGCGCCCGCACCGGCGCCTACTCGGCCAGCAAGTTCGCCCTGATCGGCTGGAGCGACGCCCTCTACGCCGAGGAGAAGCCCTATGGCGTCCACGTCGGCATGGTCCTGCCCGGCTTCGTCGAGACCGAGGGCTTCCCGGCCACCGAGCTGAAGCAGAGCCCCATCACCCGGCGGATCGTCTCTCGGCCCGAGCGGGTGGCCGAGGCGATCTACGAGGTCGGTCCCGGCGGCAAGGCCGAGCGCTACGTCCCGCGCCCCTACGCGCTCGCCGCCGTCGCCCGCATCCTCCTCCCGCGCCGCACCCGTCGCGTCCTCACTGGCGGCGCCGCTTCGAACCTGACGACGAGCACGGGCGGAGAAGGCGAGTCAGCGTAGGACGCGGCGCAGGAACTCGACCTCGTCGGCGACGACGGCCTCGTGCTCCGGCTCGTCGTAGATGTCGAAGTGGGTCGACGACCGGGTAGGTGCGCAGCTCGCCCAGCGGCGCCCGCCGCGATCGCCGGCCCGGGGCTGGCCACCCGGTCGGCCTCGCCGACGCAGACGAGCCAGGGGCAGTGCAGCCCCGCCGCGCGCCGCGGCCAGCAGCATTGCGGTCCACGTCCTGTCAACGCCGGCGCCCACCGAAACGTGAGAATCGCCGCCGCTCTAGGATTGCCGCCGTGACCATCTCAACCAACCAGTTCAAGAACGGCACGCACATCGAGATCGACGGCAAGATCTGGAAGATCATCGAGTTCCAGCACGTCAAGCCGGGCAAGGGCGGCGCCTTCGTGCGGACGAAGCTGCGGCGGATCGAGGACGGCTCGGTGATCGACAAAACCTTCAGGGCCGGCGAGAAGTTCCGGCCGGTGCGGACCGAATCGAAAAAGATGCAGTACCTCTACGACTCCGGCGACGCGGCGGTCTTCATGGACAGCCAGACCTACGAGCAGATCGAAATCCCCAGCGAGACGCTCGGCGGCTCGATGCAGTGGGTCCTGCCCAACTCCGAGGTCGAGGTGCTCTTCGTCGACGAACGGCCCAGCGACGTCCAGGTGCCGAGCGCGATCGACATGAAGGTCACCCAGACCGACCCCGGCCTCAAGGGCGACACCGCCTCCGGCGGCGGCAGCAAGCCGGCGACGCTGGAGTCCGGCGTGACGGTGCAGGTCCCGCTCTTCATCGAGGAGGGCGAAACGATCCGCGTCGACACCCGCAGCGGCGAGTACGTCTCCCGCGCCTGAGCCGCACCCCGGGCGAACTGCATCGAATTTCCGCCCCCCTGGGGCCGAAATCTGATGCAGTTCAATCCGTGACCGCCTACGACCCGAGCGAGTGGAGCGACTTCTTCGTCGCCTCGACGGGCGCCTCGGCGGCGCTCGCCGGGCTGCTGTTCGTCGCGGTCTCGATCAACATCGAGCGGATCCTCAAGTTCGAAGGGCTGCCGGAACGGGCGCTGGAGGCGCTGATGCTCCTGCTCGCGGTGCTGCTGGTCTCGCTGGTCGGCCTGATCCCCGGCCAGAGCCACGGGGCGACCGGCGCCGAGCTGCTGTTCGTCAGCCTGTCGATCGCCGCCGCGGTCGGGCGGCTGCCCACCACGAGCTCAGATCCCAGCGCCTCCCAGGGCCGGATCCGGGTTCGCTGGGCGCTGCGGATCGCCGCCCTGCTCCCGCTCGTCCTCGGCGGTGCCGGGGTCCTGCTCGAGGCCGGGGGCGGCCTGTACTGGATCGCCGCCGGCATCGTCTTCTGCTTCGCCGCCGCCGTCGCCAGCGCCTGGGTCCTGCTGGTCGAGATCCTGCGCTAGCGGCCCGCCGCTTCCCGCCGACCGAAAACGCGAGAATAGGACGATGCGCAGGTCCGACCAACGCCGCGACGCCGTCTTCGCCAACTACCAGCGCGACGTCACCGGCCGCCCGCTCGAGGAGCTGATCGCCGACGCGCGGCCGCTGACCCGCGAGCTGGCCGAGGGCGTGGACAACCATCGTGAAGAGCTGGACGAGGAGATCGCCGCCCACGCCAAGGGCTGGACGGTCGACCGGATCGCGCCGCTGGACCTGAACGTGATGCGGGTGGCGCTGTACGAGATCGAGGAGGGGCTGGCGCCGGTCGAGGTGGCGATCGACGAGGCGATCGAGCTGGCGAAGGAGTACTGCGGCGCCGACGCGCCCAAGTTCATCAACGGCATTCTCGGCGCGATCGTGCGCGAGCGGGAGCCGGCCAAGTGACGCGCCTGCGCGAGATCTCGGCGCGGCTGCGGGAGATCGCCGCCGAGCTCGAAGGCGAGGCCCAGCTCGGAGACGAGCGCGCCGCCGAGTTGGCCGCCGAGGCCGCCGAGCTCTCGCAGGAGGCGGTCGAGGAGGCCAACCGCCGCGCCCGCGAGCAGGCGAGCGCCGAGTGAGCGCGAATCGGTGCGCCTTATCCGGTAATAACCCGGAAAGGGAACACCGCTGAGGTGAACTACCCCGACGATCTGCGTGGCCTGGTCGATGACGCGCTGCGGGAGCTCCGCTTCTCCGCCACCCAGCCGACCGCCGGCCTCGAGGAGGCGATGCGCTACTCGCTGCTCGCCGGCGGCAAGCGGGTGCGGCCGGTGCTGGCGCTCTCGACCGCCCGCGCCCTCGGCACCGAGCCCGAGCGCTTCCTCCCGGTCGCCTGCGCGATCGAGCTGATCCACACCTACTCGCTGATCCACGACGACCTGCCGGCGATGGACGACGACGAGCTCCGCCGCGGCCTGCCCACCTCTCACGTCAAGTTCGGCGAGGACGTCGCGATCCTCGCCGGCGACGGCCTCTTCGCCGAGGCGGTGCGGCTCTTCTGCGAGCAGCCCGGAGAGCCCGCCCGCGTGCTCGCCGCACTGCGCGAGCTGGCCGGCGCCACCGGCGTCGACGGCATGGTCGGCGGCCAGTACGTCGACGTGATCGGCGCCGAGGAGGGCGCCGAGGGCCTGCGGGCGCTGCACGCGCTGAAGACCGGCCGGCTGATCGCCGCCAGCGTCGGCGTCGTATTGATCCTCGAGGGCGTCGAAGAACGTGAGACAATGCCCTTTCGCCGTTTTGCGGACGAGCTGGGCGTTCTCTTCCAGATCGTCGACGACATCCTCGACGTGACCGAGAGCGACGAGCAGCTCGGCAAGCCACATGGAAGCGACGAGCGACATGGCAAACTCACCTACGTCAGCCTCTTCGGGCTCGACCGCGCCCGCGAGCTGGCGGCCGAGTCGCACGCGAAGGCGACAGCGGCGCTGGCCGAGGCCGTGGGGGAGACCGACGACCTGAGGCGCGTCGCCGACTACATCTTCACGAGGAACGAATGAGCGAAAAGCCCCCCACCCAGGGCAACGAAGAGGACAGAACCGAGCCGCTGCTGCCCCGGATCGACGGGCCCGCCGACCTGCACGAGCTCGACGACGCGCAGCTGGCGCAGGTCGCGCAGGAGATGCGTACCTACATCATCGACACGATCGGCGAGATCGGCGGCCACTTCGGCGCCAACCTCGGCACCTGCGAGCTCGCCGTCGCCCTGCACAGCCTGCTCGACTCCCCCCGCGACAAGGTGCTCTGGGACGTCGGCCACCAGTCCTACCCGCACAAGATCCTCACCGGCCGCCGCGAGCAGCTGCCGACGATCCGCCAGTACGAGGGCCTGGCCCCGTTCTGCTCGATTCCCGAGTCCGAGCACGACATCATGGGCGCCGGCCATGCCTCGACCTCGATCGGCTACGCGGTCGGGCTGAAGGAGGCGATGCGCAAGGGGATCGGCGAGGACGGCCGCGTCGCCGCCGTGATCGGCGACGGCGCCCTCACCGGCGGCGTCGCCTACGAGGCGCTGCACGCGCGCCGGCGGCCTGCAGACGCCGATCGTGATCGTCCTCAACGACAACGGGATGTCGATCTCGCCCAACGTCGGCGCCCTCTCGCGCTACTTCAACCGCATCCGCCTCAACCCGCGCCTCTACCACGCTCGCGAGGGCGTCGAGGACCGGCTGACCAAGCTGCCGCTGGGGATGGGCCGGCGGATCGAGCGCCTGGGGCCGGAGATCAAGGCGGCGATCAAGGCCTACTGGGCGCCGGGCCTCTTCTTCGAGGAGCTCGACCTCGCCTACATGGGCGTGATCGACGGCCACGACGTCCATGCCCTGCGCGAGGCGCTGCGCGAGGCCTTCGAGGCCGAACGGCCGGTCGTCGTCCACATCCACACCGTCAAGGGCAAGGGCTTCGCCCCGGCCGAAGAGGGCGGCCTGGAGTCGATGGAGGAGTGGCACGCGGCGAAGCCCAACTCGATCGTCAACGGCCGCCCGGCCGCCGCCAAGCCGGTGCCGGTGACCGAAACCGACTCGCCGGAGGGGATCGAGCGGCTGGAGAAGCCGCTCGCCGCCGGCTCGCCGCCGCAGTACACGAAGGTCTTCGCCGAGGCGATGGTCGCCGAGGCCAGGCGCGACGAGCGGGTGATCGGGATCACCGCCGCGATGGCCGGCGGCACCGGCCTGCAGAAGCTGGCCGACGAGGCTCCGGAGCAGTACTACGACGTCGGCATCGCCGAGCAGAACGCGGTGCTGCTCGCCTGCGGGCTGGCGCTGCAGGGGGCGAAGCCGGTCTGCGCGATCTATTCGACCTTCCTCCAGCGCGCCTTCGACCAGATCATCCACGACGTCTGCCTGCAGGACCTCGACGTGACCTTCGCGATGGACCGCGCCGGCCTGGTCGGCGACGACGGCCCGACCCACCACGGCGCCTTCGACGTCTCCTACTTCCGGCCGATCCCGAACGTGGTCGTGATGGCGCCCCGCGACGAGGCGATGCTGGTCCACATGCTGCACACCGCCGTCGCCCACGAGGGGCCGGCGGCGCTGCGTTACCCGCGCGGGGCGGGGGAGGGGGTGGAGCTGCCGAGGGCTCCCGAGCTGATCCCGATCGGCCGCGGCGAGGTCCTCTCCGAGGGCGAGCGCGTGGCGCTGCTGGGCTACGGCTACGGGGTTGCCGTGGCGCTGGAGGCGGGGGAGATCCTCGCCGGCCACGGCCTCCGGGTCACCGTCGCCGACGCCCGCTTCGCCAAGCCGCTCGACGGCGGGCTGGCGACGCGGCTGGCCCGCGAGCACGAGCTGGTGGTGACGATCGAGGAGAACGTGCTGCCCGGCGGCTTCGGCTCGGCGGTCCTGGAGCACCTCGAGGACGCCTTCGCCGAGGACCCGGCCGAGCGGGCGCGGGTGCTGCGGATCGGCCTCCCCGACCGCTACGTCACCCACGGCAAGCCGGCGCTGCTGCGGGGCGAGGTCGGCCTCACCGGCGAGTCGGTGGCCGAGCGCGTGCTCGCCGCCCACCCCTCCGCGCAACCCATCCTGAGTTAAGTGACTCGACTTTCGTGACCTACGCCGCCGCCCGCGGGCGTGACGGTGGGGGGCCGATATTTGTCGCGATGAGGGCGCCCGCCCCGCTCCTTGTCGAAATTCCGCCCGGATCAGCTCGCGGCGCAGGGCGGCGAGAATGTCGAGCATCGAGGGATCGCGCTTCTGGCAGTACCAGGGCGCCTCTCGCCGGCGGCGATCGACATCGGCGGCGGGGTCGGCGTTGAGCGCGTACCAAGCAACGGCGAGGCTCTGGCAGATGAGGCCGAAGGGCACGGTGCGCTCGACTGCCCGCCGCACGCGGTTGCGCGCCTCGCCGACCCCGACCGTCTGCTTGGCGTCCTGGAAGGCGACCTCGATCGACCAGCGATCGGCGTAGCGAGCGACGATCTCGGCCACCGCCGCCTCGACATCGGTTGTGATCAGCGCGATCCGGTAGCCCTCGGCGTCGGCAAGCTCGCGCACGATCACGACCCGCACCGCCCGTGGGCCCAGCACCGAGTGCCAGAGGCCCTCCACGACGAGCGCGCAGATCTCGCCCCGGCCGGGGACCTGGAGGCGCTGCCACTCGCCGGGTGCGGCCCCGGCTGCGATCTCAGCGGGGGTGCCGAGCCGCGCCCCCTTCGCCCGCGGCCGCCCGCGGCGGCCGGTCGGCGGCGGCTTGGGGGCGTGGATCACCGCGTTGGATCGCAGCCTCGAGGTCAGGGTGATGCGATCCGCGCTCGGAGCCATCGCCCTGCAGGCGAAGGCGGAGTCGCCGAGGACGTCGATCCGCCGCTGCGGAAAGCGCTCTGCGACCAGCCCCACGAGCGCCGCGGCCAGGTCCTGCTGGGAGGGCCGCCGGCCGGGATTCGGGTTCGCCTCGGTGGGCTTCGGCGTGGGCAGCCAGAGCCGAAACAGCACCGGCAGACACCAGGCGCGCTCGCCCAGCGCGGCGATCCGCACCACCAGGCCGACGACGACGAAGCAGTTGCCGAGCTTGAAGCCGCCGCCGGGGGCGGTGGATGAGTCGTGGTGCCAGCTCGTCCCGTGCACCTTGCGGCCCGAGCGGCGGAACACGGAGCCGTCGACGGCGAGCGCGATCGGCGCGTCGGGACCGACGAAGCGCTCGATCGGGAAGTCGAGCACGAGCAGGCCGAGGCGGTCGGGGCACCAGGCGGCGCGGGCGAAGAAGTCGTGGGCGCGGGAGTGGTGCAGGCGGCCGGCGAGTCGCGCCGCCTGCCACATCCCGGTGACCGTGCGCTCGCCGACGCGGCCGAGGAAGCCGTGGACCAGCGCCCCGAAGATCTGGAAGGTCGGGGCGCTGAAGGCGGGGCGGAGCAGGGACAGGATCGCGGTGAGCGAAGATGGCAGGGCGGGCATCGGCGGCGACCTCCTCGAAGGGTGCTTGGACACATCCCTCGTTCGAGCAAGCCGCCGTTGCTCCCTGCTCCTATCGCACCCTCGACATCGAGAGCCGATCTCCTTCAAGCCGGCCAGAGGTCACGAAAGTCGAGTTAAGTGAGATTGGTCACGAAAATTGAGGATTGATTCAATCCGCGCAATCGAATAGCCTGCTCAGGTCTCTCCGGTGATGGGGAGCGCACCGCTAGGTAGCGCCTCTGGGGAATCACCACAGGGAGGAGGGATGCGTATCTCTATATGTGTGGGTCCGTAAGGGGAACGGACTTCTCGCGGCCCGGGCGCTCAGCGCACCGGCCGCGAGGCGCGCCCGCGGCGCGCTCGCGGCAGGGAGGCGGTGCGCCGGGCGATCAGCTCTCCTCGGCGAGGATCGCGTAGATCTTGCGGCGGGTCTCGTCGAGCAGCTCGCGGACTCGCTTCTGCTGCCCCTCGTCCGCGGCGTGGAGGACCTGGCCGATCGCGTGGTGGAGCTTGTGGACGGAATCCCGCAGGTGGACCGCCTCGGGGGCGGCGCCGGCGCGGACGGTGTCCCAGGGCGCCTCCTCGCCGGCCTTCTCCTGCTGCTCGGCGGTGCCGGCCTCGGTCAGGGTGAAGCGGCGCTTGCCCCCGATCTCCTCGCCGCGGATCAGGCCCTCGTCCTCGAGCATCTGCAGGGTGGGGTAGATGGAGCCGGCGCTCGGCGCCCAGGTGCCGCCGCTGCGCTCCTCGATCTCCTTGATCATCTCGTAGCCGTGCATCGGTCGCTCGGCCAGCAGGGCGAGGACGGCGGCGCGGACGTCGCCGCGGCGTGCGCGGGGACCGCCCCGGCCGCGCCCGTAGCGGAGGCCGCGGCTGCGGGCGAACTCCGCGTGGCGGCGGTGGGCCGCGTGGCGTTGGTGTCTGTCGTGCATCGAAATCCTTTCCATCAGTGAGTCTATCGATAACTAACGCGATATATCGTAACAAGCGGCAAACGCGAACCGCGATGTAGGGCCGACCGGTGGAAGATCGTCCACCGGGGCTCCTAGGCTGACCTCGTGAGCGTGCGTGGCTGAGAGGCGGCTGTTCCTGCTCGGCGTTAGTCCGCTGAGCGTTCTCGGCGCGGTGGCGATCGCCGCCGTCTCGTTGTGCGGCTGCTTCGACGGCACCGTGAGGAACCCGCCGCACGCCCACGTCCGCCATCGCCACGCCCAACGCATGCACCCGGGCAGGGCCGGGCAGATGACCCGTCGCGGTGCCGGCGGCGCCGGTGCCGCGCTCACCCTCGCCGCGGTCGGCGACACGACGATGGGGACGACCCCGATCCTGCCGCCGGAACCGTCGACCTACTTCGACGCGGTCGCCGGCGAGCTGAAGGGCGACGTCGTCTTCGGCAACCTCGAGGGGACGCTCACCGACGTCTCCGAATCGCCCAAGTGCGGCGCGGGGTCGGAAAACTGCTTCGCCTTCCGGGCGCCGCCGGAGTACGCCGCCTACCTCGCCGAGGCGGGCTTCACGGTGATGTCGACCGCCAACAACCACTCCTACGACTTCGGCGAAGCGGGGGAAGCGGAGACGTTGGAGGCGCTGCGCCGCGCCGGCATCGCCCAGTTCGGCCAGCCGGAACAGGTCACCGTCGTCAGGGCCGGCGGCGGCCGGGTCGCCTTCGTCGGCTTCGCCTCCTACTCGAACACCGGCCCGCTGACGGACCTCGAAGCCGCCCGCCGGCTGATCCGCCGCGCCCGCGGGGAAGCCGACGTCGTCGTCGTCTCGATCCACTCCGGCGCCGAGGGCAACGACGCCCGGCACGTGACCGGCGAAACGGAGGTCTATCTGGGGGAGGACCGCGGCAACCCCGAGGCCTTCGCCCACATGGCGGTCGAGGCCGGGGCGGACCTCTCCTCGGCTCCGGCCCGCACGTCCTGCGCGGGATGGAGATCTACCGCCGCCGCCTGATCGCCTACAGCCTCGGAAACTTCTGCGGCTACGAAAACTTCTCGCTGGAAGGCGCGCTGGGCATCTCCGCCGTCCTCCACGTGACCCTCGGGCCCGACGGCTCCTTCCGCGCCGGCCGGATCGCCTCCCTGCTCCTGGTCGAAGAGGGCCAGCCGGTGCCCGATCCCGAAGGCGCCGCGGCGGCGACGATCGCGGCCCTCTCCGAGGAGGACTTCGGCAGCAAGGGGGTCGAAGTGGGACGCAACGGCCGGATCCGCTGAGCGCCCTGGAGATCTAGCCCGAAGTTCCCCCAGCCAACACGAAGTGATCCCGCCTGCCGACTGGGTTTGCGGTCCCGACGAGCTGTCCGGGTGGTGACTACGCGACGACCGGCGCCTGCTCGGCGAGCTCAAGCGCCCGCGCCTGGATCGGGGTCGGCTCGGCGAGCTTCTCGAAGCTCGCGTCGCTGCCGGCGAGGCGGACCGTGTTGCGGGTCAGCGTGCCAAGCTCGGCGATCAGGCTACGGTAGCTGTGGCAGGGCTCGCCGGCAGCGGTGCGCTTGCTCTGCGCCTTGCGCTGGGCCGCGGCCGAGCGGCTCGCCTTGGCGACCGGGTCGGCGGCGACCGGCGGCGCCTCGTCCTTGAACAGCAGCGGCGCCCAGGCCTCGCGCAGATGCCAGGTCAGGTAGTAGGCGAGCATGCAGAGGAAGACGTGGGCACGGACGCGGCCTTCGAGGTGGTGGTGGATCGGGCGGATCTCGAGCTCGGGGCCCTTGAGGGTGCCGAAGGCGCGCTCGACCTGCTCCAGCCCCTTATAGGAGCGGACGACCTCGGCGGCGGCCAGCTCGCCCTCGGGGGCGCTCGTGCGCAAAACGTAGATGCCGTCGAGGTCGGCCTCGGCCTCGATCTGCTCGCTCTTGCGGGAGAAGGTGAAGCCGGCGTCGGCGATCGTGATCTCGAAGTGCTTCTTCATGCGGTAGCGCTTGAGCGCGGGGCCGAGGGCGAGGCCGATCTCGGCCCCGCCCTTGAGCGTGCCCCCCTTCACCCGCTCCGCGATTCTCCTCGAGCCCGCGCTCGGTGGCCGCGAGCAGCTCCTCTCGCTTGCGGGCGCGCTCGGCCCCGACCAGCGGGTTGCGGCAGACGATCAGCCGCTCGCCCGGGTAATCCTCGGGGGCGGAGATCTCGGCCAGGTTCGCCTCGTCAAACAGCGAGAGCTGCAGGTGGCCGTCTTTGACCAGCCGCTTGATCTGCGGCGCCTTGAGCGCGGTGATCCAGCCCACCCCCTCGGCATCCGCGAGCGCCTCGATGTTGGCCTTGGTGACCATGCCGCGGTCGGCGACCACGATCACCGTCTTCAAGCCGAGGCGCTGCTTCAGCTTCTCGACCTGAGCGGGCAGCGTCTTGTCGTCGTGAAGCTCGCCCGAGAAGACCTCGACCGAGAGCGGTCGCCCGGGCTTGTCGCAGAGCAGCCCGTAGACGATCTGCGGCGTGCCGCGCTTGCGATCGCGCGAGTAGCCGAGCTTGGCCAGCGGGCACTTGCGCCCCTCGAAGTAGGAGGAGGAGACGTCGTAGAGGACGAGCTCGCCGTCTTTGAGGTGGTGGGCGGCGAGGCGGTCCTCGACTGGCTCCTGGCGCGCCAGGAGCCAGTCGAGCGCCGCGTAGAGCTCGTCCTCGTCCTCGTCGGCGCCCTCGACGCCGAGCTCGCCCGCCAGCGTCGACTGGCCCAGGGCGCGCACGGTCTGCAGCTTGGAGCCCGGCTGAAGCACCCGCTGGCAGACCATCGCCAGGCAGAGATCGCGCTGGCGCGAGGGCTTTCGGTCCAGCAGCCGCGCCAGCTCGAGCCGCCGCGCCATCGTCAGCGCCGCCGCGACGTGCCCGGCCGGCAGCGAGCGCTCGATCTCAAACGCCTCGCCGGCCGCGGTCAAGACCTCGCCGCGCAGCGTCGCCCGGATCGCCTCGATCGCCTCCGCCGGCAGGTGCGAGAGGTTGGCCAACGTCTCGTTCTTGACTTTGCCGCCCTCGCGGTAGGAGCGCCGCAGCAGGTGGGTGACGTACTCGCGATGCTTGCCCTGGCGGCGGTTGGTGACGACGTGCATCGCGCCTGAGGGCCGAGGACGACGGCTCATATTCTCACACTATCGCGCCGTTCGGACAGTAATTGATGACGACACGAGAACACCAAGAAACAGCCGCAATTTCGCGCAAACAAGGGGCTAACGGCCGATCTCATCGGTGACGACCGCGGAACTTCGGGCTAGCGCGGCTTGTCGTAGCGAGGCCGCCTGGGATCCCGCGGCGAGTTCGGGAACTGCCGGGCGGCGACGGTGCGCAGGGCTTCCTGCCAGTGCTTCGAGGGGGTTCGAGCCGCTTGCAACGCCTCCGCCGCGTCCCCGTTGGTGCTGCTTCTGGTCGGCGGGCGTTCCTGGGCGCTCAGGCGACAACCGAGCTGACGAGCTCGGCGCCGATTTTCTCCGCGACGGACAGCTTCACAACCTGGGTCTGTCCGCGGGAGGGCTTCATTGCCTCGCCAGTGTAGCGCCGCTGCGAAGGCGCATCGCGAGGCCGGTGAGGAGGTAGGCGATCGCCAGCGCCAGGAGGACGAGCTTGCAGGCCGCGAAGGTCGGCGCCAGCAGGGGGAAGGCGGCGCCGGCGCCGTCGAGGGTCAGCAGCAGGCAGGTGTTCTCGAGCGCGTCGAAGCCCGCTCCAAGGGCACCGAACCAGGCGACGACGCCGCCGATCGCGGCGAGCCGGAGCCAGCCGCGGCGACGAGCGAGATCGCGGACTGCGGTGAGGGCGAGGGTGAGGAAGGTGCCGTAAGCGAGTAGGAAGCCGAAGTCGATCCATAACTGCTCGCGGGCGGCGTCCTGGCCCTCATCGCCCCATTCGGCGAGGATCTCGTCGGCCCGGTCCTGGTCGCCGCTCAGCTCGAACGGGACCATCCCCGGGCCGCCGTGTCCTTCATCTGGTTCTCGGCCGGCGACATCGCCCACAGCAACAGCAGGGCAGCGATGCCCGATGCGATCAGTCCCCGCCGCCGCATCACCGGGGCATTGTCGGGTATTCGGTACGCACCCGTCCCGGCAGCCCACGCAGCGACTTGAGCGAGAGGGGCTCAGCGCAGGTCGACGACCTCGCCGGAATGCCGGCCGGCCTGCCCGGCGATCTCCGGGCCTCCGGTCCAGAGCGGGGTGTCGAGGAGAGGGGGATACGGCTACTGGTCGACCATCTCCATCTCGCTCGGCCGCCAGGATTTTTCGAAGAACGATGCCGTTGGGCTGTAGAGGCGCAGGATCGGGAACCAGCCCTTGTCCGGGACGGTCTGCAGCCAGTTGGCCTCGACCCCGGCGGGGCACTCCGGGCCGAAGTAGAGGTCGATCGAGCCGTCGTCGTTGGTCGTCACGGTGCCCGACTGGCTGCCGAGGCGGGGCATCGGCTGGCTGGTCCGCAGCATCGAGCGGGTCTGGGTGTCGTAGAGCATCACCGACCAGAAGCGCTCGAAGGGAATGCCGGGAGGGAGCTTCAGCTTGTAGGTCTTCGACCCGTCGAGGTACTCGCCGGCGGCGTCGCGGACCGTCATCAGGTACTGGGACCCGATCCCGGTCAGGTGCATGCACATCGCCGGAGTGATCCCGGTTGCCGGGTAGAAGAAGGCGATCCGCGAGTTGAGCTTGCGGGCGCCGTCGGACTCGGCCGCGACTGGGCCCGCTGCGGTGATCGGCGGCGGTGGGTCGAGGAACTCATAGCCGCCGACGAAGAGCATGTTGAACCAGCCCGACCCCTCGTAGTAGGTAAAGCCCTCCTCCTCGCGTGGCGCGAAGAACAGGGCTCGCGCGGTCGCGGCGCCGACCGCGGCTGCCTCCTCGAGGATCGCCCGCATGCGCTCGTCGGGCGCGAACGGTCTGCCCTTGACGACCCCCACCGCCGCCAACTGGCCGAGGGTCTCGGGCTCGCCGGCGCCGGCCGGTTCCGCCTGGATCACCTCGTCGAGCGCCTCCCAGTAGGAGTAGTCGTCGGGCGGGATCGTGTTGACCGCCCTGCCGCTGCCCTCGACGAACCTGGTCGCCGGAACCTCGGATATCGCGGCGAGCGGCGCCTCGCCGGCGAGGAAGCTGGCTATCGCGGTGCCCTCGCCCCCCGGGGTGTAGGGGTAGATCTGGAACGACTCCTTGATCTCGGCCGCCGGGCCCGAGGGGTCGTTGTCGACCATGAAGGCACGGCCGAGCACGCAGACCCGCCTGGTGCGGGCGCGGGAGACGTGGAAGCCGCTGTCGGGAAGGGGCCCCTCGTAGCCGGGTCCGGCGACGAGGTACTTGCCACCGGCGCCGCGGTCGGGGCCCGGAGCGCCGAAATCCGTGACCCAGTTGAACCAGGTGTCGTCGATCGTGCCGAGGATCGCGCTCGGCGCGCTGAGGCGCGGGACGTCGATCACCATCGGCCCGTCGCTGAGGTCGACGAAGCTGAGGAAGTAGACGGTGTCTGAGTTGGCGGTGAGGAAGAGCGACCGCGAGTCCATCAGCTCCGAGAAGATCAGGACGTCGTTGTCCTCGACCCCGATCTCGAGGAAGCCCTCGTGGACCGCGGCGATCGACACGGCGCGGTAGCTGCCCATGAAGGCCTCGACGCCGCGCGAGAAGTCGAGCTGGTCGTAGAGCCTGGCGGCGGTCTCCGCCGTCGGCGCGCCGTCGCGGAACCGGAGCGTGCCGAGCCGGGTCTCGATGGCGTCGCCGCTCACGTGCCGCTCCCCAGCAGCTTGGCCTTCTGCGCGGCGAGCTCCTCCTCGGTGAGGATGCCCTGCTCCTTCAGCTCGCCGAGCTGCTTGAGCTGGTCGATCAGCGACTCCCCGCCGGCGGTGGCGGGTGGCGGCGGCGCCTGCTCGGCGTACTGCTCCTGTTCCTGCTGTGCCCAGCGCTGGCTCTGGCGGCGGGCGACGCGGCCGCTGACCGCGGTCGCGGTTCCGGCGACGACGGCGGTCCGGGCCATCCCCCTCAGTAGTCCTGGCATTGCTTCCTTCCTTCTCTAGGCGGTGGCCTCGGCCGCGTCGAGCGCGGCGAGGAGGTCTTCGACGGGGATGCGGCCGCTGGCGACCAGCTCGCCACCGGAGCGGCGAACGGCGTCGGCAAACGGGGCCGCCCAGACGTTCTCGTACACGAGCAACGCGGCCGAGGTGCCGGGCGCCAGCACGTCGCCGGCCCGCGCCACGTCGTCGTCGTGGATCAGGCCCGAGTCGGCGCCCTCGAAGATCGCGATCTCGGCCACGGCGTCACCGAGGTCGGCGATGCCGAGAACCGAGACCGCGCCGTCCTCGTCCTTGGCGATGAAGGCGAGGTCGATGATCCGGATCAGGCCGCGCTCGACCAGGTCGACCAGGTGCGGCAGCGCCTCGCCGTTCGGCTGGGGGCCCGTCCACTCGACGAGGATGTAGTCGATCGGTCCCGGCATCAGCGGCTCTCCACCGGCTCGCCGTAGACCACGAGGCCGTGCAGGACGATCACGCAGAGGGCGAAGACGCCGAGCGACCAGAACGGGTAGGCGCCGGCGACCGCGAGCAGCGAGCCGATCGCCCCAAGTGAGGCCGCGGTGATCCCGATCACGCGCCCGTAGGCGTTGCCGCCGAGCAGCGAGAAGCCGCCGGTCAGCTTGAGCGCGCCGAGGATGACGGTGATCCAGCCCCAGGTGCTGAGGCCCGAGAAGACGAAGTGGGTGCCGGCATCGGTGAAGAAGTGGGCTTCCGAGATCGCCGCGATCCCGTAGATGATGTTGAGCGCGCCCGCGATCAGCAGCAGCACCGCCGCGAACGCCGTCCTGCCTTCTCCTCTGACTTGCATCTTGAGTCTCCCTCCGTTGTGCCGCCCGCTTGATTCGACGGCGTTGCGGGACCGAGGCTCGCAGCGACCAGGCGCGGCTGCCAGGGCATGTGCACGCCTGTCGTGGTGGTGCCCGCCCCCGTCTGCGGCGGGTGCCTCAGTCGAGGCAGACCCGGCCGCGCACCCTGGTTCCGGCGCCCGCGCTCGATTCGATCCGCAGCTCGCCGCCGACCGCCGCCAGGCGGTCGCGCATCCCGGTGATGCCGGAGCCTTCGGCCGCCTGTCCGGCGGCGAATCCGCGGCCGTCGTCGGCGACCTCGAAGCGCAGCTCGCCGCGGTTGCTGAGCGCGATCGTGATCCGGGTCGCCCCGACGGCGTGCTTGGCGGCGTTCTGCATCGCCTCCAGGCAGCAGAAGTAGACGGCGCTCTCGGTCTCGGGCGGGAGCCTGCCGATGCCGTCGGCGTCGACCGCGACCGGCAGCGGTGAGCGCCGGCCGGCCGCCCGCAGCGCTTCGCCGAGGCCGTCGGAGGCGAGCAGCGGCGGATAGATGCCGCGAGCGAGCGAGCGCACCTCTTCGATGATCTCCTCCACTTCGGGCCCGAGGCCGGCGAGCGCCGCGGCGGCCTCGGGATCGTGCTCGAGCGCCTCGCGGGCCAGCTCCAGCTTCACCCGCAGCGCGACCAGCTGCTGCTGGGCGCCGTCGTGGAGGTCGCGCTCGATCTTGCGACGAGCGCCGTCCGCGGCGCCGGCGAGCCGTCTGCGCGATGCCGCCAGGTCCTCCAGCGAGGCGGCGAGCGCGGTGTCGAGTCGCTGGCGCTCGAGGCCCGAGATCACGCAGGAGGAGACCGCCCCGAGGAAGTCGGGGTAGTCGCCGAAGCCCCGGTCGCAGACGACGGCGGCTCGCAGCCCCGACTCCGCGTCGGCCTCGGTCAGGCACGCCCCCGCGCTCGAAGCCGGCCCCGCGCACTCCTGACCGGTGGCGTCCAGCCAGCGCGGCCCCCGGCCTCCGTCCTCACCGGCCGGGGGCGAGTAGTACAGCGCCACCGCCGGTTCGCCCAGCGACCTCGCGAGCAGGTCCCGCAGCTGGGCCGGGTTCCTGGTCCCGCCGAGGCCGGTGGTCAGCGTCGCCAGCGCGCCACCCGAGTAGATCCGCCACTGCAGCAGGCCGACGAGGAAGCCGAGGGCGGTCGCCGGGATCGTCAGCAAGGCGATCAACGAGGCGACGTCGAGGATGGCGGCCTCGGCATCTGCGCGGCGCAGGGCGACGTAGACGCTGGCTGCCGCGAAGCGCAGGAGGGCGGCGCCGAGCACCGGCGCCAGGGTGCGGCGAAGGTTCCGGCCCGCGGCTCGCAGCCGCAACGAGAGCAGCGCGACCACCGACAGGTAGAGCCCCACGGTCAGCACGTCCCGCAGCGGCCTGATCGCGCCCTCGACGATGCCGGGTTCGGAGCCGAGGAAGAACGAGTTGGCGGGGCACTCGCCGGTGCAGGTCGTGAACGGGGTCGGCACCGGGTACTGCTCGACCAGCGGCGCGGTCGGCAGGTAGAGGAGGGCGACCAGCAGCGCCGCGCCGCCGGCGATCATCCGCGCCGGGCGCCCCTCCAGGCGGCCGGTCGGATAGGACGCGAGCGCGTAGACCAGCGCCACCTCGAAGACCCAGCCGGCGATCCGCCCGACGCTGTAGAGAAGGTCGACGTCGGAGCTGGAGAGGGTGGCGAGGAACCAGCAGAGCCCGGTCGCGAAGAGGACCTGGCCGAAGCGGCCCTGGCCGCCACGCCGCCAGGCGTAGAGGCCGACGCCGAGCAGGGAGACGACGGTCAGAGCACCGATCGCCGCCGAGGCGCCGCGGTGCGCGGCCGTCGTGTTCGCCAAAGCGACCGCGGCCGAGGTCGCGCACAGGCCGAGGCTGAGCGCCGCCAGCGCGGTGAGTTTGCGGTTGCTCAAGTCGCCCCCTTCGGGGCACCAGACTACTTCCCCGTGGACGGGTCGACGCGATGCTCGCGCCAGAGGGCGTGGAGCCACGACGGCCGGAGGTTCTCCTTTGCGAGCACGACATGGGGGGCTGCGTCGCCCTCGCCCCGCGGAAGCTCGTCGGGATGCTGGGCGGAGACCAGGGCGACCAGGATGTCGGGATGGGAGCGGCTCAGCTCGCGGGCCAGCGCGAAGCCGTCCATCTCCGGCATGTTGACGTCGGCCAGGACAAGGTCCGGCTGCTCGCGGCCGACCGCGTCGAGGGCCTCCGTTCCCGAGGAGGCGCCCCCGGCCCAGCTGAAGCCCGGCGTCGCCTCGACCACGGCCCGGGCGGCTTCCAGAAACCGCGGGTGGTCGTCGACCGCGAGCACGGTGACCGATCCGAGGGCGTTCCTCATCGCTGCCGAGGCTCGCACCTGAATCTCCGCGGCGCCATCCTGCACGCACCCCTACCCGAGGGGGTGGGGGCCTAACTGCGGTACTCGGCCTCGGCGAGGAAGATCAGCGCCGCCTTGACCCGCTTGGAGATCTGTTCGGCGTCCGGCGAGTAGGTCAGGTCGAGTTTGAGGAAGATCGCGTTTATGTGCTTCTCGACGGCCCGTTTGGTCAGCACCAGGTCGGCGGCGATCGCGGCGTTGCTCTTGCCCTCCGCGAGCCCGGACAGGACGTCCAGCTCCCGCGGCGTCATCTCCGCCAGGGGCGAGCTTTCCGCCCGCGATCGCGCCCGGACCAGAACCTCGACGATCTTCGGGTCGATCACCGAGCCCCCGTCGGCCACCGCGCGAATCGCTCTGATCAGCTGCGAGCGGTCGCCGATCCGCTCCTTCAGCAGGTAGGCGCGGCCCTCCGAGCCAGCGTCGAGCAGGCGCAGGACATAGCCCGGCTCCGAGTACTGGCTGAGCACGACGACGCCGATCGCGGGATGCGTCTCGCGCAGCCGCGAGGCGATCTGGATGCCGGCGTCATCGGGCTCGGGCGGCATCCGGATGTCCGTGAGGACGACCTCGGGCGGGTCCGCCTCGACCGCCGCGAGCAGCGAGGGCATGTCGGGACAGCTGGCGATCACGTCGATCTCCTCGTCCCCGCGCAGGAGCTGCTCGATGCCCTCCCTGACGATGTAATTGTCCTCGGCGAGGGCGATCCGCAGGGCCACGGGCGAAGCCTAGCCTCGCGGGGCTCGGGAGCGTGCCTCCCCCTCGGCAGGGATGTAGGCATGCTGGCATCGGTCCGCCGGGCCTGAGAGGCTCGCGTCGGTGGAGAAGCAGCGCGCGCATCGAAAGCTCGTCATCGCGATCCTCGTCCTCGCGACGATCGTCGGCCTCGTCTCGGTCTTCTCGATCTGGGTGAAGCGACAGGCACTCGAGACCGACACCTGGACCGAGACGAGCACCAAGCTGCTCGAGGACAAGGCGGTCGAGGACGCGCTCTCCGCCTTCCTGGTCGAAGCGCTCTACGACAACGTCGACGTCGAGGGGGAACTGTCGACCGCGCTTCCGCCCGTCGCCAAGCCGCTGGCCGGGCCGGCGGCCGCCGGTTTGCAGCAGCTCGCGCATCGGGTCGCGGTCGAAGCCCTCGCTCGGCCCAAGGTGCAGGAGCTGTGGTCGGAAGCGAACCGCACCGCGCACGGCCTCTTCCTCGAAGTGATCGAAGGGGGAGGGGAGACCCTCTCCAGCGAAGGTGGCGTCGTCGCCCTCGACCTCGGGCCGATCGTCGACCGGATCGGCACCCAGCTCGGGATCGACGTCGCCGACAAGCTGCCCCCCGACGTGGGGCGGATCCAACTGCTCGAATCCGACCAGCTCTCGACCGCGCAGGAGGTGGTCAAGGCGCTGAAGGGCCTCTCGCTGATCCTGCCGCTGATCGCGCTCGCCCTCTACGCGCTCGCGGCCTACCTCGCCCGCGGCTGGCGCCGCGAGGCGGTCCGCGGCTGGGGCATCGGCTGGATGCTGATCGGCGTCGTCGTCCTCGTGGTTCGCTCGGTGGCGGGCGAAGCGGTGGTCGGCAGCCTGGCCGCGACCGAGTCGGTCGAGCCCGCCGCCAGCGCCGCCTGGGACATCGCCACCTCGCTGCTCCGCGACGGCGGCATCGCGATGTTCGCCTATGGCCTCGCGATCTTCCTCGGCGCCGTGCTCGCCGGGCCACTCGCCTGCGCCAAGGCGGTGCGCCGGGCCCTGGCGCCCCTGCTTCGGGAGCGGGTCGGCGCCTACGCGGCGGCCGCGGTCATCGTCCTCCTCCTGCTCTGGTGGGGACCGACCGAAGGCTTTCGCCGGCCGCTGCCCCTCCTGATGCTGCTGGTCCTTTTCATCGCCGGGATCGAGGCGCTGCGCGCCCAGACCCGGCGCGAGTACCCCGAGGAGACCTGGGAGACGCTGCGCGGGCGCTGGGCCGAGGCAGCCGCGCGGCGGCGCTCTCCGGCGGCTGCGCCGCCCGCCAGCCGGGCCACCGCCGAGTCGGCCCGGGTGGACGACCTCGAACGGCTCGCCGCCCTCCGCGACTCGGGCGCCCTCAGCGCCGAGGAGTTCGCCCGCGAGAAGCTGCGCGTGCTCGGATGAACGAGCCGGGCCTGGTCGGGCTCGGCGGCGCTTCCGACATTCACCAGACGCGGCCGGGGTCAATGTCGGAAGCGCCGCGCACCAGCCCTCTCCGGCAAACCGATCAAGAGCAGTGCAAGCGCCGGATTTGGCTCCACAACAGAAAACGCCCCGCCGGGGAGGCGGGGCGCTTCTGGGGTTACTACAGGGAGGAGAGATATGTATCTCTATATATGTGGATCCGTGGGAGGTAGGTGAGCCCAGTTGAGCCGAGGGCGCCCGCTGTGGGAAGCAGTGGGGGCCATATGTTCGGCGCGGGACTCAGCCAAAAAGTCTTGTCGTTGCTCCTTGATCGGTTCCTCGTCGCGAATCCTTGAACAGCGTACGAACGTATGTGCGATTTGTGTGTGAGGGGGATCACAGAGACCCCCTGCACGGGGGGGTTTTTGCGTTTCCCCGGGACTGGATCCGTCCGCGGCTACCCAGTAGACCGGATTCGCGGGCGGATTTGGTCAAAGAAATGTTGCACCCGTGCCTAAGCATCGAATAAACGGCCAGGTCGGGGGCGTCGCTGTAGCGTTGCGGCGGTGAAGAAGTCCCGGATAGACGCGGTTTTGGCCGAACGCGGCCTGTTCCCGTCGCGCACCGCCGCGGCGGGAGCGGTGCGGGCCGGCGAAGTCCGGGTCGGGCGCGACGGCCCCGTCGCCCTGCGCCCGAGCCAGCTGGTCGAGCCGGAGGCGCCGCTGATCGTCGACTCCGGCCCCCGCTACGTCTCCCGCGGCGGCACCAAGCTGGAGAACGCCCTCGAGGCGCTGGGGATCGACGTCGCCGGCCGCGACTGCCTCGACGTCGGCGCCTCCACCGGCGGCTTCGCCGATTGCCTGCTGCAGCGGGGGGCGGCGCGGGTGGCGGCGGTCGACGTCGCCTACGGGCAGATCGACGCGCGCCTGCGCGAGGATCCCCGCGTCACCGTGATCGAGCGCCTCAACGCCCGCGCCCTCGAGCCCGGCAACCTCCCCTTCGCGCCGTCGCTGGCGACGGTCGACGTCTCCTTCATCTCGCTGACCAAGGTGCTGCCGGCGGTGGCGCGTTGCCTCGCCCCCGGCGGCGAGAGCGCTGGCGATGGTCAAGCCCCAGTTCGAGCTGGGCCGCGAGCGGGTCGGCCGCGGCGTCGTTCGCGACGCCGGCGACCGCCGCGAGGCGATCCTCACGGTCGCGGAGGCCGCGCGCGAGCTCGGCCTGCCCCTGCACGGCTTCGCCTCCTCCGGCCTGCCCGGGCCGAAGGGCAACCGCGAGACCTTCGTCTGGTGCGGCGGCGCCGGGCCGGAGGTCGGCGACCTGGAGGCGGCGATCGCGGCGGCCGAGGAGCGCGAGTGAGAACCGCGGCGCTGATCACCCACTCGCACCCGCCGGCGACGACCGAGGCGGTCGAGCTGGCGGTGGCGATCGCCGGCGAAGCCGGCTGGCGGCTCCTCGCCACCGAGCAGGAGCTGGCCAAGCACGGCGCCGCCGCCGCGGGGATCGAGGAGGCCGCCGCCGACGTCCGGCCCGACCTCTGCCTGGTGCTCGGCGGCGACGGCTCGATCCTGCACGCGCTGCGCCGCTTCGCCGGCACCGGGGTGCCCGTCTTCGGCGTCAACTTCGGCACCGTCGGCTTCCTCGCCGCGGTCGAGCGGGGGGACGCCGCCGCGGGTATCCGCCGCGCCCTCTCTGGTGAGATCGAGACGGTCGAGCTGCCGGGGCTGGAGGTGGCGGTCGAAGGGCTCACCGGCACAGGCCTCAACGACGTCACCCTGTCCCGCCGCCCGCACGACCGGGTGGCGGAGCTGAGCTACCGGATCGCCGGCGAGGAGGTCGGCCACGTCCGCTGCGACGGCCTCGTCGCCGCGACCCCGGCCGGCTCGACCGGCTACAACCTCGCCAACCAGGGACCGATCCTCGCCTGGGGCGTGAAGGGGTACGTGGTCAGCTACATCGCGCCGCACTCGCTGACCGCGCGCGCCCTCGTCGTCGCCCCCGGCGACGTCCTCCACGTCGGCAACGCCGCCGGGCGCGAACCGGTCGACGTCGCGATCGACGGCGAGCACCTCGCCGACCTCGGCGCCGGCGCCGCGCTCGAGGTCCGCTTCGTCGAGGGCGTAGGGCGCCTGGCCCAGCTCCCGGGCACGAGCTTCTACCAGCGCATACGCGAGAAGTTCGGCCACCTGGCGGTCTAGGGCCGGACGGCCTCAGCCCAGGTTGGTCGTTGTCTAGGGCGGCTGGCCGTGGAGCGCAAATGGTGGACTCTCGTCCTGATCTCGACGGCGACGTTCATGTTGCTGCTCGACATCACGGTCGTAAACGTCGCCCTGCCCGACATCCAGCGGGAACTGAACGCCAGCCTCTCCAGCCTGCGGTGGTCGTCACGCCTACTCGCCGACGCTCGCCGTCCTGCTGACGCCGGCTCGCTCGGTGACCGGCTCGGCGCCGCCGCGTCTTCCCCTCGGCTTCGCGGTCTTCACCTTCGCCTCGTTCCTCTGCGGGATCGCCGGCGACCCGACCCTGCTCAACCTCGCCCGCGGGCTGCAGGGTGTCGGCGGCGCCGGGATGTTCGCCACCTCGCTGGCGCTGATCGGCCAGGAGTTCCAGGGCAAGGACCGGGCCACCGCCTTCGGCGTCTGGGGGGCGACGGTCGGCGGCGCCGTCGCGATCGGGCCGCTGGTCGGCGGCGTGATCACCGAGCACCTGGGCTGGGAGTGGATCTTCTTCGTCAACATCCCGATCGGGATCGCGGTGATCGTCCTCACCGAGCCCAAGACAGTCAACGTCGCCTCGCCGGACCCCGAGCCGGTCGACCGGCCCGGCCTCCTCACCTTCTCCAGCGCGCTCTTTCTGCTGATCTTCGGCCTGATCCGCGGCAACCCGGAGGGGTGGGGGAGCCCGCTGATCCTCGCCTGCCTCGGCAGCGCCGCGGCGCTGCTGCTCGCCTTCGTCGCGATCGAGGCACGCAGCGACCACCCGATGCTCGACCTCACCCTGTTCCGAAAGCCCGCCTTCAACGGGGTCTCCGCGGTCGCCTTCGCGCTCTCGGCGGGGATGTTCGCGATGTTCCTCTACCTGACGATCTACATGCAGGGGGTGCTCGACTTCTCGCCGCTGGAGGCCGGCCTGCGCTTCCTGCCGCTGACCGTCCTCTCATTCATCGCCTCGCCGATCGCCGGCACCCTCTCCCACCGGGTCCCGATCCGGGCTCTGCTGGGGCTGGGGCTGGGGCTGGTCGGGGTCGGGCTGCTGCTGATGCACGGCGTCTCCGCCGACTCGGAGTGGACGACCCTGCTGGCCGGCTTTCTCTTCGCGGCGTCGGCATCGGCATCACCGACCCGGGGATCGGCCAGGCGGCGATCGCCGTCGTGCCGGTGCAGAAATCGGGGATGGGGTCGGGGATCAACACCACCTTCCGCCAGGTCGGCATCGCCACCGGGGTGGCGGCGCTGGGGGCGGTCTTCCGGTCCCGCGTGGACACGAAGCTGGACGAGCTGCTGCCGCATCACGACCCCGGCCTCGGCGAACTCGTCGCCTCCGGCGGCTCGCGGGCGGCGGCCGAAGTGGTCGGCCAGGGCGAACGCGCCGAAGTCGTCCACGCCGCCAATCTGGCCTTCGTCAGCGGCTTCAACGACATCATCCTGATCGCCGCCGTCCTCACCTTCGCCGGGCGCCGCGCTCGGCTTCCTCCTGGTCCGCTCGCGCGACTTCGTGCAGCCCACGGACGGGCCCTCCGAGCCGGCGGTCGGCTGAGCCCGCAACTTGCGCGAAAAGGGGGCGGGTCGGTCCGGTCCCGTTGCTACACAGATCCCATGTTGCGCGAGCTGCGGATCGAGAACCTGCTGCTGATCGAGCGGGCCGAGCTGCGGCTGGGCGCCGGGCTGAACGCGATCACCGGCGAGACCGGCGCCGGGAAGACGGTGCTGGCGCACTCACTGGACCTGCTGATGGGCGGCAAGGCGAAAGCGCAGATCGTGCGGCCGGGGGCGCCGGAGGCCTGGGTCGAGGGCGTGTTCGACCTTCCCGAGGGGCTGCTGGACGAGCCGGAGATGGCGGACCTGGCGGAACGGCTGCCGGAGGGGGCCGAGGAGGTGGTGCTGGGACGCCGCGTCTCCGCCGGCGGGCGCACCAGCGCCTTCGTCGCCGGGCGCGCCGCCACCGCGGGCGACCTGCGGCTGCTCGGCGGTCGCCTGCTCGCCTTCTATGGCCAGCACGAGCACCGCAAGCTGACGATCGCCTCGGCCCAGCTGGAGATCCTCGACGGCTTCGCCGGCGCCGAGCAGCTGGAGCTGCGGCGCCGCTACCGCGAGGCGCACCGCGAGTGCGGCCGCCTCGCCGCCGAGCTGGCGGAGCTGCGCGAGCGCGAGGGGTCGCGGGAGCGCGACCTCGACCTCTACCGCTACGAGCTGTCGGAGATCGAGGAGGTGGCGCCCGAGCCGGAGGAGCGGGCGGCAATGGCGGTCGACCGCGAGCGCCTGCGCCACGCCGAGGGCCTGCGCGAGGCGGCGGCGGGGGCCCACGCCGGCCTGGCCGGGGCCGAGGAGGACGGCGGCGGCGCCGCCGCGGCGCTGGCTCAGGCGGAATCGCTGCTGCACGGCGCGGCCGGGCTCGACCCGCGGCTCGACGGGCTCGGCGAGCGGGTCGCCGCGCTGGCGGTCGAGCTGGGCGACGTCGGCTCGGAGCTGCGCGACTACGCCGAGGGCCTGGAAGCGGACCCCGGTGCGCTGATGGCGATCGAGGAGCGGCTGGAGGCGATCGACCGGCTCGAGCGTAAGCACGGCGGCAGCGTCGAGTCGGTGCTGGAGCACGCCGAGCACTGCCGGGCGGAGATCGCGCGGCTGGAGGGAGCCGAGGAACGCGGCGCCGAGGCCGCGGCGGCGCTGGCCGAGGCCGAAGCATGCCGGGCGGGCCTGGGCGAGCGCCTCAGCGTCGGCCGCGAGGCCGCGGCGCGGCCGCTGGAGGAGCGGGTCGCGGCGGAGCTCGCCAGGCTCTCGATGGAGGGCGCGATGCTCGAGGTCGTGCTGGAGCCGCACCCGGAGGGCTTCGGGGCCTCCGGCCGCGAGACGGTCGAGCTGCGGGTCGCCCCCAACCCCGGGATCGAGGCGGCGCCGCTGCGCGACGCCGCCTCCGGCGGCGAGCTCTCGCGGGTGATGCTGGCCCTGAGCGGGCTCGGCGAGGCGGCCAGCGCCGGCACCCTCGTCTTCGACGAGATCGACGCCGGCGTCGGCGGCAACACGGCGCGGGTGGTGGGGGAGCGTCTGCGGGCGCTGGGCGAGGGCCGCCAGGTCCTCTGCATCACCCACCTGCCCCAGGTCGCCTCGCTCGCCGACGTCCACTTCCGGCTCGAGAAGGCCGTCGCCGGCGGCCAGGCCGTCGCCAGCGTCGAGCGGCTCGACGGCGAGGCCGTCGTCGAGGAGATCCGCCGCATGCTCGGCGGTGCCGGCGGTGACGAGGCGGCGACGCAGCACGCCCGCAAGCTCCTTGCCGCCGCCTGAGGCGATCCTGGCCCTTGTCGGCCGCCTACTGGTTGGCCTAGTCTGAGCGGATGGCAACCACCAGTCGCCGACGACTCCCGACTCTGCTCGGGCGTCGCAACGGCGGGCGGCCGGACGCGCCGATCGAAGGGACCGCCCGCCTCGGGGGGCGGACCAAGCACCTGGTCAAGCGCCTGCGCCCGGGCGACGTCGCCGTCATCGACCACGTCAACATCGACCGCATCGCCGCCGAGGAGCTGATCGAAGCCGGCGTCGCCGCGGTCCTCAACGCCTCGCCCTCCTCCAACGGTCGCTATCCCAACGCCGGGCCGCTGATGCTGGCGCGGGCCGGCGTCCGCCTCCTCGACGCCCCCGGCGCCGGTCTCTTCGAGCTGCTCAAAGACGGCGACAGGGTGGTGATCGACGGCGGCACGGTGCGGATCGGCGACCAGGAGGTGCTGCGGGGACGGGTGCTCGGCGCCGCCGAGCTGGAACGGCAGCTGCAGGAGCAGCGCGAGCGGATCGACGAGGCGCTGGCCGAGTTCGCCGAGAACACCGTCGCCCACGTGCGCCAGGAGACCGACCTGCTCACCGGCAGCGTCGACTTCCCGCCGACCAAGGCCTCCTTCCGCGACCGCCACGTCCTGATCGTCGTCCGCGGCGAGCGCCACCGGCGCGACCTGAAGGCGCTGCGCGCCTACATCCGCGACGTGCGGCCGCTGATCGTCGCCGTCGACGGCGGCGCCGACGGCGTGCTGGAGGCGGGGCTGAAGCCGGACGTGATCCTCGGCGACATGGACTCGGCCTCCGACGCCGCCCTCTCCTGCGGCGCCGAGCTGATCGTCCACGCCTATCCCGACGGCCGCGCCCCCGGCTGCGACCGGCTGATCGACGCCGGCCTCGAGCACAAGGTGGTGCCCGCCGCCGGCACCAGCGAGGACGTGGCGATGCTGATGGCCTTCGAGAAGGGGGCGGCGCTGATCGTCAGCGTCGGCGCCCACTTCAACCTGATCGAGTTCCTCGACCGCAAGCGCGGTGGCATGTCCTCGACCTTCCTGACGCGGCTGCGGATCGGCGAGCGGCTGGTCGACGCCAAGGGCGTGAGCCGGCTCTACAACCCGAGCTCGACGCTGGCCCCGATCGCCCTCGTCGGCGTCGCCTTCCTGGTCCTGCTGACGATCCTGATCATCACCTCGCCGGCGCTGAACGACGTCTTCGAGCTGTTCTGGCTGAAGATCCGGATCTGGCTCGGGATCTAGGAAGCCCGACCGGCCCCGCCGCCGGTGATCTAGCCTTCGGTCGCCGATGGGGTACAGCGCCCGCTACCACGCCACCTCGCTGATCGCGGTCTTCCTGGCCCTGGCGATCGGCATCCTGATCGGCGCCGAGTTCGGCGGCGACGCGCTGACGAACACCCGCAAGAACCTGGAGAACAGCCTCGTCGGCAGCCTCCAGGACGCCCGCTCGCGGGCAGACGAGCTGAACGGCGAGCTCGGTCGCTCCGATGAATTCGCCGAACGCGTCTACCCGGTCCTGACCCGCGACCGCCTCGACGGGAAACGGATCGCGATCGTCGCCCTCGGCGGGCTGCCGGGCGAGCTGACCCAGGCGGTGGAGGAGGCGTTGGCGCCGACCGGGGGGAGGCTGGTCGGGGTCGGCGTCGTGCGCGAGCCGGTCGACGTCAACGGCCTCGCCGACGACCTCGCGAAGACCCGCTTCTTCGACCTGCGGACCAACCCGGATGTGCTGACCGCGCTCGGCACCGGGCTCGGCCGCCAGCTGGTGATCGGCGGCACCCTGCCCGAGGTCGTCCGCGGCCACCTCTTCTCGCGCGCCAGCGGCAGCTTCGGCGCCCTCGACGGCGTCATCGTCGTCCGCAACCAGCCGCAGGACATGGGGCCGGTGCAGAAGACGAAGGCGGGGCAGTTCGAATCGGCGCTGCTGAGCGGGATCACGGCGACGCGGACGCCGGCGGTCGGGATCGAGACGACGAGCACCGAACCGTCCTCGATCTCCTTCTTCCAGGGCAACGACCTCTCCAGCGTCGACGACGTCGAGGACCCGGCCGGCAAGCTGGCGATGGTCTTCGCGATGCTCGGCACCGAGGGCAGCTTCGGCGTCAAGGGCAGCGCCGACCGCCTGCTGCCGGACCTGCTGACGCCGGGGGGCTGAGCCGTCTACTGGGTCGGCTTCCCACTGGCGATCGCGGTGGCGGTGCTGATGGTCCCGGCCGGGACCCGCGGCCTGCGCGACGCCGGCCTGGTGCGGGAGAACTACCGTCGCCGCGAGCTGGCCTTCCCGCTGGGGGCGGTGCTGGCGACCGCGGCGCTGGTGGCGCTGGCGCCGCTCGCCTTCCTCGACGACCGCGCCGACCTCGACCTGCTCGACCCGGAGCTGCGGCGCTGGCTGCCCTACCTGCTGGGGATCGCCTTCCTCGGCTTCCTCGACGACGCCCTCGGCCAGGGCGCGGCGGCGGCGGCGACGCGGGGCTGGCGCGGGCACTGGCGGGCGCTGCGCGAGGGGCGGCTCTCGACCGGGGCGATCAAGGCGATCGGGGCGTTGGCGCTGGCCGCCTACGTGGTCTCCGGGCGCGGCCTCGAGGACTGGCGCTACATCGCCGACGTGGCGCTGCTGGTCCTCGCCACCAACCTCGGCAACCTGCTCGACCTGCGGCCGGGGCGGGCGGAGAAGGCGCTGGCGCTGCTCGGGGCCGGGCTCTGCCTGGGGGCGTGGACGCTGGCGCCGATCGAGCTGCTGGGGATCTTCGTCGGCCCGGTCCTGGTCGGCGCCTGGCTGACCCTGGGGGAGAGGGCGATGCTGGGGGACACCGGCTCGAACCTGATCGGGGCGATCGCCGGCGTCTGGCTGCTGACGATCCTCGGCGGGGACGGGCGGCTGGTCGCCCTGGCGGTGGTCGCGGCGCTCACGGTTTACGGGGAGTTGCGGTCGATTTCGGCGGCCATCGATTCGGTTCCGCCACTGCGCTGGCTAGACTCGCTCGGCAGAGCATGAGTCCATCCAACAAAGGCGACACGCGGTTCATCTTCGTCACCGGCGGGGTGGTCTCGGCTCTCGGGAAGGGAATCACCTCGGCCTCGATCGGCCGCCTCCTCGTCTCCCGCGGCTTCCGGGTCCAGCTGCAGAAGTTCGATCCGTACATCAACGTCGACCCGGGGACGATGAGCCCGTTCCAGCACGGCGAGGTCTTCGTCACCGAGGACGGCGCCGAGACCGACCTCGACCTCGGCCACTACGAGCGCTTCACCGACTCCAACACCTCGCGCGCCTCCAACGTCACCGCCGGCGCCGTCTACAACTCGGTGATCCGGCGCGAGCGCCGCGGCGACTACCTCGGCGCCACCGTGCAGGTGATCCCGCACATCACCAACGAGATCAAGCAGAAAATCCTCATCGTCGCCGAGTCGCAGTCGGTCGACTTCGTGATCACCGAGATCGGCGGCACCGTCGGCGACATCGAGTCGCTGCCGTTCCTCGAGTCGATCCGCCAGCTCTACACGGACCTGGGGCCGAAACGGAGCATGTTCATCCACCTGACCCTGGTCCCCTACGTCGGGCACGCGGGGGAGCTGAAGACGAAGCCGACCCAGCACTCGGTCAACGAGCTGCGCCGGATCGGGATCCAGCCGCACGCGCTGGTCTGCCGCTCCGAGGGGCGCCTCGACCGCGAGATCCGCAGCAAGATCGCGCTCTTCGCCAGCCTTCCCGTCGACAGCGTCATCTCCGCCCACGACGTCGACAACATCTACAAGGTGCCGCTCGCCTTCCGCGCCGAAGGCGTCGACGACATCGTCCTCGACCACTTCGGGATGGAGGCGCCCTCGCCGGACCTCTCCGACTGGGAGGCGATGGTGCGCCGCGCCGACGCGGCCACCGGCGAGGTGCGGATCGCGATCGTCGGCAAGTACGTCCAGCTCGCCGACGCCTACAAGTCGGTGATCGAGGCGCTCGAGCACGGCGGCTTCCACCACGGGGTCGGCGTCAAGGTCGAGCTGGTCGACTCCGAGAACCTCGACCCCGAGCAGCTCGAGGGCATGGACGGGATCCTGATCCCGGGCGGCTTCGGCGAGCGTGGCATCGAGGGCAAGATCCAGGCGGCCAGGATCGCCCGCGAACGCTCGATCCCGTACCTGGGGATCTGCCTGGGGATGCAGATCGCCGTGGTCGAGTTCGCCCGCTCGGTCTGCGGCATGGAGGGCGCCAACTCGGCCGAGTTCGACCCGGAGACGCCGTTCCCGGTGGTCGACCTGCTGCCGGAGCAGAAGGAGGTCTCCGACATGGGCGGGACGATGCGGCTCGGCGCCGACCCGGTGAAGCTGCACGAGGGCACCAAAGCCCGCGAGATCTTCGGCGAGGCGGTCATCTACAAGCGCCACCGCCACCGTTACGAGGTCAACAACCAGCTGCGCCGCCGGCTCGAAGACGAGGGCCTGGTCTGCGGCGGCACCTCGCCCGACGAGCGCCTGGTCGAGATGATCGAGCTGCCCGACCACCCCTTCTTCGTCGCCTCCCAGTACCACCCGGAGTTCAACTCCCGGCCCAACCGGCCCGAGCCGCTCTTCCGCGAGTTCGTCGGCGCGGCGGCCAGCCACGCGGGCACGCGCCCGGCGGACGGCGGCGAGCTCGAGGAGGCCGAGCAGGCCGCCGAGAGCGACGTCGGCGTCCAGCGCAGCTAGCCTTCGCTGCGTGGAGAGGCTGCACGAGACCTTCGTCCGGCTCTGCGAGATCCGCAGCCCGACCGGGGAGGAGCGGGAGGTCGCGGACACCTGTGCGGCCGAGCTGCGGGCGCTCGGGCTGGAGGTGAGCGAGGACGAGGCGGCGGGCCCGGCGGAAGCGGGGGCCGGCAACCTGCTGGCGCGGCTGCCCGGGCAGAGCGAGGAGTGGGTGATGTTCTGCGCCCACCTCGACACGGTGCCGCACCGCGGCCAGATCGAGGTGGTCGACGGCGAAGGCGTCTTCCGCAGCCGCGGCGACACCATCCTCGGCGCCGACAACAAGGCGGCGGTGGCGGTCTTCATGGAGCTGGTGGCGCGGGCCGCGGAAGCGCCGCCGCCGATCGGGATCGAGCTGGTGCTGACGGTCGCCGAGGAGCAGGGGCTGCGAGGGGCGAAAGCCTTCGACACGGCCTCGCTGCGCTCGCGGCTGGGCTTCGTGCTCGACCACGCCGGGCCGGTCGGCGAGGTGATCGTCAGCACCCCGACCCAGCAGAAGATCCTCGCCGACTTCGCCGGGGTCGAGGCGCACGCGGGAATCCGGCCCGAGGACGGCAGCAGCGCGATCGCCGCCGCGGCGGCGGCGATCCACCGCATGGAGCTGGGCCGGCTCGACGAGGGCACGACCGCCAACGTCGGCCTGATCTCCGGCGGCACCTCGGGCAACGTCGTCCCCGGCCACTGCGGCATCCACGCCGAGGCGCGCAGCCTCGACGCGGAGCGGGCCGCCGAGGTCGCCGGGAAGATCGCCGACGCCTGCGCCTGGGGCGCCAGCGAGCACGGCTGCGACGTCGACGTGCGGATCGAAGAGCTGTTCCGCGGCTACGAGGTGCCGAAGGACTCCTTTGCGCTCGGGCTCGCCGAGGCCGGCCTGCGCGGCGCCGGGCTGGAGCCGGCGCGGGTGGCGATCGGCGGCGGCAGCGACGCCAACGTCTTCCGCCGCGAGGGCTTCGACTGCATCCTCCTCTCCAACGGGACCGACGCCGTCCACACCTCCGATGAGATGGTCCCCGCCCGCAGCCTCGACAAGATGCTCGAGGTCTGCGAGGGGATCGTCGCGGCGGCCGGCGCGGGCGAGGCGTGAGCGGCCGGCTGGAGCTGCGCCGCGGCGTCGTCGTCTCCGAGGACCCGCTCGTCGTCGAGGTCGGCGGTGAGCGCCGGCCGGCGTGGGCCGACCGGGTCCTGCTGGGGGAGATGCGCGAGGGCGACGAGGTCGTCGTCAACGTCGCCGCGCTCGACCTCGTGCTCGGCTCGGGCGGCTTCGACGTCGTCCACGTCAACCTGACCCGCGGCCTGGAGGCGACCCGCGCGGGCGACCGGCACGTGATCAAGCTCAACTACACCTCCCTCCAGCACGCGGTCGAGCCGGTCGAGCGGGCCGGGGTCGAAGCGCTGGACGGCGCTTCCGCGGAATCGGTGCGCGAAACCCGGGATATGACCGGAAAAGGCGCACCGATTTCGGGGGAAGGCGTGCCGGTGCTGGTCCTGCCGCTGCACGGGCACCTGGCGCCCGCCGCCTGGGCGGCAGCGCGGGCCGCCGGCGCCGCGAAGGGCAAAGGGTCGGCGGCTTTGCGGGTCGGCTACGTGCAGACGAGCGGCGGGGCGCTGCCGGGCTCGCTCTCGCGCGACGTCGCCGAGCTGCGCGAGCGCGGCCTGCTCTGCGGCCACGTCACCGCCGGTCCCGCCTACGGCGGCGAGCACGAGGCGCTCAGCACCGTCGGCGCCCTCGACGCCGCCGGCCGGCTCGGCTGGGACGCGGTCCTGGTCGGGCCCGGGCCGGGGATCATCGGCTCCGACACCGCCTTCGGCCACGGCGGCATGGCCGCCCTCGACAGCGCCCACGCCGCCCTCTCGCTGCGCCACCCGACCCTGATCTCCCCACGCCTCTCCTCCGCCGACCCCCGCGACCGCCACCGCGGCCTCAGCCACCACACCCGCACCGTCCTCGAGCTGGTCCTGGCGCCGGTCGACGTGGCCGTCCCCGAGCCGCACGAGATCGCCGGGGCTGAAGAGGCGCTGACGCAGCTAAAGGAAGCCACCGCCCTCCGCCACGAAATCCACCGCGCCTCGCCGGACCTCGACGGCTACGTCGCCTCCGGTCTCCCGACCACCACCATGGGCCGAACTCTCGAAGAGGACCCGCTGTTCTTCGCCGCTCCCCTGGCAGCCGGCGTCCTGCTTGCCGCCTAGCGCAGGAGCGCTTGCGGCCAAAGGGGTGTGGAAGGCCAGCGGGAATAAGCCCCTCATGGCCGTCGCGATCAAGCCCGCCAGCCCCGCCGCCCCCGCGGCGGCCGGCGCCGACGCCCGCTTCGAGAGCCTGGTCCTCGACTTCCTCTCCTACCTCGAGCTGGAGCGGGGCCTCTCCCGCAACACCCTCAACGCCTACCGCACCGACCTGCTCCAGTACGGGGAATACCTCTCCGCCCACCAGCTCGACGCGCTGACGGCGCGGCCGGCCGAGGTCGCCGACTTCCTCGCCGACCTGGCGACCGGGGAGGGGCGGCCGCCCTGCTCGGCCTCGACGATCCACCGCAAGGCCGCCTGCCTGCGCTCCTTCTACAAGCACCTGCGCCGCGACGAGCTGATCGGCGACGACCCGACGGCGGCACTGAGCGCCCCACGGCGGACGAAGAAGCTGCCCCAGGTCCTCAACTACGCCGAGGTGCAGAAGCTGCTGGCGGCGCCGCGCGGGAGCGAGCCGAAGGCGCTGCGCGACCGGGCGCTGCTGGAGGTGATGTACGCCTGCGGGCTGCGGGCCTCGGAGACGATCGGGCTCGAGCTCGGCGACATCGACCTGCGCGAGGGCTTCCTGCGGGCCCGCGGCAAGGGCTCCAAGGAGCGGCTGGTGCCGCTCGGCCGGCAGGCGATCGCGGCGATCTCCGGCTACCTGCGCGGCGGCCGGCCGAAGCTGGTCGGCGAGCGCCACGAGGCGAAGCTGTTCGTCAACTTCCGCGGCGGCCCGCTGACCCGCCAGGGCCTCTACAAGATCGTCCAGCGCCATGCCCGCGACGCCGGCCTCTCCGGCCGCATGAGCCCGCACACGCTGCGCCACAGCTTCGCCACCCACCTGCTGGCCGGCGGCTGCGACCTGCGGGCGGTGCAGGAGATGCTCGGCCACGCCGACATCGCCACCACCCAGATGTACACGCACCTCTCCGGCGACCGCCTCAAGGAGGTCTACTTCCAGGCGCACCCCCGGGCCAGCGAGGACTGATCCAGTAGAACTCGGGGATGCCCGAGCTGCCCGAGGTGGAGACCGTTTGCCGGCAGCTGGAGCCGGAGATCGATGGGCGGCGGATCGAGTCGCTGGAGGTGCTGGACGAGCGCTGGTCCCGGCCGGTTCCCGGCCGGCGGCTGAGCAAGGCCGTCGCCGGCGCCACGATCGAGGGGCTGGGACGGCGGGGCAAGTACCTGCTGTTGGCCCTGGACGGCGGGCGGACGCTGGTGATGCACCTGCGGATGACCGGCAACCTGATCCTGGTCGAGGGGGAGGAGATGCTCGATCCCTCCGAGGGCCGCCGCCTCTACGAGGGCGAGCGCTCGACCTCGGCCCGCCATCTGCGCGCCCGCTTCGTCCTCGACGACGGCCGCGAGCTCTGGTTCACCGATCCGCGCCGCTTCGGCGAGGCCTTCCTGATCGACGACGCCGACCTCGATGCCCGCTTCGCCGGCCGCCTCGGCGTCGAGCCGCTCTCCGAGGAGTTCACCGCCGAGGTGTTGGGGGAGATGGCGGCCGGCCGCACGGCGCCGCTGAAGTCCTTCCTGCTCGACCAGTCGGGGGTCGCCGGGGTCGGCAACATCTACGCCGACGAGGCCCTGCACCGGGCGCGCCTGCACCCGCTCTCGCCCGCCGGCTCGATGAAGCCCGAGCACCTGCAGGCGCTGCGCGACGGCGTCGTCGCCGCCCTGGAAGCGGGGATCGACGGCGGCGGCGCCTCGATCGACGACTATCGCGACGCCCGCGGCGAGAAGGGGCGGATGCAGGACGAGTTCCTCGTCCACACCCGCGAGGGGGAGCCCTGCCCCCGCTGCGACGGCGAGATCGTCCGCATCGTCGTCGGCGGCCGCTCCACCTACTTCTGCCCCAGCTGCCAGGTGAAGCTGCGCCGCCGTCCGCGCCGCCGGGCAAAGTAGAAGGGTGGCCGGAGCCACCGTCAAGACCGAGGCGATCGTCCTTCGCAGCATCCGCTACGGGGAGGCGGATCGCATCCTCCACCTCTACTCGCGCACGCGGGGACGGCTGGGCGCGATCGCCAAGGGGGCGCGCAAGCCGCGCTCACGCTTCGGCGGCCGCCTGGAGCCGTTCTTCCGGCTCGACCTGGTCCTGCACGAAGGCCGCGGCGACCTGCTGACGGTCACCGGCGTCACCACCGTCGACGGCTACCCGCGGCTGCGCTCCTCCGGCCCGGCCCTGACCGCCGGCGCCCGCGCCTGCGACGCGGTCCTACGCCTGCTCAACTCCGAAGAGGCCAACCCGCCCGCCTACAACCTGCTCTGCCGCTATCTGGCCCTGCTCGACGACCCCGGGCAGCCGCGTGCCGCCAGTCTCGAAGCTGCGCTCTCCTTCCGGCTGAAGTTGGCGCTCGTCGCCGGCTTCGCCCCCGAGCTCGCCTCCTGTACCCGCTGCGGCGAGGCCGAGCACCTGGTCGGCTTCTCCGGCGCCGCCGGCGGCGTCGTCTGCTCCAGCTGCGAGGCGGGCTCCTTCGACCTCTGCGAGGGCGCGCACACGTTCATGGTCGAGGGGCTGGCGAAGCCGCTGAGCGAGGCGCCCGAGGCCGAGCCGCTCGCCCTGCGCCAGGTCGAGCGCGCCATCGGGGAGACGCTGGAGCACCACGCCCACGTGCAGCTGCGCGCCGCGGCGTAGGCGGAGAGCCCGCTTCCGGGCGCGCTTATGATCGAACCGTGCCCGCCACCGCCACCTTCGAGGACCGCATCCGCGCTTGGGAGGAGGAGTTCCTCTCGCCGGAAGCGACTCGCTCCTACCCGGCCCGCCGCGCCACGCCCGAGCCGGACAGCCCGCTGCGCACCCCGTTCCAGCGCGACCGCGACCGCATCGTCCACTCCAAGTCCTTCCGCCGCCTCAAGCACAAGACCCAGGTCTTCGTCGCCCCCGAGGGCGACCACTACCGGACCCGGCTGACCCACACGCTGGAGGCCTGCGGGATCGCCCGCACGGTGGCGCGGGCGCTGGCGCTGAACGAGGACCTGACCGAGGCGATCGGGCTCGGCCACGACCTCGGCCACCCGCCCTTCGGCCACGCCGGCGAGGCGACGCTCGACGCGGCGCTGCGCGAGCGCTGCGGCAGCGGCTTCCGCCACAACGAGCACTCGCTGCGGGTGGTCGAGGTGCTGGAGCGCGACGGCCACGGCCTCAACCTGACCGACCAGGTCCGCGACGGCATCCTCAACCACACCGGCCCCGGCAAGCCGGCGACCCTGGAGGGCCGCATCGTCAAGCTGGTCGACCGCGTCGCCTACATCAACCACGACATCGACGATGCCCTGCGGGCGGGGATCCTGCGCCAGGAGGACCTGCCGGCGGCGGAGATCGAGATGCTGGGGCCGACCGGCTCGCTGCGGATCGACACGCTGGTCCGCGACATCGTCGAGCGCTCGGCCGGCAGCGGCGACATCCGCCAGAGCGAGGAGGTCGGCGGCGCGATGCTGCGCCTGCGCAAGTTCATGTTCGACCGCGTCTACCTCGGCCCCGAGGCCCAGCGCGAGCACGGCCGCGTCGAACGGGCGATGCGCGGTCTCTTCGACCACTACCTCGCCAACCCCGACGAGGTGCCTGCCTGGGACCCCGAGGCGAGCGACTGCCAGCGCGTCGCCGACTACATCGCCGGCATGACCGACCGCTACTGCATCGCCAAGTTCGCGGCGCTGACGATCCCGGAGGAGTCGCGCTTCTGATGGCGCTTATCTCCTCCGAGAGCCTGGAGCGGGTCAAGCAGGCGGCGGACATCGTCGAGGTGATCTCCGCCCACACCGACCTGCGCCGCCAGGGGGCCCGCTGGGTCGGCCTCTGCCCCTTCCACGAGGAGCGCACGCCCTCGTTCTCGGTCGAGCCGCAGGAAAAGCTCTACCACTGCTTCGGCTGCGGGGTCGGCGGCGACGTGATCAAGTTCGTCGAGGAGAAGGAGGGGGTCGGCTTCGCCGAGGCGGTGGAGCTGCTCGCCGACCGCTACGGGGTCGAGCTGGAGCGCGAGCAGGAGGACCCGCGGGCGGAGGCCAGGCGCCAGCAGCGGCGTCGCCTCGAGCAGCTGCTGGAGCGCACCGCCGCCTACTACGCCAGCTACCTCTGGGAGTCGAAGGAGGCGGCGAAAGCGCGCGACTACCTGACCGAGCGCGGGCTGGGGGAGGAGGTCCTGCGCGCCTTCGGGGTCGGTTTCGCGCCCAGCGCCTGGGACAAGATCCTCGTCCGCGGCCAGCAGGCCGGCTTCGGCGTCGCGGAGCTGCGCGGCGTCGGCCTCGTCCAGCGCGGCCGCAGCGGCGGCGATTACGACCGCTTCCGCGCCCGGATCATGTTCCCGATCCGCGACCGCCGCGGCCGCACGCTCGGCTTCGGCGGCCGGGCGATGCGCTCCGACCAGGGGGCCAAGTACGTCAACACCGCCGAGACCGACTTCTTCCACAAGAGCCAGATGCTCTACGGCGTCGACCGGGCCAAAGCGGCGATCGCCAAGGCGGCCCGCGCCGTCGTCGTCGAGGGCTACACCGACGTCCTCGCCGCCCACCAGGCCGGGATCGAGGAGGCGGTGGGGGTGATGGGGACGGCGATCACCGGCGAGCAGGTGGCGGCGCTCTCGGGGATGGTCGAGGAGGTGGTGCTGGCGCTCGACGCCGACTCGGCCGGGCAGGAGGCGATGCTGCGGGCGCAGCGCGTCGCCGCCGGGCGGCGGATGCGCCTGCGCGTGGCGGCGATGCCGGCCGGCGAGGACCCGGCCGAGATGCTGGCCGAGCCGGGTGGGGCGGAGCGCTTTCGCGCCCTCGTCGACGCCGCCGTCGAGCTCTCGGAGTTCCAGGTCGGCCTGGTCCTCGACGGCACCGACGTCGCCTCCCCGGCCGACCGCGACCGGGCGCTGAGCGAGGTCGCGCCGGTGCTGGCGGGGATGGGCGAGTCGGTCAGCCGCGACGACCTCGTGCGCCGCGTAGCCGAGCGCCTCGACGTCGAGGCGGCGATGGTGATGGGACGCCTGGTGGCGGCGCGGCCGGCCAGCGGCGGCGGCGCGCCCGAGGCGGACGGCGGCGAGCGCCGCGGCACCACGCCGGCGGCGCAGCCGCGCCGCGCCGCCGAGCTGACCTCGCGCGAGCGGCGCGAGCGGGCGCTGCTGGCGATGTGCATCAAGGAGCCGGGGGAGGGGGCCCGCTACCTGGAGCGCCTCACCGACGCCCACCTCTCGCCGACCGGAGCGCGCGCGCTGCGCTGGCTGCGCGAGCATCCTGAGGATCCCGCCTCCGGCCTCCCGCACGAGGACGACGAGCTCGCCGGGCTGATCACCGAGCTGGTGATGCTCTCCCAGGATGAGCCCGCCTCGCAGGAGGCGATGGAGATCAACTTCCTCCTGCTCGAGCAGCGCCGGCTCGAGGACGAGCTGGCGGCGGCGGGGGAGCGCGGCGACTACGAGCGCCGCGCCACGCTCAGCAGCGAACGGGCGGCGCTGGTGGAGCGGATCGCCCACGCCCAACGACCGGCCGGCAGTCTCTGATCCCCGAACGTCGCCGCATCTTTCTGTCTGCGATGCCTGGGAGGATGCCGGTGTGGAGAAGGGGTTCCTGGAAGAGTGCCTCGCGCAGGGAATGTCCCTCGACGCGATCGGCGAGCGGGTCGGCAGGCACGCCTCCACGGTCGGCTACTGGCTGAAGAAGCACGGGCTGGCAGCGGCGCGGGCGGACAAGCACAAAGCAAAGGGGGCGCCGGCAAGGGACGACCTGGAACGACATCTGGCTGCTGGTCTGTCATTGCGGGAAATCGCCATCGAGATGGATCGAAGCCTGGCGACGATCCGGCACTGGATGCGAAGGTACGGGCTGAAATCACCACCGCATCGACACGGTGGCCGCCGCGATGGAACGCGAGAAACGACCCTGAGCTGCCGACGACACGGAAGGACCAGATTCGTGCTTGAGGGGCGCGGCTCGTACCGATGCAAGCAGTGCCGAGTCGAACAGGTTGCGGGTCGCAGAAGGGAGATCAAGCGCACGCTGGTGCAGGAGGCTGGCGGCAAATGCTTGATCTGCGGTTATGCCCGCTGCCAGCAGGCTCTGCAGTTCCACCACCTCGATCCACGAGACAAGCGCTTCCATTTGGGGCAGGGTGGACTGAGTCGGTCACTGCGCAAATGCCGAGAGGAGGCCCGGAAGTGTGCTCTTCTTTGCGCAAATTGCCACGCGGAGGTGGAGGCAGGAATTACGGCGATCCCGCTAAATTCTGTCCCGCAGGCTGATCCGGGGTAGCTCAATTGGATTAGCACGGTCCGGGGTAGCTCAACTGGCAGTAGCGCTCGACTGTTAATCGAGAGGTTGTGGGTTCGAGTCCCACCCCCGGAGCTCTTTGTCGCCGGCGTTCGCGTCCGGTGGCGCCTGTAAAACGCCGGGCCATGGGACACGAGTGGGTTCTCTGGATCCTGGTCACGGCCAGCGCGATGCACGTGGTCGAGGAGCACGCGCTCGGCTGGCAGGGCTGGGCGACCGGCTACATCGGCGGCCGCGTCGGCGCGCTGCCGACCTGGACCGACTTCTGGGCGACGAACGCGCTGATGATCGTCTACGGGATCGCCGCCGCCGCCGTCGGCTGGTCGGCGCCCGCCTTCGCCCTCTCCTTCCCGGCCGTCCTCCTGATCGACGCCGTCTTCTTCCACTTCCTGCCGAGTGCGCGGGCGCGCCGCGCCAACCCGGGGTTCTTCACCGCGCTCCTGCTCTACGTGCCGATCGGCCTCTGGGCCTACGTCGCCGCGTCCGACGACGGCATGCTCAGCGCCGGGACGCTGATCCTGAGCCTGGCGATCGGCGTGGTGGCGATGGCGTTCGCCGTCGGCAGCGTCGCGATGCAGCGACTCGGTTACCCGGACGCGACCGAGCTGCCAGAGCCGACGGCCGCCGAGGAGCCGGCGGCTCCGGGCCTGTAGAGCTCGCCCCGGGCCAGCGCCTCGACCAGCTCGGCGCCGCGCTGGGCGCCGTCGTTCTCCCGTCCCCAGGCGGCGATCTCGTCGACGCGGGCGGCGAAGGAGGGCTCCGCGAGCAGGCGCCGCACGGCCCAGCGCAGCGGCGCCGGCCGGCAGAGCCGCCAGGGCAGCGAGAGCCCGGCCCCGGCCCAGGCGACGCGCATCGCCGTCTCGCTCATGTCGCCGGTGATCGGGGAGACCAGGACCGGGGTGCCGGCGCCGAGGGCGCGGGCGACGGTGCCGTGGCCGCCGTGGGAGACGACCAGCGACGCCGCCGGCATCAGCTGGCTGTAGCTGAGCCAGTCGACGAGGACGGCGTTGGCCGGAACCTCGATCGGCCGCTGCGGCCGCACCCGGTTGGTCGTCGCCACCACCCGCACCGGCTCCGCCGCCAGCGCTGCCAGGGCGGTGCGGACGAGGCGGTTCCCGGAGTCGTGGGCGGTGCTCGGGGCGACCAGGATGAGCGGTCGCTCGCCCGGCGGCAGCTCGATCTCGGGGTGGGGCAGCTCGAAGCTCATCGGGCCGGTGACCTCGACCCCGGGCGGCCAGCGTCGCGGGTACTCGAGCTGGGGGAAGGTGGCGACGAGGGCGAGGTCGGGGCTGATGCCGCCGTGGAAGCGGTCGATCGGGGACAGGCCGAGCCGCTGGCGCTGCAGGTTGAGGTCGCGGCGGCCGTGCTCGAGCCCGACCCGCAGCGCCCGCTGTCCCGCCCGCCAGCCGGCGCGGCCGAGCGGCGTCCGCGGCGTCCGCAGGCCGATCGCGAAGAACGGCTGCCCCGGCTCGACCACCGGGTAGATGTGGGGGATCAGCGTCGCCAGCGGCACGCCTGCCTTCTCCGCCGCCAGCGCCGGCGCCAGGGTGAGGATGTCGCTGACGGCGACGTGCGGGCGCATCCGCTCCAGCAGCGGCAGCAGCGCCCGCGCCGCCTCGGCCGCGTGCTGCCCGTCGGCGGAGTCCGGCTCCGGCGGCGGGAACATCCGGTATTCCTCGGCCGCGGCGAAGCCGAGCCCGGCGCCCTCGACGGCGCCGCGCCGCTCCTCCCAGGTCTCGACGACGACCTCGTGCCCGCGCCCCGCCAGGGCCCGGCCCAGCGCGATTGCCGGAAAGACGTGGCCGGGGTCGCCGAAGGCGGCGACGAGCACGCGCAATGACGAGCTCCCGGCCACCTCGGAAGCGTCGCTAGGGCGCGTCAGGCCCCTCACCTGGGCGGTTGAAGACAATCTCCGGGATGTGGCAGTTGGGGGAGATCCGCACTAGGAAGTGAACCGCCTCGCCGATGTCGGACGGCTGGATCATCTTTTCCGCCGACACCTCGCTCTTGATGAAGTCGGTCATCGCGGTGTCGACGAAGCCGGGCGCCAGCGCCGTGCACTGGATCCCGGCGCCGCTCGTTTCCTTCGCGGTCGACTGGGTGAAGTTGATCACGGCCGCCTTGGTCGCCGCGTAGACCGAGAGGAAGGCCTGGCCGCCTTTGCCGGCGATCGAGGCGGTGTTGAGCAGCAGCGCCTTTTCGTGCTCGGCGCCGGCTTCGCGCAGCATCGGCAGCCCCTCGCGGGTGGCGATGATCAGCGAGCGCAGGTTGATCCCCAGCTGCATGTCCAGGTGTTTGGACTCGATTTCGTGCATCAGGCCGCCGATCCCGAGGCCGGCGTTGTTGACCAGCGCGTCGAGGCGGCCGTACTTCTCGCGGTGGGCGTCGAAGACGGCGACCAGCTCGGTCTCGTCGGTGACGTTGGCGGGGACGGTCTGCACCTCGAAGCCGTCGTCGCGCAGCCCGGCCACGGTGCCCTCGAGTTTCTCCGGACGGCGGGCGGAGAGGGTCAGCGCGTATCCCTCTTCGCCGAGCGCACGGGCGATCGCCAGCCCGATCCCGCCCGATCCACCCGTGATCAAAGCCGCTCGCTTCGCCATTCCCTCTCCCTCCGTTTCGACGACGCCGCCACCCTATAGGCCGGTTGGCCCCCACGCCTCGGGCGACGGTCGCCGCCGCGACTCTGAAAACATGCCGCCGATGCGCGCCGCCCGCCTCGCTCCAGCTTTCGCCTGCCTGCTCGCCCTCGCGTTCCTCGCGGGCTGCGGCGGCGACTCGGACTCCTCGAGCTCGGGCTCGTCCTCCTCGGGCACGGCGGAAAGCCGCCCGGCGCCGCCCAAGAGCGACTTCCCGGCCCCGCACGGGCGCACCCTGCAGGAATTGCTGAAGTTCGCCGACGCCCGCTCCGAACTGGTCGTCTCGCCGGCGGCGCTGGCCTTCTACAAGGGCGAGAACCGCTACCCGTTCGGCGTCTTCGAACGCGACCGCAGCCAGGTCTCCGACGCCGAAGTAGCGCTCTACTTCGCCCGGATCCCGCCGGTGGAGGCGGGGGCGAAGTCGAAATCGGGCAACAAGGGCCAGGTCGCGAAGGCCGAAGAACAGGCGCTCGAAGAACCGGCGGTCGGCCCCTTCCCGGCGAAGATCGAAAGCCTCGCCACCCAACCGGCCTTCCGCGCCCTCACGACCAGCAACGACCCCGATGCGGCCAGCGTCGTCTACTCGACCCAGATCGACTTCCCCAGCAACGGCGAGTGGCGGATCGCGGCGCTGATCAAGGAAGGCGACGAACTGGCGGCGACGCTGCTGCCGAGCGCCGTCGTCGGCGAATTCTCGGACATTCCCCGCCCCGGAGACAAGGCGCCGACGATTCACACGCCGACCGCCGAGGACGCCGGCGGCGACCTCTCGAAGATCACCACGCGGGTGCCGCCGGACACCCAGAACAAGGTCGACTACGCGGACGCGCTCGGAAAAGAACCGATCGTGCTCTTGTTTGCGACCCCCCAGTTCTGCCAGAGTCGGGTATGCGGCCCGGTCGTCGACGTGGCCGAGCAGGCGAAGGAGGAATACGGAGACGAGGCGGCCTTCATCCACATGGAGATCTACAGCGACAACGACCCCGGCAAGGACACCAGGCCCCAGGTGCGCGCCTTCCACCTGCCGACCGAGCCGTGGCTGTTCACGATCGACGGCAACGGCGTCGTCGGCGAAGCCGTCGAGGGCGCCTTCGGGCTCGAGCTGATGGACGAAGCCGTGCGCAAGGCGGTGGGCGAATGAGCGACAAAGCCGCCGCCGACAACACCGAGCTGCTCGAGTCCTTCGCCGAGGAGGCGCGGCGCCGCTGCGACGTGATCGCCGCCGGCCTCGCCACCGAGACCACCGACTTCGAGACGATGCGCGCCGAAGCGCACGCGCTCCGCGGCACCGCCGGCGTCGTCGGCCTGCGCCGCCTCGCCGAGCTGGCCGGCCTGATGGAGTCCGACCTCGCCGAAGCGAAGAAGACCGGCCAGATCCGCGGCGGTCGCGACCACCAGATCGCCGACGCCGCCAAGGCCCTCGCCGAGGGAGCCGCCGCGGCCGCCAAGGGCGAAGAAGAGCCGCCCGACGTCGGCCGCTCCCTCGCCCAGCTCTTCAGCGCCTGACTCTCCACGGCGCGGTACGCTCGGCCCCCGAGGGGCGGTAGCTCAGTCGGTTAGAGCAGCGGACTCATAATCCGTCGGTCGCTGGTTCGAGTCCAGCCCGCCCCACTAAAAACCGCTTGAAATAGCCATATTCTGAAAGTGGCAATTAGGACAAACGGCTAATTTTGTCCCCATTTTGTCCCGAAACGGGCTAACATCGGGCTGCCAATGCAACCGATTCAGCCCCGCCCGATCTCCGGTCACGTCCTCAAACACAAGGGAAAGCGCGGCTCGACCTGGTACGCGAAGTACCGATTGCCGGACGGGAGGCAGCAGCAGAAACGGATCGGGCCGGCCTGGACGCAGCGCTCGGCGCCCCCCGAGGGGTTCTTTACGAAGGCGAGCGCCAAGGCCTGGCTCGACGACCTGCTGGCGCAGGCGAGGCAGGGGACGCTGCCCGGGCTCGTGAAGACGGGAAAGAAGTTCCGCGACGTCTCCGCCGACTGGCTCGCCTACTGCGAGAACGTCCGCGACTGCAAGCCCTCGACGATGCGGGACTACCGCAACATGGTCCGCGTCCTCGACCGCGACTTCGGCGACCGCAAGATCGAGTCGATCACCTCCGAGGAGATCGAACTCTGGGTCGCGAACCGCAAAGGCTCGAACCGGACGCTTCACAAGTACGTGGTCGTCCTCGGCGGGATCTTCAAGCGGGCGATGAAGCTCTATGGGCTGCCGCGCAACCCGGTCGACATCGTTGAGCGGCCGCGGGTGCGGAGAGCGGCGAAGATCGACGTCTTGCGCCCGGAGGAGGTTTTGGCGCTGGTTCGGGCGGCAGAGGAGGGGAGCCATCGACCTCCGCCGGGTCAGCACCTTGGCCCCCGCGGGCTGGCCGCCCTCCGCCGTCAGGACGAAATGGACGCGGCGATCATCCACGTCGCCGCCTTCGCCGGGCTGAGGATGGGGGAGATCCTCGCGCTTCGCTGGCGCGACATCGACTTCAGCCGGCGCACGATCCATGTTCGGGAGAACTGGACTCAGGGGGAGACGACGACGCCAAAGAGCGGCAGCGAACGAGCCGTGCCGATGGCTGACGAGGTGACGCAACGCCTCGCCCGGCTCGGCCAGCGCGAGCACTTCACGGGAGGCGAGGACCTGGTCTTCTGCACGACTGGCGGCCTGCACCTCGGCTACAGGTCGCTGAAGGTCCGCTACCGAGGCGCCCTCAAGGCAGCGGGCCTGCGCGAAGACTTCCGCTTCCACAACCTGCGCCACACCTTCGGCAGCACCGTGATCCGCCACGCCGACTCGCGCGAGGTCATGGAGTGGATGGGCCACGCCGACCTGACGACGACGCGCCGCTACCTCGCCTTCGTCGATCGCGAGGATGCGGCGAAGCGAGTGTCCGAAGCCTTCAGCCTTGAGCAGGCGTCGGCGTCCGTGCCTCAGCCCTGACGCCGGCGCCCGAAGGTATTTGCCGCGATCCATTCCTCGAGTCCGGGTCGGGTGAAGCGAAGCCCGCGATCACCGATTCGAACATGGGGGAGGCCGCGGGAGCGTACGAGCTCGTAGAGCGTGCTGCGCGGCACGTGAAGCAGTTGCGCTGCCTCATTCGCGTCAAGCAGGGGCTCTGCAAGCAGTTGATCGGTCATGGCCTCTCACCAGCTATGTCGGAGGCTGTCCACCTGCTCCGGCGGGTTGCTGACAGCTTGGAAATCGGGGTCTCCATACCCGCTCTGTCCAACGAGATCGCTCGCTGCATCGGTTGCCGTCGTCCTCGCGATGTCGATCAAGTCAAACTACCCGAGAGCCACACGGGCGACGATCTCGGCTCCCGTGGGTCCAGGGTGGCCAGCCTGCGGGGTACAAGCTCCGCGACCCGCTTGGAGGCTGACGCCGCCCCGAACTTTAGGCTTGCCCTCCGATGAGACCTGAGCGGAGCATGAGATGAGCGTCCGGCTGGAGTGGGACGGGAAGCCGACCGAGGTCGAGCGGCTGAGCTTGCCGTTCCAGACGGTCGAGACGATCAACCAGTCGCGGGCGACGCGCGATCGCGATAGCGGCTCGCTGCTGGCCGGTCAGGGTGCCGACGCGAATCACCCTCCCAATCAGTTGATCTGGGGCGACAACAAGCTCGTCATGAGTAGTTTGCTCAAGGATTACGCAGGCAAGATCGACTTGATCTACATAGATCCGCCGTTCGAGACCGGGGCGGATTTCGCGATCCAGGTGCGCGTTGGAGACACTGACCTGACCAAGGAACCATCGATCCTTGAGGAGCACGCGTATCGCGATACGTGGGGTTCCGGCTACGAGTCGTACCTAACCATGATGTATGAGCGCGTAACGCTGATGCACGAGCTGCTTAGCTCGAACGGGTCGATGTACCTGCACCTCGGACCCAACGTAAGCCACCGGGTGAAGATCCTGTGTGACGAGATATTCGGCCCCGACAACTTCAGGAACGAGATCACCTGGCGCCGGACGAGCGCGCACAGTCGGCTGCGCCGGTACGGGCCCGTGCACGACGTCATCCTCTACTACTCCAAGTCTGAAGAGCCCAAGTGGAATCCACAGTACATCCCTTATGACCAGGAGTACGTCGACACCTTCTATAGCCGGGTGGAGGAGGGAACTGGCCGTCGTTACCAGCTTGACAATCTTACGTCTGCACGCCCAGGAGGTCGCTATCACTGGAAAGGCCAACCACCGCCAGGGCGGCGATTCTGGGGATATTCCGAGGATCGAATGAAACAGTTCGAGAGCGAAGGTCGTCTCGTGTATGGCAAGAGTGGCAACCCGCGCTACAAGCGATACTTGGATGAGATGCCCGGCCAACTCCTTCAGGATGTGTGGAACGATATAGACCCACTTGCTAGTCAAAGTGCGGAGCGTGTTGGCTACGACACGCAGAAGCCGACTCAGCTTGTCGAGCGGATTATTCGCGCTTCAAGTGATGAGGGCGATCTGGTCGCGGACTTCTTTTGCGGGTCGGGGACGGCTCTAGTTGCGGCGGAGCAGCTGAAACGCCGTTGGATAGGTTGCGACCTCGGTCGCTTCGCAATCCACACCACCCGCAAGCGGCTTCTGGATATTTCGGACTGCAAGCCGTTCGAGATCAAGAACCTGGGCGCTTATGAGCGGCAGCGCTGGCAGCGCGAGTCTGGGAATGGACGACTTACCGACTACCTGGACACCATCCTTTCCTTCTACAAGGCAGAGCCGGTTGAAGGTTTCACGAACCTGCATGGACAGAAGGCCGGTCGAATGATTCACGTCGGTGCTACCGACGCACCAGTGACGATCGACGAGCTCGAGGAAGTGATGGACGAGATGGCCGACAACGGGATCGAGTCCTGCGACGTGCTCGGCTGGGAGTGGGAGATGGGGCTGCACGACACGATCAGCGAGACAGCCCGCCGGCGAGGGCTTGACCTGCGCCCGCTACAGATTCCCCGCGAGATCATCGAGCCGGGCATTCGGGACGCGGACGCAGTCCGGTTCTTCGAGTTGGCCCATGTTGACCTCGACGTGAAGCGCAGCAAGCGCGAGGTCTCAGTCGTCCTCAAGGACTTCGCGATCCCGAGTGAGGAGTTGATTCCCTCTCAAGTTCGGGATCGGATCGAGAGCTGGTCGGATCTAATCGACTACTGGTCGGTCGACTTCGACTACACCGACGACACCTTCCACAACCAGTGGCAGGCGTACCGCACCCGCGAGGAGCCAAAGCTGGCGCGGGAGAGCGATCCCCATGACTACGAGGAAGCCGGGCGGCACACGATCGTCGTCAAGATCATCGACATCTTCGGGAACGACACGACGAAGCTGGCTGAGGTCGCGGTCAAATGACCGACGGCGCCGCGGCGCCAGGCGCCGAGCCCGATCCCTACGGGGTCCGAAGTCACCGAAGGCCCAGTGAGGGAACGCATTTGGTCGACGGTGTCCGTGCTGCGGTTGATGCCTGGCGCGCGAACGGCTACCCGGGCGCAAGCGAGACCACCCGGCGCTTGCTTCGCTTCTGGTTCGAGGAAGACCACCGGCGGCCGACCGGTGAGCCCTTCCGGTTTCTTCTTGCCAGCGCGAGGCTGTGGAGACGTTCATCTACCTCTCCGAGATCAAGCGTGCCGGCTCGTTCTCCGACCTGATCGAGTACGCGCAGGCGCCGATCATGATCGACCCGGCAGAGACCAAACGCCAGCGCTTGGCGATGAAGATGGCGACCGGGTC
>CAVPEX010000053.1:0-3615 GCA_963703585.1 uncultured Solirubrobacterales bacterium | reverse complement strand
AGGAGCCTGGGTCAGTACCCCGGCCCGAGCCGTCCGACCCGCCCGGGACGATTCTCCTGCAAGCGAGCAGGAGGAACGCGATGGCGGCGACGGCAGAGCAGGAGCGGCTGGTAGAGGTCGAGGAAGCGGCGAGGGAGGCCGTGCCCGAGCGTGCCCCGATCGCCGAGCGCAAGACCTTCCGCCCCTACGACCCCGACCAGGTGCTGATGGCGCCAGGTGCTTTCGGAGTACCGGTTCCCCGAGGGCGACCTCGCCCACTTCGTCTCCGACCTGGTCGAGAGCGCTCGACCTCACCGCGATCCACGCCTCCTATGAGGAGGAGCGCGGCTTCCCGCCCTATGACCCGCGGCTGATGCTGAAGCTCCTGATCTACGGCTACGCGAACGGGATCTGCTCCTCGCGAAAGCTCGAGCGCGCCACCCACCGCGACGTCGCGGTGCGGATGCTCTGCGCCGGCCAGCACCCCGACTACCGCTCGATCGCCCGCTTCCGCGCCCGCCACCTCGACGCCCTGGCCTCCCTCTTCGTGCAGGCGCTGCGGCTCTGCAAGAAGGCCGGGCTGGTGAAGATGGGCACGCTGGCGATCGACGGCACCAAGCTGCGCGCCGACGCCTCCCGCCGCAAGGCGATGAGCTATGAGCGGATGGGCAAGGCGGAGGAGCGGCTGGAGGCCGAGATCGCGGCGATCGAAGCCGAGGTCGAGCGGATGCTGGCGGACGCCGAGGCCACCGACCGCGCCGAGGACGAGCGCTACGGCCCCGACCGCCGCGGCGACGAGCTGCCCGATGAGCCGGCCCGTCGCGAGAGCCGCCTGGCCGCCATCCGCGAGGCCAAGGCGGCGCTGGAGGCAGAGGAGGCAGAGCGCGAGCGCGCCCGCCAGGCCGAGCTGCGCTCCGAAGGCCGCGAGCCCAGGAAGCCCGATCCCGATACTGACCCGCCGGCCCCCAGGCCATCGGCGCAGCGCAACTTCACCGACCCCGACTCGAAGATCATGAAGACCTCAGACGGCTCCTTCCACCAGTGCTTCAACGCCCAGGCCGTGGTCGACCCCCACGCCCAGGTGATCCTCGCCGCCGAGCTCACCGACGAAGCACCCGACGCCCGCCGGCTGGGGCCCTCCCTGGAGCAGCTGGGCGAGAACCTCGAGGCGATCGGGGCTGATCTGCCCGAGGGCGCCGCGCTGCTCGGCGACGCCGGCTACTTCTCGGAGGCAAACGTCGAGACGAGCGTCGAGCACGGCCTCGACCCATACCTGGCCACCGGCCGCCAAAAGCACTCCGACCCGCCGCCGGTCGCCCCTCGCGGCCCGGTCCCGAAGGACGCCACGCCGAGACAGCGGATGGCGCGCAAGCTGAAGACCGAGCGCGGTCAGGCCGTCTACGCGAGGCGCAAGACGGTCGTCGAGCCGGTGTCCGGGCAGATGCAGACCACCCAGGGCGCAAAGCAGCTGCTCCTGCGCGGCAAGCCCGCGGCACGGGCTCAGTGGCGCTTTCACTGCGCCGTCCACAACCTCCTGAAGCTGCACCGGGCCGGCGGGCTGGAGCCGGCCGGGGCCACGTAGGCGCCCCGCCGGGGCCCGATCGGGCCTCCGAGGGGCAGCAATGGGCCCCCGATCGCGCCGCGGGGCCGCGGACGAGCCTCGGGACCGGGGCTCGAGCCCGCGAAAGCGTCCCCAGCCGGTCGACTCCGCATCGATTCCCGCCTGGGTCGCGGTAGCGACCCAGGCTCCTAGACCGAAGTTACCCCGAATAACGGCCCGCTGATCGACCCCGATCCCACTCGCCATGCGGGATTCGGGGTCTTCTTAGGCGGTCAAGTGTAGCCAAGAGTATGGCCGTCGTCCCGTCCGATGGATGGTGAATAATGCCTCTATGAAGGGAAAGTCAGGCGCGATGCACGTGGCCAAGATCGAGCGCCGCCACGGCGACCGCGTCTACACCTCGCACCTGATCCGCCGCTCGATCCGCGAGGGCAAGCGCGTGCGCCACGAGACGATCGCCAACGTCTCGAAGCTGCCGCCGGAGGCGATCGAGGCGCTGCGGGCGGCGCTCGCCGGCGAGGCGCTCGTGGGCGCCGGGGAGGTCTCGATCGCCGCTTCGCTGCCCGCCGGCCACGTCTGCGCGGTGCTGGGCGCCGCGCGTCGCCTCGGCCTCGCCCGCCTCATCGACCGCTCCCCGTCGAAGGAGCGCGACCTCTGCCTGGCGATGATCTGCCAGCGGGCCTTGAAGCCGGGCTCCAAGCTCGCCACCGCGCGCTCGCTTCGCCAGTCGACGCTCGCCGCCGAGCTGGGGGTGGAGGGCGCCGACCAGGACGACCTCTACGCGGCGATGGACTGGCTGGGGGAGCGCCAGGAGAAGATCGAGGAGCGCCTCGCCGCCCGCCACCTCGCCGATGGTGCCCACGCCCTCTACGACCTCAGCTCCTCCTACTTCGAGGGCCGCAGCTGCCCGCTCGCCGAGCGCGGCTACTCGCGCGACGGGCGGCGCGGCACGCTGCAGCTCACCTACGGGCTGCTCTGCTGCCCCGAGGGGCGCCCGGTCGCGACCGAGGCCTTCTCCGGCTCGACCCGCGACGCGGCGACCCTGCCCGCCCAGGTCGAGAAGCTGAAGGACCGCTTCGGCCTGGGCGAGGTCTGCGTCGTCGCCGACCGCGGGATGGTCACCAAGGCCAACCTGGAGGCGCTGGGCGAGGCCGAGGGCGTCTCCTGGATCACGGCGCTGAAGGCGCCGCAGGTGAAGAAGCTGGTGCGCGAGGGCGACCTGCAGCTCTCGCTCTTCGACCAGCAGAGCCTGGCCGAGATCTCCTCCGAGGACTATCCCGGCGAGCGGCTGGTGGTCTGCCGCAACCCGCTCCTCGCCGCAGGAGCGCGCGCGCAAGCGCACCGACCTGCTCGAGGCCACCGAGCGCGGCCTCGCCGAGATCAAGGCGCGGGTGGAGGCGGGGACGCTGCGCGGCGCCGCCGCAGATCGGCCTCGCGGCCGGCCCGGCCCTGAAGCGCTACCGGGTCAAGAAGCACTTCGAGGTGACGATCGCCGACGCCTCCTTCGCCTACGAGCGCAAGGCCGAGCAGATCGCAGCCGAGGCGGCGCTCGACGGGATCTACGTGCTGCGCACCTCCGTTCCCGAGGAGCGCCTCGACGCCCCCGGCGTGGTCCGCTCCTACAAGCAGCTGAAGTGGGCCGAGCGCGCCTTCCGCACCATCAAGGGGCCGCTGGAGGTGCGCCCGATCCACCACCGGTTGGAGGACCGGGTCCGCGCCCATCTCTTCCTCTGCATGCTCTCCTACTACCTGGAGTGGCATTTGCGCGAGGCCTGGGCGGAGCTCACCTTCCGCGACGAGTGCCCGCCCGAGCAGGCCGACCCGGTCGCCAAGGCGAAGCGCTCGGGCGCCGCTACCGCGAAGGCGCGCCGCAAGCGCACCGCCCGCGGCGAGGCGCCCCACTCCTTCGAGAGCCTGATCGCCGAGCTCTCGCTGCGGACCCTCAACACGGTCCGCGTCGGCGAGTCCACGGCAACCTTCGAGCGGCTTTCCGAGCCCAACCCGGTGCAGGCCCGGGCCCTGGAGCTGGTCGAGTCGATCCCCAAGCAGGCGTAGACACGAGCGAGACAGGGTAC
>CAVPEX010000052.1:0-31620 GCA_963703585.1 uncultured Solirubrobacterales bacterium | reverse complement strand
GTAGTAGCCTCGCGCGCCCATGGGTTCGTTCGACCGGCGCACGCTGCGCAAGCGCGGCGTGCTGGCCCACCACGACGAGCGGGGCGTGGTCGTCCACGCCCGGGCCGACGCCGCCACCGAGCGGCGCCTGCGGCTGATCAACGCCGTCGCCGCGACCGCCTTCGTCGTCGGCGGCTCGCTCTTCTGCGCCGGGGCGATCCTCGCCCAGGCCGACGCCGGCGACCCGCGCCTCGCCGCCGCGGTCTACCTCGTCGGCGGCTGCTTCTTCACCACCGGCGGCTACGCCTCGGTCCTGCAGGTGGTCAACGCGCCGCGCGGCGCCGGCACCGACGGGGTGGTCCGCGCCGCGGCCTGGCGCTGGTGGGCGATCGAGCCGGGGCGCCTGGACTGGTGGAGTGCCGTCTCCCTCTTCGTCGGCACCCTCTACTTCGCCGCCAGCCTGCTGGCGGCGCTGATCGGCGACCTCTCCCCGGCCCAGCAGGACCGGCTCGTCTGGTCGCCGGAATTCGTCGGCTGCGTCCTCTTCCTCCTCTCCGGCCAGCTCGCCCTGACCGAGATGCACAGCGACCGCCCGCCGGGGCGGCGGGCCGACCTCGGCTGGTGGGTCGTCGTCCTCAACCAGGCCGGCTCGGCGCTCTTCATGGTCGCCGCGATCGCCGCCTTCGTCCGCCCCGCCAGCGGCGACGAGCTCGCCGTCGGCCTCGCCAACTGGGGCACCTTCCTCGGCGCCGCCTGCTTCGCCCTCGCCGGCGCCCTGCAGGAGCGCGAGCGGCCCTGACGGGTTCGCCTGAGAGGATGCTGCTGTGGCGGGCAACGACCGAACCGAGGGGCCGCGCACGGAGCGCGTCCTGCCGGGGATCTGGCGGCTGCGGCTGGCGCTGCCGTGGCCCGGCATCCCCCACGGCAACGCCTGGGCGGTGGCCGCCGACGGCGGCATCGTCCTCTTCGACACCGGGATCGGCGGCAAGGGCCGGCTGCGGCAGATGGACTTCGCCCTCTCCCAGGCCGGCTTCGGCGTCGAGGACGTGCGCCTCGTCGTCTGCACCCACTCCCACACCGACCATTACGGCCTCGCCGCCTCGATCGTCGAGGCGGCCGGCTGCGAGCTCTGGATGCACCCCAACTGGGAGCACGTCCGCCTGCTCGCCGACGACCCGGAGGCGGCCCTGGAGCAGCGGCTCGAGGTGGCGCGCCAGAGCGGCGTGCCGCCGTCGGCGCTGGAGCGCTACCGTCAGGCGCGCGACGGCGGCGAGACCGGGATCGACGCGATCAAGGTCCCCGACCGCGCGCTCGTGCCGGGGGTCGAGGTGGAGACCGACGTCGGCACCTGGCAGGTCCACGAGACCCCCGGGCACGCGCCCTCCCACGTCGTCCTGCACCAGCCCGAGCGCCGCCTGCTGATCTCCGGCGACCACCTGCTCGGCCGGGTGGTCCTGTTCTTCGACTACGGGCACTCGCCGGACCCGGTCGGCGAATTCCTCGCCAGCCTCGACGAGGTCGAGCCGCTGGCCGTCGACCTCGTCCTGCCCGGCCACGGCCGCACCTTCCGCGACCCGGAGGCGAAGATCGCCGAGTCGCGGCGGCGGGTCGAGGAGCTGCTGGGGAAAACGCGGGAAGCGCTCGCCGAGGGCGAGCGGACCGCCTTCGAGATCGTCGCCTTCCTGATCGGCGAGGAGAACGTCCACTCCCCGGCCAGCGCCTGGACGCTGCAGATCGTCCTCTCCTGCCTCGACCACCTGGTGATCGCCGGCGAGGCGACGACGATCGAGGGCACCGATCCGCAGCGCTGGGCGCTGGCCTGACCGCGCCGCTTGGCGTCGGTAGCCTTCTGCGATGGCCAGCTTCACCATCGAACGCGAGGTGGCGGCGCCGCCGGAGACCGTCTTCCGGGTGCTGACCGAGCATCGTCGCTATGCCGAGATCACGCCGATGCGCAAGTCGGTGCTCGAGCGGGAGGGGGATCCGCCGCCCAACGGCGTCGGCGCGATCCGGGTCCTCTCCTCGGTCGGACCGCCACTGCGCGAGGAGGTGATCGGCTACCAGCCGCCCGAGCGCTTCTCCTACAAGCTGCTCTCCGGGGCGCCCGTCCGCGACCACGTCGGTACCGTGGAGTTGAGCCCGTCCGACGGCGGCACCCGGATGGTCTACGCGGTTCGCACCACGCCGACCCTGCCGCTCGTCGGCGGCGCCGTGGTCGGGGTCGTCAAGCTGGCGATCAAGTCGCTGATCGACGGGATCTCGGCCGAGTCCGAGCGACAGGCCCCCACCGCGAATGCCTGAGGGCGGGCCCAAGGCCCGCCAACGGTTGCGCGCGGCGGCGTCGCTGCTCGTGCGCCCGAAGCGGCTCTGGCGCGAGCACCGCCGCTGGGCGATCGGGCTGATCGCCGGTGCCTTCGCCGTCCTTGCCGGCGTCTTCGTCGCCTACGAGCTGCTGAAGCGGCCGGCCGATGTCCACAACCAGGAGGCGATCGAACGCTTCCAGCCGCAGAAGCCGAAGAAGCAGGAGGCGAAGACCGTCAACTGGCCGCTGTTCGGCTTCGACCCGGCCCGCACCCGCTACCTGCCGGCGAAGGGGATCAAGCCCCCCTTCGACAAGCTCTGGCGCTACACCGACCGGCCGCTGCTCGAGTTCCCGCCGATCTACGTCGGCGGCCGGCTCTACGCCGTCAACAACAACGGCTACGCCTTCTCGCTCGACGCCGACACCGGCAAGGTGCTGTGGGAACGGCGGATCGGACGCCTCAACGCCTCCTCGCCCGCCTACTACCGCCACCGCCTCTACATCGTCAACCTCGTCCCCGGCCACATCGTCAAGCTCGACGCCAGGACCGGGAAGGTGGTCTGGAGACGCTCGCTGCCCGGGCGGGCGGAGTCCTCGCCGCTGGTGATCGACCGCACCATCTACTTCGGCTGCGAGAACGGCGAGCTGTTCGCGATGAGCACCGTCAACGGCAACGTGCGCTGGTCGACCCCGCTGGGCGGCCCGATCAAGGCGGCCCCCGCCTACTACGGCGGCAAGCTCTTCGTCGGCGACTACGGCGGCTACATGAACGCCGTCGACGCCGAGAGCGGGAAGGTGGTCTGGCAGAGCGGCTCGCTCGGGCCCGGCTTCGGCGCCGCCGGGCAGTTCTACTCGACCCCGGCGGTCGCCTACGGCCGTGTCTACGCCGGCAACAACGACGGCCGCATCTACAGCTACGACAGCGGCGACGGCACCCTCGCCTGGAGCTACTCGACCGGCGGCTACGCCTACTCCGGCCCGACCGTCGCCAACACCCGCCACAGCCCGCCGACCGTATTCATCGGCTCCTTCGACGGCAACGTCTACGCGCTCGACGCCAAGGACGGCAGCCTGCGCTGGAGCCGCGACGCCGGCGGCCAGGTGATCGGCTCGCTGTCCGCCGTCGGCGACATCGTCTACGCCGCCGAGTTCACCGACAAGACGACCTCCGGCTACATGATGCGCAGCGGCCGGCGCGTCTTCCGCTATCCCTACGGCACCTACTCGCCGGTGATCTCCGACGGCCGGCGGATCTACCTGACCGGGTACTCGAGCATCACCGCGCTCCAACCCCACCGGGCGGTGGTGGCGGTAGCTCCGGGGCGCCCGGCGCGTAAGAGGGGAAAAGCCCGGAATGGATCCGGTCCTTGAGGACCCCGAGGCTGGCCGAGTAGTTCTGGATCCGGTAGCTGCTGGTGGCGCCGAAGTCCTGGTAGTAGACGAGCATCTTGCAGCGCGGGTGGCGCTTGACCCAGGCGAACAGCTTGCTGACGAAGGCCGGGTCGTCGCCGCTTTCGACGCCCCACTCGGTGATCGCGAAGGGCTTGCCGGAGAAGCGCTTGTAGATGCCGTCGAGCGCGTCCCATTCCGGGTAGCCGGCGTAGAAGTCGGTGCCGGCCCAGTCGACCCAGCGCGAGCCGGGGTAGAAGTGGCGGGGCCGGTTCTGCGGCACGGTCGGCGAGCCGGCCGGCAGCGGGCTCCAGACGATCGCCACCGGCGCCTCCGGCAGGCCGCCGACGTCGCTCTGCAATGGCGGCAGGCCCGCTTCGCGCAGGCGGCTGTCGATCTTCGCCTTCTTGCCGCCGCCGTGGACGATCACGTAGATGCGGCGGAAGGCGCGTTTGTAGGCGCGCGGGCTGTGGGCGGCGTCGCGGTAGTTGCCGGCGCAGTCGTAGGCGGCGTAGACGTTGAGGCAGCGGTTCGGCTCGCCCAGCGGCCGCACGTAGGCGCGCATCCTCTTCTCGAAGAAGAGCCGGTTGAGCCGGATCAGGTACTCGTCGCCGGCACCGGCGGCGATCGCCGCCGGGCTGACGAGCTCGTGGCCGTCGTTGTTGTCGGCGGTGGTGATGTGGATCATCGGCCGGGCGTTGGCGGTCTGCCAGCGCCGGATCGACTCCGGGAAGTCGCTGCCCCAGGTGCGGAAGGACTCGATCACCGCGGGGTGCTTGTCGAGCACGTCGCTGAAGGCGCCGAAGTCGGCCGGGTCGCCGGTGTCGGAGACGCCGAACCAGACCTTCTTGCCGCGCGGTTCCAGCAGGCCGGCGTGGGCCGGCGCGGCAGCGGCGAGGACCAGCAGGAGGCTGGCGAGCACGGCCGCGAGCGCGACCCCAGGTTTGGGTTTGGGCAGGGCGATCATCCGCGTTCCGGCAACCGGGCGAGGGCCAATGCCCTCCCCAACACCGCGGGAGGCCCACATGCTCGCTGAGGGACGGCCCGGAGGCCGGCGCCCGCAACCGCCTGCAACGGCGGTTGCGGGCGAGGCGGGGCTAGCGCTCCGGGCAGACCGCGTGGTCGAAGCCCGGCTGCTTGGCGAAGGTCATCCGCTCGTAGCCGAAGACCTCGCTGTCGCGCGGGTCGACGGTGAGCTTCAGCCACTCGTGGCAGGGCGTGGTGCTGCCGTTGACGGTGATCCGGTGCAGGTTCGGCACGTCCTGCGTGATCCCATAGGCCGACTTGTGCTCCGGGTGGGCGGGGTCGGCGAGGGGACGGTCGTCGGTGAACACGTGCGAGTCGCCGTCCAGCAGCAGGACCGGACCGCGGAAGCGCAGCGCTTCGCGGGCGAGCGCCTGCACGATCGGCGTCAGGTGGTCGTGGGCGGTGGGGTCGGCGATGACGAACGGATCCCACATGTCGGCCTGGATGCCGACCACCACCGCGCGGGCACGCTCGTCACGGGCGCGGTCGAAGATCCGGTGCAGCCAGAGCAGGTCGGCTTTGGTGCGGCCGTCGACCTCGTCGACCTGGGAGCTGGTCTGCGGCTGCCCGAACCAGGGCGCCCAGTCGTTGTTGGAGCCGACCACGTGGAGGTCGCCGAACTCGACCCGGGACTGGTCCCAGAGCACGTTCTCGACGTAGCCGCCGCCCTGGGCCTCGACCCGGCGCGGGTGCTGACCGAGCGTCCAGCCGGGCCGGTCGAAGAAGACACGGCGGAGCTCCTCGAGGCGGGCGGGGCGGGTGTCGCCGTTCAGCACCGGGCCGGCCGGCCAGTAGCCGCCGTTGTTGGCGCGGTGGCAGTCGGTCCACTCGTTGTCGCCGGGGGTGTAGACGAGCGGGTCGGCGAACTGGTCGAAGCTGGCGCGAATCGCTTCGAAGTACGCGGTCGAGCACTGGCTGGAGCCGTTCTTGATGTCGCCCAGGTGCATGACCAGGCCGACCTCGGGGTCGGCGTTGATCTCGGCGACGTCGTTGGCGAAGTTGTCGAGCTGCGGCTGGCCGTAGGGGGTGTCGCCGATCACCGCCAGGGTGACGGGCCGGTTGCCGCGGTCGTCGCCGTGGCCGGGCCAGTGGTGGTCGCCGTGGCGGCCGCCGTGCGCGCCGGCGGCGGACACGATCAGCAGGGCCGCCGCGGCGAACGCGACGAGGAGGACGAGGGGACGTCTCATCTCTGGGTTCCTTTCGGTTCGGGGGTGCGCCGCGAAGCTAGATCCGCCGAGACGCCGAGATGTAGCCCGGACGTGGCCGAGCGGTGACCGATCTGTGAAGCGCCGGCGGGCGGCGGCGCCGGTGGCCGCGAGGGCGGGCGCTCAGGCGGCCAGCGCCGCGGGGTGCTCGGCGACGATCGCCAGCACCTCGTCCGCGTACTTCGAGATGAAGCTGGGGCCGACGCCGCCGATCGCGAGCAGCGAGGGCTCGTCGGCGGGACGGGCGGCGGCGATCGCGGTCAGCGTGCGGTTGCTGGCGACCGTGAAGGCGGGCTTGCCGGCGGCGGCCCGCAGCCGCCACGCCTTCAGCTCCTCGAAGAGCGGCGCGTCGGCGGCGGCGAGCTCGGGCGGCGGCGCGGCGGCGGCGCGGGAGCGGGTGGGCTGGCGGACGGCGACGGTCTCGGGGTCCGGCAGCCACTCGAGCATGTCGCAGACGTCGCAGCAGCGCTCCAGGGGGGCGCCCGCGGCGCGGTCGCCGAAGTGGTCGAGCAGCGAGCGGCGGCGGCACTCGCGGCCGTAGATGAACCCCTTGATCGCGTGGTAGGCGCGCCAGCCGCGCTCGTGGGCGATCGCCAGCTCGGGGTCGCCGGCGCGCTGCTGGTTGAAGCGGACGAGGCGGCCGAGGTCGGTCTTCATCGCCAGCAGCACGGCGCGGGCGGGGAGGCCGTCGCGCCCGGCGCGGCCGGCCTCCTGGTAGTAGGCCTCGACGCTGGTCGGGATCGTCGCGTGCCAGACCGAGCGCACGTCGGCCTTGTCGACGCCCATGCCGAAGGCGTTGGTGGCGCAGATCACACCGCTGTCGGTCGCCATGAAGCGGTTCTGGATCGTGTTCCGCTGCCCCGGCTCCAGGCCGGCGTGGTAGGGGGCGGCCGCGATTCCGGCCCCGCGCAGCTCCCCGGCGACCTCTTCGGTGTCCTTGCGGGTGCCGCAGTAGACGATCGCCGGCCGGTTCGCCGGGTCGGCCAGGCCCGCCTCCAGCAGCGCCTGGCGGCGCGCCTTGGAGCCCGTGCCCTCGAGCGCGACGACGTCGAAGGAGAGGTTGGGGCGGTCGAAGCCGGAGCGGACCTGGAGCGGGTCCCGCATCCCGAAGCGGGAGGCGATCTCGGCCGCGACCGGCTTCGTCGCCGTCGCCGTGCAGGCCATCACCGTCGGCCGCCCGAGCCGGTCGGCGATCTGCGGCAGCCGCAGGTAGTCGGGGCGGAAGTCGTGCCCCCACTCCGAGACGCAGTGCGCCTCGTCGACGGCGATCAGGTCGATCCGCCGCTGCGAGAGGGCTTCGAGGAAGACGTTGGAGGCGAAGCGCTCGGGGGCGCAGTAGACAATTCGCGCGGCGCCGCCGCGCACCTCCTCCAGCGCGGCCCAGGCATCCCCCTCGTCCATCCCCGAGGAGATCATCGCCACCGGCTGGCCGGCCGCCGTCAGCCGCTGCCACTGGTCCCGCATCAGCGCGATCAGCGGGCTGACCACGATCGTCAGGTCCTCGCCGGCGAGCCCCGGCAGCTGGTAGCAGAGGCTCTTGCCGCCGCCGGTCGGCATCACGATCAGCGAGTCGCGCCCCTCCAGCGCCGCGATCACCGCCTCCCGCTGCCCCGGCCGCCAGGACTCGTACCCCAGCTCCCGCAGCAGCTCATCCGCTCTCTCTCCGGCCGCGATCATCAACCGTCCACCCTAGGCAGTTGAGCGGCGGCGCTCGCCCCCCGATCCGGCAGTTTGCGTCAGCCGCCTTCGCCGTGGCGGGCTGTCAAGCGGGGTTCTGCGCGGGCGCGCCGCGGCGCTCGGCGACGCCGCTCCGCCGGAGCCGCCGGAGCCGCCGCTGCGGCCAGAGCACGTAGAGCGTCATCGGCACCGCGTAGAGCACGTAGGCGACCACTTCCGCGACGACCGGCTCGGGGCGCAGCCCCAGCATCCCGGTCAGCAACGAGCCGACGACCGTGTCCTCCTTGACGAGCCAGGTGAGGTCCATCGCCTGCCCCTGGAGGGCGCTGAGCCAGCCCGCCTCCTCGGCGGTGTGGGCGGCGCTGGCGAGCAGCCCGGCGGCGACGAAGACGAGGACGAGGCCGGTGAGGCGGAAGAAGCGGGCGAGGTCGATCCGCACGCCGCCGCGGTAGAGGCCGAGCCCGATGGCGATCGCGACCGCAAGCCCGAGCACGGCGCCGGCGCCGGCGGCGACGGTGTCGGAGGCGTCCTGGAAGGCGGCGAGCAGGAAGACGGAGGTCTCGAAGCCCTCGCGCAGCACCGCGAGGAAGGCCATCGCGACCAGCGCCAGGGTCGATCCCGTCGCCAGCGCCGAGGCGGTCTCGCCCTCCAGCGTCGCCTTGATCCCGCGGGCGTGGCGGCGCATCCAGACGATCATGTAGGTGACCGCGGCCACCGCGACGAGGGCGATCACCGTCGCCAGCGCCTCCTGCTGCTTCTCCGGCAGCTCGTTGCCGAGGATCCGCAGGCCGACCCCGACGGCGGTGCAGAGGGCGATCGCGATCCCGACGCCGATCCACATCTGCCGCAGCGCGTCGGTGCGTCCCTCGCGGACGAGGAAGGCGGCGACGATGCCGATGATCAGAGAGGCCTCGACTCCCTCTCGAAGGGTGACTACGAAGCTGGGAATCATCGTGCGGGCTCCTGGCGATAGTGACGGGTGTGCGGGCGGCTGCCGTTAGGCAACCCTAATGAAGAGTCCCGAAAACCTAGCACGCCGCTGGGAATCAGTCTTCAGACCGGCGGCGGGTCTAGAACCCGAGCACGTCTTCGGAGGGCTTCTCCGGCAGCCACGGCTCCGACCACTGGGCGATTCCCCGGGTCAGGTCCTTCGCCTCCGCCGGGCCCCAGGTCCCGCGCTCGTAGCCGTGGACCGGGCCCGGCTCGTCGAGCAGCGGCTGCACGACGCGCCAGGTCTCTTCGATCGTGTCCTGGCGGGTGAAGAGGGTGTGGCGACCGGCGATCGCGTCGCCGAGCAGGCGCTCGTAGGGCTCCGGCTCCTCGCCGGGCTCCTTCTCGAAGAGGACCTCGAGGTCGGCCGGCTCGAAGGCCTCCTCGCCGGCCTTCTTGGCGAAGAGGCGCATCCGCGAGCCCGGTTTCGGCTCGATCCGGATCGTCATCTTGTTTGGCTCCGGCGTCCTGCCGTGGCCGATGCCGAGGTTCGGCGGCGGCCGCTTGAAGACGACGGTCACCTCGCTCGACTTCACCGGCATGCACTTGCCGGCGCGGATGAAGAAGGGGACGCCGCTCCAGCGCCAGTTGTCGACCTCCAGCTCGACCGCGGCGAAGGTCTCGGTGGTCGAGTCCGGGGCGACGTCATCGACGTCGAGGAAGCCGTCGTACTGGCCGCGCACGTAGCGCTTCGGGTCGGCCGCCCGCATCGCCTTGAAGAATTCGAGCTTCTTGTCGCGGATCGAGTCCGGGTGGTTGCCGGTCGGCGGCCCCATCCCGACCAGGGCCAGCACCTGCAGGGCGTGGTTCTGGATCACGTCGCGCATCGCCCCGACCGCGTCGTAGAAGCGGCCGCGGTCCTCGACCCCGAAGTCCTCGGCGATCGTCATCTGCACGTGGGAGACGTGGGAGCGGTTCCAGACCGGCTCCAGGATCGAGTTGGCGAAGCGCAGGTAGCTGATGTCCATCACCGGCTCCTTGCCGAGGTAATGGTCGATGCGGAGGATCTGGTCCTCGCTCAGCGTCGCGCGGAGCTCGGCGTTGAGCGCCCGCGCCGATTCGAGGTCGTGCCCGAAGGGCTTCTCGATCACCACGTGGGCGTTCTCGGTGAGGCCGGCGGCGCCGAGCCCCGTGACCACGGTGGCGAAGAGCGAGGGCGGGATCTCGAGGTAGAAGACGGGCCGCTTCGCCTCGCCGAGCGCCTCGCCGACCCGCTTGAAGGTGCCGGCGTCGGCGTAGTCGCCCTGGACGTAGGAGAGCCGCGCCGCGAGCGAGCCGAAGACGCCGTCGTCGGGCTCCTCGACCGAGGCGTCGATCGCCTCCCGCGCGTGCTGGCGCAGCCGCTCGTCGTCCCACTCGTCGATCGCGACGCCGACGATCGGGCAGTCGAGCTTCCCCGCCGCCTCCAGCCGGTACAGCGCCCGGAAGGTCATTTTCTTCGCCAGGTCGCCGCTGATCCCGAAGATCGCCAGCACGTCGGCGGCGTCGTTGGCGGCGTGCTTGCCCATGCGTCGCGCAGGCTATCGGGGCGCGAGGTTGCATTTGGCACCGATATACGAGGCTGGCTGCAACCTCGGCGGAGCGCCTAGGATTGCCGGGCGCCGCCACCCCGTCCTCAGCGCTCACCCCAGGGAGGTCTTGATGCAACTCGGAATCGTCGGGCTCGGTCGGATGGGAGCCAACATGGCTCGTCGCCTGATGCGGGACGGCCACGAGATCGTCGCCTACGACGTCGCCCCGGACGCGGTCGCCGCGCTGGGGGGGGAGGGCGCCGCGGGCGCATCCTCGCTGCAGGAGATGGCTTCGAAGTTGAGCGCGCCGCGCTCGGTCTGGGTGATGGTCCCGGCCGGTGAGATCACCGAGAAGACCGTCGAGGACGTCGCCGCCGTGCTCGAGTCCGGCGACGCGATCGTCGACGGCGGCAACTCCTACTACCGCGACGACATCCGCCGCGCCGCCAAGGTCGGGGAGAAGGGGATCGACCACGTCGACTGCGGCACCAGCGGCGGCGTCTTCGGCCTCGAGCGCGGCTACTGCCTGATGATCGGCGGCCCCGACCGCGCCGTCGAGCGCCTCGACCCGATCTTCGCCTCGCTGGCGCCGGGGGTCGAGTCGGCCGAGCGCACGCCGGGGCGCAGCGGCGAGGTCTCCCCCTCGGAGAACGGCTACCTGCACTGCGGCCCGAACGGGGCCGGCCACTTCGTGAAGATGGTCCACAACGGGATCGAGTACGGGATCATGGCCGCCTACGCCGAGGGCCTGAACATCCTCAAGAACGCCAACGCCGGCAAGGTGACGCGCGAAGCCGACGCCGAGACGGCGCCGCTGGAGCAGCCCGAGTACTACCAGTACGACCTCGACCTGCCGGAGGTCGCCGAGGTCTGGCGGCGCGGCAGCGTGGTCGGCTCCTGGCTGCTCGACCTGACCGCGGCGGCGATGCAGGAATCCCCCGACCTCTCCGACTTCGCCGGCCGCGTCTCGGACTCCGGCGAGGGTCGCTGGACCTCGATCGCGGCGATCGACGAGGGCGTGCCGGCGCCGGTCCTCACCACCGCCCTCTACGAGCGCTTCTACTCGCGCGAGCTCGGCGACTACGGCGACAAGGTGCTCTCGGCGATGCGCAAGCAGTTCGGCGGCCACGACGAGAAGCCGAGCTGAGGCGACGATGGCGCCGCGACTGGAGGTTGCCGGCGACGAGCGCGCGGCGGCCCGGCGCGCGGCGGAGCTGATCGCCGAGGCCGGCGCCGCCGCGGCCGCGGAGCGCAACATCTTCGCCCTGGCGATGAGCGGCGGCCGCTCCCCCTGGGCGATGCTGGCGATCCTCGGCGGCCTCGAGCCGATGCCCTGGGACCGCACCGAGCTGTTCCAGGTCGACGAGCGCGTCGCCGCTCCCGGCAGCGACGACCGCAACCTCACCCACATGGTCCTCGGCCTCTCGATGGAGCACCAGTCGACGCTGCGGCCGATGCCGGTCACCCAGCGCGACCTCGACGGCGCCGCCCGCGAGTACGAAGCCTCGTTGCCGGAGCGCTTCGACCTCGTCCACCTCGGCCTCGGCCCGGACGGCCACACCGCCTCGCTCGTCCCCGGCGACCCGGTGCTGGAGGAGCGCGACCGTCGCGTCGCGATGACCGGCGGCGACTACCAGGGCCACCCGCGGATGACCCTCACCTACCCCGCGCTCGACGAAGCCCGCCAGATCCTCTGGCTCGTCACCGGCTCCGAGAAGCGCGAGCCGCTGGCGAAGCTGATGGCCGGCGACGAATCGATCCCCGCCGGACGGGTGAGGAACGAGGCGATGGTGGTGGTGGCGGACGAGGCTGCGGCGGGCAAGTTGGCTTAGCTCTCGTCGTCCAGCGAAAGGCGGTCGCACAGGCCCCGCAGCTTTTTCAGCCGCAGGTCAGTCTCGCCCACCATGGCCTCCAGCCAGGCTTCGATCTCGGGCACGTCGAGAGGTTCGGTGGCGACCAGCATCTGCTCGATGTCCAGCCAGTCCTTCGTGCGGTCGAACATCGCCTTGCAGACCGCGAGATGCTCGGGCGCGAGAATCGGGATCGTCGTCTCGGAGAAGGGGACCTGGCGCGCCCCCTTTCGCATCTCGTCGTGGAAGGGGTCGTAGGAGAAGAAGAGGTCAACGGGATTGCGATCCCACCAGAGCCGGATCTGGCCGTCGCGCTGAAGCTCCTCGGCATCGGTTGACACGTTGATGCCAAGCGGCTGGAGGGCATCCCGGATCTCGCCCCAGCGCTCGGTCGGGACGAAGACGTTGAGGTCGACGTCGATCGTCGCACGGGGCTCCGCGTAGTAGGCGAGCGCGAGGGCGCCCCCGAGAGCGTGGGGGATACCAGCGGAGTCCAGCGCTTCGTGGATGGTGACCACCTTCTCCGGCAGGGAGGGGGCGCCAGCGGGGCGTTGCTGGCCGGGCGACTGCTCGGGGGCCACGATCAGACCGACCTCAGCCGCGGGAAGCCGATCTCGCCCGGGCGAAGGCGAATGGGAAGCGCATCCGCGAGCTCGAGCAGGTCGCGCAAGGCCTTGCCGCGCTCCTCGGGGCTGACCCCGATCCACTCCGTCGCCGCGCGGGCGGAGTCCGAGACGGCATCCGAGGGTCGGGTGGGCTGATCGGCATGGGCACCTTCGGACAGGGCATCGAGGAGCAACCGGCGGAGCTTTGGATCGAGACGCTCCCCTTTGGCCAGCAGGCGAATCGTCTCGCGCCCGGCCCTATCCACTGCGCTCGATGGGACCGATGCCCCCGCCCTGAGCGCCGACTTGCGCAGATCCTCGGCACTTAGCGATTTCTTCGATCGTGCCCTGGCCCTCTCGATCGCCTCGTCGTTCAGTTCCTTGAAGGTCACGAGCGTGCGACTACGCGGGCCCTTGGGCGTGCTGTGCGACTCGCGCACCTCAAACCCGCCTCGCTTCGTTGGAACGACGAAAGCCATAGTGGGTAAAATGTACCACTATTGAGGAGAGCTCGAACCGTGTGGCCTTGCCGGCGCCTCGCGACCCCCCCCTGATTGGGGGGACTGCCAACTCGATCGGGCTACCGGTGTTCCCAATTGCTTCACGGGCCGTAATCTCAGTAGCGAATGGGAAACTCGGCTATCGCATCCCCGAACGCGGCGCCCCGAGCGGGTACCGTCGAGGTACTCGTCGGTCTGCTCGCCGAACTGGACGCGGCGACCGAATCGGGGGTCTTCTACGACCGCGTCTGCCGGGCGGTCTGCTCGCTGACCTCGATGCGGCGGGCGGCGCTGCTGCTGCACGACGACACCTACCGGACCGTGATCCCGATGGGCTCGCACGGGGTCGACCCCGACCTGGTGAAGCGGATCGAGGGCACCCTCGACGAGACGCCGATCGCGCGGCTGGCGCTGGAAGAGGACCGCGTGGTCGAGGTCCGCGGCAGCCTCGCCGGCCACGTCCCCGCCCGCTACGCCGAGCTCGCCGACACCGCCTGCATCACCTGCACCCCGATCTCCGCCGCCCGCCGCTGGCTCGGCGTGATCTTCGCCGACCGCGAACGGGAGGACTTCGTCCTCGACGACGGCGAGCGAGAGACGATGCTGACGCTGGGCCGGCTGGCGGCGCTGACCGCCAGCGTCGAGCACTCGACCGAGCAGCGCGAAAGCGAGCGGCGCCTGAGCGAACGGGTGGAGCTGACCCGCGAGCTGCACGAGAACGCGATCCAGCGCCTCTTCGGCGTCGCCCTCGCGCTCGGCTCCGAGCGCGGCCTCTCCGAGCAGGAGCGGCGGCGCTGCCAGGAGGAGCTGCGCTCGGTGGTCGGCGACCTGCGCACGGCGCTGACCCGGCCGGTTGCAGCCACCCGGCGCCCGCCGAAGGCGAGCATGCGTCAGGTCGTGGCGCGGATGGTCGAGCGCCGGCCCGAGCTGCGGGTCGAATGGGAGGAGGAGGTGGAGGTGCCGGCGGACCTGGAGCCGCTGGCCCAGTCGGTCCTCGCCGAGGCGCTGCGCAACGTCGACCGCCACTCGGCCGCGGACGAGGTCGAGGTCCGCGTCTCCTCCGACGGCGAGACCTTCACGCTGGCGATCGAGAACGACGGCGCCCTCGGCGGCAAGTCGACGAAGGGCGGCGGCCTCGGCCTGCGGCTGGCGGCGCTGGAGGCCCTGCGCTACGAGGGCCTGGTCGAGTTCGGGCCGATCGCCGGCAGTCGCTGGCGGGTCAGGCTCGTCGTCCCGGTGGCGTCCTGATGGCGGGCGAGGAGGGCAAGCTGAGGGTCCTCGTCGTCGATGACCACGACGTCGTCCAGTGGGGCTTCCGGCTGCTGCTGGAGCGCCAGAGCTGGGTCGAGCGCTGCCTCGCCGCCTCCGACGGCGCCGAGGCGGTCGACGTCTGCCGCAAGCTGCAGCCCGAGGTGGCGCTGGTCGACATGCTGCTCGGCAGCGAGTCCGGGGCGGAGGTCTGCGAGGAGATCCGCGCGGTCAGCCCCCGCACGCGGGTGCTGCTGATCTCCGGCGCCGGCGTGATCTCGCCCTCGGTCGCCCGCGCCGCCGGCGCCTCCGGCTTCATCTCCAAGGACTGGTCGGCGGTGGACGTGGTCAAGGCGGTGCGGATGGTCTCGCTCGGCTCCGAGGTCTTCGCCGACAACGCCGCCCTCGACTCGCCGCTCTCCGAGCGCGAGCAGGAGGTGCTCTCGCTGATCGCCACCGGCTCGACCAACAAGGAGATCGCCGGCCACCTCCACCTCTCCCCGCACACGGTGAAGGAGCACACCAGCGCGATCTACCGCAAGCTCGGCGTCCGCAACCGGGCCGAGGCGACGCGCCAGGCGCAGCGCCTGAAGATCCTCGTCTGAGCGCCGCGGGACCCAGGGCCGCCGCCGTACCCCCCGTCCATCCCCTTCCATCCCCCGATTGGAGGGGGATACCGCCTGGTTAACGTCACCTTCGCGAAGGCGCGGACCACTATGGCTTCGTGGCCTCCAAGAGCGCACTTACCGCCGTCCTCTTCCCCGGCCAGGGAAGCCAGACCTCCGGCATGGCAGCCGTCACCGCGAGCCATCGCCCCGACCTGCTCGAGCAGGCGCGGGCCGAACTCGGCTGCGACCCCTTCGAGAGCATCGGCGAGGGCACCCGCTTCGCCCAGCCGGCGATCTACTGCGCCAGCCTCGCCCACTGGAAGCAGGCGGGGAGCCCGGCCGGCGAGATGGTCGCCGGGCACTCGCTGGGCGAGCTGGCGGCGCTGGTCGCCGGCGGCGCCCTCGGCGCCGAGGAGGGGCTGCGGCTGGCGCTCGTCCGCGGCCGCCTGATGGAAGAGGCGGCGGCGAGCAGCCCCGGCGGCATGATGGCGGTGCTGGGCGGCGAGGAGGAGGCGGTGCGGACGCTCGCGGCCGGCTTCGAGCTCACCGTCGCCAACGACAACGCCCCCGGCCAGGTCGTCCTCTCCGGCGCCGCCGACTCGCTCTCCGACGCCCGGCGCCGGCTCCGCGCCGACGGCGTCAAGGCGATCCGGCTGCCCGTCGCCGGCGCCTTCCACTCGCCGCAGATGGCCGGCGCCGCCGAGCGCTTCCGCGCGGCGCTCGACTCGGTCGAGTTCGCCGCGCCGACCCAGCCCGTCTTCTCCTCGACCGCCGCCGCGCCGTTCGAGGACCCGCGCGCCGGCCTCGCCGCCGCCCTCACCCAGCCGGTCCTCTGGCAGGCGACCCTGCGCCGCCTGCGGGACGAGGGCGCCGGGGCCTTCCTTGAGGCGGGCCCGGGCGACGTGCTTACGGGCCTCGTCCGCCGCACCCTCCCCGGCGTCGAGGCCCGCTCCCTTGCCGAGCCGGAGACGGTCCATGCCTAAGGGCTTGGATGCCCACCCCCGCGCACGCCTGGCGGCGGCGGACACACTGCGCGGGGGTGGGCGTCCCAGCCCTGAGCCCGCGGCCGTCCCCGCCGTGGCGCCGGCCCGGCGCGAGCTGAGCGGCGCCGAGATCGCCGGCCTCGGCGTCGCCGTGCCGGAGACCGTCGTCCCCAACGCCCCGATCGCCGCGCGGCTCGGCATCGAGGAGAGCTGGATCGTGCAGCGGACGGGGATCAGCGAGCGCCGCGTCGCCCAGCCCGGCGAGCGCCTCTTCGAGCTCGCCGCCCTGGCCGGCCGGCGCGCCCTCGGCGCCGCCGGCGTCGCCGCCTCCGACCTCGACCTGGTGATCGTCGCCACCACCAGCAACGACGAGCTGATGCCGGGCGCCTCGCCGCGGGTCGCCGCCGCGATCGGCGCCGGGCGGGCCGGCGCCCTCGACGTCAACGCCGCCTGCACCGGCTTCGTCTCGGCGCTGGCGCTGGCCTGCGGGCAGCTCGAGTCGGGCCGCGCCGCCACGGTCCTCGTCGTCGGCGCCGACCTGATGACGCAGATGATCGACCCCGACGACCGCGCCACCGCGGCGGTCTTCGGCGACGGCGCCGGCGCGGTCGTGATGCGCGGCGCCGCCGAGGGCCGCATCGGCCCGATCCTGCTCGGCGCCGACGGCGCCAACGCCGACCTCATCTTCACCCCGAAGGAGACCGGCAAGACCGTGATGCAGGGGCACGAGACCTTCCGCCACGCCGTCGACAGGATGGCCGAGGTGACGACCGCCGCCGTCGCCGCCGCCGGGCTCGAGCTCGACGACGTCGACGTCTTCGCCTACCACCAGGCCAACGGCCGCATCCTGCGCTCGGTCGGCCAGCGGCTGGATCTTCCCGCCGAGCGCGTCGTCGACTGCATCGACCGCTTCGGCAACACCTCCGCCGCCTCGATCCCGCTGGCCCTGGAGGACGCCCGCCTGGGTGGCGCCCTCGTCCCCGGCGCCACGGTCCTGATCGGCGCCTTCGGCGCCGGCCTCACCTGGGGCGCCACCGTCGTCGAGTGGGGGAGCGCCGATGCCGCCTGAGTCCACAACCTCCAACGCAGTTGTCCCCGGTATGCGGGGACAACTGCGCACGCGCGAGGGGTGGGCGCTGGTTACCGGGTCCTCGCGGGGGATCGGGGCGGCCGCTGCGGTGGCGCTGGGGCGCGCGGGGTGGCCGGTGCGGGTGAACTACCGGGCCGACGAGGCCGGCGCGCGTGAGGTCGTCGCCCAGATCGAGGCCGAGGGCGGGGTCGCCACCGCGGTCCAGGGTGACGTCGCCGACGCCGCGGCCACCGAGGGGCTGCTCGAGCCGGACGAGACCGGGCCGGTGCTGGTCCTCGTCAACAACGCCGGCCTGCGCCTCGACGGTCTCTCGCCCCAGCTCGACGACGAGCAGTGGCAGCGGGTGATCGACGTCAACCTCACCGCCACCTTCCGCGCCACCCGCCAGGCGCTGCCGCAGATGCTGCGCGCCCGCTTCGGCCGCATCGTCAACGTCGCCTCGATCGTCGGCATCCGGGCCAACGCCGGCCAGGCCAACTACGCCGCCTCCAAGGCGGGCGTGATCGGCTTCACCAAGACCGTCGCGGTCGAGGTGGCGCGCCGCGGCGTCACCGTCAACGCCGTCGCCCCGGGGCTGATCGAGACCGCCCTCACCGAGGAGATCCTCGACGGCGAGATGACCAAGGCGATCCCCGCGCGGCGCGTCGGCACCCCCGATGACGTCGCCGCCTGCATCCGCTTCCTGGCCTCCGAGGAGGCCGCCTACGTAACCGGAACGACGCTGACCGTGGACGGCGGCCTCAGCGCCTAGACCCAGAAGGAGACACAGATGCCAACGCAAGTAAGCCCGGAGAACGTCGAGAAGACCATCTACGACGGCCTCGTCGAGCTCGGGACCGAGCGCGACGAGCTCTCGCGCGAGGCGACCCTGGAGGACCTCGACGTCGACTCGCTCGACCTGGTCGAGCTGGCCCAGATCGTCGAGGACGAGTTCGGCGTCGAGCTGCGCGGAGACGACGTCAAGGACGTCAAGACCGTCGGCGAGGTCATCGACCTGGTCGTCGCGAAGGCGGGATGACGCGCCGCGTCGTCATCACCGGCGTCGGCGCCGTCACCCCGCTCGGGGTCGGCTCGGACGCGCTGATCGAGCGCTGGACCGCCGGCGAGCGCGGGATCGAAGACGGCTTCGGCCGCTGCCGCGAGTTCGACCCGCTCGACTTCCTCTCGAAGAAGGAGGCGCGCCGGATGGATCGCTTCTCGCAGATGGCGGTCGCCGCCGCCGCGGAGGCGATCGCCCAGGCCGGCGGCGAGGACGGGCTGCCCTACGAGGCGCACCGGGTCGGCTGCGTGATCGGCACCGGGATCGGCGGCCTGCCCTCGCTGGAGGAGCAGACGCGGAAGCTGATCGACCGCGGCGAGAAAGCGGTCTCGCCGCTGGCGGTGCCGCTGATGATGGGCAACGCCGCCGCCGCTGCGGTGGCGATGCGCCACGATCTCCACGGCCACGCCTACGGCGTCGTCTCCGCCTGCGCCGCCGGCGCCCACGCGCTCGGCGACGCCTCGCGGATCATCCGCGCCGGCGACGCCGACGCCGTCGTCGGCGGCGGTGCCGAGGCGGCGATCACCGGCGTCGCCACCGCCGCCTTCGCGGCGATGGAAGCGACCTCGCCGACCGGCATCTCCCGCCCCTTCGACGCCCGCCGCGACGGCTTCGTGATGGGCGAGGGCGCCGGCGTCCTGGTGCTGGAGGAGAAGGCGGCGGCGGAAGCCCGCGGCGCCGAGATCCTCGGCGAGCTGCTCGGCTACGGCGCCACCTGCGACGGCTTCCACCTGACCGCGCCGCAGCCGGAAGGGACCGAGGCGGCGCGGGCGATCGGGCTGGCCCTCGCCGACGCCGGCCTCAGCGCCCCCGACGTCGACTACGTCAACGCCCACGGCACCTCGACCCCGCTCAACGACCGCGCCGAGACGATGGCGCTGAAGGCGGCGCTGGGCGAGCGCGCCGGCGACGTCCCGGTCAGCTCGACCAAGTCCTCGATCGGCCACCTGCTCGGCGCCGCCGGCGCGGTCGAGGCGATCGCCACGGTGGAAGCGCTGCGCCGCCGCACCGCGCCGCCGACGGTCGGCTGGGAAGAGGCCGAGGAGGGCCTCGACCTCGACTACGTGCCCGGGTCCTCGCAGCCGATCGGGAACGGGGAGGGGCCGCTGGTCGCCATCTCCAACTCCTTCGGCTTCGGCGGCCACAACGCCGTCCTCTGCCTCGCCGCCTGATGGCCACGGCGACGGCGACACCCCCCGCGGGCCCGGCCGAGGCGCCGCTGCGCCAGCTGGAGCTGCTCTGCGACCCAGGCAGCTTCCGTCCCCTGCGCAGCGGCGTCTCCTCGGTCCGCCTCGGCGAGCGGGCGACGCCGGGCGACGGCGTCGTCGCCGGTGCCGGCGAGGTCAACGGCCGCCCGGCCTTCTGCTACTCGCAGGACCCGACCTTCCTCGGCGGCTCGCTGGGCGAGGTCCACGCCGACACGATCGTCCGCCTGCTGCGGATGGCCGGCGACGCCGGCGCCCCGGTGGTCGGCTTCGTCCGCTCGGGCGGCGCCCGCCTGCAGGAGGGCCACGCCGCCCTCGCCGGCTACGGCCGCATCTTCCGCGCCAGCGTCGAGCTCTCGCGCAAGGTGCCGCAGGTCTCCGTCGTCAGCGGCATCTCCGCCGGCGGCGGCGCCTACTCGCCGGCGCTGACCGACTTCGTCGCGATGACCTCGGAGTCGCGGATGTTCCTCACCGGGCCGAAGGTGGTGCAGGAGGCGCTCGGCGAAGCGATCAGCATGGAGGACCTCGGCGGCCCCCGCGTGCACGGCCGCAACGGCGTCTGCCACCTCGTCGCCGACGACGACGCCGCCGCGGTCGAGGCGACGCGCCACCTGCTCGGCCTGCTGCCGCAGGCGATCGGCGGGCCGCTGCCGATCGGCGAGGTGGTCGAGGCCGACGGCAGCGACCCCGGCTCCCACGTCCCCGATAACCAGCGCAAGGTCTACGACGTCCGCGACGTCGCCGCCTCGGTCCTCGACTCCGGCAGCTTCCTCGAGCTCTCGCCGCGCTGGGCGCCGAACATGGTCACCGGCATCGCCCGCCTCGAGGGCCGCCCGGTCGGGCTGATCGCCAATCAGCCGCGGGCGCTGGGCGGCGTGATCGACGCCGCCGCCTCGGAGAAGGCGGCGCTCTTCGTCGCCTCCTGCGACCGCTTCCGGCTACCGCTGGTCGTCTTCGTCGACACCCCCGGCTTCATGCCCGGCAAGCTGCAGGAGGAAGCCGGGGTGATCCGCCACGGCGCCTCGCTGCTGCGCGCCTTCGCCGGCGCCACGGTGCCGAAGGTGACGCTGGTCCTGCGCAAGGCCTTCGGCGGCGCCGCGATCACGATGAACTCCAAAGACCTCGGCGCCGACGTCGTCTTCTCCTGGCCCGGCGCCCAGATCGGGATCATGGCCGCGCGCCAGGCGGTCGGCATCGTCCACCACCGGGCGTTGAAGGAGGAGGGCGGGCCCTCCCACGACGAGCTCGCCGACGCCTACGCCGCCGAGCACCTGACCGCCCCGGCGGCTGCCGCCAGCGGCTGGGTCGACGAGGTGATCGACCCGGCCTGGAGCCGCGACCGCCTCGCCTGGGCGCTGCGCTCGCTGGGGGGACGGTGAGCGTCGCCGACCCGCCGGCAGAGCAGCCGGCGACGAACGGCGCGGCGCGGCGCGGCCGGACCGTCTCCACCTACGTGGCGCTGGGCGACAGCTTCACCGCCGGGCGGGAATCGATCGAGGCCGAGCGCTGGGCCGACCGCCTCGCCACCTGGCTGCGCGGCGCCGACCCGGACCTGACCTACCGCAACCTCGCCGTCGACGGCGCCAACAGCGCCGAAGTGCTGGAGCAGGTGCCGGCGGCGCTGGAGCTGCGGCCGGACCTGGTGACCGTGATCTGCGGCGCCAACGACGTCCTGCTCACCTCGCGCCCCGACATCGCCGGGTACGAAGAGCGCTTCTCCTTGATCCTCGAGCGCCTCCGCGACGGCGCCCCCGAGGCGGCGATCCTGACCGCGACGGCGCCGGAGAGCTGGCACTTCATGGAGCTGCGGCCGCGGACCAAGGCGCGCCTGGTCAAAGCGCTCTCCGACCTCAACGCGGTGACCCGCACGGTCGCCGCCCGCCACCGCGTCCCCTGCCTCAACGTCGCCGGCCATCCCGGCCTCACCGACCGCGCCAACTTCTCCGCCGACGGGCTCCACCCCTCGGCACAGGGCCACGAACGAGCGACACAGGAGATCGCCCTCTCGCTGCGGGCCCACTTCGGCATCCAGGGCGATCTCCAAGCAGGAGGTCACTGATGTCCTCTCTCTCACGCGATTTCGACGGGCTCGAGCTGGGTGCCCGCTTCCGCTCGCCCGGCCGCACGATCACCGAGACCGACCTGGTCTCCTTCGCCACCCTCACCGGCGATCGCCACCCGCTCCACACCGACGCCGAGTGGGCGGCGGCAAGCGAGTTCAACGGCCGCATCGCCCACGGCATGCTGCTGCTCTCCTACTGCGTCGGCCTGGTGCCGCTGGACCCGGCCCACGTGCTCGCCCTGCGCGGCTTCGAGCGGATCGCCTTCAAGCGGCCGGTGCGGATCGGCGACACGATCCACGTCGAGGGCGAGCTGAACGAGAAGAAGGAGCTGGACGGGCTGACCGGGCTGGCGGTCTTCAGCTGGAAGATCGTCAACCAGCGCGACGAGGTCGTCGCGATCGCCAAGGTGCGGGTGGTCTGGCGCCGCCGGCAGGAGCCGGCCCTTGCTGCGGCGCCGCAGCAAGAGGTCTACCTGTGATCCTCGAGGGCAAGCGGATCCTCGTCACCGGAGTCGTCAACCGGCGCAGCATCGCCTTCGCGATCGCCGAGCGCGCCCAGCAGCAGGGGGCGGAGGTGCTGCTGACCAGCTTCGGGAGGATCAAGCGGATGACCGAGCGCGCCGCCGCCCGCCTGCCCTCGCCGCCGGAGGTGCTCGACCTCGACGTCAACAGCGACGCCGACCTCGAGGCGCTGCGCGACGAGCTGGCCGGGCGCTGGGGAGGCGTCGACGGCGCCGTCCACGCGATCGCCTTCGCCCCGGCCGACGCGCTCGGCGGCGACTTCCTGGCGACGCCCCGCGCCAGCGCCGCCAGCGCCTTCGAGACCAGCGCCTACTCGTTCAAGGCGCTGGCCGAGTCGGTGGCGCCGCTGATGCCGCAGGGCAGCGGCCTGGTCGGGCTCGACTTCGACGCCACCGTCGCCTGGCCGTCCTACGACTGGATGGGCGTCTCCAAGGCGGCGCTGGAGTCGGTCAGCCGCTACCTCGCCCGCGATCTCGGGCCGCGGGGCGTCCGCGTCAACCTCGTCGCCGCCGGGCCGATCCGCACCGCCGCCGCCTCCGGCGTCCCCGGCTTCGGCGAGCTCGAATCCGCCTGGGGCGAGCAGGCGCCGCTCGGCTGGGAGGTCGACGACCCGACCCCGGTCGCCGACGCCGCCCTCTTCCTCCTCTCCGACCTCGCCCGCGCGATCACCGGCGAAATCGTCCACGTCGACGGCGGCGTCCACGCGATCGGCGCCGCGACGCCGGCGCCGTAGCGCTTTCGCGCGGAGGACGCCCCACAATTGGCCTTCGGTGCGCACCAGGCGTGCGCGGACGGCTGGCGGCATTCCCGGCGAGATGGAGGCCGCCACCTACCCAGCCCCTTCCAGCCATGCTGATGTGTATCTTATGAGCATGTATACGGAGCGGCTGCAGATACTCGTCAGCAAGGAACAGCGCCGGCGCCTGGAGCGGGAGGCCAAGCGGCGGAAGTCCTCCGTCGCCAGCGTCATTCGCGACGCCGTCGAGGCCGAGCTGGGTGGGCGCTCGCGAGAGGAGAAGCTGCGCGCCGTCGAGGCGATCAGGCGGATCCCGCCGGTGCCCTACCTGCCGCCCGAGGAGCTGGGGGAGCTGATCGATCGACTGCACGACGAGGCGATCATGCGCGGAACCCCCGGCTTGCCGGACGAATGACCTTTTTCGTCGACGCCAACCCGATCGTCTACAGCGCTACCGGAGGCGCCGCCGCCGCGAACTGCCTACGGGTGCTGGAGGCGGTCGCCGCCGGTGAGGCTGACGGGCGCACCTCCCCTGCCGTGCTGGAGGAGGTCTGGCACGTCGCCGAGCGTCACTACCGGGGCCGTCTCGAGGGCCTGGCCCCGAACGCGCTCGCCGTGTTCTCGCCGCTGCTGCCGGTGACCGAGCAGGCGCTCGTCCACGCGCTCGGGTTGGAGGCGCCGTCGCTCGGACCCAACGACCGCCTCCACCTCGGCACCTGCGCGGCGGAGGGCATCGAGGTCGTGCTCTCCGCCGACCGCGGCTTCGACGGGATCGGCGCGATCGAGCGGGTCGATCCGTTCGATCCCGGCGCCGTCGACCGCCTGCTCGCGGCGTAGGAATGCGCCGCCGCGTGCGCTTGCCCAGATAACCCAGAATCATTATAGTTAATCCTCACGGGATCCAAGGGCCAGAGGAGGAGAGACGTGAGCGATTCGCTCGAGCGGATGGCGTCGACTGAACCGGTGCGGATCTCTCGCGCCGAGGAACTGTCGCGCCGCCTCGAGCAGGAGATCGTCGACCACGGTCTCTCCGCCGGCGAGCGCCTCGGCACCAAGGAGGACATCCGCAAACGCTTCGGCTACGCGGTGGCGACGGTCAACGAGGCCCTGCGGCTGCTGGAGACGCGCGGCCTGATCGAGGCCCGCCCCGGGCCCGGCGGCGGCATGTTCGTCGCCGCGCCCTCGACGCGGGTGCGGCTCAACCACCTCGTCCTCGGCTTCAAGGTCGACGACGCCCCCTTCACCGACTGCCTCGCCGTCCGCAACGCCCTCGAGCCGCTGGTCTGCCGCGACGCCTCGGCCCACTGCCGCCCGGCCGACGCCAAGGCGCTGCGCCAGATCGTCTCGCGGATGCAGAAACAGACCGACAACCCCAAGGCCTTCCTGCGGCTCAACTGGGACCTGCACCGGCGGATGGCGAAGATGAGCGCCAACGCGCCGCTGAAGACGCTCTACCTGACCCTGCTCGACTTCGTCGACGAGGGCCTCGACGACGTCACCGGCGACGAGTTCTTCGACGCCGAGAAGAACCTCGCGGTCCACGAAGAGCTGGTCGAGGCCGTCATCGACGGCTACCCCGAGCGCCTCTCGAAAGCGATCGAGCGCCACACGCCGATGGCGGACCGCTGGATCTCCTAGGAGGAGACCGGTGGGGGTCGTATCCGACATCGACCCCACCCCGCTGTGGTCAAGGTCGGTTGCGGGTGTGCCCGTTCCGGCTGCGTCCTTCGGCCAGCCCGGTGATGGCGTCCAGTTCCCGCTCCCGCTCGACCGGCTCCGTCAGGCGTGGATGCTCGGCCTTTCGACGACGTCGCCGCGGCCGATCAGCACCTCGCTGACCATCGCCGGCGGGAAGAGCCCGTGGGCGGCGACCCCCGGATCGGCGTCCAGCAGGGCGGCGAGCGCCGCCGGGTCGCCGATCTCGCCGTGGAGGTCGGCGCCCAGGTAGTCGGCAATCGTGCCGCCGTCGGGGCTTGGGGGGACGCCCCGTAGGCGGACGTCAGAGCCTAGCCGGGCCAGGGTCGAGGCGGCGCCGAAGCCGAACAGCTCCAGCGGCACCGGCCCGCGCAGCGCCTCGGCCGGCTTGCTGGAATCGGCGATGACGACGAAGCGCTCGGCCGCGGCGGCGACGATCTTCTCGCGCAGGTGGGCGGCGCCGCCGCCCTTGATCAGCCAGCCGTCGGGGGTGACCTCGTCGGTGCCGTCGATGGCGATCTCGAGCCGCCGCAGCGTGTCGAAGTCCTCGACCGGAATGCCCAGCGAGCGCGCCTGTTCCTCGGTGGCGATCGAGGTGGCGACGCAACGGATGTCGGTGAGCTCGCGGCGGGCGATCGCGGGCAACAGAAACGCCACCGTCGACCCCGTCCCGAGGCCGATCGTCATCCCGCTCTCCACCAGCTCCGCCGCGGCCTCGGCTGCCACCTTCTTCTCCATCTCGGCCGCGCTCACGACGCCACTTTAGAGCGCAACGGCCCCGCGACCTATAGTCGCGCGGGATGGATGCGCGAATCTGGGTATCGAGCGGCGGAGAACCCCCCAGATCGGTGGTTCTGAGCGGGGAGCGGACGGTGATCGGGCGCTCGCCCGAGGCCGACCTCCAGCTCGAGGACGAGGCCGTTTCCTGGAACCACCTCGAGATCGAGCGCCGCGGCGACGTGCTGATGGCGACCGACCTCGACTCGCGCAACGGCACCGCCCTCAACGGCGAGCCGCTGGAGCGGCCGCGGCGGCTGGCCGACGGCGACACCCTGATCCTCGGCAGCCATCGGCTCGAAGTCTCGACCGGCAAGGTGACGCCGGTGGGGGCGACGGTGCCGAGCGGCGAGCCCGCGGTGGCGCTGAGCGAGGAGGAGCGGGCGACCGCGACCGCCCTGGTCGCCCCGTACCGCAACGAGGGCGCCTTCGCCGGCCGCCCGGCGACGCGGGCGGAGATCGCCGCCGAGCTGCACGTCAGCGAGCGCACCGCCCAGCGCCGCCTCGATGCCCTCGCCGCCAGGCTCGAGGTCGCCGGCGACGCCGGCCGCGACCGGCCGCGCCGGATCGCCGCCCGGGTGATCGAGCTCGGCCTCGACCGCCCCCGCTGAGGGGCTGACCCGGACCGGGCCAAACGCGGCCCGGTTGGTGACGGCGCCGTCGTTGGCGGGTACGGCCCGTGCCCCGAGCATCGGTTGCACCAAATCGATCGCTCGGAAAGGAGCACCCGATGTTCAGGAAGACCCTGATCTCACTGTTCGCGTCGATCGCCCTCGCCGTACCCGCCGCGGCTCAGGCCGCCTCGGGCGGAGCCGTCGTCTTCTCCAAGGCCTCCGGCTCGGGGGCGGACGCCAAAGGCGGCCTCTTCGCCGTCCGCGACGGCCGCCTCAATCAGCTGACCGAGGATCCCGCCGACGCCGAACCGGCCTTCTCGCCCGACGGGCGCACGATCGCCTTCGCCCGCGGCGGCGACGTCTACTCGGTCCGCCCCGACGGCTCCGGCCAGCGCCAGCTGACCAACGGCCCCGAGGTCGACTCGGTGCCGCTGGTCGCCGCCGACGGGCGCTTCGTCGTCTTCGAGCGCCGCAGCGCCGCCGGCGCCGCCGACCTCTACACCGTCGGCGTCATGGGCGGCGGCCCCCGCGCCCTCACCAGGGGCGTCGAGGACGACCACGAAGCGGCCTTCTCGCCCGACGGCAAGGCGATCGTGTTCGTCCGCGGCAGCGCCCACGGCGCCGACGTCAGCGAGGACCTCTACTCGGTGCGCCCGACCGGCGGCGGCCTCTCGCGGCTGACCACGACCGCGCGCTTCGACGAGTTCAGCCCGCGTTACTTCGCCGGCGGCATCCTCTTCAGCCGCGGCGAGAGCAGCGAGGGCCCGGCCGCCTACGCCGACGTCTACACGATGCGCCGCAGCGGCACCAAGGTGAAGGCGCTGGTCGCCGGAGTCGGCTCGGCCCACGTCGAAGACGTCTCGCCCGACGGCCACCTGCTGCTGTTCCGCCGCGACCAGGGCCTCTGGGCGAAGCGGATCGGCCCGGCCAAGGCGCGCAAGCTGGCGCAGCTCCCCGACGGCTCGCAGACCAACGGCGTCTTCTCCGCCGACGGCAGGCGCGTCGCCGCCTTCGTCGCCGCCGAAGAACGTCAGTCGCTGGTCTCGATCGACGTCTCCAGCGGCCGCCAGAGCGAGCTGGCCGAAGGCTACGACCTCGAAGAAGGCGACGGCACCACGATCGGTCCCGTGATCGCCTGGCAGCCCACCCGCTGATCGCCCCCGTCTCGCGGTTCCTCTTTCGTCCCAGAGGTCCAAAAGGAGCCGCGAGACCACTGGTCCGCCACCGCGCGGGGTATAACCGCGCGGTGGCAGATCCCCTGATCGGCTCGACGCTCGCCGGCTACCGCATCGACGCGCTCCTCGCCCGCGGCGGCATGGGGGTCGTCTACCGGGCGACCCACCTCGGGCTCGAACGGCCGGTGGCGCTGAAGGCGATCGCCCGCGAGCTGGCCGACCGCGACGGCTTCCGCGAGCGCTTCCTGCGCGAGTCCCGCCTCGCCGCCCGCCTCGACCACCCCTCGGTGGTCCCGGTCTACGACTCGCGCGAGGTCGACGGCGAGCTGATCGTCGCCATGCGGCTGGTCGAGGGCGGCGACCTGCGCCGGCTGATCGACCGCGAGGGGCCGCTGCCGCCGGCCCGCGCCATCGACCTGTTGGGCCAGGTCGGGGACGCCCTCGACGCCGCCCACGCCGCCGGCATCGTCCACCGCGACGTCAAGCCGCACAACGTCCTCGTCGAAGGCGACCGCGCCTTCCTCTCCGACTTCGGCCTGGCCAAGGCGCTGGGGGAGAGCGGCTCCCTCAGCGGCACCTCGATCGTCGGCACCGCCGAGTACATGTCGCCGGAGCAATGGCGCGGCGAGGACGTCGGCCCCGGCGCCGACGTCTACTCGCTCGGCTGCGTGCTCTACGAGGCGCTGACCGGGATCGTCCCCTACGCCCGCAAGGAGGCCGACACCGAGCCGGAGATCCCGGCCGGGCTCGACCGGGTGATCGAACGCGCGGTCGCCAAGGATCCCTCCGACCGCTACCCGAGCGCCGGCGCCCTGATCGCCGCCGCCCGCGAGCGGCAGAGCTCGGAGCTGCGGCCGACCGGCGTCCTCAGCCGCGGCAGCGAGGCCTCCACCCGCCCGCTCGGAGGCGACCGCCGCTCCGGCCTCGGCGGGCTGCGCGACCGCCTGCGCTGGCACCGCTCGCGGCGCCTGCAGTGGGCCGGCGCCGCCGCCGTCGCCGTCGTCGCCGGGATGGCTGCCCTCGTCCTGGTGCTCCTGGATGATGGGGGAGTCGACGTCTCCGCGCCGATCGCGGTCGGCCGGGCGCCGCTGCGGATCGCCGCCGGCCCCGACGCGATCTGGGTCACCAGCGAGCGCGACGGCACCCTGACCCGGCTCGACCCCGAAAGCGGCGAGCCGCCCGGCGAGCCGGTCCAGCTCGGCGCCGGCGTCGCCGGCGTGGCGGTCGGCGGCCGCTGGATCTGGGTCACCAACCCCCGCCGCGGCGAGCTGCTTCGCCTCGACCCCGACGATGGCCACCTGCTGAAGACGATCGCGCTCGGCGACGCCCCCGGCCCGATCGCCCTCGGCGGCAACCGCGTCTGGGTCGCCGACGACGAGGGGGCCGGGATCGCCGCCGTCAACGCCGACGGCGGCAGCGTCTACCGCCGCGGACTCGCTCCGCACGCCGAGCCGCTGCGGCTGGCGGTCGGGGCCGGCGGCCTCTGGGTCTCCAGCGCCTCGGGCGGGACCGTGAGCCGCATCGACCTCAGCTCGCTGGAGCGCACCCCGGCCATCCCGGTCGGCCGCAATCCGGCGGGCATCACCGTCGCCCACGGGCTCGTCTGGGTCGCCGACAGCCGCTCTGGGACCGTGACCAGGGTCAACCCCTTCACCCGCAACGTGGCCGGTGCCCCGATCGACGTCGGCGGCCGCCCCGGCGGCATCGACGCCGGCACCAGCGCCGTCTGGGTCGCCAGCGCCGCCGAGGACGCGGTCACCCGGATCGACCTCGAGAGCGGCGAGCGGGTCGGCGCCCCGATCGAGGTCGGCCCCGAACCCGGCGCCGTCGCGGTCGGCGGGAGCGCCGTCTGGGTCGTCAACAACGGCGACGGCACCGTCACCCGGATCGAGCCCTGAGGCACCGCGCTCAGTAGCCCTCGGTCGCGTACGGGTTGAGGAACTGCCGTCGCCAGAAGCCGGACCGCTCGACCTCGGTCAGGCCGGCCAGGTTGCAGACCTCTTCCCACTGCCCCTCGATCGCCTCGATCTGGCGGTCGACGACCTCGCGCGCGTCGGCCTCGGAGAGCAGGTAGGTGGACGCGCGGGCGACGCAGCCGGCGACCTGGCTCATCCGGTAGCCGTCGCGGCCGATCGCCATCAACTGGGCGGTCTCGCCGCCGCTGCGCAGCTGCGGGCAGATGTCGTAGGCAGGGGTGAGGGTGAGCGCCTCGCCGTCCCAGAAGGCGGAGTGGTTGCGCGCGTGGTCGTCGTCGTTGCCGCTGAGGACGTTGAAGACGATGCGGGCGAAGAGCTCGCGCAGGGTCGGCTGAGGCTCGGTGAAGCGGCTGCGAATCAGGTCGGCGAGGTCGGCGTAGCTTGCGTAGCGGGCGCCGTTCTCGTCGAGCTCCAGCATCGTCAGCGCTGAGACCAGCGCCCGGCGGCGCCCGCCGCCGGGGCGGTCGAAGCGCTCGACCAGGAGGACGTCTTTGCCGAGCACCTGCGTCAGCTCCACGCCCGCCGCCTCGATGCCGGCGCGGCGAGCCAGCTCCATCGCGACGAACTCGCCCTTGACGACGGGATAGGTGTCGGTGGTCGAGCTGAACTTCGCGATCAGCCGGCGATCGCCGTCATTGAGCAGAGCCTTCGGCCGCGCTCCCCCGACCGAGCTGCCGTGCAGCAGCGCCTGGTCGAGTTCCGGCGAGAGCGGGACGCCCTGCTCGACTCGCTCGGTGGACTGGGCCAGCTCGGTCAGCGTCGCGCGGTCGAGCGAGCACGGCACGTATTCCGAGGGAGAGGCCTGGAAGTCGAGGGCGCCGATCCGGTCCGAGCCGGACTCCATCAGGTGGGTCGTCAAGCCGAGCTCGGTGGTGTCGGCGTCGGCGCGGCCGACGCGGCGATTGAGAATCACCCGCCGGCCCCAGGCATCTGGGGCGGCGTCGGCGATGCAGCCGGCGATCTCGCCGACGAGTGGTGAGGTCGGCCCTCGCTCCAGCGGCAGCTCCGGCAGGTAGAGCGCGATCGGGTCCTCGCGGGCCAGGTAGCTGCGGCCGTAGGTGAAGGTGGCGATCGGCCCGACCGGGTCGAGCCTGCCGGCGACGACCGGGGCCTCGGCGCCGGGAAGCCACACCCAGACGAACACCTGCCGGGGCTGACCTAAATCGGTGGGTAACGCCGATCCTGCACCCGAAACGGTGTCAACACCCCGACGATGAGCGACGAGGGCAAGATCTGGCGAGCGATCCGGTCGCCCTCGGCCGCGCTCGGCGGTGCTCGCCATCTTGACGCCTGCCGGGCGGGCATGCTGACGCGCTCCCCTTCGCCCTGCTCGTCGTCGGCGGGGGGGAGGTGCGCCCTCACGGTGGCGCCAGCGCCCAGATCGCCGCGTAGGTGGCGGTGAAGGTCTCCGCGTAGCGGAACCCCTCCGGCAGGCGCAGGGCGCTGCGCCTGCCGGAGCGCACCACCCGCGCCGGGACGCAGACAAGCATCCGCCGCAGCGCCTTGGCGGCGCGGCGCGCGGGCGGCTCGCGCTCGGGATCCCGCCAGGGGGCCGGCTGCCCCGAGGCGCCCGCCGCCGGGCACAGGTCGCAGGTCATCGCGGCGATGTTCATCGCGGTGAGCGCCGCGTGCAGCCAGACCCGGTTGGCGTTCATGTCCGCGGAGGGCAGGTGGCGCAGCGCCTGCCCGAGCTTCGCCTCGCCGAGGCGCTCCTCGACCTGGGCGCGGTGGCGGTGGTGGCGCTCTACCCAGGCGGCGTCGCGCTCGGGCACATGATCGGTCACGATGAACGAGTAGCCGTAGACGGTGTCGAGCTCGCCGCCCAGGGCCAGGGGCAGCTGGGCGGGGTGGATCGTCCGCAGCCGCCTCGCCCGCGGGTCGGCCGAGAGCGAGGCGGCGCGGTGGGAGACCCGGCGGACGATGAGCCGCAGCGGCTCCGCCTGCCAGCTCGTGGGCACGTAGGTCGTCTCGGCGACCTCGGCGCCGGCCATCCCCTCGGCCTCTTGCCAAGCCGAATCGGGGATCCTCTCCAGCGCCCTCCACATCGCCTCGGTGCGCGGCGCCGACATCGTGAAGCGGACCTCTCCGCGGCGTAGGGCGCGCATCAGCGCGACCGAGTAAAAGCCCGAGTCCACGCGCGCGTTCACCGCCCCGTGTCCCTCGGGCAGGTGCGAGATCGCCCGCCTCAGCATCCGCGCCGACTCCGCGCCCGTGACCCGCGCCCGGTTGCCCGGCTCCAGCTCCGAGCAGAGCGCCCGCCCGCGCTCGGCCCAGGTGGCGACGTAGGCCTGGTAGGCGAGCGCCCCGCTGTGGCTCTTGGCCGCCCCCTGCTTCTGGGTGCCGAAGACCTCGATCTCGATCGCGTCGAGGTCGACCGTCGCCTCCTCCCCGGCCTCGCGGCCGAGCTCGCAGTCGAGCCGCTCGCCGGCCCGCGCCATCGCCCGCTCGGCGGCGTGCAGGTGCGAGCGGCGGAAGCGGCGGGCGTACTGGCGCGCGGTCGCCTGCGAGGGCGCGGCGGCGACGGCGCGCAGCTCGGCCCCGGCACGGTCGGCGCGCAGCTGCTCGGTGTCGGCGAAGAAGTCGCCGCCCTGAAGCTGGGTCTCGGCGAGCGAGACCAGGTACTGACCCGGGCTGAGCCCGCGGCGCCGGGACTTGACCGGCTTTGCCCGGCGCACGACGCCGAGCTCGGCGTCGGTCAGGTCCACCAGCCCGAGCCTGCGGCACAGCTCGCCGCTCAGCGCCAGCCCCGCATACGGGGTCAGCGTCGGCTCGTCGGCGCGGATCCGGAGTCGTCCGGGGGCTTCCCTACGGTTAACCGCGTTCACCTTCAAGGTGATCTCCATTCACTGTTCGTGG
>CAVPEX010000051.1:0-49702 GCA_963703585.1 uncultured Solirubrobacterales bacterium | reverse complement strand
GCGTCGCCGACGCCGAGGCGCTCGCCCGCGACACCCACAAGTTCGAGTCGCGCTACCTCGACGGCCTGATCGGCCCGTATCCGGAGCGGGCCGACCTCTACCGCGAGCGCTCGCCGATCAACTTCGTCGACCGCCTGCGGGCGCCGGTGATCCTCTTCCAGGGCCTGGAGGACGAGATCGTCCCGCCCAACCAGGCGGAGACGATGGTGGCGGCGCTGGAGCGCAACGGCGTCCCCCACGCCTACCTCCCCTTCGCCGGCGAGCAGCACGGCTTCCGCAAGGCCGAGACCGAGATCCGCTGCCTCGAAGCCGAGCTCTACTTCTACGGGCGCATCCTCGGCTTCGAGCCGGCCGGCGAGCTGGAGCCGGTGGAGATCGCCGGCCTACCGGGCGGCCGGGCGCCGCTCAGCTGACGACGCACTTCTTCGAGCCGCCCTCGGTCTCGCCTTTGGCCGGGAAGGCGTGGGCGAGCGCCTGGGCGATCAGCTGCGCGCGGGCGGCGTAGCCGGGCGAGGTGAAGTGGATGCCGTCTTCGATGAACCAGGCGTCTTTGACGTCGGAGGCCCAGTCGTAGACGCGCATGTTCGGGTAGACGTTGCAGGCGGCGACGAGCTCCTCGTCCCACTTCTCCATGTTTTCCTTCGAGTACGGGTCGCCGGCCGGGACGAGCGAGCGGACGTTGACCCAGAGCGCCGGTTCGTCGCCGATGATCGCCATCATCTTTTCGATCCGTTCGCGCTCGCCGACGGTCGAGCCGGCGGCGACGTTGGCCGCCTCGTTGGTCCCCAGCGCCAGCACCCAGCAGCCCTCGAAGCCTTCGGCCTTCTCCGCCGCGGCGACTTCCTGCGCGTTCGGTTCGCCTTCGAACCGCTCTTCGATCGAGCGGGCGCCGGAGATCTGCATGTGGACTTCTTTGGCCCCGACTTCTTCGTAGCGGGCGGGGATCCGCTGGCCTTCGATCGGCAGGTATTCGACCGAGTCGAGCCCCTCGGAGGTCGAGTCGCCGATGTGGACCACCGCTTTGCAGCTCGATCTGGTCGACTCGGCGGCCTGTTTCGGGGTCAGCGGCACCTTCTTCACCGTGCCCCCCTTGGTCGCCGCGGCGACCCGGGCGTCGGCGCCTTCGGGGGCCGAGTTGACCCCGGCCATGCCGACCACGGCGATCACCAGGACCAGGGCGGAGCCGACGATCACCGCCCGCCCCGGCGGCGAGAACGTCTGCCAGCCCCAGCCGCGCGCCCGGCGGCGGGCGAAGAAGCGGCCGATGGCGCCGTGGCGGATCGGCTCCTCGACGAGCTTCCAGGAGAGCGCGGCGGCGGCGAAGGTCGCCGCCACCTGCAGCAGCGCCCTGGTCGCGCTCGGCCCCGGCTGGGCGCTGGGGTTGGTGAGGACGATGATCGGCGCGTGCCAGAGGTAGATGCCGTAGGAGCGGACGCCGACCCAGCGCAGCGGCCGGCAGCCGACGATCGCGCCGAGCCGGCAGGCGGGGTGGGTCAGCGGCGCCAGCATCAGCACCGTCGCCAGCGAGAGCAGGACGAAGCCGCCGCGGTAGAGGAACTCGGAGAGCTCTTCGGTCTGGGAGACCATCGCCACGATCACCAGCAGGCCGACCACGCCGAGGCCGTCGAGCGTGTTGCGGGCTCCCGGCGTGATCCGGTGGCTGAGCCGGCGGCTCGGCCAGACCATCGCCAGGGCGCAGCCGAAGAGCAGCTCCGAGGCGCGGGTGTCGGTGCCGTAGTAGACCCGCGAGGGGTCGAGGCTCGGGTGGTAGAGGACCGCCATCAGGATCACCGAGACGAAGGCGAGCCCGATCGTCAGCAGGGCCAGCCGGGGACGGACCCCCGAGGGCAGCGGCCGCTCGTGCACGAGCTTGGTCCCGAGCAGCAGCAGGAAGGGCCAGAAGATGTAGAACTGCTCCTCGACCGAGAGCGACCAGAGGTGGTTGAGCGGCCCGGGCGCTTCGAAGCGGGCGAAGTAGGAGACGTCGCCGAAGATCTGCTGCCAGTTGTTGACGTAGAAGACCGCGGCGACGACCGAGTCGCGGAACTGCTGGGTCTGGGCGGGGCCGAAGATCGTCACCCAGGCGACGACGATCGCCAGCATCAGGAACAGCGCCGGCAGCAGGCGGCGGGCGCGGGCGGCCCAGAAGGCGGGCAGCTTGATCTTGCCCCGGGCCGAGAGCTGCGAGAGCAGGATGTCGGTGATCAGGTAGCCGCTGAGGGTGAAGAAGATGCCGACTCCGAGCAGGCCGCCCTGGGCCCATCCGAATTCGAGGTGGAAGGCGATCACGGAGAGAACGGCGATCGCTCTCAGCCCGTCCAGCCCGGGCATGTAGCGCTGGTTGCGCTTGACGGGTTCCGGCATCGGGCCAGCATGGTACGGACGCCGCCGGCTGAGGTGCTAGGTTCCCCGCCCTTGTCGTCGGTCCTCACAAGCCCCGCCCGCAAGCGCCTCGCCGCCGCCTCCGCGACGGTGCTCGTCGCGCTCGCCGCGCTGCTCAGCTTCGGCCCCGCCGGCGCCTCGGCGGCGACCTGCCCCAGCTTCCGCGTCCTTCACAACGACCGCATCGGGCCGGCCAACCTGCCGGCCGGCAACTACACGATCACGGTCTCCCCCAGCGCCGGCCTCAGCTGCTCCAGCGCCTCCTCGCTCTTCACCCGCTTCCTCCAGGACTACGACGGCATCCTGCCCTCGCCCTGGAAGGTCGTCGCGCAGGGAACCGGCAAGGCCTCCTTCACCCGCGGCGGCGCCCCCGGCTTCTCGGTCGCCCGCGGCGGCGGCGGTGGCGGCGGCAACAACCCGTCGATCGGCCAGCTCTGCCGGAACGCCTTCACCGTCAACGCCGGCAGCATGGTCGGCCCCCTCTTCTTCGCCAAGGGCCGGTACCTGCTCTACATTCCGGCCGGCTCGGGCATCGGCTGCAACCGGGCCTCGGTCCTCTTCACCCGCTTCCTCGGCGCCGGCGGCACGCTGCCGTTCCCCTGGCGCCTGGTGAGCCAGACGGCGACGTTCTACAAGCCGGAACACCCGGTTCGCTCGGCCTTCAGGGTCGAGCCTCTGACCGGCGCGTAGCGGTCAGACCGCAGGCCCCGCCCCGGTGGGGCGGGGCGCCGGTGCCTTCCTAAGCGGCGACCGGCAGGTTCGTCTCGGTGGTGTGGTCGGCCTCGACGGTGCGAAGCGGCTGGCGCTCGCCCTCGATCGGATCGAGCCCGCGGATGGCGCGCTCGATCGCGGTCACGGCCTGCTCGTGCGAGAGGCCGGTCCTGACCTGATCGGTCTCGCCGTTCTCGATAGTCCTCAAAGTCCAGGTCGAATGCTGCATTTCGGTCTCCATTTCCTTGCTTGTATACAAGGGTGACGGACACGCGCGTTTCCTTTGTGACCCCACTCACACGTTCGCCCCTGTGTGCGCAAGCTCACGGTCACCCCCCAAGCGGGCGGGTGGGCGGCCAAGGCCGACCCAGATGCCTACCCGGCGAGGTCGCGGCGCTCGAAGAGGTGGGCGCCGGTGGCGGCGAGGAGGACGGCTGCGGCGGTGACGCCGGCGAAGGCGAGTGGGTCGATGCCGTCCTCGATCGCGTTGCCGTAGTACTTGAAGACCGAGGCGTAGCGGATGCCGGAGAGGCCGGGGTCGAGCTTGCCGATCAGGTCGATCAGGTACATCCCCACCAGGAGGCCGGCGACGGAGGCGGTGACGACGCTGGTCCGCAGCGACCAGGCGGTGGCGAGGATCCCGAAGGAGGCGAAGAGCAGGGCCAGCGGCCAGACGTTGGCGAAGCCGGCGAGGGCGGGGCCGAGGTCGAGGCCGGCGCCGACCAGGACGCTGCCGAGGAGCGTGAGCAGGAGGCTGACCAGCAGCACCTCGGCGAGCTCGATCGCGGTGCCGAGGAAGCCGGCGGCGACGAGCCGGCGGCGCGAGACCGGGGCCGAGAGGAGGACGTCGAGGCGGCCGCTTTCGGCGGCGCCGGAGAGGCCGCTGGCGACCGCCCACACGCCCAGATAGCCGAGCGCGAGCGGGACGATCAGGCTCAGCATCTCGACCTGGAGGTACTGCTCGACGTTGGTGATCTGGGTGATCCCGAAGGCGTCCTTCAGCGCTTCCGGGTAGTCCTGGATCGCCTTCGTCAGCGAGTCTTCCACCGAGGGGTAGATGGCGACGATGAAGGCCGACATCAGCCCGATCGGCAGGCCCCAGGCGAGCAGCGAGCGGCGCCGGTCGCTGAGGTGGGAGAGCACCAGCGCCCAGGTCATCGCCCCTCCCCCTCCCGGTAGTAGGTCAGGAAGACCTCCTCCAGCGTCGGGTGCGCCATCTCGATGTCGACGATCGTGTGCTGGGCCAGCGCCTTGACCACGGCGTCGACGTCGCCGACGTACTTGAAGGAGGCGCGGGAGCCGTCGAGGACGACGTCGCTGACGCCGGCCAGGGCCTCGACGTCGCCGAGGTCCACCGGCCCGGCCAGCTCGAGCGTGACCCCGTGCTTGGCCTTGCCGAGCAGGTCGGCGATCCGCTCCACCGCGATCAGGCTGCCGCCGCGGACGATGCCGACGCGGTCGCAGATCCGCTCCACCTCATCGAGCTCGTGGGAGGAGAAGAAGACGGCGCAGCCGCGCTGGCGCTCCTCGTCCAGCAGCGCCAGGAACTCCTCCTGCATCAGCGGGTCGAGGCCGCTGGTCGGCTCGTCGAGGATCAGCAGCTCGGGTTCGTGGAAGCTGGCCGAGATCAGGCCGATCTTCTGCCGGTTGCCGCGCGAGAGCTGCCCGAGGGGCCGGTCGAGGTCGGCCTTGAAGCGGCGCGCCAGCGCCTCGGCGCGCCCCAGCCCGTCGAGCCCGCGCAGGCGGGCCAGCAGCGCCACCATCTCGCGGCCGCTGGCCTGCTTGCCGTAGCCGAAGTCCCCGGGCAGGTTGCCGAGCCGGGCGCGGATCGCGACGCTCTCGCGGCGACTGTCGAGGCCGAACAGCCTGGCGCTGCCGGCGGTCGGGTGGATCAGGTCGAGCAGGGTGCGGATCGTCGTCGTCTTCCCCGCCCCGTTGGGGCCGAGGAAGCCGAACACCTCGCCCGGCTCGACCGCGATCGAGACGTTCTCGATCCCCCGCGCCGACCCGTAGAACTTGGTCAGCTGCGCGGTCTCGATGACTGCCACGCGCTCACCCTGCCAGATCGGCCGACGCGGCTCAGCTGCGGGCGGCGCCGCCGAGGCCGGCGAGGAAGGGGTTCATGAAGCGGGCGATGATCTTGTCGTCCTCCTCGGTCGCCCACTCGGCCTCCTTACTCAGCCCGGAGACTTCGCCGTGGCCGCCGGCGGGGCGGCCGTAGAGGTAGCGCGGCTCGCCGCCGGTCCAGAGGACGGCGCGGAGGACCGGGTCCAAGGGCTGCGGCGGCTCGCCGACGCCGAGGTCGGCGGCGATCGCTTCGACGGCGAGGTCGGCCTGCTGGGTGGCGATGCCGCCCTGCTTGACCGCGAAGGAGGTGACGTCGCCGGCGGCGAGGACGTGCTCCAGGCCCTGCACCCAGCCGAAGGCGTCGGTGACGACGAAGCCGTTCTCGTCGTCGGGGATGCCCTCGATCTGCCGGCCCTCGAGCCGCGGCAGGCTGATCACCGCGTCGGCCTCGAGCGGGTCGCCGGGGGCGACGGAGAGGGCGCCGTCCTCGTACTTGACGGGATGGGTGCCGGCGACGACCTCGATCCCGCGCTCGGCGAGCAGCCCGGCGACCTCCTCTCCGGCGCGCCGGCCGAACAGCTGCAGCGGCGCCTCTTCCGGGGTCACAACGGTCAGCCGGGTGTCGGCGACACGGGCCTTGGCAAGCTCGGCCCCGGCCAGCAACGCCAGCTCGTAGAGCGGCAGCGACCAGCTCGAGATTCCCGGCATCGTGAAGATCACCCGGCGCAGGGCGCCGTCGCGCATCTCGCGCACGATCCCCTGCACGCCGCCTTCCTCGAAGACGCCCCAGAAGGGGACGGTCCCGGGCACGGCCCAGAGGGCGCGGGCGCCGCAGGCGACGAGCAGGTAGTCGTAGTCGAGCTCCTCGCCGTCGTGGGTGCTGGCCCGCCGCGCCGCCGGGTCGACCGAGGCGATGCTGGCGAGGCGGAAGCGGGCACCGCAGCGCTCGGCCAGGCCGGCGAGGCCGTAGCGGAGCGGCCGCGAGTGGCCGTAGGGGGCGGCGACGGCGAAGGGGCGGTAGACGAAGTCCTCGCGGGGCGAGCAGATCTCGGCCTCGGCCCCGTCCCCGACCAGCTCGTGCAGTGCGATCGCCGCCTCGAGGCCGGCGACTCCGCCGCCGGCGATGAGGACGCGTGCACTCACCGGCCGCTCCGGTCCAGCCGTCGGCGGGCCACGATCGCGGCGCTGATCGCCTGGCGCAGGTTTCGTGCCTGAAGAGCCATCGCACGAGTCTTCTCAGCGCTCTCGGCGAGAGCATCCGTGTAAACCCGCCGGTTCCTCTGCGGGTAGACCGCGACCACCGGCGGCTTCACCGGGCCGACCTCGGCCGCATCCGCGGCTTGCGCTCCAGCTCCCAGGCCCGCAGGGCGCGGTTGACGTCGGTGGCGGAGAGGATTCCGAGGCCGCCGCGGCCGAGGACGACGGCTCGCCCGACGCGCTGGAAGGCGGGCCGTTCGATCAGCTCGGCGACGTCCTGGGTGGGCTGGATCAGCAGCGAGGGATCGCGGACCGCCACCTCCCCCACGCTGGTCGTCGCCCGCCTCGCCGCCGGCACCCGCTCCACCGTCGCCATGTCGATCAGGCCGACCGCCCGCTCGTCCTCGGTGACCGGGAAGGCCGAGTAGCGATGGCGGACGAAGTAGCCCTCGATCGCGTCCTCGACGCTGGCGGCGGTGGGAATCGTCACCGCCGGGAAGGACATCAGGGCGCCAGCTTCGCGCCCGGAGAAGGCGGTGCGGACCTCGAGCCCGGTCTCCTCGGCCCTGGCCGCGGCGACGACGAAGATCCCGATCGCGGCGAACCAGAGGCCGCCGATCGCCCCGGCCAGGGTGGCGAAGACGCCGAGGCCGACCATCCCGTAGCCGAGGCCGCGGCCGAGCGACGCGGCCGTGGCGGTGGCGCGGACGAGGTCGCCGGTCCGCATCCAGATCAGCGCCCGGGCGACGCGGCCGCCGTCGAGCGGGAAGGCCGGCAGCATGTTGAAGACGAGGATCGCCGCGTTGACGAACAGCTGGTAGGCGACGACCGCCTCCAGCGCCCGCGGCGCCGACTCGGGCAGGGCCAGCGCCACCAGGCCGAAGAGGAGGGCGATCGCCAGGGTCACCGCCGGGCCGGCGATCGCGAAGCGCAGCTCGGCCCCGGCGGTCGCCGGGTAGCTGCTCATGCGGGCGACCCCGCCCAGCAGCCAGAGGTCGATCTCCTCGATCTCGACGCCGTGGCGGCGGGCGACGATGGCGTGGCCGAGCTCGTGCAGGAGGATGCTGGCGAAGAGCAGCAGCGCGCTCAGCAGGCCGAGGCCGTAGGCGGCGCCGGCGCTGATCCCGTCCACCTCGTCCGGGTAGTAGACGGCGCCGAGCGACCAGGTGATCAGGGCGACGATCAGCAGCCACAGCGGCTGGATCCCGATCGGGATCCCCGCCAGCCGCCCGACGCGGACGCTGCGCAGGCTCATCGCTCCCTATGTCCTCTCGCCGCTCTCACCTATAAGGGGATCTTTTGCCATGGCGGCGGCCCGGGCATCGGGGTCTTCTGCCCGATGGCTGCGGCGTTACCCGGATGCCCGCCGTCGGGTGGCGGATACATTCAGCCCCATGCGGCTACTGGTTGGCTTCGACGGCAGCGACGGGGGGCGCGACGCGCTGGAGCTGGCGCGGGTGCTCGCCGGCGCCACCGGCGCCGGCGCCCTGGTCGTCACGGTCCTTCCCTACGGGCCGATGCCGATCGCCTACTCGCTGCTCGGCGAGGAGGACGAGGGCTCCCAGGCAGAGCCGCTGTTCGAGGAAGCCCGCCAGCGGCTACAGGGTCCCGAGGTCGAGACCCGCGCCTACGGCGGCGGCACCCCGGCCGGCGTCATCAACGACATCGCCGAGCGCGAGGAGATCGAGATGATCGTCGTCGGCTCCCCCCACCGCGGAGCGATCGGCCGGGCGATGATCGGCAGCGTCGCCGAGGGGCTCCTGCACGGGGCGCCCTGCGTGGTTGTGGCGGCGCCGCGCGGGTACTCCGAGACCGAGCACGAGAACTTCCGCCTCATCGGCGTCGCCTACGACGGCACGCCGGAATCGAAAGCGGCGCTGGCGCGCGCCGAGCAGCTGGCCCGGGCGATGAACTCCAGGCTCAAGGTCCTCACCGTCTCCTCCCCCCCGGTCGTCGTTCCCGGCGCCGTCGGCTACACGCCGTCGGTCCCGCCCGACGCCGAGGAGGTCAACCGCGAGGGCGCCGCCTCGGTCGATCACGACCTCGGCGTCGACCGCCAGGTCCTCGCCGGCCCGACCGCGGCGGCACTGGCCGAAGCCTGCGAGGACGGCGTCGAGCTGCTCGTCGCCGGCTCGCGCCACTACGGGCCGGTCGCCCGCGCCCTGCTCGGCTCGGTCACCAGCCAGCTGATCCACAAGGCCCCGTGCCCCGTCCTCGTGGTGCCGCGACCGTGAACTTGAGAGAAGCCAACGGAGCAAGCAGAAAGGGAGTCGACGAGATGGCAGTGGCAACGGATGCCGTGCGCAATTTCTCCGAGCTCAGCCGCGGCGACGTGGAGGTCGCCGGCGGCAAGGGCGCCAACCTCGGCGAGCTGACCGCGGCCGGCCTGCCGGTGCCGCCGGGCTTCGTCGTCGGCGCCCCCGCCTACGCCGCCTACGCCAACGGCACCGGGCTGCGCGAGTGGATGTCGGACCGCCTCGCCTCGCTCGACGTCGAAGACACCGACGCCCTCAACGCCGCCGCCGAGGAGATCCGGGCGAAGATCGAGGAAACGCCGATGCCGGGCTGGCTCTCGGCGGCGATCCGCGACGCCTACCTGGAGCTCGCCGCCGGCGACCCGGAGGCGGCGGTGGCGGTGCGGTCCTCGGCGACCGCCGAGGACACCGAGTCCGCCTCCTTCGCCGGCATGAACGAGACCATGCTCGGCGTCCGCGGCGCCAGCGCCGTGCTCGACGCCGTCCGCCGCTGCTGGTCCTCGCTGTTCGGCGCCCGCACCGTCTACTACCGCGCCAAGCGCGGCTTCGGCCAGGCCGACATGGACATCGCCGTCGTCGTCCAGCGCCAGATCGAGTCGACCCGGGCCGGGGTGATGTTCACGATCGACCCCGCCACCGGCAACACCGACCGGCTGGTGATCGAGGGTGCCTTCGGGCTCGGCGAGTCGGTCGTCTCCGGTTCGGTCTCCCCCGACCGCTACCTCGTCCACAAGGACGGCCTCGCGATCGAGAAACGCGAAGTACGGCGCAAGGAGCTGACGATCGAGACGCTGCCCGACGGCGGCACGGCGACCCGCGAGCTGAGCGGCGAGGAAGCCGAGCAGCCGGTGCTGAGCGACGAGGAGGTGCTCGAGGTCGCCGAGCTCGGAGTGCAGATCGAAGCGCACTACGGCGCCCCGCAGGACACCGAGTGGGCCTTCGACCCCGACGGCAGGGTCTGGATGCTGCAGTCGCGGCCGGTGACCACGGCGGTCGGCGCCAGCGCCGACCGCGCCGTCGCCGAGCGCGGGCGCGAGCTCGTGCGCGGCCTCGGCGCCGCGCCGGGGATCGCCTCCGGCCGCGTTCGGGTGATCCGCGAGCGCGAGGAAGCGAGCGACCTGCTGGAGGGCGAGATCCTGGTCACCCACATGACCACGCCGGACTGGGTGCCACTGATGCGCAAGGCCGCGGCGATCGTCACCGACTCCGGCGGCATGACCTGCCACGCGGCGATCGTCTCCCGCGAGCTCGGCCTGCCCTGCGTGGTCGGGACCGCCGAGGCGACCGAGGTGCTGCGCGACGGAGAGGAGGTGACCGTCGACGCCGGCGAGGGTGTCGTCACCGAGGGCGCCAGCGCGCCGCCGCCGGCCGCGGCCGCCGCGGCCGGCACCGAGGTGCGCCACGAGGCCGAGGCGGTCACCGGCACCAAGATCCTCGTCAACCTCTCCGAGCCCTCGCAGCTGGAGCGCGTCGCCGACCTCGACGTCGACGGCGTCGGGCTGCTGCGGGCGGAGCTGATGGTGGTCGAGGCGCTCGACGGCGTCCACCCGCGGACGCTGCTCGACCGCGGCGAGAGCGAGGGCTTCGTCGAGAAGATGGCCGACTCGCTGGTGCGGTTCGCCGCCGCCTTCGCGCCGCGGCCGATCACCTACCGGACGATCGACTTCCGCACCAACGAGTTCCGCGGCCTCGAGGGCGGCGAGCTCTTCGAGCCCGAGGAGGCGAACCCGATGATCGGCTACCGCGGCGCCCTGCGCTACGTGCATGAGCCGGACCTGCTGGGGCTGGAGCTGGCGGCGATCTCCCGCGTCTGGGACTCCGGCCACACCAACTTCCACGTGATGCTGCCGTTCGTCCGCACGCCGCGCGAAGTCGCCGCCTGCCGCAAGCAGTTCGCCGACGCCGGCCTGCTCGACCGGCCCGGCTTCGAGCTCTGGGTGATGGCCGAGGTGCCCTCGGTGCTCTTCCACCTCCCCCGCTACGCCGAGCTCGGCGTCACCGGCATCTCGATCGGCTCCAACGACCTGACCCAGCTGCTGCTGGGCGCCGACCGCGACTCCGAGCTGGTCGCCGAGGTCTTCGACGAGCGCGACGCCGCCGTCGCCGAGTACATCACCCAGCTGCTGGGGCGGGCGCAGGAGCTGGGGCTGCAGACCTCGATCTGCGGGCAGGCGCCCTCGGTCTACCCCGAGTACGCGGAGCTGCTGGTCGGCGGCGGGATCGACGCGATCTCGGTCAACATCGACGCGGTCGAGAAGGCCCGTCACCTGATCGCCGCCGCCGAGCAACGGCTGCTTTTGTCGAAGGCGCGCCGGGGGTAGGAGGAAACCGAGAATCCGATCCGCGAAGGAGGTACCCGGATGAAGGCCTACCAACTGACCGCGTGGCAGCAGCCGCCGGAGCTGCGCGAGGTGCCGGTCCCCGAGCCGGGCCCGGGCCAGGTCCTGGTCAAAGTCGGCGGCGCCGGCGCCTGCCACTCCGACCTGCACCTGATGGAGTGGCCGCCGGGGACGATGGGCTTCGAGCCGCCGTTCACGCTCGGCCACGAGAACGCCGGCTGGGTCGAGTCGCTGGGCGCCGGGGTCGAGGGCCTGGAAGAGGGCGAGCCCGTGGCCGTCTACGGCCCCTGGGGCTGCGGCCGCTGCCGCGCCTGCCGCCTCTCGGCCGAGAACTACTGCGAGCACCAGGCCGAGATCGGCGCCTTCGGCGGCGGCCTCGGCCTCGACGGCGGCATGGCCGAGTACATGCTGGTCCCGCACGCGCGGCTGCTGATCCCCCTCGGCGAGCTCGACCCGCGCGAGGCGGCGCCGCTCTCCGACGCCGCCCTCACCCCGTACCACGCGATCAAGCGCTCCCTGCACCTGCTCGTCCCCGGCTCGACCGCGGTCGTGATCGGCGTCGGCGGCCTCGGCCACATGGGCGTGCAGATCCTGCGCGAGCTGAGCCCGGCGCGGATCGTCGCCGTCGACACCGCCGAGGAGAAGCTGAAGCTGGCCCGCGAGGTCGGCGCCGACGAGACGGTCGCAGCCGGCGAGGGCGCGGCCGAGGCGATCGGCGAGCTGACCGAGGGCCGCGGCGCCGAGCTGATCGTCGACATGGTCGGCTCCGATGACTCGATCGCCCTCGCCGCCGCCGTCGCCCGCTTCGAGAGCCACGTCACCGTGGTCGGGCTGGCCGGCGGCAGATTCGAGTTCGCTTTCGGCGCCCTGCCCTTCGAGGCACAGCTGACGATCCCCTACTGGGGGACCACGGTCGAGCTGGAAGAGTGCCTGGAGCTGGCGCGACAGGGCCGCATCCACGCCCACGTCGAGCGCTTCGAGCTGGAGCGCGCCGGCGACGCCTACACCAAGATGCGCGAGGGCAAGCTCGACGGCCGCGCCGTCATCTGCCCGAACGGCTGAGCCCCACCTTCCCTTTGCCTTTCTTCGCCCAGAGGGCGAAAAAGGTTACGAGGGGGGCCCGGGTCAGGAGGGGCCGGAGCCGTCGATCAGGCTGGCGACCAGGTCGACGTATTCGCGCAGGCGGCGCACGGCGAGGAAGCGGTCGATCACCCGCTGCTGGGCCGCGTAGCCGAACGAGACCGCGCGCGGCTCGTCGGCGAGCAGCTCGCGGATCGCCGCGGCGAAGCCCGCGAGGTCGTGGGGGTCGTCGACCAGCAGGCCCGACTCGCCGTCGACGATCTGGTCCTGGATCCCGCCGACGCCGCTGGCGACGACCGCCCGCCGCTTCCACATCGCCTCGGCGACGGTCAGCCCGAAGCCCTCGACGAGGCTCTTCTGCAGGACGACGTCGGCGCGGCGCTGGATCGCGTTGACCATCGCCCCGTTTTCCTCGATGTCGTCCATCGGCAGGCTGACCAGGTGGGCGCGGCGACGCGCGTCCTCGTCGAGCCGGCGCCAGGACTCGGCGACGTCGCCGTAGACGTTGGCGCCCTCGGGGTCGTCGGCGACGGCGCCGGTGGCGGGGCCGGCCAGGACCAGGTGGATCGGGTCGGGCAGGTACTGGGCGAACATGTCCAGCACCCCGCGCGGGTCCTTGAGACGGTCCCAGCGCGAGACCTGGACGACGACCGGCGCTTTGCCGGGGAGCGGCGCCTCCTGCAGCAGCAGCGCCTTGCGCTCGACCCGGTCCGGGGTGCCGTCGGCGTGGTGAAAGCTGGGGGCGATGAAGGGCGCCTCGGCGCCGAGCCCGATCTCGCCCAGGATCGCGTCGACGGTGGTCTCGTCGAGCTCCTGGTTCTTCGAGGAGAAGGGGTCGATCACCGGCGGCATGATCCAGATCCGCTCCTTCTCCAGCCCGTCCCAGATGTACTCGCGGCGGGAGAAGACCAGCGCGTCGGCGCGCTCGACGTAGCGGCGCAGGAAGTCCCAGGCCTGCCGCACCAGCTCGTTCGGCTCGTCGACGCCGACGTGGCAGCGCCAGACCACTTTCAGCCCGGTCTCGACCATCGGCGCGATCAGGCCCGCCGTCTGCGGGTCGTGCAGGTAGACGACGTCGCAGGGCTGGCAGAGCGCGGTCAGCTGGCGCGCGGTCCGCGCCAGCGCCTCCTCGTAGAGCTGGCGCTCCGCCTCGCCCAGCTCGCCGCCGTCGCCCGGGTCCCCGTGCAGGAAGTTGTGGATGCGCTTGGTCATCGCGAAGAACTCCGGCGCCTCGTGCAAGACCATCCAGCGGGTGTCGACCCCGGCCCCGCGCACGTAGGGCAGCAGCGCCCGCAGCAGCTCGGCCACGCCGCCGCCGCGGGCGGTCGAGTTGACGTGCCAGATCGCCCGCCCGTCGAAGTCGCGGCGCGCCCGCACCGCTGCCGCTTCCATCTCGCCGAAGCGTTCGCCGAGCAGGGGCCGGAAGCGGTCGATCGGCTCCGGCGGAATCTGCACGAACTGCGGCTTTCCCACAGCTCAGAGCTCCCAGTGGTGGGAGACGTAGGAGGCGGCGCGGGAGGTGAGCAGCGCCTCCGGCGCGGCCGAGACCGCCTCGCCCTCGCCGCCGAGGGCGGCGATCGTCGCCGTCGCCGACTCGGCCAGGGCGGTCGGTTCGTAGCCGCCCTCCTGGACCGCCCCGACCGGGACGTCGAGCCGGGCGGCGAGGTCGCGCACGTGGCAGGCCATCTGCCCGAAGGAGCTCGCCTCCAGGCGGCAGTCGGCGAGCGGGTCGGCGCGGTGGGCGTCGTAGCCGGCGGAGATCAGGATCAGGTCGGGCCGGAAGGACTCGGCGACGGGGACGAGGATGTGCTCCAGCAGCGACAGCCAGAGTTCCTCGCCGGAGCCGGCGGGGACCGGCAGGTTGATCGTGTAGCCCTCGCCCTCCCCCGCGCCGGCGTCGCCCATGTTGCCGCTGCCCGGGTAGATCCCGGCCTGGTGGAGGCTGGCGTAGAGGACGTCGGAGCGGCGGCGGAAGGCCGCCTCGGTGCCGTTGCCGTGGTGGACGTCCCAGTCGAGGACGAAGACGCGCTCGGCGCCGAGCTCGCGGATCGCCAGCTCGGCGGCGACGGCGACGTTGTTGAAGAGGCAGAAGCCCATCGCCCGCTCCGGTTCGGCGTGGTGCCCGGAGGGACGCACGGCGCAGTAGCCGGCGCGGTCCTCGCCGGCGAGCAGGGCGCGGGCCAGCTCGCAGGCGCCGCCGGCGGCGTGCAGGGCGGCGCGGTAGGAGGCCTCGCCGACGACGGTGTCGCCGTCGATCGGGCCGCCGCCGGCCATGCAGAGGTCGACGATCGAGCTGATCAGCCGCTCGCTGTGGACGAGGGCGAGCTGCTCCTCCGTCGCCGCCGGCGCCAGGCGGCGGTCGCAGCCGAGCCAGTCCCGTTCGGCCAGGTGGCGTTCGATCGCCAGCAGCCGCTCCGGCACGTCCGGGTGGCCCGGCATCTGCGCCCGCGGGTCGTGCTCGAGGCAGGCCGGGTGGCTGAAGTAGAGCATCCGCGTGACTGTAAGGGGCGCGGGGGCGCTTGCATACCGTTCGGACCACCTACGATCGGTGCGGTGAGTAGCGGATACCCCGCCCATCGCGAGGCCGACGTGGTGCTGCGCGACGGCTCGACCGTGCGGCTGCGGCCGGTGCGGCGCGAGGACGAGCCGGCGCTGGCGGAGTTCTTCACCGGGCTCAGCCTCGAGTCGCAGGCCTTCCGCTTCTTCTCCGGCGCCGCCGACCTCGAGCAGAGCGCCAAGCTGATGGCCGAGGTCGACTACGCCGGCCGCTACGGCCTGCTCGCCGGCCGCGGCGACGAGGAGCGGGTCGTCGGCCACGGCGTCTACATCGAGACCGGCAACTCGCGCGCCGAAGTCGCCTTCGCGATCAGCGAGGAGATGCAGACGATGGGGCTGGGGACGATCCTGCTCGGCCACCTGGCCGAGGCGGCGGAGGAGAACGGCATCGCCACCTTCCTCGCCGAGGTGCTGCCGCAGAACCACAAGATGATCGAGGTCTTCCGCGAGAGCGGCTTCCCGGTGGAGACGCGCTCGATGCCGGGCGGGATCCGGATCGAGCTGCCGACCTCCTTCTCCGAGCCGGCGCTGGCCCGCTTCGCCGAGCGCGACCGGATCGCCGCGCGGCACGCGGTGGAGCCCTTCCTGCAGCCGCGCGGGATCGCCGTCGTCGGCGCCTCGCGGCGCCGCGGCACGGTCGGCGGCGAGGTCCTCCACAACCTGCTCTCCTCCGGCTACGCGGGCCGGCTCTACGCCGTCAACCCGGCGGCTACGGAGGTGCAGTCGGTGCCGGCCTTCGCCAGCGTCGCCGAGCTGCCGGAGCCGGTCGAGATGGCGGTGATCGCGATCCCGGCCGAGGGCGTGGTCGCGGTGGCGCGCGAATGCGGCGAGGCCGGCGTGCGCGGCCTGCTGGTCCTCTCCGCCGGCTTCGCCGAGTCCGGCCCCGAGGGGGCCGAGCGCGAGCGCCAGCTGCTCGACGTCTGCCGCGACAGCGGCATGCGGCTGATCGGGCCCAACTGCATGGGCGTCCTCAACACGGCGCCCGAATCCAGCCTCGACGCGACCTTCGCCCCCCACGCGCCGCCGCCCGGCAGCGTCGGCTTCGTATCCCAGAGCGGCGCCCTCGGCCTCGCCCTGACCGAGTTCGCCGCCGAGCGCGGCCTCGGCGTCTCCTCCTTCGCCTCGGTCGGCAACCGCGCCGACATCACCGCCAACGACCTGCTCGAGTACTGGGAGGAGGACGGCGCCACCCACGTCGCCCTGCTCTACATCGAGTCCTTCAGCGACCCGCGCCGCTTCTCCCGGGTCGCCCGCCGGGTCGGCGGCGAGATGCCGATCGTCGTCGTCAAGAGCGGCCGTTCCGCCGCCGGCGCCCGCGCCACCAGCTCCCACACCGGTGCCCTCGTCGCCGCCTCCGACGCCGCCACCGACGCGATCTTCGAGCAGGCCGGGGTGATCCGCACCGAGACCCTCGGCGAGCTGCTCGACGTCGCCTCCCTGCTCTCCAGCCAACCGCCGGCGCCGGGGTCGCGAGTGGGGATCGTCACCAACGCCGGCGGCCCGGGAATCATGTGCGCCGACGCCTGCGAGGCGGTCGGGCTCGAAGTGCCGGAGCTGCCGCGGGCGTTGCGGCGGCGGCTGGCGAAGTTCCTGCCGGAGGAGGCGTCGCTGGGCAACCCGGTCGACATGATCGCCACCGCCAGCGCCGAGCAGTACCGCGAGGCGGTCGAGGCGCTGGCCGGGTGGGATGGCATCGACGCCCTGATCGCGATCTTCATCCGGCCGCTGGCGACCGAGGCCGAGGATGTCGCCGCCGCCGTCAGCGCCGCCCGCCGCAGCGTCGAGCGGGAGATCCCGATCCAGGCGGTGTTCATGACCCCGGGCGAGCGCTCGGGGCTGGCGGCGCGGGCCGGGGTCCCGACCCACCTGCACCCCGAGGAGGCGGCGCGGGCGCTGGGCAAGGCGGTGCAGCAGCGGCGCTGGCGCGAGCAGCCGCCCGGCGAGATCCGCGCCTTCCCCGACGCCCGCATCGACGAGGCGGCGGCGGTGATCGCCGAAGCGCTGGACGCCGGCCGCGGCTGGCTCACGCTCGGCGAGTGCGAGCGGCTGCTCGACTGCTACGGGATCGCCCAGCCGGAGGCGCGGATCGTCGCCGACCCCGCTGCGGCCGCGGCGGCGGCAGCCGAGCTGGGCGGACCGGTGGCGCTGAAGGCGCACGGCCCCAAGGTGCTGCACAAGCGCGAGCTGGGCGCGGTCCAGGTCGGGCTCGAAGGCGCCGAGTCGGTCGGCCTGGCGGCGACGGCGATGGACGGAGCGCTGGCCGCGGCCGGGGTCGAGCGCGAGTCCTTCCTCGTGCAGCGGATGGTCAACGCCGGCACCGAGCTGCTGGTCGGCGTCGCCGCCGACCCGGTCTTCGGCCCGGTGCTCGCCTGCGGCGCCGGCGGCACCGCGGTCGAGCTGATGAAGGACGTCTCGGTGCGGATCTGCCCGATCACCACAGCCGACGGCGCCGCGATGCTGCGCCGCCTCGCCGTCTTCCCCCTGCTCACCGGCTTCCGCGGCACGCCGCCGGCGGACCTCGCCGTCGTCGAGGAGCTGCTGGCCCGGGTCAGCGCCATGGCGACCGCCCACCGCGAGATCGCCGAGCTCGACCTCAACCCAGTGATCGCCGGCCCCGCCGGCGCAATCGTCGCCGACGCCCGCGTCCGAGTCGAAGAGTCACCGCCGCCACGCCCGTGGCCGCGGACCTGGGCGTAGGAGGCCCCACGCTTGGCGCCGCAAGGCGGCGGTACCCTGGGGCGGCAGATGGAGGAGGAAGAGATCGCAACCGAGACGACGATCAGGATCGTCCTCGCCGACGACCACGCGATCGTCCGCGGCGCCCTGAAGGCGCTGCTGGAGGCGCAGGAGGACTTCGAGATCGTCGGCGAGGCCGAGAGCATCGCCTCGGTCCGCGCCGCGGTCTCCGAGCACCGCCCGCACGTGCTCATCCTCGACGTCAACATGCCCGACGGGGTCAGCGTCGAGATCGTCGCCGACCTGCGCCAGGACTCGCCGCAGACCGAGGTGGTGCTGCTGACGATGGAGCGCGACCTCACGCTCGCCCGCCGCGCCCTCGACGGCGGCGCCCGCGGCTACCTCTTCAAGGACGCCGCCCACCTGGAGCTGATCGACGCCGTGCGTCACGCCGCCGAGGGCCGCGAGTACCTGCCGACGGCGGTCGCCGACGGGCTCAAGAAGGGCGCCGAGACGAGCGAGCGGCCGCTGCTCTCGCCGCGCGAGACCGAGGTCCTGAAGCTGCTGGCCCTGGGCCACACCAACCGCGAGATCGGCGACGCGCTCGACCTCAGCGTGCGCACGGTGGAGACCCACCGCGCCCACATCCAGCAGAAGCTCGGCCTATCGAGCCGGCCCGAGCTGACTCGCTACGCGCTCGCGCACGGACTGATCGACACCTGAGTTGCCGTTGGCCGAGGCGGCGGCCTCGATCTGCGTCCCCGCCTCGCCGCGGACGATGCGGGCGGCGTCGGCCAGCGAGCCGATCGCGGCGCGTCGGCCGGTCGCTTCGACGAAGCGGCAGCCGGAGTCGACCTTGGGCCCCATCGAGCCGGCGGCAAAGCCGATCCGGCGCAGCACCGCCGGCGTCGCGGCGGGGAGCGCCCGCTCTTCGGCGGTCCCCCAGCCGAGCCGGACGGCGTCGACGTCGGTCAGCATCAGGAAGAGGTCGGCTTCGAGCCGGCGGGCGAGCAGCGCCGAGGTGAGGTCCTTGTCGACCACGGCCTCGACCCCGCGCATCTCGCCGAGGCCGTTGACGGTGACCGGGATGCCGCCGCCGCCGGCGCAGATCACCAGCGCCCCGGCATCGGTCAGCAGGCGCAGGCTGCGCAGCTCGGGAATCGCGTGCGGCTCGGGCGAGGGGACGAGGCGGCGGTAGCCGTCGCCGTCGGCACCCATCGCCCAGCCGCGCTCCCCCGTCAGACGGCGGGCGTCGGCGGCGCTGTAGACGGGGCCGATCGGCTTGGTGGGACGGGTGAAGGCGGGGTCGTCGGCGCCGACCACGACCTCGGTGAGGACGGTGACGACGTCGCGCTCGGGCAAGGCATTGCGGAGGGCGACCTCGAGCAGGTGGCCGACCATCCCCTCGCTCTCGGCGTCGAGCACGTCGAGCGGGTAGGACTCGACGTCGCGGTAGGCCTCGCTCTGCAGGGCAAGCAGGCCGACCTGGGGGCCGTTGCCGTGGGTGACGATCAGCTCATGGCCGTTGGCCAGCTCGGCCAGCGAGGCGGCGGCGAGCTCGACATTGCGCTGCTGGACGGCCACCGAGGCCGGCTCGCCGCGCTTGAGGAGCGCGTTACCGCCGAGAGCTACGAGGATCCGCATGGCAAGAGGTTGCCCAAGACGGGCCGATCCTCCATCGGCAGCACTCCACATGCCGCGCTTCGGGCATCCCGGGGCGTCGGCTGGCAGACTGCGGAGGGCTGAGCGCAGATGGAGACGCCGAAGCAGACAACCGTCGTCCTCGCCGACGATCACAACGTGATCCGCGCCGGCCTGCGGACGATGCTGGAAGCGGAGGACGACCTGCGGGTGATCGGCGAAGCCGACGACGCCGGATCGGCCCGCAAGCTGGTCGAGGACCGCCGTCCCGACGTGCTGGTGATGGACCTGCAGATGCCGGGCGCCGATCCGGCCGCCGACGTCCCGCGCCTGCGCGAGAGCGCACCAGGCACCGCGATCGTTGTGCTGACGATGCGCAACGACCCGCGCAAGGCGCGCGACCTGCTGCGCGCCGGCGCCGCCGGCTATGTGCTCAAGCAGGCCGCCGACCGCAAGCTGACCGAGGCGATCCGGATCGCCGCCGACGGCGGCTCCTACATCGACCCCGAGCTGGGCGGCGAGATGGCGAAGCTGGAAGCCGACCCGCTGGAGTCGCTGAGCGAGCGCGAGCGCGAGCTGCTGCGCCTGGTCGCGCTTGGCTACACCAACCGCGAGATCGGCGAGCAGGTCTTCCTCAGCGTCCGCGCAATCGAGGTCAACCGGGCGAAGCTGATGGAGAAGCTGGGGATCGAGTCCCGACCCGACCTGGTCCGCTTCGCGATCGAGCACGGCGTCATCGACGCCGAGAGCGACGAGAGCGCCTGAGCTGCCTCAGCCGGCGCGGCTGACCGGGACGCTGGCCTGCACCCGCGTCCCCTTCTGCGGCTCGGAGCTGACCTCGAGCTGGCCGCCGATCGCTTCGATCCGCTCGCGCATCCCGACCAGGCCACGGCCGCTGTTCACCAATGCCGGATCGAAGCCGTCGCCGTTGTCCTCGACCGCGATCTGGACCCCCTGCTCGCCCAGCTTCGCGGTCAGGTCGACCCTGGTCGCCCCGGCGTGCTTGGCGGCGTTGGTCAGCGCCTCCTGGATCAGCCGGTAGACGGTTCGCTCCTCCTCGGCGCTGAGCTCGGCCTCGATCGCGACGTCGGCCTCGACCTCGAGGCCGCCGCGGGCCCCGCTCTCCTCCGCCAGCGCTCGCAGCGCCCCGTCGAGGCCGAGCCGCTCCAGCGCGGTCGGGCGCAGGTCGTTGATCAGCCGGCTGAGCTCGCCGATCTGGCCCTCGAGCCGGTCGATGGTCTCCTGGGCGGCGCGCTCGATCTGCTGCGAGCGGTCCTCGGCGCCGCTCTGCAGCGCCGTCGCCAGCGAGATCCGGATCGCCGCCATGCCCTGCAGGGTGTCGTCGTGCAGCTCCTGGGCCCAGCGCTGGCGCTCGCTCTCGGCGCTCTCGACCTGCTGCTGCAGCCGCTGCGACTCGACCGTCTGCGCGGTCGCCACCGCAGTCGCGGCGCTCTGGGCGAAGGCTTCCAGCAGCCGCTGGTCCTCGTGGTCGAATTCGACCCCGCCGGCTTCGCGATCGAAGGCGATCAGGCCGCCGACTGCGTAGCCGCGGAAGAGCAACGGCACGACCAGCGCCGTTTCCGCGCCGAGGCGCTCCCGCACCCGCGCCTCCGACGGCGGCGAGCCGCGCTCGAAGCGCCTGGCGACCCGTTCCTCCGTGGTCGAGTCGAAGACGATGTCGGCCGGGATCACGAGGTCGGCCGCGTCGTCCGGGACCACGCCGGCCCAAGCGGCGACGTAGAGCTCGTCGCCGCGCCGCAGCAGGACCAGCAGCGCCTTCGCCTCGACCAGGGCGCGGGCGCGCTTGACGATCAGGTCGAGGACGCGCGCGACGTCGGTCTCGCCGCCGACCGCGCGGGCGATGTCGACCGAGGTCTCGGCCCGCCGCAGCGCCTGCTGCACCTCCGCCTCGCGTTCGGTGAGGCTGGTGTAGAGGCGGGCGTTCTCGATCGCGATCCCGGCCCAGACGGCGAGGGTGCGCGCCGCCTCCTCGTCGGCGTCGCCGAACTCCTCGGCGCCGCGCTTCTCGGTCATGTAGAGGTTGCCGTAGACCTCGCCGCGGACGGTGATCGGCACGCCGAGGAAGGAGTGCATCGGCGGGTGCCCGGGCGGGAAGCCGTAGGCGTGCGGGTGCTCGTTGACGTCGCGCAGGCGCAGCGGCACGGGCTCTCGGATCAGCTCGCCGAGGATGCCGCGGCCGCGCGGCAGGTTGCCGATCGCCCGTTTCGTCTCCGCGTCGATGCCGACGTAGATGAACCGCTCCAGCTCGGTGCGCTCGCGGTTGAGCACGCCGAGGGCGGCGTACTCGGCGCCGGTCAGCTCGCGCGCCGCCTCGACCACGGAGCGCAGCACGGCCTCCAGATCCAGCTCCGAGAGGAGAGCCGACCCGATCTCGACCAGGCGCTTGAAGCGCTCTTCCTGAATTCCCCCATCTGGCTGGCTAGACGGGCTCATGCCCCAATCATGCCCGACTTGGAAGGTCGGTGTTCGTTTTCGCGTTAACCGCGCGGGTGTTCGGCACTACCAGGCGAAAAAGGCATGCCAACTTGCGCGACGCCTAGGGCTGGCAGGTAGCAAAAATCGGTGCGCCTTTTCCGGGATATACACGGAAAAGGCGCACCGCTGCGGCTCAGCTCGCTTCGCGGTCGCTCCGCCGCAGCACCGCCTTCGCCGCCTCGACCGCGACGAAAGGGGCGAGGGCGAGGGCGAGGGCGGTCGCCAGCTGGCCCGCGTCGAGGGAGACCGTGCCCAGCGCCTCGCGCAGGGGCGACAGGTAGATCGCCAGGAGCAGGAAGGCCGCCGAGCCGGCGACTGCGCCGAAGAGGAAGCGGTTGGCGGGCTCGCGCCAGGCCGCCCGCCGCGGCGAGCGGACGGCGAAGACGATCGCCAGCTCGGCGGCGGCGAGAGTGGCGAAGGCCATCGTCTCGGCGACGCCGTCGCCGTCGCCGCGGCCGAGCATGAAGGCGGCGATCGCGGCCAGCCCGACCGCGACCCCGACCAGCCCCACCGCCGCCCAGCTGGCGCCGTCGAAGAGCTGGGAGCCACGCTCGGGCGGACGCCTCATCACCCCCGGCTGGGCCTGGTCGCCGGCCAGCGCCACCGCCGGCAGCCCGTCGGTGAGGACGTTGACGACGAGGATCTGCACCACCGTCATCGGCACCCCGAGGCCGGCGACGACGGCGACCGCGAAGAGCAGCACCTCGCCGAAGTTGGCGGAGAGCAGGAAGGCGACGAACTTGCGCACGTTGTCGGCGATCGCCCGGCCCTCGTGGATCGCGGCGACGATCGTCGAGAAGTCGTCGTCGGTGAGGACGACGTCGGATGCCTCGCGCGCCGCCTCGGTGCCCGAGCGGCCCATCGCGACACCGACGTGGGCGCGGCGCAGGGCCGGTGCGTCGTTGACGCCGTCCCCGGTCACCGCGACCACCTCCCCTTCGCGCTGCAGCGATTCGACCAGGCGGAGCTTCTCCGCCGGCGTCACCCGGGCCGAGACGGCGTCGAGGGGGAGACCGAGCTCGGTGGCGATCGCCGTCGCCGTCGCCGGGTGGTCGCCGGTGACGATCCGCACTCGCAGGCCGGCGTCACGGGCGGCGCCGACCGCGGCCGGGGCGCTCTCGCGCAGCGGGTCCTCGAGCGCGACCAGCCCGACCGGGTCGAGCTCGCTCTGCAACGCCTCGAGGTCCTCGAAGGCACCGCCGTCGGCCTGGCGCGAGGCGACCGCCAGCACCCGCAGGCCCCGCGCCGCCCACTCCTCCGCCTGCGCCGCCGCCCGGCGCGACGGCTCCGCCGCGGCGCCCGCGGCAACGCGGGCGAGGACGACCTCGGGCGCGCCCTTGGTGTAGGCGCGGACGCTGCCGTCGCGCTCGTAGGCGACCGTCATCAGCCGCCGCTCGGGGTCGAAGGGAAGCTCGGCCAGCGGTGGACCGGCACCCCGCAGCCGCACCGCGGAGACGCCGCGCTCGGCGGCGCCGAGGATCAGCGCCGCCTCGACCGCGTCGCCGGCGACCCGCGGCTCGCCCTCCTCCCCGCCGAGCAGCTCGGCGGTGGAGGCGAGGACCGCCGCCTCCAGCACCTCCGCCTCGGTGTGCGACCCGATCGGCGCCACCTCCTTCAGCCGCAGGTCGTTCTCGGTCAGCGTCCCGGTCTTGTCGGAGGCGACGACGGTGGCGCTGCCGAGCGTCTCGACCGCCGGCAGCCGGCGTACGATCGCCCCCCGCGCCGCCATCCGCCGCGCCCCCAGGGCCAGCGCGATCGTCAGCGTCGCCACCAGCCCCTCCGGCACCGCGGCGACGGCGACCGAGACACCGAGCAGGAAGGCCTCCTGCGCCGGCGCCCCCTGGGCGATCCTGATCGCGGTGAGGACGACGGTGATCGCCACTCCGGCGACCACCATCAGCCGCGTCAACCCGGCCAGCCGCAACTGCAACGGCGTCGGCGGCGGCTTCGCCGCGGCGGCCAGGCCGGCGACCTGCCCGGCCTCCGCCCGCGGCCCGGTGGCGGTGACGAGGGCGCTGCCGCGGCCGCGGGTGACGCCGGTGCCGGCGTAGACCATCGAGGTGCGGTCGGCCAGCACGGTCGCGGCCGCGACGGCGGCGACGGCCTTCTCCTCCGCTGCCGACTCCCCGGTCAGCAGCGACTCGTCGACCGCCAGCCCCTCGGCGCTCGCCAGCCGCCCGTCGGCGGGGACGCGGTCGCCCTCCCGCAGCACCACCAGGTCGCCGGGGACGACGCTCTCGGCCACGACCCGGCGCTCGTTCCCGTCACGGATCACGTTGGCGTGCCGTTCCAGCGACCCCTCCAGCGCCATGATCGCCTGCTCGGCGCCGAGCTCCTGGAAGAAGCCGAGCAGCGCGTTGAGGAGAACGATGACGCCGATCGCGATCGCCTCCACCCCCTCCCCGATCGCGGCGGAGACGGCCGCGGCGGCGACCAGCAGCAGCACCAGCGGGTCGGCCAGTTGGCGCAGGGCGATCGCCGCGTAGGGCGGTGAGCGCCGGCGCTCGAGCGCGTTGGGGCCGATCCGGGCGAGGCGCCCGGCGGCCTCCCGCTCGGAAAGGCCACGGACGGGGTCGGCGCCCAGGGCGGCGGCGACCGCCGCGGCCGTGGCCTCGTGCGGCGTGGCGGCGGCGGGCGTCGTGACGGGATCTGGTGTCGCGCCGGGCTCAGGCGACATCGCGAACCTGGACCTGGTCCAGCAGGCGCTCGATCTCCTTGACGTGGCCGCTGCCGAGGCCGTGGCGGGTGACGTTCAGCGAGCCGGCGGCGACCGCCAGCCGCAGCGACTGCTCCAGCGCCAGGCCCCGGGCGAGGCCGACGCCGAGGGCGGCGAACATCGAGTCGCCGGCGCCGTGGGCGTCGACCTCGGTGAAGCGCGGCCCGGCCACTTCGAGCAGGCGCTCGCCGACCAGCGCCAGCGCCGGCTCCGGGCCGCGCGAGAGCAGCACCGCGTCGGCGCCGTCCTCGCGCAGCTGGGTCAGCGCCGGCACCGCGTCCTCGAGCTCGGAGCTCGGCGCCAGGCCTTCGCCGCAGAGCTCCTCGCCGCTGAGCTTGAGCATGTCGAGGCCGCCACGCAGGGCCGCCCGCTGCGGCTCCCCGGCGAGGTCGGCGAGGACACGGCGGCCGTTGGCGCGGAGGTCGGCGGCGAGGCGGGTGTAGGTCTCGGCCGGCAGCACGTGCTCGTGACGGGGGCCGGTCAGCAGCGTCGCGTCGGCGGCGAGCCCGGCGGTGGCGGCGACGCCGTAGAGCTCGTCCAGCTCGTGGCGGCGCAGGCCGGGGCTGTGGGTTTCGATCAGCCGCCGGCGCTCGCCGCTGCGGCGGTCGTGGACGTAGGCGGCGTTGGCGCCGCCGGTCCTCACCGCCAGCACGTCGATGCCCTCCTCGTCCAGCAGCGCCCGCAGCACGTCGCCGGACTCGCCCCCGAGCGGCACGCAGAGGGCGACCCTGGCCCCCAGCGTGGCCGCCATCCGCGCCACCCAGAAGCCCTGGCCGCCGGCGTGGAGGTGGACTTCGCCGCCCTCGGGCCCGTCCTCGATCGTCACCGTCAGGATCGGCGAGGGGGCGAAGACGGCGACGGAGCCGGTCGGCATCTCGATCAGGGTAGGCCGGGGCGCCCCGGAGCCATCGGGGGAAAGCCGAAGCCGATCGGGGGATTGACCCGATGGCAGGCCGGGCGCCGCGACAGAGAATGCGCAGCGATTCCCGACCCGACTACCGGAGGAGAGAGATGAGCCCATCGCCGCTGCTGGAGATCGACCGCGAGGAGCTGCGCCTGCTCGACCGCATGGGCGCCGCGGGCGGCGACGTGCTTAGCGTCTTCCTCAGCCTCGACCAGCCGGAGGTCCCGACCGGCCGCATCCGCGAGACCGAACTGGAGTCCCGCCTGAGCGAGGCCGAGACCAGGCTGCGCGAGGAGAACGGCGAGGCCTCCGCGGCGGCGCTCGGCTCCTGCCTCGAGCGCGTCCGCGGCGAGCTCGGCAGCGCCGTGGTCGACGATCCCGGCGTGCACGGGGCCGGCTTCTTCTGCGAGGAGGGCGGCGAGTTGCGCGCCTACGCGCTGCGCCGCGCGCCCGACTACGTCGTCGCCGCCTCCTTCCGCGCCGGCCCGGCGCTGGAGCCGCTGGTCGAGGCGATGGCGGGGCCGAGCTGGGGCGTCGCCCTGGTCAACCGCAAGCACGGCCGCGTCTTCCGCGGCAACGACACCGGCCTGGCCGAGGTCGGCGAGGTCGACGACGACGTCCACCGCTGGCACTCCCAGGGCGGCTGGTCCCAGGGCCGCTTCCAGCGCGGGATCGAGAAAGAAACCAAGGACCACGTCGCCCGCGTCTGCGACCGCCTCTTCGCGCTGCACGAGCGCCGCCCCTTCGAGCGCGTCGCCCTGCTGGCCCCGGCCGAGCTGGTACCCGTGGTCGAAGGGGCCCTCCACCCTTACCTGCGCGAGCGGCTCGCCGGCCACGTCGCCGTCGACCTCGAGAACGCCTCCGCCGAGCAGGTGCTGGAGCAGCTCGCCGGGCTGATGGCGGCGGACCGGGCCGGCCGCGAACGCGAGGCGATCGAGCGCTTCCGCAGCGGCCTCGGCACCGGCGACGTCGCCGTCGCCGGCCGCGACGAAGTGCTCGCCGCGGTCGAGCAGAAGCGGGTGGAGACGCTGCTGGTCGGCAAGGGCGCGCGCGACGAGCAGGTCGAGCGGGCGATCGCCGGCGCGGTGGCGCAGGCGGCCGAGGTCCTGATCGTCGAGGGCGACGCCCTCGAGAGCCACGAGCAGGTCGGCGCCCTGCTCCGCTACTGACCAGGGGGGGTCGGCGCCTCGCCGCTACCGAGGGAGGCGGTCGGCGAACCAGTCGCCGGCCAGATCCTCGACCCGCTCCAGCGTCCCCGGCTCTTCGAAGAGGTGGGTGGCGCCGGGCACGACCTCGAGCGCGTGCTCGCAGCGGAGCTGGGCCGCGGCCTGCCGGTTCAGCGCCAGGACGGCGCGGTCGGCGCCGCCGACGATCAGCAGGGTCGGCGCGCTGACGCGGCCGAGGCAATCGCCGGCCATGTCGGGGCGGCCGCCGCGCGAGACCACGGCGCGGATGGCATCGCCCAGCGTGGCGGCGGCACAGAGGGCGGCGGCGGCCCCGGTGGAGGCGCCGAAGTAGCCGACCTGCAGCGCCTCGGTCTCGGGGCGCCCGGCCGCCCAGCGGGTGGCGGCGACGAGCCGGTCGGAGAGCAGGTCGACGTCGAAGACGTTGGCGCGGTCGAGCGCCTCCTCCTCGGTCAGGAGGTCGAGCAGCAGCGTCGCGAGACGGCGCCGGTTGAGGCCGGACGCCACCTCGCGGTTGCGCCGGCTGTGCCGGCTGGAGCCGCTGCCGTGAGCGAAGACGACGAGGCCCTCGGCGTCGGCGGGGACGACGAGGTCGCCGCCGAGGGTGACGGGCGGGGCCGGGATCTCAAAGGTCTCGGTGCTCACCGTTCCGAGGCTAGAACCGCCGCCGGCCTGCGGTATCGGTGCAAACCCGAAGCCGGCGGGGGTGGCTTACACCGATGGCGCCCGCCGCCGGCTGCAAGAGAATCGCCGCAGCAGAGACCCGAAAGGCGAAGAGGACCGTGCCCGACATCGAATCCGCAACCGAGAGCGACCCCGGCGGCCCGCCCTTCGCCGACCGGCGCGACGCCGGCCGCCAGCTGGCGCGGCGACTGGCCTCGCTCGCCGCCGCGGACCTGGTCGTCGTCGCCCTGCCGCGCGGCGGCGTGCCGGTGGCCGACGAGGTCGCCCGGGCGCTGGCGGCGCCGCTGGAGATCCTCGCCGTGCGCAAGCTCGGCGCCCCCCACAACCCCGAGTACGGGATCGGCGCGGTGGCCGAGGACGGCACCACCGTGATCGACGCCGAGGCGGTGCAGGTGCTCGGCATCCGCAACGGCGAGCTCGACGCGATCGCCGCCCGCGAGACCGCCGAGCTGAAGCGGCGCGTCGCCGCCTATCGTGGCGACCGCCCTGCTCCCGATCTCCGCGACCGCGTCGTGATCGTCGTCGACGACGGCGTCGCCACCGGGATGACCGACACGGCGGCGCTGCGCGCCGTGCGCCAGCAGCAACCTCGCCGGCTGGTCCTCGCCGTGCCGGTCTGCCCGCCGGACGCTCTCGGCCGCCTCCGGGAGGAGGCCGACGAGGTGGTCGCGCTGGAGGTTCCGCGGCGGATGTACGGGGTAAGTCAGGTCTACGGCGACTTCTCGCAGGTCTCAGACAAGGAGGTGCTCGATGCTCTCCAGTCCAGAGCAGACGCTGCGGCATGAGGCCCAGCCGCTGAGCGGGTCCGACCAGGACTACGACGCGCTGCTCGAGCGGGTCGGCGACGCCGGCGTCGTCCTCCTCGGCGAGGCCTCCCACGGCACCCACGAGTTCTACCGCGAACGGGCTCACATCACCCGCCGGCTGATCGAGGAGCACGGCTTCCAGGGTGTCGCCGTCGAGGCCGACTGGCCCGACGCCTATCGCGTCAACCGCTACGTCCACGGCGCCGGCGAGGACGGCGACGCCGAGGAGGCGCTGCGCGGCTTCCGCCGCTTCCCGACCTGGATGTGGCGCAACGCGGACGTCCTCGACTTCGTCGGCTGGCTGCGCGACCACAACGACCGCCGCCCGCCGGAGGGCGCCGCCGGCTTCTTCGGCCTCGACCTCTACAGCCTCTACGCCTCGGTCGCCGAGGTGATCGCCTACCTCGAGCGGGTCGACCCGCCGGCCGCCGAGCGGGCGCGCCAGCGCTACGCCTGCTTCGAGCCGTTCGGCGGCGAGCAGGATTACGGCCGGGCGGCGACGCTCGGCATCAGCGAGTCCTGCCGGCGCGGCGTCCTCGACCAGCTGGTCGAGCTGCAGCGGCTCGGCAACGCCTACCTGCGCCGCGACGGGATCGCCGCCGAAGACGAGCAGTTCTACGCCGAGCAGAACGCCCGCCTCGTCGCCAGCGCCGAGGAGTACTACCGCTCGATGTTCGGCGACCCGGCCTCCTCCTGGAACCTGCGCGACCGCCACATGGCCGACACGCTGGAGCGCCTGCTGCACCACGTCGGCCGCCGCGGCGAGCCGCCGCGGCTGGTGGTCTGGGAGCACAACTCCCACATCGGCGACGCCCGCATGACCGAGATGGGCCGCCGCGGCGAGCTCAACGTCGGCCAGCTGGCGCGCCAGCGCTGGCCCGAGGGCGTCGCCCTGGTCGGCTTCACCACCTACTCGGGGACGGTGACGGCGGCCTCGTCCTGGGACGCGCCGGCCGAGCGCAAGCGCGTGCGCCCGGCCCTGCCGGAGAGCTTCGAGGCGCTGTTCCACTCGCTCGGAGAGCCCCGCTTCCTCCTCGACCTGAGCGCCGGCGAGGCGGCGCGGGCGCTGGCCGAGCCCCGCCTGGAGCGGGCGATCGGGGTCATCTACCGGCCCGAGACCGAGCGCGCCAGCCACTACTTCTCCGCCAACATCGCCGGCCAGTTCGACGCCGTCGTCCACATCGACGAGACCCGTGCCGTGGAGCCGTTGGAGCTGACGGCGGGCTGGACCCGGGGCGAGCCCCCCGAGACCTACCCCAGCGCGCTTTGAAGACGGATAGGGCGTCGGTGACGGCGGAGGAGTCTTCCAAGCCGCGGACCGCGGGCCTCTCGACGGAGGAAGCCAGCCAGCGACTGGCGCGGATCGGCCCGAACGCGATCGTCGAGGCCGAGGGGCCATCACACGTCCGCCAGTTCCTCGCCAACCTGATTCAGCTCTTCGCCCTGCTGCTGTGGGTGGGCGCCGCGCTGGCGCTGGTGGCGGGCATCCCGCAGCTGAGCGCCGCGATCGTGGTCGTGATCGTCGTCAACGCCGTCTTCTCCTACTTCCAGGAGTACCGCGCCGAGCAGGCGGTCGTGGCGCTGCGCAAGATGCTCCCGATCAAGGTCAGGGTCCGGCGCGACGGGGTGGCGGTCGAGATCCCGAACGAGGACGTCGTTCCCGGCGACGTGCTGCTGCTCGCGCCCGGGCGACCGCGTCGCCGGCGACGCCGACCTGCTCGCGGCCAGCGATCTCCGCGTCGACCAGTCGACCCTGACCGGGGAGTCCTCCCCGGTCGCGCCCGAGGAGGAGGTCTCCGCCGGGACCTACGTCACCTCTGGCACCGGCGAGGGGCTGGTGACCGCGACCGGCATGGGCACCCGACTCGGCCGGATCGCGGAGCTCGCGCAGCAGACCAAGCGCGAGCGCAGCCCGCTGGAGCGCGAGCTGGACCGCCTGACGCGGATCGTCGCGGTTCTGGCGATCTGCATCGGCGCGCTCTTTCTCGTCGTCGCCGGGTTCGCGGGAATGAGCCTCGGCGACCGCTTCGTGTTCGCGATCGGGGTGACGGTGGCACTCGTGCCCGAGGGCCTGCTGCCCACGGTGACGCTGTCGCTGGCCCTGGCGACGCAGCGGATGGCGAAACGCAACGCGCTGGTGCGGCGGCTCTCGTCGGTCGAGACGCTCGGCGAGACGACCGTGATCTGCACCGACAAGACCGGGACCCTGACGGAGAACCAGATGACCGTGGAGCGGGTCTGGACGCCCGCCGGCGAGATCACGGTCGAGGGCGCCGGGTATGAGCCCTTCGGCCGCTTCCGCTCCGGCGGCGAGGTCGTCGACCCGGGGCCGCTGGACGACCTGCTGCGGGCCGGGCTGCTCTGCAACGACGCGCGGCTGATCCACGGCCAGGACGGTTGGACGGTGCTGGGCGATCCGACCGAGGCGGCCCTGGTCGTGCTCGCCGAGAAGGGCGGGCTGCGGCACGAGCAGGAGGCCGCCCGCGCGCCGCGGCTCTCCGAGCTGCCGTTCAGCTCGGAGCGCAAGCGGATGACCACGATCCACCGCGTCGACGGCGAGCGCGTCGCCTACGTGAAGGGCGCGGCGGAGCTGGTCCTGCCGCGCACGACCCTCTCCGAGCGAGGCCCGGGCCGAGGTCTCGGCCGCCGAGGCGACGATGGAGCACGACGCCCTGCGCGTCCTCGCCCTCGCCCGCCGCGACCTGGCCGCGGACGGGGGCGCCGACGCCGACGCGGTCGAGCGCGAGCTCGAGCTCCTCGGCCTGGTCGGCATGATCGACCCGCCCCGCCCGGAGGTCCCCGAGGCGGTCCGCCGCTGCCGCGAGGCCGGGATCCGGATCGTCATGGTCACCGGCGACAGCGGTCGCACGGCGGAGGCGATCGCCCGCGAGATCGGCCTGCTCGAGGGCCCCGTCCACGTCATAACCGGCGAGGAGCTGGCCGGCCTGGACGACGAGGAGCTGCGGCGCCGCCTCGCCGAGCGCCACGTGATCTTCGCGCGAATCGACCCGGAGCAGAAGCTCAGGCTGGCGCGGCTCCTGCGCGAGGACGGCGAGATCGTCGCGATGACCGGCGACGGCGTCAACGACGCCCCCGCCCTCAAGCACGCCGACATCGGCATCGCGATGGGCCGCAGCGGGACCGAGGTCGCCAAGGAGGCCGCGGACCTGATCCTGATCGACGACAACTTCGCCTCCGTGGTGGCGGCGGTCGAGGAGGGAAGGGCGGTGTACGACAACATCCGCCGCTTCGCCGGCTACCACTTCTGCTCCAACGTCGGCGAGCTCGCGCCCTTCCTCGTCTGGGGCATCTCCGGCGGCGCGATCCCGCTGCCGCTGGTGGTGATGCAGGTGCTGGCGGTCGACCTCGGCACCGACCAGGTGCCGGCGATCGCGCTGGGCACCGAGAGCCCGGAGCCGGGAACGATGTCGCGCCCCCCGCGCCGCCGCTCCGAGCACCTGCTGAACCGGGCGGTGATCGGTCGCGTGTTCGGGTGGATCGGCCCGTTCGAGGCGCTGGCCGCGATGGCGAGCTTCCTCTTCGCCTACTGGCTAGCCGGCTGGCGGCCGTGGGAGGACCTCGCCGACAGCGGCACGCTCTACCTGGAGGCGACGACGATGACGATGGCCGGCATCGTGATGGCCCAGGTCGGCGCCGCGATGGCCTGGCGGACCAACCGGCTCTCGCTGCGCGGCGTCGGCTTCTTCTCCAACCGGCTCCTCCTCGTCGGCATCGCGGTCGAGGTGGGGATGATCGCGCTGCTCTCCTACACGCCGGGGCTGGACGATCTCTTCCACACCAGCGGGCTGCCGCTGTGGGGCTGGGCCTTCCTGCTGCTCTGGCCACCCCTGGTCCTTGGCGCCGAGGAGGCGCGCAAGGCGGTCCTGAGGCGGAGAGTCCGAGGCCCTTGACCGAGACCGACGCCCGCTTCGATCCCGAGGAGAGGATCGACCTCCTCCTCCGCCATCTCGGCACCAGCCGCTCGGGCCTCTCCCAGCACGATGCCGGTTACCGTGCCGCTGGCGATCGCGATCGTCGCCGTGATCGCGCTCAACGCGGTCTTCGCCTTCGTCCAGGAGCTCCAGGCCGGGCGGGCGGCCGAGGCGCTGCCGACGATCGCCTGGCGCTGGCGGTCGGGGTGCGGCGGATGGCGCGGCGGCAGGCGGTGGTGAAGCGGCTGACCGCGGTCGAGACGCTCGGTTCGACCGACATCATCTGCACCGACCGGGCCGGGACGCTGACCGAGGGGCGGATGAGCGTCCACGCGCTCTGGGCCGATGGCGGCGAGCTGCGCCCGGCGGCCGGCCCCGATGAGCCCGGTGGCCACGCCGGCGGCGAGCCGTTCTCGGCCCTGCTGCGCACGGCGGTCCGCTGCAACAACGCCGAAGCCCATCTCGAGGCCGACGGCTGGCGCCGCGCCGGCGACCCCAGCGAGAGCGCGCTGCTGGTCGCTGCGGCGGAGCCGGGCGAGGACGTCGAGTCCTTCCAGGCCGACCGCGAGGCCAGCCGCGAAGCGCTGTTCCGGTTCGACTCGCGCCTGAAGCGGATGACGACCATCGACCGCGAGCCCGACGGCCAGCTCTGGTTCCACGCCAAGGGAGCGCCGGCCGAGCTGCTGGAGCGCTGCGTGGCGATCCGCGGCGGCGACGGCGACCGCCCGCTGACGCCCGCCGACCGCAGCGCCGTCGCCGCCGCCGTCGACGGCTACGCGCGGGAGGGCATGCGGGTCTTCGGCCGGAGATCGTCGAAGCGGTCGCCCGCTGCCAGCGCTCCGGGATCGGGATCGTCGTCGTCACCGGCGACTACGGCGTCACCGCCACGGCGGTCGCACGCAAGGCGCGGATCGTGACCGGGGAGCCGATCGTCGCCGCGATCGAAGAGGGGCGGTGGTCTTCGAGAACATCCGCAAGCTCGTCACCTGCATCTTCGCCCACGCGACGCCGGAGGTCGTGCCCTTCCTGCTCCTCGCCCTCTCCGGCGGCGCCATCCCGCTGCCGCTGACGGCGCTGCAGATCCTCGCCATCGACCTCGGCACCGAGACGCTGCCGGCGCTGGTGCTGGGCGGCTTCTTCGTCGTCCTCACCGCCGCCGGCTGGTCCCCCGGCGACGCCACCGGCGAGGGCTCCCCCTGCACTCCGACTACCTGGCGGCGACGACGATGACCTTCGCCGGGATCACCGCCTGCCAGATCGGCACCTCCCTCGCCACCCGCACCAGCCGCTCCTCGCTGCGCCAGATCGGCTTCCTCTCCAACCCGCTGCTGCTCTGGGGCATCGGCTTCGAGATCGCCTTCGCGGCGGCGCTGATCTACGTCCCCTTCCTGCAGGAGGCCTTCGGCACCGCCTCCCTCTCCCCCGCCCACCTCGCCCTGCTGCTGCCCTTCCCCTTCATCGTCTGGGGCTCCGACGGGCTGCGCCGCTGGCTGCTGCGCCGCCGCGCCGCCGCCGGCGGAGGCTAGGGTCGGGGGCGTGTACCGCTGGCTGGAGCACACCTCGGAGGCGGAGCTGTGGATCGAGGACGAGAGTCCCGCCGCGGTCCTCGGCGAAGCGGCGATCGCGCTCGGCGACCTGCTGGCCGAGCATCCGCGGGGCGAGCCGGTCACCCACCCGGTGAAGCTGAGCGCGGCGGACCTGCCCAGCCTGCTCGTCGACTGGCTCGGCGAGCTCGTCTACCTGGCCGAGACCGACGGCTTCGTGCCCGAGCGGGTGATCGAGATGGACCTGGCGGGCAGCTCGGTCGAGGCCGTGGTGGCCGGCCAGCGCAGCGCCCCCCAGACCCTGGTCAAGGGCGTCACCTACCACCGCCTCGAGTTCGCCCAGGACGGCGACCGCCTCTGGCACGCGCGCGTGGTCCTCGACGTGTGAGGCGTGGACAGCTCCCCACCTCTCAGCCCTTGACGACCCCCAGTGGCCGCAGCTGCGCCACCGGCGCCGCCAGCCCGGCCCGCTCGACGATCCCGACCACCCGCTCGACGTCCTTGTAGGCGAAGGGGGCCTCCTCGGCGAGGCCGCGCTGGGACGGGCAGCGGACGACGATGCCGCGGCCTTCGAGCTCGCGGCGCAGCTCGGCGCCGGTGATCCGCCGGCGGGCGCCGGTGCGGCTCATCCGCCGCCCGGCGCCGTGGCAGGCGGAGCCGAAGGAGCGCTCGATCGACCCCGGCAGCCCCCGCAGGACGAAGCTGCTGGTCCCCATGCTGCCGGGGATGAAGACCGGCTGGCCGACCTCGCGGTAGGCGGCGGGGATCTCCGCCGAGCCGGCGGGGAAGGCCCGGGTCGCCCCCTTGCGGTGCACGCACAGCTCGCGGCCGCCGTAGCTCTCCAGCTTGGCGACGTTGTGGGCGACGTCGTAGACCTGGCGCGTCGCCTCCGCGGTGGCGCCGCCGAGGGCGTCCCGCACCGCCTCGCGAACGCGGTGGGCGATCGCCTGGCGGTTGGCCCAGGCGAAGTTGGCGGCGCAGGTCATCGCGCCCAGGTAGGCCCGGCCCTCCGGCGAGGAGAGCGGCGCGCAGGCGAGCTCGCGGTCGGGCAGGACGATCCGGTGGCGGGCGATCGCCGCGTCCATGCGCTTGACGTAGTCGGTGCAGACCTGGTGGCCGAACCCGCGCGAGCCGGAGTGGATCAGCACCGTCACCCGACCCTCCTCCAGGCCGAAGGCCGCGGCCGCCGCCCGGTCGATCAGCCGCTCCACCTTCTGCACCTCGACGAAATGGTTGCCGGAGCCCATCGTCCCCAGCTGACCGGAGCCGCGTCGCTTCGCCCGCGGGGAGACCTCTCCCGGGTCGGCCCCGTCGAGCCTGCCCTCCGACTCGGTGCGCGCCAGGTCCTCGGCGGTCCCGACCCCGTGGCGCTCGACCATCGCCCGCGCCCCTTCGATCAGCACGCGGTCGAGCTCCTCCTCGCTCAGCGCGATGCTGCCGCGCTGGCCGGCCCCGGCCGGCACCCCGCGGGAGATCTGGTGGACCAGCTCGGTGCGGCGCCCGCCCAGCTCGGCCTCTGTCACCGGCAGCACGAGCAGCCGCACGCCGCAGTTGATGTCGTAGCCGACCCCGCCGGGGGAGACGACCCCGTCCGGGGTGGCGGTGGCGGCGACGCCGCCGACCGGGAAGCCGTACCCCTGGTGGACGTCGGGCATCGCCAGCGCCGCGCCGACGATCCCCGGCAGCGTCGCCACGTTCTGCAGCTGCTCCAGCGAGCGGTCCTCGCCGATCGCGGCGAGGATCTCCTCGTCGGCGAAGACCCGGGCGGGCACGCGCATGTCGGCGCGCGCGCTCGCCGGGATCTCCCAGAGGGTGTCGTCCAGCCGGCGCAGTTCGGCGGCCATCTCCTTCTTTGTACCCCGATCCCGGCGCCGATGCGGCGGCAGCGGAGGCGAAGGCCTTCTAAGGTGCCGGGCGTGGACGACCTCCGCCTCGCGCCCGAACAGCTGCGCCGGCTCTGCGACCCCGCCGCGCTCGGCTTCGCCACGACGGAGGAGGTCGAGCCGCTGGAGGGGACGATCGGCCAGCCGCGGGCGCTCGACGCGGTCGACTTCGGGCTGGAGATGGAGGCCCCCGGCTACCACGTCTTCGCCACCGGCCCGATCGGCACCGGCAAGCGCAGCACCCTGGAGGCGCTGCTGCGCCGCCGCGCCGCCGCGCGCGAGGCGCCCGGCGACTGGGTCTACCTGTTCGACTTCGACGCCGCCGAGAAGCCGTTCGCGGTCTCGCTGCCGGCGGGGCAGGGGGAAGCGCTCTCGCGCGAGCTGGCCCGCTTCGTCGAGGAAGCGCGCAAACGGATCGGCGAGGCGTTCGAGAGCGAGAACTACCAGCAGCGTCGCCGCGAGCTGGCCGAGGAGCTGGAGAAACGCAGCGAGGAGGCCCTGCGGGACCTGCGCGCCTTCGCCGTCGAGCGCGGTCTCGCCCTGGAGCTGACGCCGGCCGGAGTGCTGACGATCCCGATCGTCGACGGCCACCCGGTGGCGCCGCCCGAATTCCAGCAGCTGCCCGAGGAGCAGCGCAAGCAGCTGGCGGCGCGCAACGAGGAGGTGCAGGCGCGGATGCCGGGGGTGATGAGCCGGCTCGGCGAGATCCAGCGCGAGGAGCGGGCACGGCTGGAGAGCCTCGACCGCGACGTCGCCCAGTTCGCGATCGGCCACCTGGTCGAGGACCTGAAGGGGCGCTTCGAGGCGGTGCCCGAGCTGGTCGCCTGGATCGAGCGCCTGCCCGACGACGTCGTCGACAATCTCGACCGCTTTCGCGCCGCCGAGCCCGAGCAGACGCTGCCGGAACCGATGGCGGCCTCGACCCGCCGCGCCAACGAGACCTTCTTCGGCCGCTACCAGCCCAACCTCCTCGTCAGCCACCCCGAGGGCGACGGGGCGCCGGTCGTCTTCGAGACCAGCCCCTCCTACTACAACCTCTTCGGCCGGCTCGAGTACGAGGCGACCTTCGGCGCCGTCACCACCGACCACCGGCGGATCAAGCCGGGGGCGATCCACCGCGCCAACGGCGGCTACCTGCTGCTCGACGCCGCCGCCGTGCTGGCGCAGCCCTTCGTCTGGGAAAAGCTGAAGGAGACGCTGCGCAGCCGCGAGATCAAGATCGAAAGCATCGGCACCCAGCTCACCCTGTTCCCGACGGTGACGCTGGAGCCGGAGGCGATCGAGCTCGACCTGAAGCTGGTCCTGATCGGCTCGCCGCGGATCTACGCGCTGCTCTACCAGCTCGACGAGGACGTGCGGAAGCTGTTCAAGGTGCGGGCCGAGTTCGACGTCGAGATGCCCTGGGAGGACGGGCAGGCCGACCTCTACGCCGCCTTCGTCGCCCGCCAGGTCCGCGACGAGGGGCTGCGCCACTTCGACCGCGAGGCGGTGGCCCGCGTGGTCGAGCAGGGCGCCCGCCTCAGCGAGCACCAGGGCCGGCTCTCGGCCCGTTTCCTGGAGATCGCCGAGCTGGCCGCCGAGGCCAGCCACTGGGCGGGCAGGGACGGCAGCGAGCTGGTCCGGGCGGCCGACGTCGAGCGGGCGATCGAGCGCAAGACCTACCGCTCCAACCTCGTCGAGGAAAAGATCCGCGAGCTGATCGCCGAGGGAACGCTGATGATCGACGTCGAGGGCGAGCGGGTCGGCCAGGTCAACGGCCTCTCGGTCTCCCGGCTCGGCGACTACGCCTTCGGCCGGCCCTCGCGGATCACCGCCACCGTCGCGGTCGGCGACGGCGAGGTGCTGAACGTCGACCGTGAGACCGAGCTGAGCGGGCCGATCCACGACAAGGGCTTCCTCATCCTCACCGGCTTCCTGCGCGAGCGCTACGGCGGCGAGCGGCCGCTCTCGCTCGCCGCCAGCCTCGTCTTCGAGCAGTCCTACGACTTCATCGAGGGCGACTCCGCCTCCGGCGCCGAGCTCTTCGCCCTGCTCTCGAGCCTGGCCGGGGCGCCGGTCAAGCAGGGCATAGCGGTCACCGGCTCGGTCAACCAGCACGGCCGCATCCAGGCGATCGGCGGCGTCAACGAGAAGGTCGAGGGCTTCTACCTCGCCTGCAAGCAGGCGGGCCTCAGCGGCGAGCAGGGCGTGATCGTCCCCGCCGCCAACGTCCGCAACCTGATGCTGCGCGGCGAGGTCGTCGAGGCCGTCCGCGAGGGCCGCTTCCACGTCTGGGCGATCGAGGACGCCGACCAGGGACTGGAGATCCTCACCGGCCTGCCGGCCGGCGAGCGCGGCGCCGACGGCGAGTACGCCGCCGGCACCCTCCACCGCCTGGTCGAGGACCGCCTCGCCGCCTTCGCCGAGACCGGCCGCCAGTTCCGCGGCGGCCCCGGCGAGCGGGGCAGTTAAGCGGGCCCTCCAGGCATAGATGTCAAGTTTTATGGCAAAAAGAACTTGACACACAACGGCCGAGGACCCCCGCCCGTCGTGGCAGAGCTTTCCCGCACATATCACGGGAAAGCTCTGCCACGACCAGTTGGAGTGGGAGTCGGACGGTGGTTCGGGGGCGTTTCGACTCGACGCCGACGAGCTCGAGGTCGACGGCGTTTCGCGACGGCTGCGGATCGAGCGCGAGGGCAACGGGGTCTGGATCCTCGACGGCGCCGCTGAACCGGTCCGCTTCGCCCCGGTCGTCGAGGCCGGCGCCCTCGCCGCGGCCGGCGGCGACTCGCTGGAGGCGCCGATGCCGGGCGTCGTCATCGATGTGCGCGCCGAGCCCGGCGCCGCGGTCGAGGAGGGTGAGGTGCCGATCGTGCTGGAGTCGATGAAGATGGAGCTCTCGGTCCAGGCCCCCCACGCCGGCCTCGTTCTCCGAGCTGCCGGTCGCCAGGGGCGACCAGGTCGCGCGCGGACAGACCCTGATCGCCCTGACCGGCGAGGAGGAGACGGGATGACCCAGCTGCACACGCACGCCCACCCCGGCACGCCGGAGTTCGAGCGCAACGAGGCCGAGCACCGCCGGCTCGCCGCGGAGCTGGCCGAGCGGCTCGCCCGCGCCGTCGGGGGCGGCGGCGAGAAGGCGCGCGAGCGCCACGCCTCGCGCGGCAAGCTGCTGCCGCGGGAGCGGGTCGACCGCCTCTGCGATCCCGGCTCCCCCTTCCAGCTCTCCCCGCCCGCCGCCGAGGACCTCTACGGCGGCGCCGCCCCCGGCGCCGGGATGATCGCCGGCATCGCCCGCGTCCACGGCCGCGAGGTCATCGTCGTCGCCAACGACGCCACCGTCAAAGGCGGCACCGGCCTCATCTTCTTCAACCAGGCGACGATGTCGGCGCGGGCGATCCCCCAGATCGCCGCGGTGATGGGCTCCCGCGCCGCCGGTGGCGCCTACGTGCCGGCGATGAGCGACGAGACCGTGATCGACCACCTGGCGGAGAACGACGGCGACGCGCCGCGGATCGCCGCTCGATCGTCGCCCTGCCGGCCCGGCCGCCCGCCCCCTGGGAGCGCGCCCCGGCCGAGGAGTCGGCGGTCGACCCCGCCACCCTCTACGGCGCCGTCCCCCCGACAGCCGCACCCCGTACCACCCGCGCGAGATCATCGCCCGCAGCGCCGACGGCAGCCTGCACGAGTTCAAGGCCGAGTACGGGACGACGGTCGTCTGCGGCTTCGCCCACGTCCACGGCCACCCGGTCGGGATCGTCGCCAACCACGGCATCCTCTTCAGCGAGAGCGGCCTCAGGGCGGCCCACTTCGTCGAGCTCTGCGACCAGCGCCGGGTGTCGCTGCTCTTCCTGCAGAACATCTCCGGCTTCATGGTCGGCCCCGACTACGAGGCCGGCGGCATCGCCAAGGACGGGGCGACGCCGGTGCTCCGGATGTAGCGCCTAGGCATACTGGACGTTCGCACGAATCGCTGTATTGGTCTCAAGTTCGGCGCTGGGGCGCCGATTTCTGGCTTGATGCCGCCTAAACGCTCAAGATCGGCAGACGACAGGGTGCGCGGGCCGGAGCCGCCCTCGCTGCCGCCTGCCGAGGCGGGGGATGAGATGCGACAGCTGGGCGAGGCGCTGAAGGGAAGGGTCGACGAAGTGCTGGCGATGACCGTGGAGCGGACCACGGGGCCGGGACACGAGATCGACCCGATGGTCCAGGACAGCTTCGAGCGGATCGCCCGCAACGCGACCAGCGCCGTCGCGCGCTGGATCGCCGGCGAGAGCATGGACGTGGCGATCGAGGCCGGGCGCGAAACCTGGGAGATCTTCGGCGAGCTGGCGGTGCACCGGGCGGCGCTGCTGAACGAGGTCGTCCGGCGCTGCTTCTGGTGGCGCAACGTGATGGCCGAGGTGCTCGACGAGAGCGCCGCGCGGCTCGGCGTCGCCCCCGAGAGCGCCGCGCGAGGCGCGGAACCTGCTGCAGCTGAGCGTCGAGTTCAACCTGCTGCGGATGTGCGAGTGCTTCGAGGTCGAGCGCCAGCGCACCGACGAGGAACTGAGCCGGCGCGCTGTAGCCCGCCTCCCGCAGGGTGGTCTCCGCGCCCAGGGCGATCGTCGCCAGCAGCGGGTTGGAGATGTCGCTGACGATGAAGCCGACGGTGAAGGTCGCCCGCAGCCGCAGGCTCTGGGCCAGCATGTCGGGCTGGTAGCCGAGCTGCTCGACGGCGCGCTCGACCCGCTCGCGCATCTCCGGGCTCACGTCGGGGTGATCGGAGAGCACGCGCGAGACCGAGGACATCGCCACGCCGGCGAACTCGGCGACCTCGCGCATGCCCGGCTTGTCGATCGAGCGCTGGCTGCGCGATCGTCTCGCGCCCGCCGCCCCGTCGCCCCCGTGATCGCGCCCTCCTCCGCTTGCCGCCTCCATGTCTCCAGCCTACCGACCGACCCAGCGACCGACGGCCGCTTGCTCCCCGGCCATCCGGATCGGAGATCCCCCCGGAGACTTGGCGATCGCGTAGCCCCCGTCGACCGGGATCACGGCGCCGTTGACGCCGGCGGCGGCGGCCGAGGCGAGGAAGGCGCAGACGGCTCCGACCTCGGCCGAGCTCCATCGCCGCGACCTGGGCGATCGTGGCCGTCATCGCCTTCGCCATCGAGTGGGCGCAGCAGCCGGGCACGGCCCGCAGCCCGGCGACCGAGGTCAGCAACACCAGCCGCCCCGGCGCCTCGCGCTCGAGCAGCCGGCGGGCGACGTGCTGCATGCAGAGCAGCGCCCCCCTCGACCGGTCCCTCCCCCTGCTCGAAGTACTCCATCGTGATGCCGTTGGTCTGGGCGGTCTTGGGTGCCTTGAAGTCCATCTGGCGTCCCCGTCTCTGGATCAGCCCGGCCGGGTGAAGCCGGCGTTGACGCAGAGCGTCTGGCCGGTGACCATGCGGGGGAAGCGGCGATGGAGATGACCAGGCGCGGCGGTCGCATCGTCGTCGCCGGCATCCCGAAGCAGCCCGTCCCGGTCGACGCGGGGCGGATGGTGGTCTACGAGCGCTCGTCGATCGGGGCGCTCGCCTACCACAACGACCTGCCGCGGGTGGCGGCGATGATCGCCGCCGGCCAGCTCGGCCCGGAGGCGATGATCACCCGCCCCGGGCCGCTGGCGGAGGCGCCGGCGGAGATCGCGCGCCTGGCCGAGAACCCCGGCGACGACGTCAAGGTGCTGGTCGAGGTCGGGGCGTGACCCGCCGCGCCGCGCTGGCGCTGGCGTTCGCCTCCCTCCCCCTCCTCGCCGCCGCGCCCGGCGCGGCCGCCGAGCGCAGCGTCGTCGGCCGCTCGGTCGAGGGCCGGCCGATCGTCGCCCTGCGCAGCGGCGGCGCCGACCCGGCCGCCAAGGTGCTCGTGGTCGGCGCGATCCACGGCGACGAGGCGGCGGGCATGCGGATCGCGCGGCGGCTGGTCGGGCTCGGCGCGCCGCGGCGGGCCGAGCTCTGGGTGGTGCCGACGATCAACCCCGACGGCATCGCCGCCGGCACCCGCGGCAACGCCCACGGCGTCGACCTCAACCGCAACTTCCCCTTCGACTGGCGGCGGCTGGGCGGCGGCGAATACTCCGGCACCGGCCCGCTTTCAGAGCCCGAGTCCCGCGCCGCGCGGCGGCTGATCCTGCGGGTGAGGCCCGACGTGACGATCTGGTTCCACCAGCCCTTCGGCATCGTCGACCGTCCCGGCGGCGACGCCCTCGTCGCCCGCCGCTACTCCCAGCTCGTCGGCCTCCCCCTGGTCCGCCTCCGCGGCCGCTACCCGGGCAGCGCCTCGCGCTGGCAGAACCACGCCCTCCCCAACAGCAGCGCCTTCGTCGTCGAGCTGCCCCCGGCGGTCGGCGGCGGGCTCGTCCGCCGCGCCGCCGCCGCCGTCCGCACCCTCGCCGCCGAGCTCGCCAGCCCCGCCGTCGGCGCGGGCCAGCCGACTACTCGCCCGCGACGTGCAGCTCGAGCGCGTGGATCTGGTCCTGGCCGTAGGAGCCGGTCTGGACCGGGCCGGCGGCGCTGATCAGGTCGCCGGGGCCGGGCAGCGGGTCGGGGCGTACCCCGGCGCGGACGTCGATCGCGGTCAGGCCGGGCAGGGTGATGCCCTGCGGGTCGAGGACGACGAAGTGGGCGTCGCCGTCGCCGTCGGGGTCGACCCGCTCGACGTGGAGGACGCGGCCTTCGGTGGTGCGGCAGGCGGGGTGGCCGGGCGGGCAGTGCGAGGGGGCGACGCCCGGCGAGCCGGCGAGGATCGCCGCCACCGCGGTGACGATCCCGAGCGTGCTCACACCCGGCCCGGGACCTGGCCGGGGAAGAACCCGAGCCGGGAAAGCGGCTCGACCAGCTCCTCCTCCTCGTAGGAGAGGTGGGAGGTGAGGGCGTCGGTGAGCAGGTCGAGCGCCGCCTGCAGCGGCTGGAACCCGCCGGGGTTGTTGATCAGGTGGACGAGGGCGCGGTCGACGCCGTCGATCGCGTCGTGGATCGCGACGTGCTCCTCGGTGAGGCGGTCGATCACCGGCGCCAGGCTCTCGTCGCTTCGCTTCAGGTGGGGGAAGACCGCGTCGTCCTCGAGCCCGTGGTGCTGAGTGACGATGCGGCAGTAGCGGCTGCAGAAGGCGCCCGTCGTCCAGTCGTTCTGGCGCATCGCCATCTCGTTCAGGGCGTCACGGCCTTCGCCGGGGGTGCTGGCGCCGGAGCGCACCTGGGCGACGACCTCGCGCAGCTCGCCGAGCTCGCGCCGCAGCATGTCGTGGACGTCGACCAGGTGCTGCCCGACCTCGCGGCCCTGCTCGGTGTAGGTGACGTCCTCGCCCGGCGGCGGGCGGTGCGGTCGGGTCGACTCGTCCCAGGGCAAGGGCATACTTGCCGTGGAAACTACTGCACCGCCGCCACCGGGCCGGGCCGGGCCGGCGGCCTCAGCCGCCGGCTCCGGAGTAGCGCAGCGACCCGGGCGTGTCGAGCAGCTCGCCCGTCTCCAGCAGCGTCTTCAGGCCGGAGAGGATCATCGGCCAGCCGCCGTACAGCTCGTTGTCGGCGTCCTCGCCCAGCTGGTCGTGGGTGACGCGGAGGCGGCAGGAGCTCCCCACCGGCTCGATCTCCCAGGTCACCCGAGAGGTTCTCGCCGCTGGCGATCTCGATCACCCCCGGCACCTCCGAGCGGTACTCCGAGCCCTGGGTCCACTCCGACTTCGTGCCCACGCCGAAGCTGTACTTCCTGCGCATCTCCTCGCTGGTGATCGCCTCCCAGAGGCGCTCCGGCGTCGACTTGATGTAGATCTCGAACACGGACATCGCGCCGCGCCCGCCGACCACCGTGTAGGCGTCCTGGTCATTCATCGTCGTCCTCCTCGATTTCGTGCTTGAGCTCGCTGAGCGCCGAGGCCCAGGGCTCCGCGTACTTGCTCACCCAGCGGTCGTGGACGAGCCGGATCGGGACGGGGTTGAGGTAGTGGAGCTTTTCGCGGCCGCGCCGCCTGGTCGTGACCAGGCCCGCCTCCTCCAGCACCTTCAGGTGCTTCATCACGCCGAAGCGCGACATCGGCAGCCGCTCCTCCAGGGCGCTGAGGCTCTGCCCGTCCTGGCGGAAGAGCTCGTCGAGCAGCTCCCGCCGGGTCGGGTCGGCCAGCGCCTTGAACACCTCGTCCATGGCGCCACTATAGGTGACCGTTTGGTCACATGTCAAGGCCGGCGCAGCAGCAGCGCCTTGCGGGTGCGAACGACGGTCTTGGCGCCGGGAGGAGAGACGATGATGCGCAGCGTCACCTTCAGGCGCCCGTGCTCGGCGAGCAGGCGCTTGCCGGGCTTGGTCAGGCGCAGGGTCAGCTTCCGCTGCGAGGAGGAGCCGGCCGACCTGCCGCGGCCGACCCACGCGCTTCCCCTTCTTGGCGAGCACCGTCACCCGGCCGCAGGGGCCGCCGCAGGAGATGCGGCCGAGCCTGGCCAGGGCGCCACGGACCCTCGCCTTCTTGGCGAGGCGCAGGTTGACCGCGGCCGCGGTCCCCTTCCCCGCGGTGCCGCTCGGCCCGCTCGGCACCCCGGCGCCGCAGTTCGAGTTGCCGCCTGCGACCGGCTGCGCGTTGCCGGAGTCCGGCTGGATCGTCAGCTGCAGCGTTTCGACTTCGCCGCCGCTGACCGGCTGGTCGAGGCTGACCGTGACCTTCTTCGCCGCGTCGCTGTAGGGGTTGCCGTAGACGTCGGAGAATTCGTCGATCACCGCCGCGTACTGCTCGCAGGTGGGGAACGGCGAGAGCGCCGCGCGGGAGTCGCCGAAGGACGGCTGGTTGAACCCGTTCTGGCACCAGCTCCCCTGGCCCGTGGTCATCGGGTCGTTGCAGAAGGAGAGCGCGTCGTTGCCGTATTTGCCGCCCCAGAGCCCCGTCGCGAAGCCGGCGTAGACGTCGCGGCGGATCGTCCCTTCCATGTTGTACGGCGTGCCGGCGCCGGTGTAGATGTCTTCGATCAGTTTCGGTCCTTCGAAGGAGATCGTCGCCGGCGCTTCTCCGGGCGGGTTGGTCGTGCCGGTCAGCTCGAGCGAGCCGTCGGCGGCGAAGGTGCCGCTGTAGAGGCTCGTCGTGAAGGGCGTCCCGGAGAAGGCGGTGTGCAGGGTGATCGTCCGGGCGCTCATCGAGCGCACGTATTCGCCGAGGTCCGGATAGGCGGCGGTCTGGATCGGGGAGAGGATCCGGAGGATTTCACCGCTGCCGTTGCGGACCGTGGCCTGCGGCCCGCCCGGGATCTGCTGCATGGCCGCAAAGATAGCTCCGCCCGGAGATCAGTTTGTCGATCGCGAAGTCTTCGCCGGGGATCGTGCTCAGTTTCACCGGTTCGTTGTTGGGCATGTCCGGCACGTCGTACGTCGCCGGTTCGCCGAGGACCGTGACGAAGACTTCTTCCGGCGAGCGCCCGCTCTCGTTGACGATCTTGAACTCCAGCGCCGAGGCGGCCGGGGGGACGGCGATCGCCAGCAGTAGGACGAGCACGAAGAGCATCGGAAGGGCGCGACGGCTGAGCTTGGACGGCATCGGGGCGGCTCCTGGGTCGGGAGCCACGCGGCTCCATCTGGAAGGTCGCTCGCATATCGGCCGCCGCCACGCCGGCCATTGGCTCCGGGAACCGGGCTGTACCGGCTCCGCAGTAGCCTGCGCCCGCGTCATGGACCGCCTGCCGGAGAAGATCGAGGCCGAGGGGCTGCTGCTGCGCCGCTGGACGCCGGCGGACGCGGAGGCGCTTGCCCGCGCAGTGGCGGAGAACGTCGAGCACCTGCGGCCGTGGATGCGCTGGGCGGCGGAGGAGCCGAGGTCGGTGGAGGGTCGCCGCGCCCTGCTCACCACCTGGGAGCGGGAGTGGGAAGGCGGCGGCGACGCCTATCTCGGCGTCTTCCTCGACGGCGCCCTCGCCGGCAGCTGCGGCCTGCACCGGCGCCGCGGCCCGCGGGCGCTGGAGATCGGCTACTGGACCCACGTCGACTTCCTGCGCCGCGGCGTGGCGACGCGGGTGGCGCGGGCGCTGGCGGACGCGGCGCTGGCGATCCCGCAGATCGAGTGGGTCGAGATCCACCACGACAGGGCGAACCGGGCGAGCGCCGCCGTCGCCGGCAGCGCCGGCTTCCACTTCGCCGGCGAGCGGCCCGACGAGCCGGAAGCCCCGGCCGAGGTCGGCATCGACTGCACCTGGCGCCTCGACGCGGCCTCCACGGCGCCGAGTTCGCACTAAGCCACCGAATAGGTGGCCAGGTGCGAACTCCGGGGGGTTAGCCGGCTGCTTCGGCCTCCTCGGCGGCCTCGATCGCGGCGGCGAGGCGGTCCAGGTCGGCCTCGTCCAGCGCCGCTTCGGCCGCCGGGAACAGCTCGCGCTCCTCGAAGCGGACGTGGTCGTGGAGCAGGGTCCCCAGCTCGCGCGCCTCCTCCAGGGAGCACTCGCCCGCCGCCAGGCGCAGCGCCTCGCGGCGGATCGCCAGGTGCTCCTCGAGCATCCGCGCGACGCCGTCCGCGTCGACCTCGGCGTGCAGGGCCCAGCCCGGCAGCAGCACCTCCTCCTCGATCCGGAAGTGGCGCCGGCCGTCCTCCTGCCAGAACTCGAGGAAGGCCCGGCTCGCCTCGCCGAGGTCGCCGGCCTCGCGCAGCTTCTTCGCCACCAGCAGGGCGCCGAGGTGCTCGCGCGAGAGCGGCCGCAGCGCCTCGGCCCGTTTCACGGGCGGGCCCGCGAGGCCTGCTCGCCGAAGCGGCGGCGGTAGAGGATGTAGGGGCGGCCGAGGTACTGGAGGGGGATGCTCCAGGCGTGGACGAGGCGGCTGAAGGGGAAGAGCGCCCAGAACGACCAGGCGACGATCGCGTGCAGCTGGTAGATCAGCGGCGCCCCGTCGATCGCGTCGACGTCGGGGTCGAGGTAGAAGATCGAGCGCCACCACTCGCCGATCGAGGGGCGGTAGTTGTAGGGGTCGTCGCCGGCGAAGAGGTTGTGGCGGAAGGTCAGCCAGCACCCCATCAGGATCAGCACCGTCAGCAGGCCGTAGGTGAGCATGTCGACGCGGGTCGTCAGCCGTCGCACCCGCGGGCTGGTGGCGCGCCGGTAGAGCAGGCCGAGGAAGCCGACCAGCGTCACCGCGCCGGCGATGCCGCCCGCGACCGCGGAGAACCAGCGGTAGGCGCTCTCCGAGATCCCCAGCGTCTCGGTCAGCGATTCGGGGATGCAGAGGCCGACGAGGTGGCCGCCGATCGCGGCGAGGGCGCCGTAGTGGAAGGCGGGGCTGGCCCAGCCGAGGACGCGGCGGTCGAGCAGCTGGGTCGAGCGGCTGGTCCAGGCGAACTGGTCGGTGCGGTAGCGCCACCAGTGGCCGACGACGAAGGTCGTGATCGCGACGTAGGGCAGGATCGCCCAGAGCAGGACCTCGCCGGCGCTCATAGGAGAACCTCTCCCTGTTCTTTGTGGATTTGGGAGGGAGACCTCTGAAACCGTGGGGAACGCATAGAAGCCGACCGCCGCCAGGCGGCCGACCAGGGCGCGCTCCGCCGCCGAGGCCGCCCCCAGCGTCTCGCAGACGGCGTCGAGCAGGTTCGCGTAGGGGCTGCCGAGGTCGCGCAGGCTGAGCCGCACCAGCTCCAGGGCGGCGCGGTGCTCGCGCAGGACGATCTCGCCGCGCCCGTCCGGCGCCGCCGCCGCGAACTCGAGCATCACCGGCAGGTAGTCGGGCAGCTCGGTCCCCTCCAACGGCAGCCCCGCCGCCCGGTAGAGCCGCTTCAGCCGCAGCAGGGCGCTGCCGCGCTCGCGCTTGTCGCCGTCGGAGTAGAAGGTGAGGTAGAGGCCCGAGCGCTTGTTGAGGTCGATCGTCTCGACGTAGTGCTGGCCGGCCTCGATCGGGTCGGTCGCCTCCCACCAGGCGAGGAAGCGCCCCAGCGAAGTCGCCGCGGGCGAGCGCGGCAGCTCGGCGACGGCGACGGCCAGCTCCGGGCGGGCGGCGGTCAGCTCCGCGTCGGGGTAGAGCAGCAGCAGCGAGCAGAGCCTGTAGACGCTCGCTGGGTCCCCGCGGCGTCGCAGCCGCGGCGCCTCGCCCCGCCGCCGACCCGGCCGCGGCGCCATCAGCCCTCGCCTCCCTCGCGGCGCTCGTTCCCGTCGCGGCGCCGGCCGCCGGCCATCTTGATCAGGTCCAGCTGCGCCGACTCCTCCGCCTCGAGCATGAACCCCTCGCTGTCGGCCTCGGACTCCGCCCCGACCATGCCGCAGTTGCCCGGCCCGCCCTCGAAGTCGAGGCCGCAGGCGCCCTGCTGCTCCATCAGCCGGTCGGCCAGCTCGGTGTGGGCCTGGGGGATCACGTAGCGGTCCTCGTACTTGGCGATCGCCAGCAGCCGGTACATGTCCTCGACGTCGGCGACCGTCATCCCGCCGGCGGCGGCGATCTCCTCGTCGTGCTCGCCCAGCACCTCGCGCTTGCGCATGTGTCCGCGCATCGCCGCCAGGCGGCGCAGCACGTCGCGGATCGCCTCGCCGTCGCCGGCGCTGAGCAGGTTGGCGAGGTAGTCGACCGGGATCCGCATCCCCTCGATCGCCGGGAAGAGGTGGTCGGGGTCGGCCTCGTAGCCGTCCTCTTCGAGGGCGCTGACGATCGGCGAGAGCGGCGGCACGTACCAGACCATCGGCAGCGTCCGGTACTCCGGGTGCAGCGGCAGCGCCACCCGGTAGCGGTGGGCGAGCGCCCAGACGGGCGAGCGCCGCGCCGCCTCGACCCAGTCCTCGGGGATGCCGTCGTGGAGCGCCCGCTCGCGCACCTCCGGGTCGTCGGGGTCGAGGAAGACGTCGCGCTGGGCGTCGAGCAGGTCGTGCTCGTCGGGCACCGAGGCCGCCGCCTCGACCCGGTCGGCGTCGTAGAGCACGAGCCCGAGGTAGCGGATGCGGCCGACGCAGGTCTCCGAGCAGATCGTCGGCAGGCCGGCCTCGATCCGCGGGTAGCAGAGGGTGCACTTCTCGGCCTTGCCGGTGCGGCCGAGGCGACGCAGGACGGGTTCAGGCAGTGCTCGCAGATCCGCGGCAGGTAGAACATGAAGGCCTCCTCGTAGGTGGCCTTGACCTGCTCCTGGATGCCGTCGGTGAGCGGGTCCTGGTGGATCCGCTCGGGGGCGCCGGCGAGGTTGTCGTCCCAGTTCGGCCCCCACCGGATCTCCTCCAGCTGCTGCCCGGTCAGCTGCGAGCGCGCCCGCGCCACCGGGTCGTGCTCGGAGAGCGGCGAGGTGATCAGCTTCTCGTAGTCGTAGGTCCAGGGCTCGTAGTAGTCGTCGATCTGGGGCAGGTCGGGGTTGGAGAAGATCGAGAGCAGCTTCTTCATCCTCCCCCCCGCCTTCAGCCGCAGCCGCCCCCTGCGGTCGAGCTCCCAGCCGCCCTTCCACTGCTCCTGGTCCTCCCAGCGTTTCGGGTAGCCGAGCCCGGGCTTGGTCTCGACGTCGTTGAACCACATGTACTCGGCGCCGGGCCGGTTGGTCCAGACCTGCTTGCAGGTGACCGAGCAGGTGTGGCAGCCGATGCACTTGTCGAGGTTCATCACCATCCCGACCTGGGCGCGGACCTTCACTCGAACACAACCTCCGCCTCGCGCTGGCGCAGCACCGTGACCTCGTCGCGCTGGGAGCCGGTCGGCCCGTAGTAGTTGAAGCCGAAGCTGAGCTGGGCGTAGCCGCCGATGAAGTGGGTCGGCTTCATCACGATCCGGGTCAGCGAGTTGTCGGTGCCGCCGCGCTTGCCTTCGAGCTCGGTCAGCGGCACGTTCAGGTGGCGGTCCTTGGCGTGGTACATCAGGCAGGTCCCCTCGGGGATGCGGTGGGAGACCGTCGCCCGGCAGGAGACGACGCCGTTGCGGTTGTAGGCCTCGACCCAGTCGTTGTCGTGGATGTCGAGCGCCTCGGCGTCCTCGCGACTGATCCAGAGCATGCCGCCGCCGCGGAACAGGGTCAGCATGTGCAGGTTGTCCTGGTACTCGGAGTGGATCGACCACTTCGAGTGCGGGGTCAGGTAGCGCAGGGTCAGCTCGCGCCGCTCCTTGCCGTCCTGCTCGCGCTGGTCGCCGAAGATCGCCCTGTGGCGCAGCGGCGGCCGGAAGACCGGCAGGCCCTCGCCCAGCTCCAGCATCCAGGCGTGGTCGAGGTAGAGGTGCATGCGGCCGGAGAGCGTGTGCCAGGGCTTCTCGCGCTCGACGTTCATCGTGAACGGGGCGTAGCGGCGGCCGTGCGCCTCGATCCCCGACCACTCCGGCGAGGTGATCACCGTGCGCGGCTGCACCCGCGCGTCGGCCAGCTCGATCCTGTCGCCGGCGCGGCCGGCGGCGAGGTCGGCGGCAGGTCGGCATACCAGTCGTAGAAGGAGAGGACGACGCCGCCGATCAGCGAGACGAAGCGCGAGCCGGCCGCGTAGGAGGCCATCGACATCGCCGGGATCGGCGAGAAGCCGACGACGCGGTCGGGGCCGTGCTGCTTGATCGTGTGGACATGGGCGGCGGCGATCATCTCCACCGCGTCCTCCCAGGAGGCGCGGACGAAGCCGCCCTTGCCGCGCTGGCGCTTGTAGTGGGCGGCCTTCTCGGGGTCGCCGACGATCTCCGCCCAGGCCTCGACCGGGTCGCCTCGCGGAACATCGCCAGCAGGCTGCCTCGCACGTAGGGGTACTTGAGCGT
>CAVPEX010000050.1:0-3847 GCA_963703585.1 uncultured Solirubrobacterales bacterium | reverse complement strand
GAAGATGTTATTGCCCAGCAGTGCGGCCAAAGCGAGGATCTCGATGACGAGGCCGGCTGCCGCGAGCGTGAACGCGCGGGTGAGCCAGCGAATGGGCCTGTCATTCGACTCCAGAACCGATCAAGGTCGTAGGCGAGGCGCCGGTAGACCTCCGGTAGATCGCGGACGGCAAGACGATGGGGCTGTAGGGACAGTCCCGTTCGACCGCATTGCTAATCTGTTCCTCTTCAGGTGCAGATTATGGGGATCACGTCAAAACCTTCTCCCCTCTTGACGAGGAATGAGATCGCTGAGATCAGCGGCGTCTCGATCAATGCCGTGAACAAGGCGCTGGAGCAGCGGGTCGCGAAGGCCCGGCGGCAACGGGGGCGGACGTTGCTGGCGGCCGATGAGGCGGCTGCGCTGGCGCTGCTCTCAGAACTTCCAATCAGCCTTTCGATCAAGCTCAAGCGCGACGTGCGGAACTGGATCGTCAAGCGGAACCCCGCCGAGGCGGAGGAGTTCGAGCTCTCGCGCGCGCTGAGGATCGCGATGACCGAGAACGCCGCGGACGTTGCGAAACGGGCCATCGACTACGTGCGCCTTCGCGAGAAATACGTCGAGGTAGATCCAGACAAGATGGGCGGCACGCCCGTGATTCGAGGCACGCGCGTCCCGGTGCGGACCCTGGCTCAACTGGTCGAGGGCGGGGAGAGCCGGGAGGTGCTCAAGGAGGACTACCCCCATATCCCGAAAGAGGCGCTCGACGTCGCAGTGCTCTGGGCCAGAGGGAATCCCCGCCGAGGTCGGCCAACCCGGGAACGTAGAACCAGGTCTGGTCGCGCCGCGACGGCGTGAAGCTCTGGATCGACGAGTGCCTGTCCCCCTCGCTCGTGGAGCGCGCAAATCGTCGCGGCTATTGGGCCACCTGCAATCGGGATCGCGATCTACTTGGCGCGCGCGACGAGGCTCTCCACAAGATCGCCATCGACGAGGAGGCGGTCTTTCGTCACCAACAACGAGGCGGATTTCGTTGTTCTCTACCGGCGGGTCGATCTGCACACGGGCCTTCTCATCGTCCCGCAGACCGATAGGCGAGAGGCACAATGGCCTCTACTCGACGCCGCGCTCGACTACATCGAGGGACAGGCGGAGGTCGCAGCCGAGACTGCTGCAGAGTGGATGCTCAACAAACGTGTAGATGCCGCCCTGGACGGTACGGTCAGGCACGAAGACCTGCCCCAGATCGGATAGCGTTGGCCTTTCGCGCCGATCCTTGCTCGCGCCGCGTGGGCGCTAGCGAGTTGGACGAGGGGTTCGGTCCTGCGGTCCTAGCTCACGCTCGAATCGGTCGAGCTGATCGAACAGTCCGACGCACTCCCATGCCCGGTTTCGGCGCCCGACGGAGGTCTGGCGAAGCACCCCGGCATCCGCTAGTCGACGGATGGCGAGCCGGGCCCGCTCCTCAGTGCCGCCAAGCAGTTCCGTCGCGGTCTTGGTGTTGACGATGGGCTGCGACGGCAGTAGCTCGATCAAGCGCAGGGCACCCGAGCCCTCGCGTGGGTTTCCGGCCTTCTCGATCCAGCGACGCTGCAGATCTGCCCGGAAGCATCGACATTCCAAAGTTAGCCATAAAACTTTGGATACTCGATATCGCTCAGCGGCGCGGGCCGGCGTTGCAGGCGTGCGACTTGCCCCAGCCGGGGCCGCCGTCGCAGTAGTCCCAGCCACGGCCGCCGTAGAGCTGGTCAGGGTCGGGGCCGCCGTAGAGGCGGTCGTTGCCGCCTTCGCCGTGACAGCCGTCCTGGCCCGGCCCCATCACGCAGACGTCGCGCCCGGGGCCACCCCAGCAACCGTCGCTGCCGGTGCTGGCGCGGCAGAAGTCGTTGCCGGCGCCGCCGACGCAGTCGCTGTTGCGGGGGCCGGTGATGCAGGTGTCGTCGCCGGGTCCGCCGACGCAGCGGTTGCGCCTGGAGCCCTGCGGGAAGCAGGTGTCGCGCTCGGCATTGCCGACGAACTTGTCCGAGCCGGCCCCGAGGTAGATCGTCAGCGGCAGCGGCAAGGGGTCGGCGACCTGGACGAAGTCGCCGGACGGCCCCATCACCACCTGGACCGAGCTGGCGCCGGCGAGCCCGCAGACGGCGAGCATGCCGTGGCGCCCGAGGCGGCAGCCCTGCGGCTTCGTGCTCGCCATGTTGCCCTCGACGACGATCTTCTGGCCGTTCGTGGACAGGGTCAGGCTGGAGCCCGAGTGGGCGCCGTAGATGACGATCTGACCAGCGGTGTTCGCGGCGCTCGGGGCAATGAGGAGGGCGAGCGTCGCGAGCAGCGTGGCGGAAAGGCTGCGGCCAAGCGACAGTGGCATGCAGCGGCGCATGCTAGAGGTATCGACCAACGGGCGGGTCGCGTCAACCGACGAATGAGGGGGGTCGGCCTAGGATTCAGGCGTGATCTACCTGCTCAGGCACGGCGACGCCGAGGAGGGCGACGGGGACGACGCCGCGCGGCTGCTGACCGCGAAGGGCGAGCGCCAGGCGCGGGCCGCAGGTCGGGCGCTGGCGGCGCTCGAGGCCAGGCTCGACGCCTGCCTGGCCAGCCCCAGGGTCCGCGCCGCGGAGACCGCCCGGCTCGCCTGCGAGCCGCTCGGCCTCGAGCCCGAGACCGCCGCCGAGCTGCGCGGCGGCCGCTTCGACGCGCTGGCGCTCGCCGCCGGCCGCGGCGACGTCCTCCTGGTCGGACACAAGCCCGACTTCTCCGACGAGGTCGCCCGTCTCACCGGCGCCAAGGCGAAGCTGCGCAAGGGCGGCCTCGCGATCGTCGACGGCTCGACTCTGGTCGCGCTGCTCCGCCCCGGCGACCTCGCCGCGATCGCGGCGAGGGCCCGCTAGGACCTGACCGCGGTCAGCTCGGTGGCGACGCCCTCGGCCCAGGCGCGGATCTGATCCCAGTCGCGGCGGTCGCGGAACTCGGGCGGCGTGCCCTCGATCATCGCCTTGTCCATGAAGCCGGTCGGCTCCGCCGGCAGGCTGCCGCCGAAGACGACGTGGCCGCGCCCGCCCAGGTCCTCGACCTTCTCGACGATCCTCGACGGCTCGGCCCAGGCCGGGTCGTCCTTGGCCGGGTCGCCGACCGGCCCGGAGCTGAAGACCCAGAACGGCATTGCCTTCAGCGCCTTGCGGTGCTTGCGGAGGAAGTGCTTGGCGTCGCCGCGCCAGCGTTTCATGTAGACGGCGCTGCCGAGGACGACGGCGTCGTAGGCACCGAGCCTCTCGACCTCGGCGGCGTCCCGCAACGTCACCTCGAGGCCGGACCGCCGCAGCGTCGCCGCCACGCTCTCCGCGATCTCGGCGGTCGAGCCGCGCTTGGACGCATAGGCGACGAGGACGTCCATCGTCAACAGGGTTGCACGCGGCGCTACCGTCCGCGAGAACCCGGACCGAGGAGGCACCGATGCTGTCGTGGCTCGCGAAGAAGACGATCGCCCGCAACATGGAGCGGGCCAGCGCCGGGGACATCGCGCCGACGCTGAGGATGGACGCCGAGGACGTCAGGTTCCGCTTCCCGGGAGACAGCTCCTGGGCCACCGAGCTGGAAGGGAAGGACGATCTGGAGCGGTGGCTGCAGCGCTTCGCCGACACCGGCCTGCAGATCTCCCCCGACGAGGTCGTGCTCAAGGGGTTCCCCTGGAAGCAGACGATCTGCATCCGCGGCACCGACCACCTCGACGCCCCCGACGGCCGCCGCGTCTACGAGAACCGCTACGTGAATCTGGGGACACCTCCCTGGGGCCTGCTGCGCGACTACGAGGTTTACGAGGACACCCAGAAGAGCAAGAAGCTCGACGAGTACCTGGCCGGCGCCGGCAAGC